>JBEKPO010000058.1:0-27847 GCA_049520675.1 Occallatibacter sp. | reverse complement strand
GAGGGCGAGGGTCGCGAAACGCCCACACGCAACACGTCGCTCTTCCCCAACTGGGAGTACAACGAAGCCAACGCCTGGGCCATGTCGATCGACATGAACAGCTGCACCGGCTGCAATGCCTGCATCGTCAGCTGTTATGCCGAGAACAACATCGCTGTGGTAGGCAAGCAGCAGGTGCGCATCGGCCGCAACATGCAGTGGCTGCGCATCGACACCTATTTCGAAGGCGATCTGGCCGCTCCGCGCGCTCATTTCCAGCCCATGGCTTGTCAGCACTGCGAAAACGCTCCTTGCGAACAGGTTTGCCCGGTAGGCGCTACCGTGCACACGCCAGAAGGCCTGAACATGATGGCTTATAACCGCTGCGTGGGAACGCGCTACTGCTCCAACAACTGCCCCTACAAAGTGCGCCGCTTCAACTTCCTGCTCTTTAGCGATTACGAGACAGAGCGATTACGAGACAGAAAGCCTGAAGCTGATGCGCAATCCCGACGTGAGCGTGCGCTCGCGCGGCGTGATGGAGAAGTGCTCCTACTGCGTGCAGCGCATCCAGGAAGCCAAGATTACCGCCGACAAGGAGAACCGCGGCATTCGCGACGGCGATATCGTGACGGCTTGCCAGCAGGCTTGCCCGGCCAAGGCCATCACCTTCGGCAACATCAACGACAAAGAGAGCCGGGTATCCAAGCTGCGCGCGCAGCAGCGCAGTTATCAGGTCATCGCCGACATTAACACGCGTCCGCGCACGACCTATGTGGCTGAAGTACTGAACCTGAACCAGGAACTGGAAGTGACGCCGACGGAAATCGCGCCGGCAAAGGGTTGAGCTGACCATGGCGACCAAAGAAGTGAAACCGCCCGAGCACTGGGTCGATCCGGCGACCGGCGAATACCGCGTCATTGCGCCGGGCCAGACCTTCCGCTCGATCACGGAGAAGATCGCGCGGATCGTGCTCACGCCGCACACGCCCATGGGCTGGTTCGGCCTCTTTACGGTGGCCGGCGGCGGCGCCACGGTGCTCATGGTAGCGGTGACCTGGCTCTTCCTGAAAGGTGTAGGCATCTGGGCGATCACGCAACCAGTGGCCTGGGGATTCGCCATCATCAACTTCGTCTGGTGGATCGGTATCGGCCACGCCGGCACGCTCATCTCGGCGATTTTGCTCTTGTTTAAGCAGGGCTGGCGCAACTCCATCAGCCGTTTTGCCGAAGCCATGACCATCTTCGCTGTCATGTGCGCAGGCATGTTCCCACTGATCCACACCGGCCGCCCGTGGCTGGCTTACTGGATGTTTCCCCTGCCTTACACCATGACGGTGTGGCCGCAGTTCCGATCGCCGCTCATGTGGGACGTCTTCGCGGTCTCGACCTACGCAACCATCTCCGTCGTCTTCTGGTACATCGGCATGGTGCCCGATCTGGCCACGTTGCGTGACCGGGCCCAATCGAGGATTGCTCAGTATTTCTATGGCATGCTTTCGGTGGGCTGGCGCGGTTCGGTCCGCCACTGGATGCGTTATGAGACAGCGTCGCTGCTGCTGGCCGGTTTGGCCACGCCGCTCGTGCTCTCTGTGCACACCGTCATCAGCTTCGATTTCGCGGTTGCGGTTCTGCCCGGCTGGCACACCACAATCTTTCCGCCCTATTTCGTTGCCGGCGCCATCTACTCGGGCTTCGCCATGGTGCTGACGCTGGCGATTCCGCTGCGCAAGTTCTATCACCTTGAGGCGCTGGTCACCGATCGCCACATGGACAACATGGGCAAGGTGATGCTGGTGACGGGATTCATCGTCGCCTACGGTTACGGGATGGAAGCGTTCATGGCGTGGTATTCGGCGGATCACTGGGAGGCTTTCGCTTTCTGGAATCGCGCCTTCGGCCCGATGGGCTGGTCATACTGGACGCTGATCGCCTGCAACCTGGTCATTCCGCTTACCACGCTGTGGTCACGCAAGCTGCGCACCAATATCCCGTTCATGTTCTTCATCTCGATTGTGGTGAACACGGGCATGTGGTTTGAGCGCTTCGTGATTGTTGTGACCAGCCTCTACCGCGACTTTCTGCCGTCCGCGTGGGGCACTTATCGCGCCACCAAGTGGGACTACGCGACCTTCGTTGGTACGCTGGGATTCTTCACGTTCATGTTCCTGCTGTTCGTGCGCTTCCTTCCCATGATTCCCATGAACGAAATTCGCATGTTGCTGCCGGCGGCCAAGATCAAGCCAAAGGCGGCGGAGGCTGCTGACTGATGCCTGCACGCGAAGGAACCTACGGCCTGCTGGCCGAATTCGAGACGCCGGGCGACCTGGTGCGGGCCGCGCGCAAGGCTCGCGAAGACGGCTGGCGGCGCATGGATTGCTACACGCCGTATCCCGTGGAGGAAGCGGCCGAGGCGATCGGTTTTCATCGCAATAAGGTGCCGCTTGTTACCTTGATTGGCGGCCTGATGGGCGGCGCGGCTGCGTTTGCACTCGAGGTCTGGGTTTCGGTGCTCGCCTATCCACTGAACATCGCCGGCCGCCCGCTGTATTCCTGGCCGGCATTCATCGTTCCCGCCTACGAGTGGACGATTTTATGGGCCGGTCTTTCGGCGGCTTTCGGCATGCTTGCGCTCAACGGACTTCCGGCGCTCTATCATCCGCTGTTCAATGCGCCCAGCTTCCGCGATGGAGCGACGACGGACAAGTTTTTCCTGTGCCTGGAGGCGCTCGATCCCAAGTTCAATCTTGCAGAGACGAAAGCGTACCTCGCGGGTTTCGCGCCGACCTCAGTCGTGGAGGTGGACTACTGATGAACCACCTCAGTAACAGGGAACAGGAAACAGGGATCAGGGATCAAAGATCAGTGGCCAGTGGCCAGCGGTCAGTGGTCAGAGATCAGAGATCAGAGATCAGGGGTCGAGAGACTGTGCTGGGCAATCGTTCGCGGCGAGTTCTGGGCGCTGTGGTGTTTAGCGCTCTACTCCTCCTCGCCGGCTGCCGCCAGGACATGCAGCACCAGCCGAGAATGTTCCCGCAACGCGGCTCGGAGTTATTTCCCGACCATCGCGGGGCCCGTCCGCAGGTTCTCAACACCGTGGCTCGCGGACAACTGCACGACGACAGCTACTTCTACACCGGTGTGGTCCAGGGGGCGAATGGCTACAAGGAAGAGCAGAACCTGATGCCATTCCCGGTGACGATAGAAGTGCTCGGGCGAGGCCAGGAACGGTTCAACGTTTACTGCACGCCTTGCCACTCGCGCGTGGGCAACGGCGAGGGCGAGATCGTCAACCGCGGCTTCAAGCCGGCCGGCAATCTCCACGACCAAGTGCGCCTGTCGCAGCCCATCTCGCACTACTTTTATGTGATGACTCACGGTTACGGCGCCATGCCTGATTACTCGGCGCAATTGACGCCCGAGGACCGCTGGGCGGTCGCGGCTTACATTCGCGCGCTTCAGTTAAGCCAGGCGGCTACCGCGCAGGATGTTCCTGCAGGCGTCCAGATCAAAGATCTCAAGGAGATCGCCAGCGAGAAAGGCTTGCCTGAGTCCTATGCCGAGCCGTGGACGCTGCCTGCGACGGCAGTGCAAGCGTATCCGCCAATTGCGAGCCAGGGAACTCCCGGCATGGCTCCGGCGTATCCGGCCGATCCGAAGATCACGATTCCACTCAGCAAGCCGGCTCAGAAATGAAGAGGACTAAGGACCAGAGACGGGCAACTACAAACGAAGGACTGAGAACCGAGCAATAGGACGAACGCAAATGGATACGGCTCACAACCCGCACGCGAAGCGACTCCCAGGAGATCTGCGCGCACCGGCGTTTGTCGACGCCTGGAAGACCCGCGCTCTCATGATCGGAGCCATCTTCGCCGTGATCGCAGTGATTCTCGCATTCCTTGGTCAGGCACAAGATGGCCTGGGGTGGGACCACGCACTTCGCGCCTGGATGCTGGGCACCATGTGGACTTGGGGACTGTGCATCGGCGGTCTCGCGTTGCTGATGGTCCAGTACTGCTCCGGTGGCAAATGGGGGCTGCTCCTGCGCCGTCCGCTCGAAGCTCTCAGCCGCACGCTGCCGGTCGTCTTTGTCTACTGGCTCGTCACCGGCATCTTTGCCAAGCATCTTTACCTGTGGGCCGTGTTCACCACGAAGGATGCTACCGAGTCCGCGCTAAAGTCCGGCCTCATCACCGAAATTCAGGCGCACTGCCTCAACTTCAAGCGCCCTATGCTGAACCCATCGGCGTATTGGCTGGCGAGCCTAATTTGCTTCGCCCTCTGGGCCTTCTACGCGTGGCGACTCAATTCGCTGGCTCTCACGCGCGAAGGGCAGGGCCCGGAAACCACGCCCTACTGGATCAAGAAATTCGAGAACATCAGCGGCCCGGGCATTCTGGTTTACGCAGTCACCATGACCGCCTGCGCGATTTACTGGGTTATGTCGATGGACGTGACGTGGTTCTCCACCGTCTACGGCCTGCTGTTCCTCGTCGGGCAGGGCTACCTGGTGCTCGCCTTCAGCATCATCACAGCCGTTTCGCTCTCCAGGGCCGAGCCATTCAAAACCATTCTGCGCCAGACCGAGCAGCACGACCTGGGCAAGCTCGCTTTCGCCTTTGTCATGCTCAACATCTATCTCAACTTCGGCCAGTTCCTCATCATCTGGTCAGGCAATCTGCCCGGCGAGATCAACTGGTATATCGATCGCATTCGCGGCAGCTGGGGTGTCATCATCACGCTCGACTTCCTCTTCCACTGGGTCATTCCCTTCAGCATGCTGCTCTCGCGCGACCTCAAGCGCAATAAAAAGCGCCTGGTTCGCGTGTGCCAGTGGATGGTCTTCGCCCGCGCCTTCGACATGTTCTGGCTCATAGAGCCGAACTTCAAGGATGCGGCGCGCAACCTGCACTTCAGCTGGGGAATTCTCGAGTACATTGCAGTGCCGGGCGCGATGTTTTGCTTCTGGCTGGCCTACTTCTGCACGCGCCTGAAGTCGCGGCCGCTGGTACAGGTCAACGATCCGCACATGGCGGAGATTCTGGAGCCCGAACATGTCACCGCATGACGTATTTGAAGACCCGGATCGGGACAAAGCCGCCCCGGAGAAAGTCGATGCCTCGGCCGGCTATGAGCGCAGCGATGCGCAGGTGACGGGCATCGCTGTCTTCCTCACCGGGCTGGCTATCTTTGTCGCGGTCATCGGACTGTTGTGTTACGGCATCGGGGCATGGTTCAACGCACGCATGAACCGCGAGGATGGGCCCAACGGCAAATGGACCAAGACTGCGGATGTGCGCCAGCTGGGCAATCTGCCTTCGAATCCCGAGCTGCAGAACAAGGTGGCGGAACTGACCAAGAGCTTTCCCAGGCCGCGGCTGCAGACTGACGACGGCAACCAGGATGTGGCCGATCTCCATGCGCGCGAAAGCCTGCTGCTCGACAACTACAGCTGGGCCGATCAAAAAGCCGGCAAGGTGCGGATTCCCATCGAGCGGGCCATGGAGTTAATCGCACAGCGTGGATTGCCCGTGGCACCTACAGTGCAGACGGCGCCGCCCATGATGGGCGATAGCAAGCCGACAGTCACGCTGCCGCTGACCGATGGATTCGCGCCGACCGCCTACGAACAGGCTCAGGCGGAAGAAGCCGCAAAGACGCAGCAAGCTGCACAGAAGTAGAAAAACAGGGAACAGGGGAACGAGGGAACGAGAAGGCGGGGACGAGCGAAGAGGGGCTGATAGACGCGGGTAATGAGAGAGCAAAGCACAATGCGGAGAGGCCGGAGCGGCTGCGGAGCCGCCGCTGCGAGCGCGGCACTGCTCCTGCTCTGCGGCACGATTGCATCCGCTCAGGTTTCCAGTTACGGCGAGAAGGAGATGGGACCGGCAAATGACCGTCCGCCCTCCATCCTCAATGGCGTCGGCATCGAGCAGCATCTCAACACGCAACTGCCTCTGAACCTCAGCTTTACCGACGACGCAGGCCAGCAGGTTACGCTGGGCAGCTACTTCGGGTCCTCCGCCGTCGCGGGCAAGAAACCTGCGATTCTGGCGCTGGTTTACTACCAATGTCCCATGCTCTGCTCCGAGGAGCTGAACGGCCTGGTCAGTGCGCTCGAGATGGTGCGCTACAGGCCTGGCAAGGATTTCAACATCGTCGTCGTGAGCATCGATCCCAGCGAAGGAACGGATCTGGCCGCGGCCAAGAAGCGCAGCTATGTGAAGCGTTACGGCCGGCCCGAGACCGCTCCTGGATGGCACTTCCTGACGGGGACGCAGGCGAATATCGATCCCCTCACCAAGGCGGTGGGCTTCGGCTACGTCAAGATTCCCGGGCCCGACGGCAGGCTGACCCAATTCGCGCACGCCAGCTCCATTCAGATCGTCACGCCCGAAGGCAGGCTGGCGCAGTACTACATGGGTGTCGAGTACTCGCCCAAGGATCTGCTGCTGGGCCTGAACGAGGCTTCGGCTGACCACATCGGAACGCCGGTCGACAACATTATTACTTACTGCTACCACTACGATCCGAAAACGAATACCCACTCGCTGATCGTAGCGCGAGTGGTGCAGCTCGGAGGCGGTCTCACCGTGGCGCTCTTGGGCGGATTCATGCTGGTGATGTTCCGCCGCGACTTCAAGCGCGATCACCAGGCGGTTATCGGGCCACATGGGACGTTAAGGAAAGTGAACGGATAAGGGAATGGATCACATCAGTCCAGTACTGTGGCAATTTCTCGTCAAGTGGTTGACGAACTTCTCGCTCTTTCCGCCCGAGGCGTCGAAAATCGCGCCAGAGGCGGATGCGCTCTTTTTCTTCATGGTGCTGGTGAGCTTCATCGGGCTGACGCTTGTGGTTCTTCTCATTGTGAGTTTTTCGATTCTCTATAGCAAAGCGCGGCATCCGCAGGCAGTGCAGATCGAGGGATCCACGATTCTCGAAGCCACCTGGACCATCATTCCGCTGGGTTTGTTTCTCATCATGTTCGTCTGGGGTGCGCTACTCTATTTCCGCATTTACACGCCCCCCGCCAACGCCATGAACATTTACATCGTCGGCAAGCAGTGGATGTGGAAGGCCGAGCATCCCGGCGGCCAGCATGAGATCAATGCGCTGCACATCCCTACCGGCCAGCCGGTTCAGTTGACGATTATTTCGCAGGATGTTTTTCACAGCTTCTCGATTCCCGCCTTCCGCGTCAAGCGCGAGGCGATTCCCGGCCGCTACACCACGGAATGGTTTGAGGCCACCACCCCCGGCACGTACCATCTTTTCTGCACGCAATACTGCGGCACCAACCACTCGCAGATGATCGGCGAGGTAGTGGTGATGACGCCCGACGACTTCAAGAAGTGGCTCGCAGGTTCTACCAGCGGCAACTCTCTGGCGCAGGATGGCGAGCGGCTCTTTGCCAGCCTGAGCTGCAACGCCTGCCATAATGCGCGGCCCGATTCGCGCGGGCCAAGTCTGGCCGGTGTTTACGACTCCAAGTTGACGCTGTCGAGCGGCCAGACCACTACCGCCGACGATGCCTACCTGCGCGATGCCATTCTCAACCCGTCGCAGCACATCACCCAGGGTTACGCGCCCATCATGCCTACCTACCAGGGGCAGATCAGCGAAGAAGGCGTGATCGCTCTGGTGGAATACATCAAGAACCTCGATTCCGATTACCGTGTGCAGCAAACGCTGAACACCACCCAGTTGCCTGCGGACAACGAGGGTAAACCTGCCGCTGCGGGGAAAGCTCCCGCGGCGCCGAAGGGGGTGAACCCATGAGTACCACCGCCGTCGTCGGCCTTCCCGATCGGTCAACGGCCAGAATTCCCAAGATGAATTTTCTGACCAAGGAGAACGGCCTGCTGAGCTGGCTGCTCACTGGCGATCACAAGCGCATCGCGACGCTGTACCTGATCTCGATTACGTTCTTTTTCTTTATCGGAGGCGCGCTGGCCGGCCTCATCCGCCTGGAACTGCTGACGCCGCAAACCGATCTCATGGCCGCCGACACCTATAACAAGGTGTTCACCATGCACGGCGTCATCATGGTGTTTTTGTTCCTTGTACCATCGGTGCCCGCCACCATCGGCAACTTTGTCATCCCCATGATGGTTGGAGCCAGGGACCTGGCGCTGCCCAAGGTCAACCTGCTCAGCTGGTATCTCTACATCATCGCTGGTTTCATGGTCATCTACACCATGGCAGCAGGCGGCGTCGATACCGGCTGGACCTTCACCACTCCGCTTTCCACGCACTACCTCAACACGCACGTCATCTCCACTGGTCTCGCCATCTTCGTCGCCGGGTTCAGTTCCATCTTTACCGGACTCAACTTCATCGTCACCATCCACAAAATGCGCGCGCCGGGAATGACGTGGTTCCGGCTGCCGCTCTTTGTCTGGTCCAACTACGCGGCCAGCATTCTCATGGTGCTGGGCACGCCGGTCCTGGCCATCACCCTGGTGCTGATTGTTCTCGAGCGCACCGTCGGCATCGGCGTCTTCGATCCCGCCAAGGGCGGCGACCCGCTCCTCTTCCAGCACCTGTTCTGGTTCTATTCGCACCCAGCGGTCTACATCATGATCCTGCCGGGGATGGGCGTCATCTCTGAAGTGGTCTCGACCTTCAGCCGCAAGCGAGTGTTCGGCTACACCGCGGTCGCATTCTCTTCGGTGGCGATTGCGGTGTTCGGATTCTTCGTTTGGGCGCACCACATGTTCATCATGGGCATCTCAAACTATGCGGCGCTGGTGTTCTCTCTGCTCACCATGCTGGTCGCCGTGCCCTCGGCCATCAAGATCTTTAACTGGGCCTTCACGCTCTATAAGGGCTCCATCACCTTTGAGACGCCGATGCTCTACGCCTTTGGCTTCATGGGCCTGTTCACCATCGGCGGCCTCACCGGCGTCTTCCTGGGCACCACCGGCACCGACATTCACTTGACAGAGACGTATTTCATCGTCGCCCACTTCCATTTCGTCATGGTGGGCGGCATGCTGATGGCGTTTCTCTCCGGCATCCATTTCTGGTGGCCCAAGTGGACCGGCCGCATGTATCCGGAGAAAATCTCGCAGTTAGCCGCCATCGTCACGTTCATCGGGTTCAATTTCACCTTCTTCCCGCAGTTCATCCTGGGCATGCTGGGCATGCCGCGGCGCTATGCTGCCTACCCGCCCGAGTTCCAAGCGCTGAACGTCTTCTCCACCGCGGGCGCCAGCATTCTTGGCGTCGGCTACCTGTTGCCCATTCTCTACCTCACCTGGTCGCTGAAATACGGCGCAGTCGCCGGCAACAATCCCTGGCAGGCCACCGGGCTCGAGTGGCAGACCCAGTCGCCGCCTCTGACGGAGAATTTTCCTGAGATTCCGATCGTCGACCACGAAGCCTACGACTACGATTGGCTCGAAAAGCAAAGCCAAAAAGAGGTGGCGAGTGTCTGAGAACACAGCAGTCGCAAACGGCGCAGCCGCTGAAGTTCATCACCAGCATCCGCCCTACCAGCGCCACCATTTCGAAACCGTCGACCAGCAGTTCGACGCCACCAACTTCGCCATGTGGCTCTTCCTGCTGACAGAAATCATGTTCTTCGGCGGCCTTTTCACGGCTTACTTGATCATGCGCAACTGGTACTACCCGGCTTTTGTCGAGGCCTCGCACCAGTTAAACATCGGCTGGGGCACGGCCAATACCGCCGTCCTCATCGTCTCCAGCTTCACCATGGCCATGGGCGTGTGGTCGGCGGAGATGCGCAAGAAGGGATTGCTGATTCTCTTTCTTTCGCTGACTTTCATCCTTGGCCTCGCCTTTCTGGGCATCAAGTCCATTGAGTACACAGAGAAGTGGGAGAAGCACCACGTTCCCGGGCTTAACTGGAGCGACGCTGCCTTTCTCAACCCCGCGTCCGATCCAGAAGTTCACAAGCAGTACCCGCAGGACCAGCCCCTCGCCCCCGATATGGCCGAAAAGGCTGAGATGTATTTCTTTCTTTACTTCGCCATGACCGGCATGCACGCTCTGCACATGATCATCGGCATTTCGATCCTCGGATTCATGCTCGTGCGGGCGCGAGCCGGCGCCTATACCGCCGGTCACGTGACGTACGTCGAGAACTTCGGCTTGTATTGGCACTTTGTCGATATTGTCTGGATCTTCCTGTTCCCGCTGCTTTACTTGATCAGCAGGTTCAAATCGTGAGTGGAGGCCGTCCCAGCGCTATGAGCGAAGAACATACCAACCGCGAAGAGCACGAACACCACATCGTCAGCCCGTTCACTTATCTGGCGATCCTGGCCGCGTTGCTGGTCGGCACCGCCCTCACTGTCTGGGCTTCTTTCGTCGACCTTGGCGAGTGGCACATCGCGCCGGGCCTCACGCTCTTTTGGAACCCCGTCGTCGCCCTTGCCATCGCCTGCACCAAGATGACCCTTGTCGTGCTCTTCTTCATGCACGTCAAGTACAGCCCCAAGCTCACCAAGCTAACCGTGGCCTCAGGCTTCTTCACCTTCCTCGTACTCATCGGCATGACCCTGTGCGATTACTTCAGTCGCGCCTGGGGACGGTGGTAGAGAGACAGGTTTCAGGGGTCAGGGATCAGTGAGGGCCGCCGAAGGGCGACCCTTCGTGCTTCGGGAGTTCAACCTGACTCATGATCGGAGGCGTTGGTTGCGGTTACCTCTATTCGTATTAGGTGTTGCGTTCTGCGCCGGTTCCGTGTCGGCACAGCGGGACGTTTCGATTCCTTTTACAGACACATCTTCAGGCAAAACCGCGCAAATACAGGCTGACCTCTACGGCAGTGGGAACCGCGCTCTGTTGTTGGCGCACGGTGGCCGATTCAACAAGGATAGCTGGCGAAAACAGGCGCCAATCTTCGCTCGCGCAGGATTTCTTGTGTTGGCAATCAGTTACCGTGGCGACACATTCAACGCCGACGGTTCGCCGAGCTCGCTCGGATCCGACGATGACAACGCAATCGATGTGCGGGCCGCCGCGGCCTATCTGCACGGAATCGGCGCAAAGTCGGTTTCGGCAATCGGAGCCAGTCTTGGCGGTGATGCGGTCGGCGATGCTGAAGCGCGATCTCCATCGGGGACCTTCGACAAGATGATCTTTCTCGGATCGGAAGGCGGCGACGCTCCGCAGAAGCTCCGAGGCCGCAAACTCTTCATCGTTGCACGCGACGACGCAAGCGCATCCGGCCCTCGCTTGCCGGGGATTTCGAAGCATTACGAGCAAGCGCCGCAGCCGAAGCAGTTGATCGTTCTGAACGGCTCGGCACACGCGCAATTC
Source organism: Occallatibacter sp. (assembly GCA_049520675.1). Lineage (GTDB taxonomy): Bacteria > Acidobacteriota > Terriglobia > Terriglobales > Acidobacteriaceae > Telmatobacter. Next base: position 16,573 of record JBEKPO010000058.1, on the reverse strand, counting down.
CTCTTCGATACGGGGGAGGGTCCGCAGTTGATTCGTGAAATTCTGAAGTTTCTAAAGTCGAACTAAAGTGCCGGCGCTACCCGCGGTCCAGCTCATCGTGGATAAGTCAAAGGGCCGCCAGTGGGCGGTCCTTCAAATTTGGGCCGACGTCGGCAACCTCTCAATTCTCATGAAGGAATCGCGGCGGAATGTCCTTGCTTTTTGGCGAGACCGTATAGCGCGCGGTCAAATGTGACAAGGGTCGCCTGGATGCCCGCAGCGAAGGCCAGCAACCAACAGTCTCCGATTGCCTTCGAAGCAGGCAGCGTTGCCAGGGGCTTGGTCAGTTTACGGAAGATGGAGCCCACCTCTCGAGGTTCCGGGCAGAATTCCACGCGCGGATCGCCGAGCCAGCCGTCATAAACTCGCCAGGCCTCACTTAATGTCAAGGTCTGATCTCCCATGATGGCCGGATTCGTCAGCAGGCGCAGAAGTCCGAGCTGGGTGTAGCGAGAGACGATGAGTTTGTCGTTCGTGCTAAGGCGAGCAAGCCAATTCCAGGCTACGAGCCTGTGCTCATGGCCGGCGACGGAAAGAGCCAACCAGACATTCAGATCAGGAAAGAACAAGGTCATGCGGATTCTCGTCGACCGGGAAGCGCGGGCCGAGCTTTCCTTTGCCGCGAATCGGCGGGCCAGTAACAGGACGGTCCTTCCTGGGACCGGGATAGGTTTGCTCAATCGCGTATACGATCAGCGAGCGGATCGAGGCGCCTGAAGTTTCGGCCCGGCGGCGCAATCTTTCATGCAGCGGCTCGGGAATATCGACGGTGGTTCGAACGGCCATGACATAATTATGTCACCGACGACAGGTATGCGCAACCGCCAGGGCGTCATGATCCCAGCCCCCGGCTGGAAGCTTGGAACCGGGAAGCAACTCAGGAACATGCGCGACTCAATCATGCGATATGGCCGCGCGCTCGGTGAAAATGGAATTCAGAGGCCGCACGTGATCCCCGCACCAGACCAGGCGCAGATCCCCGACGAACTTGCCGCCCTTGCCAACCAGCCGCGCGTCCTCGTCCGCCGCGGCGGCGCGCCCCGCCAGCCGTGGCAATCCGTCGTCTATTGGATGCAGCGCGCCGTTCGGATCGCAGATAATCCCGCGCTCGACGTCGCCATCGAAGCGGGCAATATTCTCGGCCTTCCCGTCGTCATCTATTTCGGCGTCATCCCCAACTACCCCAACGCCAACTTGCGTCACTATCATTTCCTCCAACAGGGATTGCGAGCAGCCGCTGAAGATGCGGCCGAGCGCGGCGTCGGCTTCGTGGTTCGCAGACCGCCTGACACGCTCGAAGCATTCCTCGAGGAACTGGAGGCCGCACTCCTTATCGGCGACGAAAATCCATGCCGCGAACCGGAGCACTGGCGCCGCGTTCTCGCCCGCCGTCTGAAAATTCCCTACTGGACCGTCGATGCCGACGTAGTCGTTCCCTCGCGCATCTTTAACCGCAGCTTTGCGCTGCTCCACCACTTCCGCCCGTACCTCAAGCGCGAGCTGCCGAACTTTCTCGTCGCGCCAAACAAGATCACGCTACTCCACCGCTGGAGGCCGCCGAAGAAATTCGCATCCTACGACCTCGGCGCCGACATCACTACCGGATTCACCAAACTCGACCGCTCCATTAAGCCCGTCGACACCTTCACCGGCGGCACGCATGCTGCGGTCCGGCGCCTTGGTGAATTTCTGAAGTCGGACCTGGCCGACTACGACACCCAGCGCAACCGTCCCGAAATCGCAGGCACCAGCCGCCTGTCGCCGTATCTCCACTTCGGCAACATCAGCCCTCTGACCATTGCGCTCGCAGTTCAGAAAACGGCCGAACAGAAAAAGATGGCGGCCGCAACGGTCGAGCGCTATCTGGAGCAGCTCATCGGCTGGCGAGAATTCGCCGTCCTCTTCGTGCGCCACGAACCCAACTACGACAATTGGGAGTGCGCTGCGCCCTGGGCCCGCAATTCTCTCCTTGAGCACGCACGCGATCCGCGCGCATGCAAGTACACCTTCACCCAGCTCGAGCGCGCCGAGACGCACGACGAGCTCTGGAACGCTGCGCAGCGCCAAATGGTCTCGACCGGCTGGATGCACAACTACATGCGGATGTATTGGGCCAAGATGATTCTCGCCTGGGCGCCCGACCCGGCCACAGCCTTCGATTGGGCTGTCATTCTCAACGATCGCTACGAGCTCGATGGGCGCGATCCCAACGGCTACGCCGGCATTGCGTGGGCCATCGTCGGCAAGCTCGACCGCCCCTGGTTCAATCGCCCGATCTTCGGCCTCGTACGGACCATGGGCGGCGCATCATTCGCGAAGAAGTTCAACGCTGCGGCCTACATCACCCAGCATAGCGGTCATTGAGCCGTTCCTCGAACGAACCTCCGGCTGTGTCACCTGTCACACGGGGACAGTTTCCTGTCTTCCTATAATGGGCCACAATTTCATTCCCTCGAACTGCGCGTTTCGTTGCGCGTGCTGCGATGGATTCCGGGCCGGTTCCCATTTGAAGTTTCACAGAAAAGGGAACGCCAGAATCACTTCCGTAGGCGCATGGCCGTACACATGTTCGAACGATCATGCAAAATGCGCGCGCACCGCCGCGCAGCCCTATATCCCTCTAAGCTGATCCTGCTCGCCGCGGGGCTCGTGTTGCGCGCTGGCCCGGCCGCTGTCCCCCAGCAGCACATTGCGGGACCGCAGAACCACCCGGTCGCAGGCGCCAATCAGCCGCCGCGCGTCACCGAGGCCCAGCGTTTTCTTGCTCTGCGTGGATGGGCTCCCGGTCATCCCATTGCTCCGCGCGCGTCTGTTTTCCGGTCCCGCTCGCCCACCGGCTTTACCCGTGCTTTCACTCCGGCCGCATCAGGCGCATCCACGTCGCCCGCTGCCGCCACCTGGCAGCCGCTCGGCCCCACCGCCGTCGAGACGCCCAACTTCGGACTTGTCTCCGGCCGCGTTTCTGCTCTTGCGCTCGATCCGTCCGATGCAACCGGAAACAGCCTCTACGTGGGCACCACAGGCGGGGGAGTCTGGTCGGCCAGTAACGCCGGGACTTCGACGGCCTCATCCGTTGTATTCAACCCGCTTACCGACAACGTTACCGCCCTGGGCGGAGCCGCCGGCGCCTCGATCAGTATTGGAGCGCTAACCGTCCAGCCGGGCGAAACCGGTGTAATCCTTGCCGGCACCGGCGACCCCAACGATGCTCTCGATTCCTACTATGGCGCCGGGATTCTCCGCTCGACCGACGGAGGAACGACTTGGGAGCTGATAACGACGACCTCCGATGCGGAATCGGGAATCTCCAACATCAACGCGAGTTTCGTTGGGGAAGGCTTTGCCGGTTTTGCCTGGAGCACGTCGAACCCACAGCTCGTGGTAGCCGCGGTGGCACAGGCTCTGGAAGGAACGCTGGTGGGCGCCGACCTGAGCAGTTATGGTTTTCAAGGCCTTTATTACTCTTCTGACAGCGGAGCCACCTGGCACCTGGCAACCATCACTGATGGAGCCGGCGAACTGGTGCAGGGTCCGACAGGCAAGATTGTCACGGCCGGCGGCAATGCCGCGACAACTGTGGTATGGAACCCGGTGCGGCAACTGTTCGTGGCGGCTGTGCGCTATCACGGCTACTACCAATCCGCCGACGGTGTCACTTGGACGCGGCTCGCGTCGCAGCCCGGCTCGGGGCTCACCTCTGAGATGTGTCCCACTAACACGGGATTCGTCGGCTCGATTGCCTGTCCCATCTTCCGCGGCGCGATCGCTGTCAACCCGCTATCGGGAGACACCTTTGCCTGGAGCGTTGACTTGAACGATCAGGACCAGGGCCTCTGGCAGGATCAGTGCCAGATCGTTGAAGGCAGCTGCTCGAACTCAATGCTCACTTTCGCCCAGCAATGGAACACGTCGCAGCTCGAAAACACCCCTCCCACTCCGTCCTGCATCCAGCAGGGACCGGCCACGATCTGCGACGGCATCTACAACCTGGCGCTGGCTGCAGTACCGTCACAGCAGGACACGTTGCTGATGGCCGGCGCGAACGACCTGTGGAAGTGCAGCCTGGCCATGGGCTGCGCATGGCGCAACACAACCAACTCCACCACGTGCATCAGTGCCCAGGTCGGTGAGTTTCAGCATGCGCTGGCCTGGAGCTCGGCGAATCCACAGGAGGTCTTCCTGGGAAACGACAGCGGTCTCTGGCGCTCGCTGGACGCAATCGGCGAAACCGGGTCCGCGTGTTCCGCTTTCGATTCGACTCACTTTCAAAACCTGAACGGGAGCCTGGGCTCACTGGCCGAGGTCCAAAGCGTCTCGCCGGTCTTGAACACTCCCTACACGCTGATGGCGGGGCTGGGAGTGAATGGTGCGGCGGGGGTCAAGAGCAGCATTGCGACCGCGGACTGGCCGGAGATTCTCTCCGGTTATGGCGGTCCCGTGGTCATCGATCCCGCAGACGCGAATGCCTGGTATGTCAACGATCAGGCGGGCGTGGCGATTTACGCTTGCTCGCAGCTTGCACCGTGTACGCCGGCCGATTTTGGTGCCAGCCCTGTCGTCACTGATGCCGATGTCGGAGGCGATGGCGACGTCATGTCCACGCCTGCCCCGTTCCTCGTCGATCCCGCCGACCCGTCGCAGTTGCTGATCGGAACCTGCCGCATGTGGCGCGGACCTGCAGACGGTTCCAACTGGAGCTCGGCAAACGCCATCAGCCCCATCCTTGATAGCCCGTCCACGTCTGGTCCCTGCCAGGGCGATGCGCTTATCGAATCTTTGGCCGCGATCGAAATCGCCGACGGCGGCGAGGTGATTTATCTCGGCACCTACGGCTCCGTGTACAACGGCGCCAACATGCCGGGCCATGTCTTGACCGCGACCCTCAATCCATCGGCAGGCTCTCCGCCGCAATGGTTCGATCTAACGCTCAACCCGGTTGTGAACGAAACTGAAGCGTTCAATCAGTACGGGTTCGGCATCTCCAGCGTGACTATCGATCCCCACGACCCCACCGGCGATACAGTCTACGCAACCATCGAGGGGATGTCGGCCGGGAGCGAAGAGGTGAGCCTTGTCTATAGGTCGACCAATGGAGGTACGACCTGGTCCGACGTCGGGTCGAACCTGCCTGCCGCGCCCGCCAATGGCCTTGCGGTGGACCCGCAGAATGCGAACACGGTTTATGTTGCGACCGACACAGGAGTCTTCTACACCACTGAAGTCGCCAACTGCGCACAAATCCAGTCCAATTGTTGGTCGGTCTTCGGCACGGGATTACCGGGCGCACCAGCCGTCGCGCTCAGCGCCACGCCGATAGGGACATCGCCGGGGGTATTAGTGGCTGCGACCTACGGGCGCGGTATCTGGCAAACTCCGCTGTGGAGTTCGACGACGGCAATCACGGCCGCCTCCGTGGCCCCGGCCAACCTCGCCTTTCCAACCGCAGCCATGGGCGTTGCCAGCAAGCCTGTTCAGGTCCAGCTCATGAATACAGGCCGCCTGCCGCTGACCGTCACGTCGATCGTGATGGCCGGCGCCGATCCCGGGGATTTCAACGAAACCGACAATTGTCAGATTCCGCCCGCGTCAGCCCCGGTCGCTGCGGGTGGGGAATGCACAATCAACGTCACTTTCACGCCGCAGATCGCCGATATCGAGCGAACCACCGTCATGATCATCTATGCGAATGTTTATGGCGGCCAGCTCAATGTCGATTTGACAGGAACCGGCTCTGCCGCGCTTGGCGCTGTTACTTTGAGCCCGAATCCTCTGAACTACGGTCCGCTTGAGGTGGGAGCCATCTCGGCTCCGCTTCCGGTTTCTGTCACAAATAACACCACCGCGGCGATCGCCATCAGCAGCGTGGAGATTACCGGTCCGTTTTCGATCGCGAACAATCAATGCGGGACCACGAGCTTCGCCGCCAGCAGTTTGTGCCAGGTGCAGATCGAATTTGCGCCCACCCAAGCCGGCGCGGCCACTGGAATGTTGACCTTCACCGACACCCAAGGCACGCAGACAGTCGAGCTGACTGGAACTGGTCTGGCCCCGCCCACAGACGGTCTGAATCCCGGTTCGCTCTCGTTCTCGCCTACGCGGTTGGGCGAGTCTTCCTCGATGCCGGTCACGATTACCAATACCGGCGACCTGCCATTGACCGAGCTCTCGCTCTCGATATCGAGTGCTCCCGCCAGCCAATTTGAGATTTCGAATCCATGCGGGTCGCAGGTGGCGGCCGAGCATCCGGGCATCTGCACCGTAACCGTGCAATTTACTCCCACCCAGTTGGGCCCAATCACGGGTACGCTGACCGTCTCCGACTACACAACCAAGCTCGACACGCAAAGTATTTATCTCAGCGGATCTGGGCAGCAGATTGCGAACGGTCTTGGTGTCAGCCCGTCGCAGCTCAATTTTTCGCTGCCGGCTGCGGGCCAAACCAGCCCCCCGCAAACAGTCACGGTAACGAACTCGTCTGGCTCCGCCATCAGCCCGGTTTCGCTGGCCACAGTCGGGCCGTTCAGCGTCACACAAAACTCGTGTTCTGGCGACCTGGCGGCGGGCGCCAACTGCTCAGCCTCAGTGGTCTTTCAGCCCACTGCCACAGGCTTGTCGAACGGGGCGTTGACGGCGACTTCCCCGTCCATCGCCGCGCCAGCGACCGTCACACTCAGCGGCGTAGTGTTTGATTTCACAGTCAGCTTCTCCGGGCCGTCCAGCCAGACGGTGCCCGCCGGTCAGCAAGCCACCTATACGCTGGTGGTCACGCCCAGCGGCGCGAGTGGCTCCTTTACATTCACCTGCGGATCGTTGCCTGAATATGCACTCTGCCTCTTCAAACCAAGCACTGAGTCGCTCGGCGCCGGGGCTCAGGGCAATGTGGAAGTGGATATCTCAACGGGGGGCAGTGCCACATCGCGCGTCGAGCCGACCGATCGATGGTATGTGACGACGCTCGCGTGCGGGCTTGTTCTTATGCCTTTCGTGCTGCGCAGGCACTCGAAGATTCTCTTGCGGGCGGTGCTCGCAGTCATCGTGGCGGCAGGCATTTCGAGTTGCACCAGTTCCGGCGGAGGGGGCGGCGGCGGAGGCGGGGGTTCGGGAAACGGTTCGACCACGCCGCCGGGCAAGTACACGATCCCGGTCACCGTCACGTCGACGGGAATTTCGCACTCGGTGACGCTGTCGCTGACTGTCGACTGATGGGTGGAGCGATCAAAAGGAACGCAATTGGTAAACCGCTATACTTGAGCTTCGGAAAGTCAATTTGAACGCGAGGAACATCCGATAACCGCGGCGGAGGGTAAATGACGGCAAGAGTCACCGAGGAAGACGTAAAGCGCGTTGCCGAGCTGGCGCACCTCGATCTGACTCCGGAAGAATCGACTGGTATGCTGCGCGATCTGAACTCCATCCTCGATTACATGGCGGAGCTGAACGAGCTCGAAACGAAAGGCGTGGCCCCTCTCGCCCAGGTGAGCGAGCTCAGCGACGCCGGCCATTCCGGACCGCGCCGGGACGTGCTTGAACCATCTCTGCCTCGCGCAGCTGTGATGGCCGAAGCGCCAGAGACAGACGGAGTTTTCTTCAAAGTGCCGAAGGTGATTGAACGGTAGCCGCGAACCACGACCCACGATCCAATCATGTCGACCGACACGAAAACCGCCGCGAACTACCTAGAGACGCCGAAGACGCTCCCGGCTCTGCGCGCCGATCTGACGGAAGGCCGCGTCAAGGTTTCCGATCTTGCATCGGAATACTACGAGCGTATCGAGAAAAAGAATCACTATCTCAACGTCTATCTGAGCTTGACCAAAGAGCGCGCGCTCGCGCAAGCTGAGCGCATTGATGCGATGGCCGCCAAGGGCGATCCGCTGCCGCCGCTGGCCGGCGTCCCCGTCGGCATCAAGGATGTGCTGGTGACCAAGGGCGCGGTGTCGACCGCCGGCTCGAAGATTCTCAAGGGCTACCATCCCCCTTACGACGCGACGGTCGTCGCAAGGCTTGAAGCTGCCGGTGCGGTGGTTCTCGGCAAGCTCAACTGCGATGAGTTCGCCATGGGCTCCTCGAATGAGAACTCGGCCTACGGGCCCGTGCGCAATCCCGTCGATCCGGAGCGAGTTCCCGGCGGCTCAAGCGGCGGGTCGGCTGCGGCCGTTGCGGCCAACATGGCTGTTGCCACGCTGGGCAGCGATACCGGCGGCTCTATTCGTCAGCCCGCCAGTTTCTGCGGCGTGGTCGGCGTGCTGCCTACCTACGGTCGCGTTTCGCGCTACGGGCTCATCGCCTTCGCGTCCTCGCTCGATCGCGTCGGACCCTTCGCCGCAAACGTGCGTGACGCGGCGACGCTGCTGGGCGTGATTGCCGGGCACGATCCCAACGACGCGACCAGTTCGCCCGCGCCCGTCGAAGACTACGCTGCCGAGAGCGACAAGCCGGCGAAAGGTTTGCGCATCGGTGTGCCGGCCGAATACTTTGGCGAAGGGCTCGACGCGGAGGTGCGCGCCGCCATAGAGAAGGGGATCGCCGCGCTTGAAACCGCCGGATGCGCCATCCAGCCGGTCTCGTTGCCGCACACCCAGTACGCCGTGCCGACTTACTACCTCGTCGCGACTGCCGAGGCCAGCGCCAACCTCGCCCGCTTCGACGGCGTGCGTTACGGCTATCGCTCGCCGCACTCCGAGACTCTTTCGGCCATGTATTCGCACTCGCGCGACGAGGGCTTTGGAGCCGAGGTCAAGCGCCGCATCATGCTCGGCACCTATGCGCTCTCCGCCGGCTACTACGACGCGTACTACTTGAAAGCGCAGCAGGTGCGCCGCCTGCTGGCCGAGGAATTCCTGCGCGCCTTTTCCCAGGTTGATGCGATCGTAACGCCAACCGCGCCCACGGCGCCGTTCAAGCTTGGCGAGAAAACCGGCGATCCGCTGGCCATGTATCTGGCCGATATCTACACCGTGACAGCCAGCCTGGCGGGCATTTGCGGCGTTAGTGTGCCCTGCGGCAAAACCAGCGCAGGTCTCCCTGTCGGCATGCAGGTGCTGGCGCGCCACTTCCGCGAGAGCACCGCGTTTCGCGTAGCGCGGGCGGTGGAAGCGGCGGAAATCTAGCGGGTAAGAACGTGCCCTATCTCGTGACCTCCGAGTTGGCGACGATAGTCTCAGAACCGCCTCAAGGACTTATTCTTGTCACACGCAGCATTGGGAGTCTGAGCTCATGAGTTGGCGACTCTTGATATCGCTGGGTTTGGCCCTGGCTTATCTTGCGTGGATTTGGAGGGATCGCAAAGGATATGGTCGCGCCGGAAACATCTTAGGTCTGATCGGCTCGGTTGGAGTCTTCGTCCACTTGACTTGCGCCTACATCTCAACGCTCCCATCTCACGTCCCTCTACGCACCGCCACGGGACTTGCCACGAATAGAAGCTTTCCCTGGTTTGACCATTCGCATTCGGACTTCATGCTCGTAAAGGAAGGCACTGGCCGCCGCATCTTGTTTACCACTGTGATTGACGGCCCTTGGGCAGACCAGCCTGTTCGCGCGAGCTACGTCGACGATGGTAGGTACATGGCAAGCGTCGTCAGAATCGAAATCCTAAGCGACGATCAGTTCCCTTGGCGCGTACAGAAGGGGCATGCTGGCTGGGTTGGAACTGCCGAGCCGAAGAGGAAGGCCCCACTCGTTGTGAGCTTCGCCCCAACGAGGAAAACACCCAGTCCCAATTTGTCAAAGGACGCGATGTCGGAAATCTCTGGCGGATCACCAGGAATCTGATTCTGCGCTAGAATCATCGCGAAGCATTTTTCCGCTGCGTCGTCGCCGGAATGGAATTGTTTTTTCCCAGGAGCGTGTTTCCAGGAATCCGTGAGAAAGGCGGCCGCAGATCCTTCGACTTCGTCCCGCTGACGCGGGACTTCGCTCAGGATGACATCCCATTTCCGATTGCTCAGGATGACACCCGATTTTGAGCGAACAGGGTGACAGCGGACATTGCCTTTGAAGTGCTCGATGGCCCCGACGATGAATCGGGTGCGAGACGGATTCAAGATCAGGAGATACGCCCGTCATGCAAGCTCGGCGGAATGCTGTCCTCATCGCCATCTTGTCCGCAATGTTCTTTGCGACTCCTTTGTCAGTCTCAGCCGCACCACGCAAGCACTCGGTCTTCCTCGTCGCTGTGAAGAAAGTGCCGTATTCCAAGGTTGGCGATCCGGCTGGCGCGGCTCCCGGCGAAGACTCGCTCAAAATCCGCGCTCTTCTCGTCGACGGCGTTCTCAAGGAGTGGACCACCGGCGATGCGCACGACGTCACTGACCGCAGTTTTGCGGTGCGCCGCGCAATCCGCCTCAACGACGCTCTGCCCGGCGAGAAGCCCGCCTCTGCCAGCCGCTGGGTATGGCAGCGTGGCCCATGGCTGCTCGTCGATCGCGTCACCGGCCACGTCACCGCGCTCAAGCTGCCCGACTACGACCCCGGGGTCAGCCAGGTGAGCTGGTTTCGCGACTACGCCGCCTACTGCGGGCTCACCTCGAGCGGCAAGAGCCTGTATGCGGTGGTTGCGCAGCTCGCCGCGCGCAAGCCGGTGCTGGCCAAGAAGCTCACGGCCTTCGACGCGGCCAATCCAACGGTCCCGGCGTGCGCGCAGCCGGATTGGCAGCGCGAACCTTTGCGCATCACCTTTCACCCCACTGGCCACGATGCGGTAAGCTACGACATTGTTCCTGGCTCGGTGGTGCTGGTCGAGGATACGGAAGATGAGGCCGAAACGGCCGGCGCGGCAACGGCGAAGTAGCAAGATCAGCGAGTCGGCAAGTCAGCGAACAGCCAGCAGCGAACAGGGAACAGCGGACAACGAAAATGGAACCCTTCGATCAGCTTCTCCGGCAGGCGGAAGCCGCGCATGGGCACCTCTGCGCAGGCCAGATCCTCGGGGTGCGCATGGCGCTCCTCGGGCTCGCCCGCCTCGGCATCTCCGACCCGCGCGGCGCGGACCGCAAGCGTCTGATCACCTACGTCGAAATCGATCGCTGTGCCACCGACGCGATTGCGCTCGTCACCGGCTGCCGCCTGGGCAAGCGCGCCCTCAAATATCGCGACTGGGGCAAGATGGCCACCACCTTTGTCGATCTTTCTACCGTCGATCCCCCCGGGAGCCGTGCGATCCGCATCGTGGCGCTCGAAGACTCACGCGAACATGCCGCGCGCCTCTACCCCGGACTCGAAACCAAGAAGCAGCAGATGCAGGCCTACCGCGAACTGCCTGACTCGCTGCTCTTCCGGGAGCAGTGGGTGGGGATCGAGATCGATCCCGCCGATTTACCGGGCTACAAGGCGGGACGCGTCGTCTGCCCCCGCTGCGGGGAAGGCGTCAACTTCGGCCGGGTCGCGATCGTCGATGGTCAACGGCTTTGTCTTTCGTGCGCCCATCCCGAGCTGCGCTACTGGCAGCCGGCCGATCCGCCATCCTAGTCCGGCGCGCTCCCTAGCTCGCTCGTTCCCCGCCTTCTTGACACCACATAGTCCGCACATTTCTTATCTTGAATAGGCATTCTTTCGGCATCCGGTCCGCAAAAGGAGAGGGTAAGAGACCCTTTTCTTGTCCAGAATCCGAAAGGAAGGCTCTGTCGAACAGGAAGCAGGCTAGGGGTTACCGAGCGAACCCGGGTACGGAAAGGGAACTTGATCGTTGCCCGGGCAGCCAAGAAGGGAACCTCCTTCCGAGGCTGGGCCATGTGCGGCCGAGCCCGGGACCTTTCCCGGAGACAAATCTTGAATTGAGGCCCCGGCAGAGAATGCCGGGTGAGCCTGTGCCCTGAGCCGGCGGAAGCGGGTGCGTGGGCAAGCAAGGGATATAAGCGAAGGATGAGTGGGTTAACAAGTCTTGCGATGTGGGGGCCGCTTTCTCCTGCCCCTGGAGCGGGAAGCGGCTTTTCCATGCTGCTGCCCATTTTGCTGTTTATTCCGCTGCTCTACTTCATGATGATTCGCCCGCAGCAGAAGCGGCAAAAGCAATGGCAGGAGATGCTCTCGAGCATCAAATCCGGCGACCGCGTCACCACCTCAGGTGGAATCCGCGGCGTGATCCTGTCGATCAAGGACGACTCCATTATCATCCGCGTGCCGCCCGACAACCTGAAGCTGGAAGTGTCCAAGACAGCGATTGCTTCGGTCACCACCCAGGATGCCGCTTCGGACTCGGCGAAGAACTGACAGCCTGGAGGGCCTGGAGAATTCAATATGAAGAAAGATCTCAAGAACAAGATTGCCCTCATCCTTGCATTCCTTTTGGTATGCCTGTATGGCATCTTCGGAATTCCCCAGGGAGTTTCGGGCAAGGCCCTGCTCGGCGCCGTCACCAAACGCATTCACCTTGGCCTCGATCTGCAGGGCGGGGTGCACCTCATCCTGCAGGTGCAGGTGGCTGAGGCGGTGAGCGACGAAACCGACAGCGCCGTGGCGCGCGTCAAAGACGCTCTTAAGAGCGGCAACTTCAACTACTCCCAGGTCTACAAGCCCGATCCGAGCAAGCCGGAACTGGTGCAGATCGAGGGCACGCCGGCCACCAAGGCCAGCGACGTGCGGTCGCTGCTTGACGAAAAGTTCTCCGGCGAATACGACGTCAACGCCGGCAGCACCGACAACTCCTGGACGCTGACCATGAAGCCGCTGGTCGAGAAGTCACTCGAAGAGAAGACCGTTCAGCAGGCCATCGAGACGATCCGCGATCGCGTCGATCAACTGGGCGTCAGCGAGCCGCTCATCGCTCCCTACAGTCTGGGCGCAAATCAGATCCTCGTTGAACTGCCCGGCGTCAGCGACCTCGATCGCGTGAAGGCCATCATTCAATCCACGGCGCGCCTTGAAATTCATCCCGTGGTTGGCGACGGAACCGGATTCTCCGACGAGCAAGCCGCGTTGGCCAGTGTTAACGGCGTGCTTCCGCCCGACCAGGAGGTCCTTCACGGCTCCGGGGCCCTAGCTACCGGATCAGACTCCGACAAGGTGTACATCATTGATCGCGCACCCGTTGTCTCAGGCAGCGACTTCCGTTCTGCCGATCCCAGCGTCAACTCGAACACGGGGCAGAGGATGGTCCACTTCACGCTCACCGACGATGCCGGCAATCGCTTCTGGGACTACACCAGCGCCAATGTCGGCAAGTACATGGCCGTTGTCATGGGGGGCCGCGTGCGCGAGGTGGCTGTCATCAAGGAGCCTATCCGCGACAGCGGCGAGATCGAGGGCCAGTTCACGGAGGACGAAGTGACGATACTCTCCAAGATGTTGCGCACCGGCGCGCTGCCGGCCTCGCTCAATTTTCTCGAGGACCGCACTGTGGGTGCTTCGCTGGGCGCCGACTCCATTCGCGAAGGGGTCACGGCGGCCATCGTCGGCGTGCTTCTCGTGATGGTCTTTATGCTGGTCTACTACCGCAGCTCTGGCATAAACGCCGACCTGGCTTTGTTCCTGAACCTCATTATCCTGCTCGGCTTCATGGGCTATTCCGGAGCCACGCTTACCCTGCCCGGCATTGCCGGAGTCATTCTCACTATCGGTATGGGCGTCGACTCCAACGTGCTGATCTTCGAGCGCATCCGCGAAGAGATTCGCGCCGGCAAGGTGGCGTCGGCGGCCGTGGATCAGGGCTTCGCACACGCCTGGGTGACCATCGTCGATACACACGTCACAACCATCGTCTCGGCGGCGATTTTGTTTCTCTTCGGAACCGGCCCGGTCAAGGGATTTGCGGTAACTCTTACATTTGGTCTGCTGGCAAACCTGTTCACTGCAGTCTATGTCTCGCGCGTCATCTTTGAGGCACACTTGAACAACCTGAAACCCGGGGAGATGGTTTCGATTTAACAGAGAATAGAGAACGGGGATCAGGAGCTGAAGGCTCAGGGGAAGGGAAGAGAGACAGTGGAATTCTTTCGCGGCGTCAACGTGAACTGGCTGGGATGGAAGTGGTACTTCCTTGCCTTTTCCATGATTTTTAGCGTGGCCGGCATCATCAAAATGAGCTGGTATTGGACGCACACCGGCACGCCAATACCGCTAAGCATTGACTTTCGCGGCGGTACCGAAGTGCAGGTTCAATTTGCCAACCGCCCCGACATCGACGCCATCCGCAAGGCCATCGATGCAGCCGGCATCAAGGACTCGCGCATCCAGACCTACGGCGAACCGGGCCAGAACGAAGTCCTGATCAGCCTGCCTGAGGCAGCCAACGAGAACTCACTCGACGCCGGCCGCCAGCAGGTCGTCGATGCGCTTCACGCCCATTACAACAATCCTTTTAGCGACACCGGCGTTGGGGTTGGCGCGGTCGGTGCTACCGTAGGCAAGCAACTGGAACAGCAGGCCACCAAGGCGGTGCTGCTCTCCATGGCCGGTATGCTGGTCTACCTCTGGTTCCGGTTTCAGCTCATTTATGGCGTAGCAGCGGTTGTTGCCTGCTTCCACGACACGCTCATCACCGTGGGCGCATTTGCCCTGACCGGCCGCGAAATCAGCCTCACCGTGATCGCCGCAATTCTGACATTGGTCGGTTACTCGATGAACGACACCATCGTGGTTTTCGACCGCATCCGCGAGAACTTGCGTCTCAGCCGGCGCGAGCCGTTGCCCGATCTGGTGAATCGCAGCATCAATCAGACGCTGAGCCGGACCGTGCTTACTTCGGGCCTCACGTTTCTGACCGTGCTTTCGCTGTTTGTCTTTGGCGGTCAGGTTTTGAACGGATTCTCGTTTGCTCTGGTGATTGGGATTCTGATTGGCACCTATTCATCTATTGCCGTAGCGGCACCCATGTTGGTGGCATGGCAACAATGGCGCGCCGGCAAGGGCAAAGCCGTGGCCTTGCCCGCAGCTCGCCGGTCGAAAGCATAGGTCTGGGGCATAGGTCTAAGGCGTAGGAAACGGCCCATGGAAAGTCTGATTAGCCTCGATTCATCCACGTCCAATGGGGCGATTCGGGTTTATGATGGCCGTGCGGCCTTTACCGGCGCGCCGCAGACGGCATCCGACATCCCGAAAGAGGTACGAAGGCGCTCCCGGAATTGCACCAATTTCGCAGCATTCATTGCAGGAGGCATACCGTCTCTGATAGTGTTGTCACGCTTCTGTAAAGGGGTATTTTACTGGCGGGAACATTTGTGTTTCACGCGGTGTCTAAAATAGAAGTAACCAAACTCGATTGCCGAGGTTGCCATGTTTGAAGACTCCACATTCGAATCAGCGAAAAGGATCAAGACCAAGAGCGGCCGATGGATGTTGGTCACCGGCGGGATCAACGGGGCGATTCTCATTTTGTTGATCCTCATTCCTCTGATCTACCCTGAGGCGTTGCCGACAGCGCTGATGGCGACTGTACTGACGGCTCCTCCGCCGCCACCGCCTCCGCCGCCTCCACCGCCTCCGCCCGAGATTCACGTGGTCCACGTGCAGTCCGAGTTGATGAACAACCAGCTCACAGCTCCCACGAAGATCCCGCACAACATTCAGATGGTGACTGAAAAAGAGGCGCCTCCCTCCAACTTCGGCGTGGCCGGAATGGAAGGCATGGGCGGCAGCGGCAATGGCGTGATGGGCAGCATGTTCGGCAGCGGAAACGCGCCCAAGGTGCAGGCCGCAGCCCCCAAGAAGGTCAATATCTCGGCCGGCGTTTCGGCCGGTTTGCTCATTCAGAAGACAACCCCGGTTTATCCGCCGATTGCCAAGGCCGCACGCGTATCCGGAACTGTAGTGCTGCAAGCCACCATTTCCAAAACCGGCACGATTGAGAACCTCCACGTGGTCAGCGGTCCCGCCATGCTGCAACAGTCAGCCATGGACGCCGTGAGGCAATGGCGCTACCGACCCTACTTGCTCAACAACGAGCCGGTTGAGGTAGATACCACCGTTAATGTCGTCTTCACCCTGGGTGGGTGATGCAATCTTCGGCTCCCTGCCGCTGCATGGGCAGGGAGTTTTACTTTTGGCGTGAATGCGTTTTCCGAAAGGTTCGCATTCCATGTAACCGCCCGCCGCGCGGGTTCGACTCAGTCTAAAAGAATCTCCTTAGGAGGAACGATTCAGTGATTCTCGCTCAACTGGCACATTTCGCATCGCACGCGGTCAATAGTCTGGCAATGTTCCAGGAAGAAGGTCAGACCGTTGGCTTTAGCCCCTTGCAACTCTGGGCTCACATGGCATGGATGGCGCGCACCGTGGCCATCGTCCTGTTCATCGAGTCGGTCTGGTCCCTGGCCGTGATGATCGACCGCTATCTCTATTTCTCTGCCGCCCGCAAGCAGTCGCGCGAGTTTGCGCCCAAAGTGGCCGGCGCCTTGAAGGACAACAAGCTTGAAGAAGCCATCAAGATCGCCGATCGCAGCAAGAAGTCGCATCTGGCCGAGGTGGTAACGGCAGGCTTGCAGGAGTTCCGCGCATCGGCGGGCCAAGCCACCGACGAAACCATCGCCAGTGCAGGCCGCGCTCTGGAACGGGCCGAAGCCATTGTCCACGCCAAGCTGAAGAGGGGTCTGTCGGTGCT
>JBEKPO010000057.1:0-27756 GCA_049520675.1 Occallatibacter sp. | reverse complement strand
ACTGCCTCAGAGCTGGAGGATACCAATAATGAGATTACCGGATGCGTTCGCTTCTTGAGTTCACTCTCACGCGTGGACGGACTTGTCTGGTTGAAGAGCGACCTCACTCTTCAGGGTTTTGGCGTCGAAATAACCTCGAAGAAGGATCCGGCACCGATTTTTGGAGCCAGCGCCGCAACGGCTAGGAACCTGAAGGAGATAGACATGAATCATTTCGGAACCCGGCATCGCTCCATGGTGCGACATTGCGCAGCCTACCCGGATAGCGTGGGCTTTGTCGTATCGCAGGACGGAGACGTGCGCGCGATCGCGCACGTTAAAAAGCAGATCGTGCTATGGGACAACATCCGCTTATACTCGACTCACAACATCAGCACGAGCCGGCTACAAGCGTACAGGGCCGGAAGGAGCAGCATTAAATGACGCCCACTCGAACGATATTCCTGCTTACTTCCTCCCTGACTGCCGGCTGCGCTTTTGCGGCAGCCTACTTCTGGTACCGTTCCAGCGTGCCTACAATGGAGACACCGCCCGAAATCGCGGCCTCAATAGACGATGCCCCCTCCCAGCACATACTCAATACCGAAGCGGACATTTATAGCCTATACGCCGTTCTGACCAAGGTATCGAGGCTGAACAAGAACGCGGCGATCTGGAGCGCCTTTGCCGCTGGGTTTGGTGCGGCCGCGGCATTCGTAAGCACGATGATGTGAGCACGACAGGCTCGCTCGAAAACAGGGGTTGCTTTCCAAAACGCTCACGGCGAATGGCCCAGCATCGTCCTTGCCGCGGGACATGTCTTTCTGACCCCTGATCCCTGAAACCCGACCCCTGTCTTTCCCTGCCAAAACGCGCCAATTTGCGTCCAACTTTGAGCCCGTTTGGGGCCGTTTGATCGTTTTCAAGAGTGCATTTCTGTATCGTTTCGTCCCCATCAAAGCGGAGCTTCTTCGTCGAAAAATAATTTCAGCCAAAATCTCCCGCTCTGGCGGAGCGTTTTCGCCGCTTTTATTCCCTTATAAGACAACTCGAATTTTTGTGGTGTCCAACTTTGCACTTTTCAAATCTCCCCTTACAAGGGGGTATTTTCCCCCTCACGCGCTGTGTTAGCTAGGAGCTAGAAGCTAGTAGCTGCTTCACTCACAAAACACCTTCACCCTGGTCGCGTTCCCATCTTTTCCATCGACGTCCACGGTCAGGTCTTCGAGATGGTCGATGAGCTCTTCAAGGTTCTCGGGCTTGATCTGCGACAACGTGAGCGGAACGCCGTGGCGGCTCATGGCTTGGTCAAACTGCTCATGGGCCTGGGCGGGGATCAGGCTCGCCAGCCGCACGCCGGCGCGCAGCAACTGCACGGGCACGCGCACGTTGACCGTGGTAGGGCCCTTCATCCCCGTCATGGACTCGTCGGCTTCGACAAGGACGCGGAGATACTTGGCGCTGGTTTTGACGGTCGACCCACCCGCGCCGGGAATCCGCGCGTTGAACTCGGTTGTGGTTGCAGCTGGCTCGAGAGCAGCGAGCAGGCGCTCGGCCTCGTCGGTGGTGAGCTTTCCGGCGGCCAGCATATCGAGGATTTGACGGCGGTTTTCATTCATGGCAATTCTCCCAAAATGAGTTGGTTAGAGGATCTGGACACGAACCTTGGCATCGTCGGCGGTGACCCGGACGTGCGTACCCGGCAGAGCGCACACGAGATCCCAGAGCACGCGAAAGGCGCGCCAGGGGCTGACCTTGCCTGCCATGGCGAGGCCGAAGACGACGAGGAAGATGAGGGGCGACAAGAGGATCGCGGGGATCCACAGGAGAAAAAGCGGGATCCAGAGCGAAATCGAGCGCCAGTGCGGAGTTTCTACTTGAACAATGGCAATGTTAGGAGTCATTTCAGGGCCTCCAAGGCACGAATGGCTTCGGCGGGGGTCAGTTCCCCGCTCGAGAGGCGGTTGAGGACCTCGGTGCGCGAGGGGGAGGGGTTGGTCTCGACGAACTCGAGCTGGTTCGAGATGCGGTTAAGCCTCGCTTTGATCGTGGGATAGCTCACGCCGAAGGTCTGTTCCATTTCCTTGATTGAGCCGTGGGAACGGAGAAACGCGACCACGAAGACCTGGTCTTCGAGACTGAGCTGGGCGAGCTGGGGGAGGGTGAACTGTCCTTCAATCGCGATCTGCTTCTCTGGGATGCGTACGCGCTCAACGACCAGCGGACTACCCTGGGCGATGCGAAGCAGCTCTTGCCAATCGGGGGCGGGTTTGGGCTGGTCAGGCATGACGTGTTCATAAATCTCAATTACATGAACGACAATAGTTAAGTTTATTAATGTTGTCAAGGCATATAATTCGATTATTTAATCTGACGTTCCTAGCTGGGAAGACCTGG
The DNA here is from genome assembly GCA_049520675.1 of Occallatibacter sp. GTDB lineage: Bacteria > Acidobacteriota > Terriglobia > Terriglobales > Acidobacteriaceae > Telmatobacter. Next base: position 25,380 of record JBEKPO010000057.1, on the reverse strand, counting down.
TGACCGCAGGCCCTTGAGCTTGGAAGGTAATGTAAACGGATTGAGCGGACGCAAGCCGAGTGTGTACGGCAGAGGACAGCCGGGAATGCCGCGCAATGGGTCGCGTCGCGTAAGCCATTGATTCTACGGAGACGATAATTTTTCAGAGAATGGCACGCAAGATGCCGCATGAAGGATTACCCGGATGGGTCATCTGATCCCACCGGCTGGTGAGAGACATTCGGCTCAGTGCGAGCGCTTCATAAGGAATTGCAAGAGCCCGATACCAGCGGGGGGCAGGACCTGAATAAAGAGTCCTTCCCGGTTTTCTGATTGCCCGGGCGCCTGTGGCGAGCGGAGCAACTTTCCTCAGTCGGAGCAACTTCCAGCAAATTCTGCGCGTGTTTCGCGTGATCCTGTGAGGGCTTGAGTCCCGGGTCGCGCAGTTCAGCCGAAGTGTGAATGGGCCTGAGGAATCCGATGATCAAGACTCTTGAAACGCTCTACGCGAAGTTCCGGCGCCTGAGCCGCTGCGAAAGCGGTCAGGATCTGGCGGAATACGCAATGCTGGTGTCGTTGATTGCGCTGGCGTGCATTTCAGGCGTACAAGGCACCGCCAATTCGGTGAACAACATGTTTAGCGAGATCAGCCAGGCGCTCGATGGTTCTCAGCAGCAGCAACAGGGGACACCGCCACCACCGCAGCCTCACCGCCATGGAGGACATGATGGTGGAAGAGATCACGGTGGAGATCACGGTGGCGGGGGATGGTGGCACTGAGGGCCGGTTCGTCCAGTCGTAGATCGCAAAGTTATGGAACGGTAAAAGGACGCATACCGTCGGTGGGAAACAGACCAGTTGGGGCCGCGGCTGCGGAAGGCTGCTCGCGGAAGGTGTAACGGAGGAAAAAACCCACCGCAAAGAAGTTGTAATTGCGTGTGTTGTTGGCGGCAACGTTGGCGCCGGCAAACCAATGCGGGCCTAGGTGGTAGGCGACTTCGCTTTTGAGATCGTAGTTGGGGCCGACACTCGTGAGGCTCGGCAGCATGGGGTTGCCCTGGCTGACCTCGAGCGCCTTTTGCGCGGCAAGCGGCCACAGCGGTGTGGAGTTCTGCTGGAAGGCCTGGATACCGAAAGCGCCAGTGATGGCGTAGTGCCAGCGCGTATCCCAGTGCCCGACCCAATTAAAAGGAACATTCGCTAGAAAGTAAGCCTGAGGGCTGAAATAGCCACCCATGCCGAGCGTAAAGGCGTTCTGGTTGTTGGCGTAGTGCATGGCAAAAATGTTGGCGCCGACGGTGAGATCGCCGTACTCGGGTGAAGTGAGGGCATGCCAGTAAGCGCCAGCCGTGCCGTCGATGCGGGTGTTGCTTTCGACGTTGTAGCCGGTGAGGAATTGGCCGCCGGCAGAAAAGTAGAGGCCGGACTGCGCGTCGCCCCGGCCGAATTGGACCTGCGCTTGATTGGCGACGACTCCACCCCAAATTTGACCGAGCGTTGTGAGGGTGTTCCCGGCGGGATCGCGGAGACCGGCGTAGGAGAGCTGCGAGTCTTTGACCGAATCGCGCGCGAGACTTAATGTGAGCGGGCCGTTGGAAGGACGCCATTGGAACCGGCCTGTGAAAGTAGAGACGAGAAAGCTCGAGGGCGTGTAGCCGCCGGCGATGGCGAGATGCGGAAAGATGAGTTGCAATTCGCCGCCGAAGCCGGCGGCGTTTTGCTGCGCTGGTGGCGCGGTGTTGGCCATGGTCAGCGTACCGATAGGCTCCGGAATGGCGACGAGCGAAGTTCCCGACGCGGTGGACTCGAGGACGGCGAGCGTGGCTGAGCCGCCGGCGGCGCCGGAGTCGAGAAAGACGGGCTTGGCGACGGCGACAAGGCGCGCGTTCGAGCCGAGCGGCGTGGAGGCTTCGAACGGCGCTTCGAAAGCAGCGAGCTGGTTGTAGCCGGGCGCTCCGCTGCGATAGTTGATCGTGGATGTGCCACCGAGCCAGCCGCTGTAGCTTGCTTCGATAACGCGAAGTTGCTCCTCTGCCTGCTCGCGCGGGCTGGGAGGATTTGCCGAGCGCATGATGCGTGCCCACGGACCGCGAAGCGGCGGCAAATTGCGCTGCGCGAGTTCTTCGTCGGAAAGGCTGGGGGCGGACTGCGCGGGAGTTTCGGTCGAGGCTTGTGACGTTTCGGTTGCGGAGGTGGGCGCCGGATGTTCCAGCGGTGCGTTCGCCGTGATTCGCGCATTGCCGAGGGTCTGCTCGGCTTGCTGTCCCGCGGATTGCGCGCCTGGCGTCGCGACGGGCTTCTTGCGAGGTTGCGTGCGCGTCGTTGCTGGGCTGGGCTTGGGCGCGGCGGGTGCAGCAGTCGACGGCTGCGATGAAGTGGATCGCGGCGCCGAGTAGGCGCCGATCACCGCATCGGTGACGCTTGGCGTGCTCTGTGCGGCGGTTGATGCAGGCTCCGCGACCTGCTGCGCGGGCGGCTGGGCCACAGGTATTTGAATCGCGAGTAATGGTGGGGCAACGTTCAGGGGCTGCGACGGAGCAGGCAAACTGGTGAGCGGCGCTGGAGCGAGCACGGCAGTGACCGCAGGCGTAGAAGTGTCGGGCATCTCGAGGCTGGAGTCGGAGCTGGAAGAGGCGAGGCCGGTATAGACATCGGGCGCGCTCGGTGGAACGAACGCCGGCACCATGTTGCTCTGCTCGATCAGCGCGGGAGCGGAGGATTCGGTTTCCTGCCCCGGAGACGGTAGTGGAAGAGGGTGATTCGAGGGCAGCGTGTGCTGGGCGAGATCAGGCTGCGCTTTTGATGACGAGAGTCGCGAATTGAATGACGGCAGGGGCGCGAGCTGCTGAGGTGTGGGGCCAGAGTTAAAGTGCGAGTCAAGATTCGGATTTAGAAGACGGTGAAGGTCGGTGGCGGGCGCGGAATAGAGACCGGTGGAAGGTGGGAGAGTGCTGTTGAGAGTCTTCGTGTCAGAGCCGGGAGGCATGGCGGAGAGTGCGTCGCGCCAGAATTCGCTGGCTCGCTGATTGTTGCCGCGAGCCTGCTCAAAGTGCGCGGCGAGCGCGAGGACTTGCGGATCGCCGGGGTAGCGCGCAAGAGCGACGCGCAGCCAGGATTCTGCCTGCGCCATGTCGCCGGCTGCGATGGCCGCGCCGATGGCCCCTTCGAAGTCGCCCGGCGTGGCGGAGTCGAGGGGAACGGTCTTGTAGACGGCGAGAGCCTGCTGGGGCTGGCCGGCGCGAACATAGGCTCCGGCGAGAGCACGACGAACCAGCATACTGTCGGCGTATTGGAGTGCTGCGGCCTGGAGGATCTGGACCCCGAGTTGAGCCTGACCGGAATCGAGATCGTCGGTGGCGCGGCGAATGGCCCAATTGATCCAGAGCGCACTGACCTGCTGGTGATCGGCGGGAGTGAGATCGGCGCGCGTGTCGAGGCGCTCGATGACGGGATAGAGCGCGGCGTCGTTGTGAATGTTATAGAGCAGCCACGCGTGCTGGATTTCAACAGCGACGGGAAGTTGGGCACGGTGGAGAAGATAGAAGTTGTCGACGCGCTTGAGGTACTCGCTGGCGTGCGGCGCATCGCCCACTGCGACATAGAGGCTGGCGACGCCCTGCACCCACTCGATGTCGGCCTCAAGCTGGAGGCGCACATCAGGCGGAATTTTGGAAAGCTCGGCAAGCGCTTCGGCGTTGCGGTTGCCTGCGATAAGCGAGAAGATGAGACCCTTCCATGCGTCGGACACGAGGGAGTGGGGAGGATTCAGAATGATGTCGGGCTCGACGCCCGACGCGGGAGCGGATTGCAGCGCGGAGTGAGTGTGTGGCGCGGGACGCGCAATGTTGAGAGAGGCAAAGACGAGGTGGGGAGCGCAAAGGTCTGGAAAGGTTTCCTTAGGGGCTAAAGCCCTAAACCTTCTTGTTGTGCCGATATACGGGCTAAAGCCCGTACCCTTCGGACCATTACCTCTTAGCAGCGGATGGAGCGATTGCGGAACGAAATTGACGGCGGGGCGAGTTAGCGGCGCGGGCTGAGGTGACGGAAGAGGCTTCGCCGGAAGCTGCCCCTCGGGAGTGGCTACAGGTGCCGGGCCTTGGTAAGGGTCGGGACCGTAGGCGGGCACCGGAGGAACGGTCGCAGTCTTAGCGAACGGCTCGTTGGCAGGATCGAGCAAGCGCTGCAGGTCTGCGGCAGTGACGGCACGCCGAGGCCTGGTGCCCTGCTCGGGGTAAACCAGCGCGTGGGCCAGGCGATCGGCGGGCGTAACCGGCGGCATGGCTGCGAGCGAGGCGCGATAGTATTCGGCGGCGCGCTCGTTGTCACCGCGAGCCTGCTCATAGCGAGCGGCGGCCGAAAGAATTGCTGGATCGCGCGGGAAGCGATCGAGAGCCTGGCGCAGCCATTCCTCAGCCTGCGACCTGTCGTTGGCTTCGAGGGCCGCGCCGATGGCTCCATCGAAGTCGCCGGCCGAGGCGTCCTGCATGGGTATGGTTTTGTAGAGGGCGAGAGCTTCCTTGGCGCGGCCTACGCGTGCGTAGCCCCCCGCGACGGCCTTGCGGACGTTGAGGTTATTGGGAAATGCCAGCGACGCGGCATCGAGAATGTCGATGGCACGGCCAGCGTCGCTGTTTTCGATGGCCGCGGCGGAGCGGCGTACGCTCCAATTAGCCCAGATGTCTTCGACTGCTTCGCGCTGCGCGATGGTCAGATCAGTGCGGCCGCCGATGCGCATGAGCGCGGGATAGAGCGCACGGTCGTTGCCGGCGTTGTAAAGAAACCATGCGTTTTCAATATCGACGGCGGAGGGCACAGGCTGCTTGACCTTGGCGTAATAGGCTAGGACGCGGCTCATGAATTGCGAAGCGCGGGCGGTGTCGCCGGCGGCGGAGTAAACGCCCGCTTCGATCTGAATGAATCCGATATCTGAGTCGAGTTGCGTGCGTACGGCTGCGGGGATCTGGCTGATTTCCTGGCGAGCGGGTCCGTTGCGATTGGCAGCGGCGAGCGAAGCGACGACGCCCTTCCACGCGTCGGCGTTGTCAGGATGATCTACGACTAGCTGGCGGTAGATTGCGTAGGCCTGATCGGTTAAGTTGCGGAGCAGATCGATGCCGGCAAGCTGGAGTTGAAGAGAAACAGACGGTGGCGCACCGGAGGAGATGGCGATTTTCTCCGCGCGCTCGAGCATGCCTTGTGCGACATCGAACTGGTTGGCATTTTGGTAGATCGCGCCAAGCAGCAAGAGAAAGCTGGAATCGGCAAGCGCGGTTTCATACGTTGCGGGCGGGATCTTTTCGATGGCGGCGATCGCCTGAATGTCCTGGCCCAGGTCGTGATACGCGCTGATCAAGCCCATCCATGCAGAACTGTTTGTGGGATCGCCGGCCACGAGTTGAGTGTAGAGCGCGAGAGCCTGTGGATAGCGTTTCGCTTCCATCAGAATACCGGCGTATTGCATCTTCGTGCCAGCTTCGAGCGTTGAGCCGTTGCTGGGAAATGGCAGATCCAATGCGATCGCAAGGACACGCTGGGCGTCGGCATCGCGGCCTCTCGACTGATAGATGGCAGCGAGAGTGCGCAGGTAGTCGGGATCTTTGTTGAGAGCGGCAGCGACCGGCGGAGGAAGATGCGTGGTGAGGGTGAGGGCTTTTTCGTTTTGATCCGAGCGCGCAAGGGCGAGAAAAAGTCCCCGCCAGCCGTCGACGGAGGCCGGCTGAAGCTTGACCAGCTCTTCATAGACGCCGGCGGCAGCGAGGTACTGCTGCTGACGGACGTAGACCCCGGCCAAGCCATTCAGCGCGTCTGTGTTGCGCGGGTTCATGTCGAGCGCAGCACGGAATTTGCTTTGCGCGACGTCAAGGTGATTGGCGTTGAGCGCCTCGGTTGCCTGGCTGAGTGCGAGATAGAATCGCGACGATTCAAGAGCATCGTCGACGGTCTTTGTCTTGTAGCCGTGCTGCTCGGCTAGAGCGAAATAGTTGATGGCGTCGGCGAAGTTCTTTTGCTGCATGCGCAGGAAACCCGCTCCCGCCTCCACGCGGCCGTTATCGGGTTCCGATTCGAGCAGTTCGGCGAAGCGCTTTTCGGCATCGTCAATTTTCTGCGCGTTCAGCGCGGCAAAGGCCGCGCGCTCGGCAGGGTTGCGCGCAATGCCGGAGTTCATCTGCGCTAGTTTCTCCTCGTTTTCTTTGAGATGTCCGGCGAGTTCGGTGTCCTCAGGATGCGCTTGAAGATATTGACGGAGCTGGCTCGCGGTTTCAGGGTTGGCAGAGTTCCATACGAGCGCCTGACGAAGAGCGGCCTGCGCGGAGGGTTCGTGAGGGTGGGCCTGAAGGATGCGGATACCTCCTGCTCGGCTGCGAGCATCGTAGGTAAGCAACGTTCCCAGTGCGACGGCATAGCGGGGGTCACCAGCGTTTTGCGCCGCGAGCTCGCGCAGGCCAGCGACGGCCGCGGGCTTTCCCGATGAGGTTCCGTAAAGCGTCTGATAGTAGGCCAGCGCGATGTCACCATTGGGCGGCTTGTCGCCGTAAAGCTGGCGATAGATACGCATCGCCTCGTCGTTACGGCCTTCGCGAGTGAGCTTGCCTGCGTGGCTGAGCGCGTCACTTTCGGCGGCGGTGCTGGGGAGGGATTCGATGCGCGCGATGTTGGGATCGCGAGGATTGATTTTACGCAGGCGATCGAGGGCCTGATTTGATAAGTCGGTCGAACCGATGAGCCTGTAGTCTTTGGCGAGGCCGGCCAGGGCGTCAGTATCGCCGGGAGCAGAGAGAAGAATCTGCTGCCAGAGCTGGATGGCCATGTCGGGCCGACCGCGCGACTCGAGGGCGCGGGCTTTTTCGGCGAGATTGGCGCGTACAGCTTCGGCGGAGTTGGCTGCTGAAGTTTTTTGAGCGCGGACTGGCAGAGGAGCGAGCAATAGGCAGCTCGCTACGAGCAGACACGCATTGCCAGCTCTACTCGCCACCTTCATCCGCAATTCTATTTTACGTTCAGTTCGCCTGCACGATCAGTTCGCCTCCCTGCCATAAGCTGAATTTGCCGGTGGAAAAACCGGTCGAAAATAGGGCGAGACATTGATCGTAGTACGTGGAGCTATTTCCGTAGAGGCCAGTGACGGGATTGCGATGCGAGCTTAAGCGAATGGTTTGGATTGAGGCTGCTTTGGAGGAGTCGGAGAGCGCTCGCAGGTAAGGAATGACTGCCGCGGAGAAGCCGATGGGGCCGGGCTGATCGGAAGGGATTCCCTGATCACTGACCTTCTCTGGCGGGGCGCTGTGTGTGGCGAGATATTCGCCCATCGCGAGGATCGAATTGAGGATGGTCACGTACCGTGGGTCCTGAGGACTGGTTATCCCGGCCCAGAGGTAGACGCGAATGGCATCATAGCTGCCCACTGGGGCGGGCGCGTTGGCGGAGCCGGGCCCGGTCGTGGCGGGATCGGCAACCGGATGAAAGCCATCGCCGGGAACGTACTCAACCCAGTCCATCACAAAGCCGTGACGGGCGCTTTGCTGCAGAAGGCGCGGAATGTTTTCAGCGATGGCGCTCCATGGGCCGGAGGGATCGACGGTGGCGAATCGCTCGAAAAGAAACACCGGCAAGTAGCTGGGGTTGAGTGTGGTCGCGTTGCCGTGCTGAAAGCCGGAATAACCGGGAAGCAGCATGGGACCGAAACCGGGCAGGTTGGCCACTTCGCTCTTGGCGATGAGCGCGAGCATCGACCGGCCAAGATCAAAGTCGGCAGGAATATGCCAAAGACGGCCGGCCTCGATGAGCGAATAAGCGAGCCAAATGTCGGCGTCCGACGCGGAATCGGAATCGAGGATCTTCCATTGGCCGTCTTTGTCTTTGCCCCAGAGCCAAGCGGGAAGGTGGCTAGCGAGATCGCCGGAAGCGAGATTTGTCTGGGTCCATGCAAGGACGCGATCGAAGGTGGGACGGTCGCTGGCGGCGAGAGCGAAGAAAAGTGCGTAGGCCTGGGCTTCGGATGTGGTGTGTCGATCGCCGTCGGGTGATGGACCCGTCCGCGGGGATCCCGACAAGTCACCCCACGAACGAAGACCTGTCCGTGGGGACCCCGAGAAGACACGGCCGCTTGCGCGATCGATGAAACGCGCCGAGAAGGCTTGCCAGAGCGGCCACGAGTCGTTGCGGCAGCCAGGAGCAGAAAAGAGAAAAAGGGCCAGGAAGAGAAGGAGGATTCTCCGGCGGGATGGAAGGGGGCTGTTCATCGTCTCGGTTTGTAGCTCCTAGCTCCACCACAAACTGCCACACTTCTCCTCTTCACTTCGGTCTTCGCTCCCCCACAATGCCCTCAGTGCCGGGCCTGAGCCATTTTGGAAAAGCACAGTCTTAACTCTGCCCATTCGACCCTCTCCCCGCAGCCGCCCCTCATCGCTTCAAATGCTCATCGAAGAACGCCACTGCCGCACCAGCCGCCTCCGCGTGAACCGCGTCTCGGTCCACTCCCGGCGCGTCGACGCACAGCCCGGGGTTCTGGCTTTTGCCGCCCGCCGTACACGTGTCCAGAAATGTGTAATGAGCCACGCCGCCGGGATAAATCGTGAGCTTCGCCCTGGGAATGCTATGCGCGAGAATCTCGGCGTTCGACGCCGGAGGAAGGATCGGGTCGCCGGCGCCCGCCACAATTTCCACTGGCACTGAAATCTCGCCAAGGCTCTGCCGTGTCAGCCGAATGTAGGCAGGCGCAATGGCAAAAACTGCCCGAATCCGCGAGTCGCAGTGCGAGTCCGCCGACTTCCGCAATGCCGCGCGATACGTGGAATCCGTGCTGGACAGCGCGATCGCCTTCTGCGTCAACCCTGGAAACTCCGGGGGCGAATAGCACAGCAGGTCCCAAAGCTTTTCAGAGCTGCACTGCTGCTCAAGCTGTTGCAGGTCGATTGGCGATGCCACCGCCCCGGCCAGCACCATCATGGTGTAGCCGCCCAAGGAAAATCCCGCCGCCCCCACACGCTGAGGATCGATCCTTGGTCCAAACCTCGAGTCCGCCAGCATCCCATCCAGCACCCGGCTCACATCCACCGCACGCTCCCACCCCAGCGTGAACCCCTGCACCGTGTAATCTTCCAGAGCGTTGTTCCCCGGATGATTCACCGCCGCGGCGATGTATCCGCTCTTCGCCAGCTCCGTACCCAGCCACGCCATCATCAATGCCGATCCGCCCGTCCAGTGCGAGAGCAGAATCAACGGAAACTTCGCCGGCGCCACCGCCAGCTGCGCATCCCGATCCGCCCGTCCCGCCGTCGCAAACGCATGCTCGGCATCCCCCACCCACTGCTGCGTCTCGCTCGCCTGCGCATCTGCCGGATACCAGATCGTCGTCAGCAGGGCATGCGTCTTCGCCCCGCGCCAGTCATATGTAGCGTCGCCGCCGAGGAAGGTCCGGCTGGTCACGCCCACGTGATAGGTTGTCTGAGCCTGCGCCATCGGGATCAGCGAGGCAGTTGCCAAAAGCGCCAGCGCCGTGGTTCGCGCCATATTCCTATTCCTATAGGTTGCTGAATTGCCGGCGGAGCAGCAGCGAACCGCCGGCCCCGATGCACCCAAGCCAGGTTTACCCTGCAGCAAGAAGCAAACTCCTCCGACATCCGACCGTCAACGCAGTTTGATTGTAGCTTTATTGTGAGGCGGCAAAGAGCGATGTGAAGAGGAAAAGTGGGCCAGCTTGTAGGCCAGAGCCGGTAGCCCGCAGTTTTTGTTGGTAGCCGGTATCATTCAGAAAGGGCCTCTCGATGCCCGCTTAACGAAGGCCAATGCTCGCACACTTCGTGACCGAGATTACTTGCTGTTCGCATTAGTTGGTCTCTGGGCAGGACTAAACTTGATGCCCATGAAGTGCTTCGGAACGCCGTTTTCAGCAGGGGTCTTTTCCAGAAATGCCTTCGCAGAAGCATCGTGTTTGAGGTGGGCATCCAGAAAGTTCAGAGTATAAAGGGCAACCCAGGCATAACTCGTGTTGGCGTCCTCCCGTCCGTAGTCGGCTACCTGGTTCTCAGCAAAACGTTGTGCGCACTCCCTGCGTTGGAACATGGAACTGAACTCCGGGTGTGCCATGCCCAGCATATTCACAGTGAGGAGATCACCATGTATCCAGGCGTTGAGGACGTTCGGACCAATTTTGTCTGCGGGAGGAACGTCGTCATTTTCCAAATCTTCAAGACTCACATTTCGAGTAAAGCAAAGAAGCGGTATGGTCATTCGCCCCGGATGGACGTCCCCCGCTCTTTTCACGAGGCCGGGGTAATAGCGCATGCTGCCGTCCATCTCCACCAGGGCGTCGATGCGAGGGTCTCGTGCTGAGGCAAACAGGCTCGAAGTTCCACCCCAGCTCCAGGCCACCACGGCAACTTCAGATAGATCCGTGTCGAGAAGCGACCTGGCGTACGTGATAAGAAAAGAGATGTCGCGAGTCTGGGCATTGATCCCGCCTAGATCATCCGTCATATCGCGCGTCGAGACCCCTATAGACGAGCTCGCAAGAACGACATAGCCATGACTGGCGAGATACTCGCACAGATCGGCGTTCTCCCATGAAACGGAAGAATCGCTGGGAGCATAGATAAGAACGGGATAATGCCCTTTTGCCGGCGTCGCATCGCGCACTGCCCGCAGCGGGACATCGAAGGACGTCTTCAACAGCGATCGCCACCGATTTTCTTTCTCATCTGGCGCGTTGAAATGGATCTCAGTGTCCGCCAGTTCGGCATAATCACCAACCTTCAACGGCTCGCCTGGGCTTTTCAACGATGGATACCAAATCAGCGTCTGCAGGGGACGTGCGTTCTCGCCCACAGAGGATTTTGGCGGGTCCTTGGGTGAAGCGGGAAATGTGCGTGAGCGATCGTACTGATCGACGACCTTCAACCCTACTGGATACGATCCAGGTTTCTGCAGAAATTGGAATGAAGATGATTGTGAAACCGCGAGTACGGGACCAGATCCGACAGATAGTGCGAGAACGGTGTTGAAGATTCGGGTATTCACCTTAATCCTTCTCCCGATCTGATGTACGGTCCGCGAGGCTAACAGGTTCTGAAATACCAAACAGCACTCCTTGCCAAAATCAATGGATCGTCCCGGATACGCGCCTTTGGTCACTTTGCCCGCTTATGCTAATTCGCAAACGGGACTGCAACGATCTTAACCTGATCAAAATTGTTTCGTAACGGTCCCGAAAGGCAACCGCAGATCCCCATTCGACTACGGTGGCTCACGCGATCTCCGCCCAGGGCAGGCTCGCGACTCCGATCTCTACGCGATCCCCACGGGGATGACAACGCTTGGGAGATTACTCGTCGAGCAAGGTGAGGCGGGCTCGAGCTCTGCCGCGAAGCCATTGACGCGTCCAGATGGCAAGTAGAAACGCGATGCCCACAACGATGAGCGCACCCAGCCAGGGAACCTGCGCAAACCAGAGCGTCAGCGAGGTGAGCCAGTTGAGCGCGCCGACGTGATATGCCGCGGCGCCGATGCGGAAAGATTGGAACTGCGAGCCGTGCAGGACGGAGACGGAGCCGGAAATGTCGCTGGACTGCTGAACTTGCAAGAAGCTGCCGAGGAAAGGCTCGAAAGCAGCTGCGTCCTTGAGATGAATGGCGACGATGCTCCGGCTTCCGGCGATATCGTAGGGCGACTCGGTGCCTTCGATAAGCGCGTCGGGAGAGCCTGCGGCGGCTAGCTCGCCTGACTCGGTTCGGCCACTGCGCCCGGCCTTCCACCAAGTGTTGTGAAAGATCCGCTCGAAGAAGCCCTGGGTGTCGTGGACTTGCACCCGGCCGCTACTGGCGGAGACGGGAAGATGCGTGCCGAGTTTGTCAAAGGCGGGCTGGTCATCGCCGGCGCCGATGACGAGAAAGTCGCTATGTGCGCCGGCGCGAAGGGAGTCTGTGCCGCTGACTGTGACGCGCACGCCGGGAAAGCCAGTCTGGCGGCCGAAGTGGCCCATGAGTGTGAGGAAGACTTCGATTTCCTGCGGCGTTGGCACGGGCGGCAGAACAACTGTGGTTTCGCTCAGATCGGCAAAACGCGTGAAGGGAAAGCCGGCGTTGGCGAAGATCTCCAGATTGGGCATGGGCGTCCAGTGCTGGTAGCCGCGCAGGTCGAGGTAGGAATCGCGGAGAATGGCGCCCTGCATGTTGATGGGCGTAGTGTCGTCGCAATGCTGCTTGCGGAGCCACTGAAAGGTGAAGTCAAAGGAAAGCGAGTTGGAGAACGGCCGGAGATTGACGACGGGAACCGGAACGTCGGTTTGCGTGGTGCGAGAGGTTTCCTCTGCCGGAAATAGGGGCACCGACCCCAGGAATGCGTTGTTCACTCGCACCTGCATGCTGGAGATTGGACCGATGGGGACGGAGTTGTAGCGATAGGCGAGACGTAAAGTGGCGTTGGGCCGGTCCGGACTCCATGTGGTGCCGTAATACAGATCGGGAGGAATCCGGAAGTAAACGCTAAGCGGCGCAGTGCCATCGCCCTCGAGTTGCTCAGCCGAAGCGTAATCCCAGAGAGGAATGGTCTGATCGGTGCGCGCCCAGCGCGGCGCGTCGTCGGCAGCGCGCTTCACGGGCAGCTTGAAGTTGTCAACGGTTGTCTGTGGGCCGGTCAGCACGCTGCTGCCGAGCGCTACAGCCTGTGCCGCGACGATCGCGTCGTCGGCGCTGGTTCCCGTAACGACAAGAATCTTTCCGTACGGATCACTGGGGTTGGTGCGCATGGCCAAAGTGGGCCCAGTGGCTGCGGAGAGATTCAAGGACGGTGCGATGTCCGCGGGATTCTCGACGATCACGATGGCGTCGCCCTGCGGGATGGCCCCGATGGCCACGGGAAATCGCACCGGGTGGTTCTCTGAGACCAGCCCGAAGTAGCTGGCGACGATACCGGCGGCTTGAATGGCTTTGAGTGACGGCTGCGCAGGAAAGACGACGGAGACGCTCGCCGGCCGAATGACTCCGGGATCGATGAACGGAGCGGGAAGCTCTTTAAGATCGTCGGCGAGTGGGAGAAGATCGCCAGTGGTCTCGATAAAGCTGTTGCGCAGGACGCGGGACCACAGCGCGGTGTTGGCGGGATCTTCGCAGGATGCGGCGTAGTGCCCGATGAACTCGATGGTGAGCGCGTTGCTGTGCACCAAAAGCTCAGGTGGAATGGGAAATTCTGCTTCGGCGGTGCGGCCGTCGGAGCCGCCCGACGCACCGGGCAACGGCTGGATGGTGGCGAACATCGTTCCGTTGATGCTGAGCTTGAGATGGCTGAGTTGCGGAATCAAGCCCGGCGAAAAGGCGTAATAGACGTGAACCTTCGCCGTCCGGACAGCGTGGGTTTGCGGCAAGGTGAAGTAGATGTTGTGTGTCGAGTCGATGTTGTGGAACTCGATCTGGGGAGAGCCGGCGTCAGCGAGGGTGAAGGTGTCGCGATATTGGCCTGTGGGCAACGCAACGGGGCTAACCGCGATCGAGGCATCACTAGCGCCGGGCCGAATGGGTTGGGCAGCCGACTTTGGCGCAGCAGCGGAGAAGAGTGCAAGCGCCATGAGAATCGCCGACGTGCGCGCGATCGAAAGCGGGTTAGAATTATTCGGGGGACCGCTCTTTTCGTGAGCGATGGTTTGGAAAGTCGCCTTGAGCCCGTGTGCAGAGACGCGAAAGATATGAGCCAGGCTGCGCAGTACATGGTCGCCTTCGCGTTCCCCACTCCAACTGAGCCATGAGTCGGCGCGAGAGAAGAGCGCTACGGTCAGGGTCTCCTGCTCGGGGATGGAAAGATCTTTGAAGTTCACGCGCAGGATCGAATCCTGAAGCGACACCACAGCTGCCGGGAGATCGCAGCACAACTGTTGATCGGGAAACGCCAGGCGAACCCGAGCGTCAGGGACGACCTCGATGGGCTCACTCAGGCGAATTCCAGCGCCGCCGCTGGAGATGTCAACCGTTTCGCCGGTGACGGTCTTTCCGCCTGGTAACGTGACGACGAGCGGAGCGACGACGCCGACGCGAACCGTAGTGCGCCGCTGCTGTAATTCGCGCGCGACCGCGATGCAAACACCAAGAATGACGATATTGAAGAGGCACCACATGACATTCATCAGCACGGTGCCGCGGCGATCGACGTCCCAGACAAAGAAACGCGGAATGGCGAAAATCAGGCCGAGAATGTTGAAAAAGAGCATGACCAGAAACGGTTGCGCGATGCGCGCATCGAAGAAGGTGCGCTTGACCACTCCACCCTTGGCCGTGACATTGAATTTTCCCAGCTTGGGATTGAGAAGGGCCATCATGGTTGGCAGCAGAATATAGGGCGCGAGCACGGTTTCGTAGATTTCGTTCCAGAAGGAGTAGCGATGCTCGCCCTGAATGCGCGAATTGGTGACGTTGGAGAGCGTGAGATGAGGCAGCGCATAGGCCAGGATGGCGAGCCAGAAGCCGGGAATGTTGGTGTGGTTCAGAAGCAAATAGATCAGCGGCGCCGTGAGAAAGATGAGGCGCGGGACGGCGTAGAGAAAGTGGCCCATGGCGTTGAAGTAGCAAAGGCGCTGGGCAAAAGTGAGGCCGGGAGCTAAAAGCGGATTGTCGATGCGGAGGACCTGCACCATGCCGCGAGCCCAGCGAATGCGCTGGCCGATATGAGCTGAGAGACGCTCCGTGGCGAGACCTGCGGCTTGGGGAATGTTCACATAGGCCGAATTCCAGCGCTTGATCTGCAAGCGCAGCGAGGTGTGCGCGTCTTCGGTGACAGTGTCGGTAGCAATGCCGCCGACTTCGTCGAGAGCGGAGCGCCGCAGCACGGCGCATGATCCGCAAAAGAACGACGCGTTCCAAAAATCGTTGCCGTCCTGAACGATGCCGTAAAACAACTCGCCTTCATTGGGGATCACGCGAAACTGCCCGAGATTGCGCTCGAAGGGATCGGGCGAATAGAAGTGGTGCGGGGTTTGCAGCATGGCGAGTTTGGTGTCACGCAGAAACCAGCCGAGGGTCATTTGCAAAAAGCTGCGGGTCGGCACGTGATCCGAATCGAAAACGGCTACGAAGGGCGAGGAGACGGTCTTGAGCGCGGCATTGATGTTGCCGCCTTTGGCGTACTGGTTGTCGGGACGCGTTCTGTAGCCGATACCGGCGTCGTGCGCGAACTGCGCGAACTCCTCGCGATGACCGTCGTCGAGGATGTAGACATGCAGCTTGTCGACGGGCCAGTCCATATTCAACGCGCCTAGTGCGGTGTAACGCACCACGTCAAGAGGTTCGTTATAGGTAGGGATGAGGACGTCGACGTGCGGCCAGTCTTCCGGGTTGTCGGGCAACGCCACGGGAGCGCGGCGCAGCGGCCAGATGGTTTGAAAGTAGCCCAGAAAGAGAATGCCGAATGCATAGACTTCGGCCAGCAGCAGGCACAGGATAAAAAACACATCCAGCGCACCGAGATGGCTGGCGGGGTCGTGGAAGTAGCGAACCACCTGCTCGATGCGCCAATACCCGTAACGGAAGGTGCAGAACATCGACAGCATCACGAGGGTGAGGGTGACGAGGTAGGAGTCAGAGAAGCGGGCGGCGGCCAGGGCCACGACGATGCTCACGAGGCCCAGAATCGCCTGTTGCGGCCAGGTGAGCGGCAGGGTGGCGAGGAAGAAAAAGACGACGCCGGCAATAAGGAGAAAGACGAGGCGAAGAATTCTGGTGAGTAGATTCTCCCCTGCCCCGATATCCAGCCAGAGGCCCGTGGCGGTCATCGTTCGCTCCAGCGGACTCCCCGAAAGGCTGCAGTGGCGGGCGCAGAAAGGCTCTTGACCCACGCCGCGAGACTGGAGTAATCATCCGTCACCGCGGAGTTGGGAGCGTAATCCATAATGGTCATGCCTTCAGCGAGAGCTTCACTGACCGCGGGCGAATGGCGGAGAACGAAGGGAAGAAGCCGATCGCCGAGCTGCTCACGGAGAATCTCGCGGACATCGAGATGCAAAGGCAGCGAGGAATCGAACTGGTTGAGAACGTAGTGGGGAAGCGCAGACGCGGGCGCGCCGCCATTGTGCTCAAAGAACGCGTCGATGGACGAGACGCTAACAACGGAACTCATGTCGGGGATCAGCGGGACTAGAACCTGCGGTGAAATACGCATGACGCGGCGGGCGGCAGATCCCGATGCGGTGGGCAGGTCGATGATGACGCGGCCTGAGCCGCGCCCGTGCTTTGAAATCTCTGCAGACAATGCCTCCTGCGTGGCGGTTTCAGGACCCATGATCTCGGGATCGAGGGTGATCATCTGAATAGGGGCGTCGCCACTCGAGGGCGGTGGGCTGAAGGTGCGAAGGAACCCGGGGCGCTGATCGCGGGCGCCAAAGAAAAATGGCAGCAGCCCGTAAGCAGCCGTATCGACGAGCAGAACCCGTTCGCCTCGGCCAGAGAGGGCTCGGCCGAGGGTGGCGGCGATGCTGGTTTTTCCAACGCCGCCGGCAAGCGAGAAGATTGCCAGCACAGGAGCGCGCGCCGCTGTGGGCGCCGGCGCTGCCTGCGCGGGCGGCGCACTGCCCTCAAAGATTCCCTGCAAGGCAAACCAGCGTGAGGCAAGGCGATCACGCGAGCCTTGAAGCGTGTCGTCCGAAGGAGTTGGGGGCGCGTAAGCGGAAGCTTCGCTGCGTCCCGGAGTAAGCCATGCTGGGCGAACGGTTTCCTCTCGTGTGGCCGGTCCTCCCCTGGGAAGCCTTGGCGGAGGATAGCTGTCCTCGCGCATCGGCGCGGGAGGTACAGGATTCTGTGGCGGATATGAAGCAGCCGGGGCAGAAAGCCGATCCAGACGCGCGGCCTGCCAAGCTGCTTGCGGTTGCTGCGGGGCACGGGGCTGATCCGCCTGTCCCGCGAAAGGCTGCCCGCCAACTGGTTGATTGGGGGTCTGCTGCGCGACAGGCTCCACTCTGTGCCTTTCCTCTTCGGCGCGTGCTGCTTCGGCGGCGCGCTGTGCTTCAGTTTGGCGCACCTTCAGCCGTTCTTCTTCGATTGCCTGCTCGACCCGCTGACGGGCATTCTCGCGAGTCTGCGCCCGCACCGCCGAAAAGTCGCGGTACTTCGCACCATGCAGATTCGCCCATGAGTATAGCGACGCCACGTCCTCAGGCGGCTCGTTCGAGTCGGGCTGCGGGTTGCGTTCCGTCATTTTTTGCTCATGCAACTTCCGCTATTGCACGATCCCCAATTCCCCCGGAGAGCCGGCAATGTGCAGCTCGAGCAAAGCGGAAGACACAGTTACGCCGCTGGATGCCGGATATCCTCACCGGCAATCGTAGTTGCAGCACTCATCGATGAACATAACACTTGCAAGGCCGCGTTGCTAACACTTTCATGCCATTGGAGATGGAGGCGGGAATCAGTAACCACGGAAGGGTACGAACGAGGCACGCCGCAGGGCAATTTTCGAACCTTTTGAGGGTCCCTGAGCGGCCAATACCATGAAAAGCCGGTCGCCCCATCAGGAGGTGCTGCTGTGATAGTTTTGAGAAAGCGGCCATCGCGATTCCTGGGTTGCCGCGTTCCGAAGCCGACGCTTCAAGACGACGCGACCATCGGGGAGCGGTCGACATGGCAACGGTCTTCAATCGAACGCTTCTTCCCAGAAAGCGTCCGAAAAACGAGCTCGTAGCTCAGTTGGTAGAGCAACGCCCTTTTAAGGCGTGGGTCCTGGGTTCGATTCCCAGCGAGCTCACCACGCATGCCGCAGTTCCCTGCCCCAAAATTCCGCGATCTAGACTGCGCAAGGAGTCCACACCAGACGGCGCCCTCACCCGGCGCGACGAATGCGTGGTATTCGCCCGCACATCGCAGCCCTCTTGCAGTCAGGAAACGGCATGCGGCTGACCGTCGGACTAGGGTTGCAAGTCGAATGCTGGGCGCAGGCTGCCATTCATGTAGAACGGCCGGATGTGTGCTCGTGGACGATGCGCCAGGCGCAGTCGATGCGCTCGAAGGGCATGGTCGGCGTATCCAAAAGCTGACCGGGTGGTCGACCGCTTTCTTGCTCTCGCTCAAGCGTTAGCCATGGGAATAGGCGTGGTCGTCCTTCACAACAACCTTGAAGTCCTGCGCGATCATCTCGATCGGCGAATCCCAGGTCTCCAGCCATTTGCGCTTGCGTTCGACACTGATTCCGTCGTGCACGAGCGGCGGCTCCAAATCAGATATCACTGCGTGTGGCGCGTAAGGAGCGGCAATGCCCTCGGGATTTTTCTCGAAGTGAGCTTTGTGAAGGCGCCACCGAGGGCGAGAATTTCGGCTTCGTCGGCGGGCGGGGGCATTTGTAGGGTTGCATCAGACATGAGAAACCTCCTTGGAGAGTCGTCGAGCGCTAAGGGTCCACGCCGGCGAGGGGCGATAGATGTGGGCAATGCAACCGCCAGGAAACGCGCTTGAGCTGATGAGTTGAAGGTTGAGCGGGTACGAGAGGCCGACGAACAGAGCGCGGCCGCAGCCGAGGGCGACTGGGTGTGTGAGCAGACGGAATTCGTCGACCAGGCCGAGCAGGACAAGACTCTGCGCAAAGCCCGCACCACCGTGAGCCAGAATATCCTTACCTGGCTCCTGCTTGAGGCGAGCGATTTCGGCAGCAAGATCGTTCGAGAGAATTGAGGGTTCTGACCAGGAGCGAGCCGCCTCAGGGGTTGGGGTCAAACATCCGGCGACAGGACGAGCTTGAACCGCGTCCTCGGCCGCGCGCGTGGTCGCGCGTTCGGCAAAGAACCGGGCTGCGGTTCGGGTAGTCACGACCGCTTTCGGGATTTCGTTCATCGGCGGCGCAAATACCTGGGTCGAAGTCGGCCACCAGGCAGCCATGTCGTGATACGTCCGGCTGCCCATCAGGTGCAGGCCCGCCTGCCATAGAGTGTCGACGGTCCACTGTGCCGCTTCGGTGTCCATGGTGCGGAAGATCCAGTCGATTTCGCCACCGGGGCCGTTCACGAATCCGTCGACGGAGATGGACATTTTGAGCACAAGTTTTCGCATAAGTCGGCCTCCGTGGCTGCGATCGTCGTGATTCCCGTCCCTCAAACGGTCGGAAAGAGAATTGCGGTCACATTCTGATCCGCCGGGGTGATGCGCGGATCTGTGACGTATTGCTCGATGTTGAAGTCGTCACGGAGGGGAATCTTCTCTTCGGCGACGATGGCAAAAGCGCGCGATGTGGCTTCGGGCAGTTGATCGAAGGGACCTGTCAGCGTGAAGCGCGCGTACTTGCCTCCGGCTATCTTTTCGTAGGTAAGACCTTCGGGTAGGTCGACGGGCGGTGCCGAAAGCAGGAATCCCGCACGGTAGATTCCGGCGGAAGGCCTATAAAGCGCGGCAGCTCCTGTGATCTGGTTGTGCGGAGCGAGCTTGACGGCGAAGTTTTCTAGAGTCTTCCAGGCCTGCGGGGCGATCGAGGGAATGTGGCCAGCGCGCTCGAGGAAGACGTAATGAGTAGCCGGAAAGTTAATAGTTTCAGGCTCCTGAGTGAAATTCACGGTTGAAGGCACTGCGGGACCTCCTAGACAAATTGGGCTGGTTTCTGGTGGAGGGGAGATTCGGAGGATTGGCGGCACGTGAATAGGAGTTCGATGTAATGGCGCAAGTGGTCGAGACAGGCAACAGCTACCTCAGCGCTTCGTTGCGCCTTGGCGAGAATAAACGAGCCCTGAATGACGGCCTGGGTATAGTAGGCGAGGCTCGCGGCGCTCCAATCCGCCTGGACGCCATACCGGGCCATGGCAGCTTCGATATCGACCACGAGGGTTGCCGCATGGGACGCGATGCAGCGGTCGCAGACCTGACGGATCGCAGGGTGCGTTTCGTAGGTTTCCTGGACCATCGTGCCGAGGAGGCAAGTAAACTCCGGTAAGTCGCCTTGCAGGATGGCTTTACGGAAGTCGACGTAGCCGAGGAGACGGTCGAGGGGATCGGAATGGGAGTGGTATGGGGCTGCGGAAAAGACGCTGTCGGCGAAAGCGGAAAAATGCTCGGCGGCGGCCAGAGCAAACTCCTCTTTGCTCGAGAAGTGATGGAAAAAGCTGCCTTTGGTTAGGCCTGCAACTTCACAGAAGTCTTCAATGCGGGCGGCGGAATAGCCCTTTGCGCGGATCACGTAAAGGGCGGCATCGAGGAGGCGAGTGCGGGAGTCGGTGGTTGACTGGGTTGCGGTGGCCACAACATACCTGCCAGTTGGTACGACCATACCTACTAGTCGGTATTTCGTCAAGCGAAAAGTTTCCCACATCCCTCGGAATGGCAAGAGACCCCTCGCCTTCACTGCCTGACGGCTCGAGCCCAACCTCCGTGAGCCTTGCGCGCCATGATCGCTGCATTTGTCGGAGACTGTGCGGCGGTCTACGATAGATCGAACCGCCGCGGACCCAGTGCGGTGATCGGAAAGAAAGATCGTGAAAGAACGCGGAACGCGAATCGAGCCCCAACAAATGATCGTGATTCGAGAGATCGTAGCTCTGCAGGACGAAATGACAGCCAGGTGGCATGTCGAACCGGACGTCGATTTTGACGACGCCTCCGGCAGTGTGGACGGAGGAATTTCTGGGCAGGAGATCATACGCCGCGGGTGGCTGGGCCTGGTGGCGCGCCAGCACCGCGCCAATTTCGATCTCTGGCATATCGAGGACGAAGCGCGCGCCCCCGGCGCGAGCGATGCAGATCTGGCCGCCGTGAAACGTCGCGTCGATCAGACGAATCAGCTGCGCAACGATCTGGTGGAAGACCTGGACCGCGTGCTGTTGACCTGGCTGGAAGCTCGCGGCCTTCCCAATCCCGAAGCTGCGCTGCACTCAGAAACCCCAGGCCAGATCATCGATCGGCTTTCGATCCTGGCGCTGAAGATCTACCATACACGCCAGGAAACGGAACGGACGCACGCTCCTGCAGGACACAGTGAACGCAACCGTGAGCGCCTGGCGATTCTCGAAAAACAGCGTCGAGATCTGGCCGGATGTCTCGATGTCCTGTGGAAAGAAATCCTCGACAAAACCCGCCGTTTCCAGCTTTACCGGCAGCTGAAGATGTACAACGACCCATCGCTGAATCCCGCGATTTATGGAAAAGCTGAGAACGAGAGAACGAGCGAACCGGAGAGCAAGGTCTGAGGAGCTTGCGAAACGCCGAGATGTTCCTCGACGGCTCAAGACCAAAGGTTTCGCTCCTTAGCGAGAAGCTTACCGATCGGGTACGATGGAGAAGCAGTTCGTCTGACCCCCATTGACGGATGGCGCTGTTCTGCGTATAAACATGGCCTGAGTAGAACATCGGTAAAAGGAAGGCTCCCAGTCTGCCGGGAACGGTGCACGGGGGAAAGCAAAGTGTGCTTCGGGTAACTTCATGACGCAAGAGGCTCGAGGAGCGGCCCCGGGTCGCAAAAAGGGTTCGCCGGCGGCGACGAAATCCGATGGTCGGGGCCATACTGGCAACGAGCCGGTCTTTCAGCATTACCAGGCGGCCCTGGTGCAGCTGCAGCAGGGAAAATTCGAAAAGGCGCTAGTGATGCTCGAAAAAATTCTTCCCGAGGCGCCAGCCGAAATCCAGGACCGCTGCCGCATCTATATCATCACCTGCCGGCGGCAATTGGAGAAGGCGCGCCTGTCGTTTCCGACGCCCGAGGAACACTACGACTATGCTATCTCGCAACTGAATACCGGCTATTACGAGGAAGCGCGCGAGCAATTCAACAGCATACTGACGACCCATCCTGACGCCGACTACGCGTTTTACGGCCTGGCAGTGCTGGAAGCGATCACCGGACATGCGCCCGACTGTCTCTCGAACCTGGCGCGCGCCATCGAGCTCAACCCGAAAAACCGGGTGCAGGCGCGAGTGGATAACGACTTCCAGAGCATGGTGGACGATCCGCGATTTACCGAATTGCTCTATCCTGAAGTTCCGTAGGCCTGTTTTGAAGTCCACAACTTTCGCAAATGATGAGGATCAAGTGTCGCCGGACACCGGCCCCCGGGATACCGCTGTTCCTCGATCGCTGCGCGTGGTGGCGATCGGCGGCGGAACGGGTCTCTCCACGTTGTTGCGCGGGCTGCGGCGGCATGTGCCGGCGCCCGGGGAAAGCGCCGATCCCAATTGCGCCATCTCCGACCTGGCCGCCGTGGTGACGGTGACCGACGACGGCGGATCAAGCGGCCGGCTGCGTCAGGACTTCAACATGCTTCCCCCCGGCGACCTGCGCAACTGCATGGTTGCCCTGAGCGAAGAAGAAGCTATGCTGTCGCGGCTGTTTACGCACCGCTTCAAGACAGGCAATGCCCTGAAGGGGCACAACTTCGGCAACCTGTTTGTGGCCGCTCTGACCGAAATCACGGGCGATTTTGCGCAGGCCGTGCAAGTGGCGTCGAAGATTCTCGCCACGCGCGGCCGCATCTATCCTGCCACCACAGCCAATGCCACGCTGGTGGCAAGGATGGACGATGGCACGGTGGTGCGGGGCGAAACGAAGATTACGGCGAGCAAGCGGCGGATCGTGGAGCTGACGCTCGATCCGCCCAATCCTGCTCCGCTGCCGGAGACCTTGGAAGCGATCGAACGCGCGGACTTGATCACCGTCGGACCCGGCTCACTGTATACGTCGCTGATCACTAATTTGCTGGTGAGTGGAATACCGAGTTCACTGGCGGAAGCGCGCGGCCTGCGCGTCTATATCTGCAATCTGATGACGCAGGCAAACGAGAGCCTTGGACTGACCGCGGCGGAGCACATTGAACGCATCTACGAGCACACGCGAGTGCCGGTTTTCGATTATGCGGTGGTGAACGCCGGCCATTTCTCCGCCGAGACGCGGGAACGGTATGCGGCCGAAGGCGCCGCGCCGATTGTGCCGGATGTCGAACGAATCGAAAAGCTGGGCGTGCGCTGCGTTGTAGGCGATTTTGCCAGCGAAGAGAGCGTGGTGCGCCATCTGGCGAGCCGCGTGGCCGACACTGTGCTGGAGCTGGCTGCCAAGGGAGGTCGGACTCGATGAAAAAGTCTTTGCTTGTGTGCGCATTCATCGTCGGAACTTGCGTCGGACTCAAGGCAAGTGCGCAAGCGGATATGAATCGGGCCGGCAGCGAGGTGCTCGCTGTGGAAGCGGCGCGCACCACGGCGCTGGTTCATTCCGACGTGGCCGCCCTGGAGCGCCTCATGGCCGACGACGTGACCTATGTTCACGCCAGCGGCAAAGTGGATACCAAAGCGAGCTATTTGAATGCAATTCGCTCTGGCCAGCTGGTTTATCTTTCCTGGAATCCAGTGAAGCTGAACGCGCGTGTTGTGGGCGGCATGGCGGTCATCAATGGCGAGTACGCGGTCAAGGCGATCGACCACCGCGTGCAGGAGGCTCCCATTGTGATCAACATCTTCATTCTCACGGCCTACGCAATGCGCGACGGGCGATGGCAACAGATCGCGTGGCAATCGACTCGCGACACCGCAATGACTCCAGCCAATTAACCCACAGCATCGAAAAAGGAGACAACGATGAATAAGTCCTATGTATGGGCCGTACTGGCGCTTTGTATCGCTTCCCTGTCCGCTCAGGCGCAGAGCCGCAAGCCGGGCCTTTGGGAGGTAACCAGCAGCATGAATATGGCGGGCATGCCCAGCAATATGCCCAACATGGGTTCGCACACCACGCAGGTTTGCGTCACGCAGGCCATGATCGATAAATACGGAGGCCCCACCAGCAATCCGGGTCGCGGAAATTGCCAGATGACCGACGTTTCGCTGACGGCCAGCGGCATGACCGCGAAGATGAGTTGCTCCGGCCAGATGAACATGACCGGAACCGTGCAGACGACGTTTGTGGATGCGAACACCACGAAGACAACGGTGACAATGACAATGACTAGCCCCAATGGCCAAACCATGAACATGACGACGCAAGCAACGGCCACCTACAAAGGAGCCGATTGCGGGAGCGTGCAGCCGATGGCGGTGCCGGCGAGCAACTAGAGCGGGGTGGCCGTCAACTGTCGAGGCGGCCTTAGGATTCCGACGAGCCAGCATGTTCTCCAAGGGCTCGTTGCGCGGGCTTTGGGGTGAAGTGGTCGGCTCTGCGGGGCCGGGGTATAGGTCACGCCATTTCCGAATTTTGTCTCGACCGGGCGTCAAGGATGAGATTAGGTTGGCAACTTAGTTCGGCTTGAATCGAAGGTAATCCTGCTGCAAGCTCCGATACCGACGACGACGCTTCTGAACGATCTGTCGAACCTCGTTTACAAAAGCCTTAGGGACGCGGCCCTCGATCCTCATCACAAATTCCTCAAATTCGCCCTCCTCGTGGAATATCTCAGCGAAATCCTGTAGTTGCGCGAAATTCTCGGCAGCCAAGGCTGCTTCCAGCGATTCCTTCAAAAACGACGCGGACTCAGGAGCCCTCGCTAGGCGGAGGAGCCTATACAAGGTCACCGGATCTTGAATGCGAACGAAATTTGAACGAAATGATGAATCAGCCAGAGTATCCTTCGCTCTTACAGCGTCATCCTGATCCACTGCAAGCCTAGCCCAAGCGACGTGGAACGCTGGCCCTTCGGCAGAGGCCTTAAACCGCTCCACAAGCGCCAAGGCGGAGGGAGAGTCGGTTTCCCTCAACAAGTCTAGAAGGGTCATCACGACAGCAAAGCTCGGCGCTTCTTCTTTATCTATGTAATCCGTCAGGAGGTCCACGGCGCGAGATCTGCGCTCCGGCAGATGGGCATTTGCGATGCCAAGACCGATCCGCCCATCATCCATTCCGCTCGCGCGCCATACGTCTTCTGCAAACTCGGCATACTTCTTCTGAGTCTCGCCACTGCGGACCTCGAGATATCCCTGCTTGATGATATCTACGAGGAGCGGCTCAGGTGCAGGGCTGGAACCACTAAGCTGCCACATCGTTGCGGCAGTCGTGATGATTTTCTCGAATGGAGCCTTGCGGACCTGATAAAGCTTCAAGAGCGCCCTATATGCCTCTTGGTCCGCGCAATAGGTCGTCAGCGCCTCAAGATCACTCTGGGCCCCGTCAGGATCATCCAAAAGATTTCCGACCGCCTTCTTTATTAGTTGCCCGACGTATGGCCTGATGTCTTCGGCAGGAATGATTTTCGAGCAAAGCTTCAGGTAATCGCGCAAGAGCGGCAAATCGTGAGGGCTGCTCGCCCCGCCGACAAGCAACTGCTCCTCCGAAGCCAATAGCGGTTCAGCATGTAACGTCACAACCTCGCTGATATCTAGCCCAGGCACCCCCTCCCGGATCGGACTGTTCAGGAAGCCGCGAATCCTGTCAAGCTGTTCATGCTCAACCGAGCGCTCCCGTCTCAGCAAGAGCCTCGATATCACCGGGACAAGTGTCACTCTGAGGCCTTCGCGCTCGGTAGTTCGCCGGACGCCGTGCATC
>JBEKPO010000056.1:0-38145 GCA_049520675.1 Occallatibacter sp. | reverse complement strand
GAACAAACCGCGCATGCGACATATCGACCGGCAGGCGTGGATTGTTGTAGGCGTAGCGCACGTGGGTGATGCCGAGCGACTGCGCCAGCGACTGCAATTCACAGTGGCCGTTGGAGACGCAGGACGAGCAGACATGATTGCGCTCGACCAGGAGCAGCTCGACAGCCATGCGCCGATAGAGCTCGATCTTGTTGGACTTGGTGACGATCGACATGCCTTCCTGCATGGGCGTGGTGCAAGCCGGTAAGAGGCGGTCGGTGCCAGCCAACTCGACAACGCAGACCCTGCAAGCGCCGACCGCGCTGAGCCCCTTGAGATAGCAGAGCGTGGGAATCTCCTTTCCATTGGCGCGCGCCACTTCGAGAATGGATTGGCCTTCTTGCGCGGTGATCAATTCGCCATCGATGCGGGCGGAAATGGATTTGGCGGCTGTCTTGGTTTCCATGTTATCGGCCTTCCCTCAAGAACTGAGGCCCTCCTTATTGGTCCTTGCACCGCATTGCACCTGCGGCGCGCGAACTTTCATTCCCTCAGCCGGCGCCGGGTGCGTTGCGCAGATCGCAGCGCAGGCATCTGCGGCACTCATCGAGAGCTTCCTGTGCGGTGAGGCCCACGACAACCTCCTGCTGTGAGTGGGCGCGAGCAGCTGCGGGCAACGATTGGGATAGATGACGGCGCGAAAGGCTGGGCTCCCCCGGTACATGATGACTGAATTCGAATTCGGGAAAAATTCTGCTCCAGCGGTCGACGCCCGATTGTTGGCCCGACGCCTGAGCCATGAGCCGCTCATCTATTTTCCGCGCGGCCAGCTTGCCGCCGCTCATGGCGTTGGACATGTTTGAGGCGCCGGTAATGACATCGCCGCCGGCAAAAAAGCCTTGGCGGCTGGTCTCAAACGTGAAGCGGTCGACGACGATGGTGCCCTCCTCTTTGAGTTCGAGGCCGGAGGCGCGGCAGAAATCCATGTCGAAGGTCTCACCTACGGCAAGAACCACGCTGTCGCATTCGAAACGCTGCACCTCGTCAGTTGGGATCGGCCGGCGCCGGCCTGACTTGTCGTATTCGCCCAGACGCGTCTTGACGATCTCGATCGCTTTGACGCTGCCATCGGCGCCGCCCAGAATACGATGCGGCGCGGCCAGAAAAACAAAGCGCACGCCCTCTTCTTCGGCAGCCAGAATCTCCTCGTCGATAGCCGGCATGTCTTTGCGCTCACGGCGATAGAGGATGGTAGCTTGCGCGCCCATGCGAAGCGCGGTGCGTGCGGAGTCGATGGCAGCGTTGCCGCCGCCGATAATCGCGACGCGAGAGCCGATGGAGGGCTTTTGATTGCGCGCGATTCCTTCAAGGAACAAGAGTGCAGGATGAACATTCTTGAGTTCGGTGCCGGGCAGATAGAGCCAGGATTCCTTCCAGGTCCCGATGGATATGAAGACGGCGTCGAAACTCGAGGCGAGATCGTTGAGCGGGAGGTCGAACCCGACGCGGGTGTTGAATACAAATTTCACGCCAAGGGCCTCGATGAGGTCGAGCTCGCGGCGGAGTACCGCTTTGGGCAGCCGGTACTCGGGAATGGCAAAACGCAACATGCCACCGGCTTCGCCACGCTCTTCAAAGACAGTCACTTCGTGGCCAAGCATGGCGAGATAGAAGGCCGCAGTAAGGCCTGTGGGGCCGGAACCGGCGACGGCGACCTTGCGGCCGGTTGAGGCGAGCTTACGGGCAAGAATCCGCTGAAGCATGGGAGCGAAGCGATCGGATTGAAAGATCGAGTCGGCGATGAGCCGATGCACCTCGCGCATGTTCACGACTTCATCGAAGGACTGGCGGCGGCAGCGATTGTCGCAGGGGTGCTGGCAGACGCGGCCGGTCGACGCCGGCAAAGGATTGTCGAGAATAACGGACTCGAAAGCGTCTTCAAGCCGCCCCTCGCGATAGAGCTCGAGGAAGCGGGGAATGTTCATGCGCAACGGGCAACTATTCTCGCAGGGCGAGAGCGCCAGTTCCTGGCAGACGCCGGCGCGGCAGCGGTGGGCGACGATATGGTCTTCGTACTCATCGCGGAAGTGGCGCATCGTGGTAAGCACGGGATTGGGCGCAGACTGGCCGAGCGCGCAGAGTGAGCATTCGCGGATCATCCGGCCCAGTTCATCAAGCAGGTTGAGGTGCTCGTTGGTGCCGCTACCGGTGGTAATGGCATTGAGAATGCGCAAGGCTTTGTTGAGGCCTACGCGGCAAGGCACGCACTTGCCGCAGGATTCCGAGTGCGTGAACTCGATAAAGTAGCGCGCCACGTCGACCATGCAATTGTCTTCGTCCATGACCACCATGCCGCCGGAGCCCATGATGGAGCCGAGCTGCGCAAGATTCTCGTAATCGACGAGCGTGTCAAACATCTCAACGGGGATGCACCCGCCAGAAGGACCGCCGGTTTGCACGGCCTTCACGCGGCGTCCGGCAACCGCGCCCTCGCCGATGTCGTAGATAAAGCTTTGCAGCGGCGCACCCAGCGGCATCTCAACCAGACCGGTGTTTTGTACCTTGCCGACCAGCGAGAAGACCTTGGTGCCAGGACTCTTTGCACTTCCGGTTTCGGCGAACCAGGCGGGGCCACGTGTGATGATGGGCGCGATGTTGTACCAGGTTTCGACATTGTTGATATTGGTGGGCCGTCCCCAGAGACCCTCTTGAGCGGGATAGGGCGGGCGCGGACGTGGACGCCCGGGGAAGCCTTCGAGTGAAGCAATGAGCGCGGTTTCTTCGCCGCAAACAAAGGCGCCAGCGCCCTGAACGAGTTCGATGTCGAAGTTGAAGCCGCGGTCGAGGATGTTTGCGCCCAGCAATCCGTACTCGCGCGCCTGCTCGATGGCACGATTGAGGCGGCGCACCGCGAGCGGGTATTCGGCGCGCACGTAGAGAATGCCCTCGGTGGCGCCCATGACGTATGCGCCGATGATCATGCCTTCAAGCAGCGAGTGCGGATCGCCCTCGATCTCGTTGCGGTTCATGTAAGCGCCGGGATCGCCTTCATCGGCATTGCAGACGATGTATTTGACATCGGATTTGGCCTTGGCGAGGAAGTCCCACTTGTTGCCGGTCAGGAATCCTGCGCCTCCCCGGCCGCGGAGGCGCGATGCCTTGATTTGTTCGATGACGGTGTCAGGCCGGTTATCGATGAGGACCTTATAGAGTGCCTGGTAGCCGCCAACGGCGATGTATTCCTCAATGTCGGAGGGGCTGATGAGACCGCAATTTCGGAGAACGATTTTCTTCTGGCCCTTGAAAAATGGAACGGCATTCCATACAGAGATCTCCGGATAGCCCTGGCCATAGCGCAGGTGGGCCGTGATGTGGTCCCACTCCTCGATCTTGCAGAAGACGAGATCGGACGGGAAGGTTCCAGCGGAAACGGCCTCGAGGATGCGGACTGCATCGTTGGCGCGGACCCGGTGCAGCAAAACGAGGGGGTTTCCGGGGAGGCGGATACCGACCAGAGGCTCCTGGAAACAGGAGCCGAAACATCCGACGCTGGCGAGGTGGACGTCGATGCCGCTGCGCTGGATGGCCTCGTTAAGAGCGTGGAAGACCTCTTCAGCGCCGTTGCCGCGGCCACAGGTTCCCATGCCTACCGTGATGCGAGGAACGGATGGCACAAGCTTGGCGATACCTGATTCACGGACTGCGTTGAATGCCCCAATATCCTGAATCCGTGGCATCACTTCCTCCCTCGTGAAAGCGATTTGACTTCACGTTGCAGGGTGCGTTCGTTGACGTGGCTAAGTATGTGGTGGTTGATCTCGGCGACGGGGGCCAGCGCACACTGGCCAAAGCACGCCACCGTCCGGACAGTGAAGCGACGGTCGGCCGTGGTCAGGGCCGATTTGCCGGCCTCACCGTCTTCGCCGGCCTGATGAACATCGAGCCCGAGATCGAGGCAAAGCTTGTCGAGCAGGTCTTTGGATCCCCGGGTATGACACGCCGTTCCGCGGCACACGCAGATCATGTTGTCGCCTTGCGGATCGAGATTGAACAGCGAATAGAAGGTGGTGGTGCCGTAAACCGTCGATGGGGGAATCCCGGTCCTTTCGGAGATATATCGCAGCGCCAACATGGAAAGAAATTTGTGGGCGTTGGCGGCCTGGACATCTTCCAGGATTCCCAACAATGCGCCGGGGCGATCTGCGTGTTTCGCGACGGCCTGATCGATCAACAATTTCTCGGCTGGATCGAGAACCGTATGAGCAGCGGCCTGTTCAGTTTCGCGGGCGGTGATTGGCATCGTTCCTCCCCTGCGGGCGGTGCGTTCAACGAGCGCCGCTTGGCGTGGACCGATTCGGGGGGGAATTAAGAAAAATGGCGGACGCCGATGAGAGCTTGCGAGACGTAAGTGAGCAACGGACCTTTCAGGTACACGCTCCGCTTTGAACCCCTCCCCAGAATGGGTCCGGGTGGAACTTTGCGCTTTGAGCTGGTGTCCGTGATGTGCCCGTTGTCACGGCGGAATGTGACAGTGCGATTTTCGCGCCGCCCGCCTTGAAATGCAGACACTACAACTTCTCGGGTTCGGCTTTGTGGTTTTTGGCTTCTGCAATTTCGCGCGCCGAACTCCGCCGTCTGCTGAGTTTCTCCGATTCCTGGTTCGGCCCGGCGAGATCATCGATTCGGTAACCTGTGGCCTCGGCGGACGCCAGCAGCGATTCGACGGCACCGCTCAAGGCTGCGGCCGCAGCCACGGTGGGCACATTCTGGCCGGCGAGGGCCTGAAGCGATGGCAACAGCAACCACCAAAGCAATTCCTCGTAGCGTTCGCGAATGAAGTAGGTGTGACCCTCAGCCTGGTGGGCCCCGGTCAGCCAGCGGACATCGGGATCGGCCCAGAGGGCAGAGGGAAGCGTAATTTGCTCGTGCTCGGGCTGCACCGTTCCTGGAACGAGCTCGCCTTCCCTGGTCACCAAATGCGAGGGATCTCCACCCCTCGGACCAAGGCCTGTCCGCGGCGACTCCGGGCCTGGGGCACCCGCAGATAGAGGCGATACCGGCGCTTGCTTGCCCTCCCTGGACTCAAGGGTGCGATTCTCCGAACTGCTCGGGGCACGCTCTCGTGCATCCGTAGTTCTCGGACTGGCTGTCTGTGTTGCCGTCGTTTCCCGAGTTCCTGAAGCCCCGGACCATTCGAGCTTTGCCGTCGTCGCAGCCTCTTGTTCCGTGCCAATGCCAGCGCGCACCAGCAGCAGGACTTTGATGCGTGCAGCGACGCGCCAGGCTTCTTCGCCTTCAAAGCCAAGTGCCGTAAACGCATGGGCAAGCGGAGCGCGGAGGCGGAGTCGATCGAAGAGATCGAGGGCGATGGACGCAGGATGGGCCGAATCGATGGAGCCGGAGAGCAACTCAAGCGCACAACAGGCAATGACGGGGCCCCACATGGCGGTGCCGGCTAGTTGCGGACTGCCACTGGGCAGCACGCGGCGCGTGGCAGCGCTCCACGGCGTGGGAAAGAGCGGCTCGATCATGGGCATGCGCATGGTGGCGCGAAGCAGCTTGCTGAATTCGCGCTGCTGGACCTCCGGATCGAAGGGCAGCCTCACGGTCGCGGCCTTGCTCTCGGGCGCGAGACTCTCGAGGTAAGCCACCCGCGCGACGCGCAGAAACTCTCGGCCACTGGGCCAGGCCTCTAGCAGAAACTCGCCGCGCTGTGCTTCGGTAACTCCTTTGCTGTCGAGCACCGCGGCACGAGGCAGATCGGCAAAATCTGCGAAGCGGCGAACGAATACGGGATCGATGAGCCTGCGAAGCGCTTCGTGAACCGGTCGAAGCTCGAGATTCACGAGCTCATCTTTGAGATTCGGAACACCACGCCCGCCGAGGAAATCTGCGAGCTGATCCCAGGGTTCATGCGCGGTGGGCCGCAACTCGCGAAAATCGAGGAAGACGTGACACTGGTAGGCGTGCAGCTCCAGCGTAAGGCCGTTATCGAGCCAATCGGATGCTCGGCGCACATATTCGAGGCCGGTAATCGAGTCGCGCCAAGCGATGACAAGACCGCGATCGCCGCTCATGCCGAGGCCCTCGGCGAGGCGACGCTGGCGAAGCTGGCCAGAACCTTTGTCGGCGTACGCGGCGGAGTAATCAACGGTACCGTGCGCTGAACCATAGCGGTTGTTGTAGACGACAAGCGCCCGCTGATCGCCGCTGCGATTGGAATAGGCGAAGACGTTTTCGTCGACGGCGCCGCCGCCGGTGAAGAAGTCGTAAAGGAGAAAGTGGGCGCTCTCGGCGAAGAGCCACCGGCGCTTGAGCAGCGGAGCGACCTCGCGGTCGTGCCGCTCGACCAGCCCAAGATCAGGATCTTCCTGGTAGCGCGGCCAGCGATACTCCATGCCGTACTTTTCGGTGAACCCTTCGATCTGGCCGTGGCCGAACATGGGCAGGCCGGGCAAAGTCGACATCATGACCGCAACCCCGAAGCATTTGTCGCCCTTTCCAAATTGATCAATTGCCGTTCTTTCATCGGGATTGCTCATGAAATTCACGTAACGCTTCATGATATCTGGGTCGAACTCAAGAGTGTTCTTGAGGACGGAACGGTATTTGGCATTCTCCTCGTCGCGCAGCATATTCATGAAAGCGCTGTTGTAAACGCGATGCATGCCGAGAGTGCGAACGAAGTAGCCTTCCATGAGCCAGAAAGCCTCGGCGAGGAGTAGGGTGCCGGGAACTTCGGCGGCCACGCGGTCTACCACCTCACGCCAGAACTCGTGCGGCATGTGCCGATCAAATTCCGCCTGGGTCATGCCGAATTCGGCGCGCGAAGGGATGGCGCCGCTCGATCCTGGACCCGGAAACCAGAGGCGATGGAAATGGCGCTTGGCGAGCGTCATGGCGGCATCGAAGCGAATCACCGGAAACAGACGCGCGACGTGGAGAATGGTCTGGATGACCTGCTCGCGAACGGCGGGATTAAGATAGTCAAGCTGCGCGGTATCGTTCCAGGGAAAACTGGTGCCGTCGTTGCCGTGGTAGATGTAGCGAATCTCGCCGGTTGCTTTGTCGCGGCGGCGAAAGACCACGGCCGCATCGGACTGCTCGTAGTAGTGATCCTCGATTTTGATTTCGACGCGGCCGTCGTGCGAGAGATCGGGACCTTCAAATCGGTAGGAGGGATACGGCGAGTCCCAGCGGGAGATGAACCACTCAGGGTGCTCGATGACCCAGGGCGAATCGATGCCCATGTGGTTGGGCACCATGTCGCTGGCGAGACGGATACCGTGATGGTAGGCGCGATCACGCAGGTGAATGTATGCCGGCTCGCCTCCGAGATCGTCGGCGATGCGGTATTCGAACAGCGAATAGGCCGATGCGACAGCGTCCTGGTTGCCACAGAGCTGCTTGATGGTCTTTGAAGCGCGGCTGCGCTCCCATATGCCGATGAGCCAGAGAGAATTGATGCCACGATGAGCGAGAATGGCGAGCTCTTGATCGGGGATTTCGTCGAGGCGCCCGATATGCCGGCCGTACTGGCGGCTCATCTGCGCCAGCCATACGTAGGTGCTCTTGGCGATGAGGACGGCGCCGGGCATCCAAGCCGTGTCGGGCGAAAACTTCTCATATTCGTGCGCCGGATCGCCGAAGACCGGCACCTCTGAGTGGCTGGTCAAGGAAGGCCATTGTTGCGGGCCGCGGCGGGTTCCGGGCGGATTGAACTGCGCCCAGATGGCGAGTTCCTCTTCGCGAAGGATTTCGCTGGCCAGGAGCAGAAAACGCTCCAGGGACTCGCCGAGCAGGGGCTTCCAAAGGTCGCGGATGATTTGGAGCTGGTCGGCGAGGGAGCGGGGAGAGCGCAGAGCCGGGGCTCGCAACAGATCCAAAAGGCTCAAGGGCTTTGCGCCAGGAAGCGGAATAAGCGGCCGCGAGGCGAAATACTCGGGCATCTGCGCCGTCACCCGGCGATAGACGGTTTTTTCCGCGAGCGGCTTTTCGTCGAAGAGCTCTTCGAAGGGTTTGAATGCCTCATTGCGATTGGCGGTCCACAAGAGGAGAAGTTCTTCGAGCGCAGCGGCGCGATGCGGCACTTCTCCGGTTGAACCGGCAAGCCATTGCTTCGGAGTCTGCTCGCCGCGCACGACGCTGAGGCCGGGGAACTGCTCGACGAAGGCGAGCAACATGGTGTCGAGTTTGTCTGCACCGACCTGCGCGCCGAACCACTCGAGAGCCGATGTCATGACCTGCGGATCGAACTGCTCGCGATAGCGCGCCATGAGGACGTGACTTGCCTCATCGATCAAGCCCATGGCG
Source organism: Occallatibacter sp. (assembly GCA_049520675.1). Taxonomy (GTDB): domain Bacteria; phylum Acidobacteriota; class Terriglobia; order Terriglobales; family Acidobacteriaceae; genus Telmatobacter. The sequence continues at coordinate 29,853 of JBEKPO010000056.1, read as the reverse complement.
TAAAGCTGGCCGGCGTGGATGGCCAACTCGGGATGCTTTTCGACGTCGCGCACCTGGTTCATGCGGTGTGCGAACTCGCGGCAGGCTGGCATGTTGGCAAGGATCACATTGCCGTTGTAGGAAAACAGCGACTCCGCGAACCGATAGCGCTCGCGGGCCTTTCGCGAGATGTGAAACTCCATCAGCAAGCGTCGAGGTCTCCTTTTGCGGCGCAATGCCGGCTCTCCCATTATCGGATGCGGAGGTGCGGCTTCGCGCTGATGGTGAACAGCAGCGCAGAGAGAGCCATAGATCAAGGTACAACAGTGGGATGGGTGGGGAGCATATCCTTCGTTCCCTTCTCTCCGCCCAGGGTCCTTTATGGCTGTCGTTATAAAGTCTGCTATCGAATCCTGTCTCGAAATTCGTGATGCAAGTCGGGTGTCCAAATGCGGGTCCTTCGGCTTCGTTTGACGCAAAACACGCGCCAAACTTCGCCCAAGATGACCACCTTACGCATTTTGGCACTCGAAAGAGCGACCTAGTCCAGCGCTTTGTGAAAACGCAGCATGGCGATGGTGAGCAGGCCCAGGCCCAGCGCGGCCATGGCGGCCATCTGCGGCCAAAGAATGTCGATGCCCACGCCCTTCAGATAGGTTCCACGCAGAATAACCAGGAAGTACCTGAGCGGAGAGAGGTAGGTGGCGTACTGCAGCCACTGCGGCATGGTGGCGATGGGAAATCCAAATCCGGAAAAGGTGATGGCCGGCATGATGAAGAAAAACGCGGTGACCATGGCTTGCTGCTGCGTAGAAGAGACCGTGGAAATGAGCAGCCCGACGCCCAGCATGGAAATAAGGAAGAGAACGGCGCCCGCGAAGAGCACGGAAACGTGGCCGCGAAACGGGACCTGAAACCACAACGTTCCAACGGCGGCGATAAGGGAGACATCGACCAAGCCAATGAGGAAGAACGGCAACGTCTTGCCGAGAATGAACTCGGCGGGGCGGATAGGTGTAACCATAATCTGCTCGAGCGTGCCGATTTCGCGTTCGCGGACCACCGCGAAGGCCGTGAGAGTAATGACTAGGACGAGTGTCAGGCTGCCGATCACTCCGGGGACGAAGAACCAGCGGCTGCTGAGATTGGCGTTGTACCAGGGACGGTCTTCGAGGATGACCGAGGGCGTTTGCGCGATGAACTGAGGCGCGATGCGCTGGATGCGGTCGCGCTGGGCCAGTTGCGCAAATCCGAGCGCGACCTGCGACACGTAGGCTGACGCGATGAGCGCGGTATTTGAATTGGTGGCATCGACGATGACCTGAAGCGGCGCGGTCTCGCCCTTGCGCAGCTTTTGAGCAAAGCTGGCGTCGATTTCCAGTCCAATGGTCGCATCGCCGCTGTCGACCAGGTCGCGGATCTGCTGCGACTTGGTGAGCTGGCGTTGCACGTCGAAATACGGGCTGGAAGTGAAACGCGAGATAAGTTCGCGGCTTTCCTGGCTCTGATCGAGATCGAGAACCACGGTGGGAACATGGCGAATCTCGAAGCTTGCCGCGTAGCCAAAAATCAGCATTTGCACGATCGGCGGCCCAATGAGGATGAACCGCGTCCGCTTATCGCGGAAGACCTGGATGAACTCCTTGATGAGCATTTGTTTGAGCCGCGCGAACATCGCTTCCCTCCCCTACTCGAGCCTTTTGTGGAATGAACGCGTGGCGACCGCGGCCAGAATCAGAGTGAAGATAGCCAGAGGGATCAGGTCTGCCGAGAGCATGGCAGTGGGCGTGCCTTTGAGGAAGATCTTCTTGAGTACGGACACGTAATAGCGCGCGGGCAGAACGCGCGTAATCCACTGCAGGATGACGGGCATCTGATCGATGGAGAAGAGAAATCCGGAAAGCAGAAATGCGGGAAGAAATGTCGCCAGCAGCGCGATCTGGCTGGCAGCAAACTGATTCTTGGCCAGAACGGAGATGAAGAAGCCGAGTGAAAGAACCACCACCATAAAGAGAGCCGAACTCACGGTGAGGGTGAAGACCGAACCACGAAATGGGACCTGGAACCAGGCAACAGCAATGAAGGCGCAAACGCCCACATCGAACATGCCGAGAACGAAGTAGGGCGCGAGTTTGCCGAACATGATCTCCAGGGCAGTGACGGGCGTGGAGATCAATTGTTCCATGGAACCGCGCTCCCATTCGCGAGCGATGGTGAGCGAGGTGAGAAACGCGCCAATGACCGACATGACCAGCGCGAGAACCCCGGGAACAATGAAGGCGCTGCTCTCGAGATCTTCGTTGAACCAGGTTCGGGTTTGGACACCGATTGAAGCGGGTTCCGGCGGCTGGCCGTGCCGTTGCAACCAATCCAATTGAACGTTGGCCGAATAGCTCTCGACGACCGCCTGCGCATAGCCGATCAAGACGTTGGCAGTATTGTCGTCGGTGGCATCGACCAGCGCCTGCACGGGAACCGGGCTGCCTGAAGCAAGGTGCTGAGAAAAATTCCACGGAATGACGACGGCCATCCTCGCGCTGCCGTCTTCGAGAGCGCGGGTGATCGCTGGGTAACCGTCGACGACCCGCACAATATGAAAATATTGGCTGGCTTGGAAGTGCTTGAGCAGGTCCTGGCTCTGCTGGGTGCCATCCTGATCGTAAATGTAAAGGGGAATTCCCTTCAGATCGAGGCTTACGCCATAGCCGAACAAAAGCATGAGCGCAACCGGCATAATGACGACGATGAAGAGACTGCGCGAGTCGCGCAGGATATGCAGGAGTTCTTTGCGAGCCACGGAAAGCAGGCGAGTGAGGCTCATGCGGCGGGCGCCTCCTCGCGAACGTGCGCAGTGGTGAGCGAGACGAATACATCTTCAAGCGTGGGGCGAATCTGTTCGATGCGGCTCACGGAAATCTGGCGCTGAGAAAGATAAGCACGAATCTGGGGCACAGCTGTAGTCGCATCTGCGACGACCAGATGCAGAGCATTGCCGAAAACCGCGGCGTCCACGACTCCTGGCGCCGACTGCAGCGCCTCAACGGCAGCGCCGAGGGGCGCGCACTCGACCAGCAGCAAGTCGCCCTTCATCGAGTCGCGCTTTAATTTTGCGGGCGTGTCGAGGGCGACCATTCTGCCGCGAAAGATGAGCGCCAGGCGATTGCAATACTCGGCTTCCTCCATGTAGTGCGTCGTGACAAAGACGGTGACGCCCTCCCGCGCCATCTCATCGATGAGATTCCAGAACTGGCGGCGCGTGATGGGATCGACGCCGGAGGTTGGCTCATCGAGGAAGATGATGGGAGGGCGATGCAGGACTGCGCATCCCAGCGCCAGCCGCTGCTTCCATCCGCCCGGCAGAGTGCCGGTAAGAAGGCGCTCCTGGCCTTTGAGGTTGGCCATCGTAAGAGCCCATTCGATTCGGTCGCGTAGATCCCTCGCGGAGACACTGTAAAGACCGGCAAAGAGGCGCAAATTCTCAATGACCGTGAGGTCGTTGTAGAGAGAGAATCTTTGCGACATGTAGCCGATGTTCTGGCGAACGGACTCGGGATTGCGAGCGACGTCGAAGCCGGCCACTGAAGCCCGGCCCGAGGTGGGCTTGATAAGGCCGCACAACATGCGGATGGTCGTGGATTTTCCCGCGCCGTTGGGGCCGAGAAAACCGAAGACCTCGCCTTTACGGACGGCCAGATTGAGACGGTCGACGGCTACGAAATCCCCGAAACGCTTGGTGAGGTCTTCCACGACCACGGAATTGGTCTGGTCAGCCATGGTGCGACGCTCCGCCGGCAACTGCGTCGACAAATAGATCTTCGATGGTGGGCGCAACTTGCTGCATTGAGTCGTAGGTCAGGTGGTCCCGCTTGAGCCGCGCCTCGTATTCGGGAATTCGCCTGCGAGCATCGTCGATCACCAGGCGCACACCGTCGCCGTAGAGCATGAGGCTGGAGATTCCTTCCGCGCCATCAAGCGCTGCCCGCAAGCTGCGTGGTTTGGCCGAGGTGACCGAAAGAACCTGTTTGCTGAACCCGCGCTCCAGGTCCGCTGGCGCTCCCGAGAACAGCAACCTTCCCTGGTGCATCAGGGCGACGCGATGGCAGCGCTCAGCCTCATCGAGATAGGCAGTCGTGGTGAGAATGGTGACGCCCTCCGCGAGAAGTTCGTAGAGAATTCGCCAGAAATCACGGCGCGAAACAGGATCGACGCCGGTTGTCGGCTCGTCGAGAAGAATCACTCGGGGCCGGTGAATGAGCGCGCAGACAAGCCCGAGTTTCTGCTTCATCCCGCCGGAAAGTTTGCCCGCCATGCGTTTGCGAAATTCGCTCATGCCGGCGGCACGGAGCAACTGTGCGGAACGAGATTCCCGCTCGGATTGGCGGACGCCAAAGAGATCCGCATAGAAGCGAATATTCTCGTCGACGGTGAGATCTTCGTAAAGCCCGAAGCGCTGCGGCATGTAGCTAAGGGCATGCTTGGCGCGCTCCGGGTCGCGGGTGATGTCGCAGCCTGCCACGATGGCTGAGCCGGCGTCGGGCCGCATGATGCCGGCCAGCATACGCAGCGTCGTCGTCTTTCCGGCCCCATCGGGTCCAACGAGGCCGAAGATTTCTCCTGGGTAGACGTCTAGACTGAGACTATTGACGGCAATCACACCGGGAAAGGTCTTGGTCAAAGCCTGGATCGCGATGGCCGGCTGGAGCGCTTCTGTCATTGCTGCGATGCCGTGGAGTTGGAAGAGCCTGAACTAGGCGCTGCGAGCTGCAGATGCGCATCCGCCGGCATACCCAGCTTGAGCTCATGATTGGGATTGTCTATATCGATTTTGATGCGGTAGACGAGCGTAATTCGCTCCGCGTAGGTTTGCACGCTCTTGGGTGTGAATTCCGCGTCAGGCGAAATGAACGAAATGCGGCCGTGATATTGCTTGCCGGGAAAACTGTCGGTGGTGATGGCCGCATCCTGGCCCCACCGGATGCGGCCGAGATCAGGCTCGGCAATGTAGGCGCGCAGCCAAATGCGATCGAGGTCGTCAAGAGTCACAACGGGCGAGCCGGGTATGACAACCTCACCCAGCTCCGCCTCGCGCACGGCGATTACACCCGTCGAGGGGGCGCGCAAGGTGGTATAGCTGTCATCGATGCGCGAGAGGCCAAGGTTGGCGTTTGCCTCAGCAAGATTGGCGCGTGCAATCGCGATGTCTTCTTTGCGGCTGCCCTCGGCGGCTTCGTTGTATCGCTGTTGAGCTGCCTTGAAGTTCGCCTCAGCACGCTTGAGGGCGGTCGCGGCAAGATCGCGATCCTGCGCAGCGATCTCATCCTTGGCGAGGAGCTGTTGCGCACGGCTGTTATCGAGTTGTTTCTCGTCGAGGTCCGCCTGCGCGTCGATGACTGCCTGCTGCGACGCCTTGATCTCCTGCTCACGGGTTCCCGCGAGGGTGAGGGCGAGGCTTGACTGGCGAACGTCAACCGTCGCTTCATCGACGCGAACCCGCTGCCTGAAGTCGGCGTCTTCCAGGCGCGCGATCAGCGCCCCCTGTTCAATCTGCTGCCCCTCCTGGACGGGCAAATCGATGATTCTGCCCTGCACTTTGAAGCTGACAAGGCTTTCGTGGGCTTCAATGTTGCCGGAAAGCGTGAGTTCATTCGAAGGCACGGGCTTTTTGGCCAAGCGGGGATAGAAATAGAAGGCGGCGACAACCACCGCGGCCAGCACAATCACAATCGGAATGAGTCGCTTCATCGCTTGGTACCTCGCAACGGGATTTCATCGGCCCGACGGATCGAGAAGGCTAGGGATTTCCCGTGAACCGCAAGATGTTCTTTTCCGTGTCGCCCAATGCCCGGGCGAGCCCATACTTGGCGTCGACGTGACTGGAAACTGCCAGAATGTAGTTCTGCTGGGCGCGCGCCAGTTCGTCCTGTGCGGTGACCACCTCGACATTGTTCGCGGTGCCAGCCGTAAAGCGGTCCTGAGCCATTTGCAGTTCTCGTTGGGCCAAGGTTTGCCCATCAGCGGCCACGCTCACCTGTTGCGCAGCTGAATCGAGATTCAACAGCGCCTCGCGAATTTCCTCATCGACGCCCAGACGCAAGTCGGCAATCTGATCGTCAATTCGCTTCAGGCGGCTGGCCAGCTGCTGCGCCTCGCCCTCGCGGTCGCGATCGAAGACGGTGAAATCGATTTGCCCCTGAATGAGGCCGGTGGTAGCGACGCCGCCGATGCTTCGGCCCAGCTCGCCAATATTGCCGTTTATGCTGACCTTGGGGTAGAAGCGGGCGCGGTTGGCGCTCTGCTGCTCGAGCAGGCTCTGGCGCTGGCGGTCGAGCGAAAGATAGTCGGCGCGCGCAACCAGAGCCGGCGCCAACATATCCTCCGGCAGCGACTGCGCGATAGCCTGAAAGCGCAACGGCTCGGCCAGATCGAGCTGAGTGGCTGGGCTCATTCCGAGGTTGCGCGCCAGGGAGAGGAGCGATTGCTGGTATTCATTCTGAGCTTCCAGAAGTCCCTGCTGATCGTTGGCGAGCTGCACTTGCGCGCGGAGAACGTCGACGCCGGTCGCGGTTCCGGCATCGTGCTTGTCCCTGGCCAGTTTGAGCAGCGTGGTCGAGTCGGTGACGCGGGACCGAGCGGCGAGGGCGCGCGCCTGTGCCGACTGCACGTTCAAGTAGAGGCCGGCAATCACGCGGACAATGAGATCGCGCGTGTCGCGCTCGTCCATCCTGCCGGCGTCGACCGAGCGCTCGCTTGCCTTGAATGCCCGGTAGCTCGCGAGGTCGACAACATTTTGCTGTGCGTAGATGCGAAAGTCGTAGTTGGAAAACGGCCCGACAACGTTCGGCAGCGGAAGCCCCGGGACAGAGATTCCGAAGGCGCGCAAATCGCGATTCTGGTAATTCGCATAAACCTGCGCGCTGAATCGCGGAAGCAGAGCCGCTGACAAGCTGCGCTCACGCGCGCCCTGATCCTCACCGACACGCGTGCCGGCAAGGAGGATGTTGACGTTGGCCTGCAAGCCTTTCTCAATGGCGTCTTGCAGGGTAAGACGGTATGGCTGTGGCTGTGCCGTGCCATTGGTCGTGGCGAAAAACAGGAAGACTATTGCTGTGACGGAAACAAAAACGGCGTTGCAAATCGCCCGCTTCATGGCTCTTACTCTTTGCCGGAGGCCGCGATGGCTCTCCAGGCATGCTCGAAACTGTTTTCCATCCACTTGGCGAGCGAGGGTTTCTCGTGGAGGGACCATAACAAAACCGTGCCCATGACTGCCTGCACCAACTGGACCGCGACTTTATCCTTATTGAGCTCCGGTCTGACTTCGCCGCGCTGCTGGCCCAATTCGATGACGCCAGCAATAGTCTTACGTCCCTGGCGCATATTTCGTTTCACGATTTCACGCACCTGGTCACTACCTAGAAAAGAAGAGATGAAGGCGCGAGCCAGGCGAGGACTGCGGCCCGGTTCCTCAGCGAGGCGTCGCACCAGACGATGCAGCACTCCGCGGATAGACTGCCTGATGCCGGCGGCCTGAGCGGCGGCTTGGCGCACTTTCCCGACCTGGATTTCCGCCATAACACCCAGAACGTGGTCCTTGCTTGGGAAGTAATTGAAGAAAGTGCCTTTGCCCACATCAGCGGCCTCAGTGATGTCTTCCACTGTCACATTGGCCAAGCCGCGCTCAGCGATCAATTCCAGCGCGGTACGGAACAGGCGGACGCGCGTTTCGGCGGAGCGCCGCTGACGGCGCCCGACCGGAGGCCGAGCGGCCGGCGCGGGAGCGGCGCGTGAACCCCGCAACCTCGGCCGGCTGAAAGAGTGACTTTTAGCCATTTACGTCTTCCGCCCGATTATGACTGCTGGTCATATTTGCACAAGAAACAACCCTCGTCAAGAGGAACCGTTCAAGATCGGATCGCTGCCAGTCCGGATATCGGTTGAGCCGGTGCATGCAAAATCCTTCCTGCGAGATTAGAGAAGGTCGTTGCCCAGACGTGGCATTGCAACCGTCATGCGTTTGCCAGTAGACTCGTTATGGCCGGAGTCGATCTGCGTACCGTCGCAGAACTGTTCGGGCACGGGACGCTCCAGATGGTCATGCGGTATTCCCATCTCGCTCCGGAACACCAGGCCTCGGCTGTCGATCGACTGGTGAAGGCGAGAAGCCAAAGGGACACCAAATCGGACACCGGAGATTCCGCGGCGAAAGCGATGAAGCGCAAGAAGATCGCAAGTAACTGAAATATAAAATGTTACAAAGCGGAGAGGTGGCAGAGCCCGGTTGAATGCACCTGACTCGAAATCAGGCATACTCGTAAGGGTATCGGGGGTTCGAATCCCTCCCTCTCCGCCAGTTCCCTTCCGCCGCCGTCCATTCCTTCCGCGACCATTCGCTGTCGATCGCCAGGGGATTATCGCTCGACGCGGATAGTCGCCTGACGCCACTTTCCAGTAAGCTTCACTGCTTTGCGGCTCGCGTCCCACCCCCAACCATCGCGCGTTGCTTAGCTAACTGACAAAGACGTGCCAGATTGGGTCATCCTTGAAAAATGGATCTGCCTCTACAGTGCGGAGCTCGGGTACCATTCCCAGTCGGGCCGAGCGCACACCCGAGTTGGACGGGGAAATACGCCGCTCAGTGTCTGAGCCGAACCACATAACCAGCCCTGTACACTTGGACATAGAGCCATTACGCATTCTTACGTTATATCCCGCAATCGGAGGACTTGCTAGGTGTCGATGCCGGGTGGCATCGACGGGGTGCCTTTTCAATGGAGGTCAACAAACTGAGGGGCACTGTAAACTGAGGGGCACTGTCATTTCTGAGCTGGCGGTGAAGAGGGAGCAACCGGCGCAGGCGTGATTCCCTTGGCAAAATCAGGCGGCAATGCAGGTTGCGCTGCGCTGAGCGAGACAATTGAATCCCAGCCTGCGGTGCTACCGTGATACGTCTCGTATTTCGGCTTGCAGTAGGCCTCCATTCCCGCGGCGGCCTGCGGATGAGACGAGCTTTTCGTCAGCTGAATCGCCCTCGCGCAATACCAGAAACCATTGACATCGGTCGGGGTCATTTCAAGATCGGCGATGGCGAGCTGATAGATGTTTTGCAAATCTGCGTGATCGATTTCAATGGCCCGGCCATACCAGTCGCGGGCCTGCGAGAAGTTGCGCTGCTGGAGCGCGCAGTATCCGGCAGCGCTGTTGAAGATGATGGTCATGTGCTTGTTCAGCGCCGCAAAATCTGCGTCGGCCATGCCCGACGGCTTTTGCCACATCGAAATCTCCCGCATTCCAGCGGTCGAGTAGAGACAGAGTTCGTCGAGCGCTGCCGAGTCCCCCTGGGCCGCACTCAACCGGTCAAGCGCAACAATGATCGCCAGGGCGCGCACGTTGCCCGAATCAGCCTGCAGCAGTTCCTTGGCAACTTCGAGCACTTTCACCGCGTCGCCGGCAGCCTGCCATGCTGACAGCGCTTGTTCCAGGGCATCAGGGGCGACGACGCTCTTCGGGTACTGCTGCACAAACGACTCCAAAGCCTCGGCGCGCTCCTTGGGGTCCTCTGTGTTCGCCGCGGCAACATAGGCTTTGTATTCGGTCTCATCGCGAATGAACTTCCTGCCCGAGGCGCCGGCTTGATCGGCAGCGCCAGCCTGAACCGCTGAGCTGGCCGGACTCGATGGACCGGCTTGAGCGGGCGGATTGGATTGAGCGGGATTCTCCTGCCGTGTTGTCGCGGCCGAGCAAAATCCGGGAAGCGAAATCGTCAAAGCCAAAACACATCCGGTCGAAGCAATCGACTTGTGAGCCCACCTTAACCTGAACAAGGCGCACCTCCGAGCTTCCCGGACCGATTCGGGCGAACGAATGAAGGATTGGGCGCGAGACACAACGGGAGCGTATCACACTCAATCCCGATTCGGAATTTAGATATCGAACTCATCATCAAGTAAGCTGCCGTTTCCTTCCACCCCCCAGACGAAGGCCTGTCTGCGGTGACCCGGCTGAGGAAGGCGGCGCTTGAGGGCATCAATTTGCCCAGTCCCAATTCCTAATCCGGCGTAGCGCGAACTGGTCACAGCCCCAGCTTTTCCCACAGTGTATCCACTTTGGCTTTGGTTGCGCGGTCCATCTCGATCATTGCCGGCCACGGACGTTCAAAACCCTCGGCCTTCCATTTGCGCGTAGCATCCACTCCCATTTTTGATCCGTAGTTGGGCAGGCGCGAGGCATGATCGAGCGAATCGACAGGCCCGAGGGTGAATTGAATATCGCGCTCGGGATCGATGTTGTTGGCAACCCGCAACACGACTTCGGCGATGTCTTGCACATCGCAATCTTCATCGACGACAAGAATGCACTTGGTAAACATGGCCTGCCCGAGCGACCAGATCGCATCCATTACCTTGCGAGCCTGGCCAGGATAGCTTTTCTTGATCGATACGATCATCAGGTTGTGAAAAACGGCCTCGACAGGTAAATGAATGTCGACAAGTTCGGGGATCGCCATCTTCATCGCGGGCAGAAAGATTCGTTCCACGGCCTTGCCCATCCATGCATCTTCCATGGGCGGCTTACCCACGATCGTCGCAGCGTAGATAGGATCTTTGCGATGCGTAATGCAGGTGAGGTGAAAGACCGGGTACTCATCTTGGAGCGTGTAGAAACCAGTGTGATCGCCGAATGGGCCCTCCAGGCGCAATTCTCCAAGCTCGACGTAGCCCTCAAGAACAATTTCGGCATGCGCGGGCACCTCCAGATCGACGGTTTCGCACTTTACGATCTCGACAGGCTTGCCGCGCAGAAAGCCAGCAATCAAGAATTCATCGATTTCCGGCGGCGCGGGGACAACCGCCGCAAACGTAGTCGCAGGATCGGTGCCGATGGCGACTGCAACTTCGAGACGCGAGCCCTTTAGCTTGGCCAATGAAATTTGCGGAAGGCCGGTTCGCGGACCATCAGGAATCGTGACCGCGCCGCCGGCAGAATCGGCCATGATGGCCACGCCTGCGCTTTTCGGGCCGTATTGGTTTTGGTTGATGGTGTCGGCGGAGACGGCCATACGCAGCGCCTCGCGGTAGTGCTCAGCAGCGACTTTTTGCCGCTGCCAGTGCATGCCGGTGGTCCGCCCGTCGTAGACCTGCATGCGATACATGCCCATGTTGCGCTTGCCGGTGCGCGGATCGCGGGTAAGGACGCAGGGCAATGTGATGAAGCGGCCTCCATCGTGCGGCCAGCACTTGAGAATCGGGAAGAAATTGAGGTCAAAATTTTCGCGGCGAACGATCTCTTTCGACCGCGCATCTCTGGCATTCACAGTTTTGGGGAACGCGCTGGTCAGTTCGCCGAGCTGCGGCAGCATCTTCAGCTTATCGAGAAAGCCGGTTCCGGCCGGCTTCAGGTTCATCAACCCCTGAATGCGCTCGGCAATCTGGTCCAGGCGCTCGACACCCAAGGCGAGCGCCATGCGCCGCTCGCTGCCGAACTGGTTCATGAGGATCTTGTGGTCTGGGTAACCTTTGACGTTTTCAAACAGCAGCGCCGGCCCACCTGGATGATCTCCGATCTCCGATCCCTGGGTCCTGATCTCCGCTTTTCCCATCTTGCTTACTCGATCGGTGATCTCGGTGATTTCGAGCTCCGGCGAAACCTCCGCCTGGATCCGCTTGAGTTCACCGTGTTTTTCGAGAGTTGAAATCCATTCCCGTAGATCGTCGTAGGCCAAGGTCGCGCTCCGAACGGCGATGGCCGTTCCACAACCATACTAAGCCAGAGATCGGGGCACAGAGGCCAGAGAACAGAGATCAGAGACGGCAGCGCGGCGCCGATTGAGACGGTGGCTACCGGACTTTGCGTTGACCACGGCGGTTATGCGATGCTCACGTGAGAATCGGAGGTTTCCATGGCGCACTCCCCCAAGGCGCGCACCCGCAGGTCGAAATTCACCAGACTTCTTTATCGACCCTTCTTCAAACTGCCAAAAGACCCGAAAGCGGCGGCGGCCAACTCCTGGAACCTGCCCGACCTTTGCGCCGTGTACAACTGGCCCAGCAAAATGCCCGGCGGCGGAGTGATCGCCATCGTGGAATTGGGTGGCGGATGGGTGCAGTCCGATATGGATTCGTTTTTCCGGTCCATCGGCCAGCCCACGCCATCCATAACTGACGTCTCGGTGGACGGAACCGAGAACACGCCCAATCAGAGCGGCTCGGCGGGCGACGACGACTACGAAGTTGCCCTTGATATTCAGGTCTCGGGCGCAGCCTATTATCTGGCAGCCGGAAAGACCGCGACGATCCGGATGTACTGGTCGCAGGACATCGGCACCGCGGTCTCCAAAGCCGTGGCCGACGGGTGCGATGTCTGCAGCATCTCGTGGGGCTCCGACGAAGCCAATTGGGGTGCGACAGCCGCGGAGCAGATGGAGTCGACGGCGGCTTCGGCAACGACCAGGGGAATGATTGTGTTCGCGGCATCAGGCGACAACGATTCAAGCGACGGCGGCCCAACACCCGCGAATGCCGATTGTCCAGCCTCGTGCCCGCATGTGGTCGGCTGTGGTGGCACTAGGAAAACTGCGGCCACCGAGACAGTGTGGAACGATAATCCCGGCAAGACCGACGGCGAAGGAACGGGGGGCGGCTACTCCACGATTTTCCCGGTGCAGAGCTTTCAGATCGGTGCGCCGCCTGCGCCTGCCAACACCCAATACGGCTCAGGGCGCATGGTGCCCGATGTTTGCGCCAATGCCGATCCCGACACCGGCTACAACATCTTCGTGCACGGATCGGCAACCGTGGTTGGCGGCACCAGCGCGGTGGCTCCGCTCTATGCCGGCTTGTTCGCGGCATTCGGTACCAAGCTGGGCTTTGTGACGCCCACGCTCTGGAAGAAGCGGAAGGCTTTTCACGATATCACCGTAGGCAGCAACGGATTCTTCAGCGCGGCGGTCGGTCCCGATCCATGCAGTGGGATAGGCTCGCCTATCGCAGACAGCATCGCGGCGCTTTTTGGGCCCGCCGTTTAACCGACTACTTGGCTGACTCGATCGCGGGAACCAATGGCATCACTGGTGGGATTGCATCCAGCGGATAACCAAGCTTCTTCCATTCGTCAAAACCGCCGCGCAACGGGCGCACCCTTTCGATGCCCAGTTTATTCAGTGCCATGGCCGTTTTCGCCGCAGTGGCCTCGCTGGGACAGGTGCAGTAGAGCACTACGTCACGATCGCGGGGAATTTCGTGGTGACGGGCCGTAATCTCATCGGGAGAGAAGTGCATTGCGCCGGGCAAAACGAACGGATCGGCCAACAACTCGAGAGGATGGCGCAGATCGATGATGCAGGCGGGCTCCCCGGAATCGAGCAGGCTTTTCAGCTCCTCAGGTTCCAGACGTGATGCGGCCAGTTTCTTCAGGACAGCGCGGCGCCTGTACACGCGGCTCAGGAAAAACCCGATAATGCCCAGGATGAGCAAAGCGCCCGAGAACCTGCCCGCCCAGTTCAACAAACTGGGATCGCGTTTGAGCGCGTCGCCAAACAACCGGCCGATCGCCAGCAGCGTGCCGATCCACAAGCTGGCGCCGATGCCGTCGAAGAGCAGGAAGTTGAGGTAGCCCATCCCGTTCTGCCCTGCGACCGGCGGCGCAAGCATCCCCAATCCGGGGACGAATTTGGCAAACGAGAGCATTACGCCGCGGCGGCGGCCAAACGAGTCCTGCGTGCGACGCACGCAGGTCGTCGGTTCCAGCGACAACTTGCACAGAATCCGCAAAACATGGTGGCCGTGTCTGCGCCCGACGAGGAACCAGAAACTGTCAGCGATCAGCGTCGCAGTAATGCCGGTTAAGAACGCATATTGAAAGTGGATAGGTCCGTCGACGGAAAGGGCGCCCGCTGCGAGCACCACCGGCGTGGCCGGCAAAGGGATGCCAAGCTGTTCGACAAGAACCCACGCGAAGAGCAGCAGGTAGCCATACATCAGCAGCACATGAGTCGGCAGTTCCATCGGAGAGCCCTGAACACCTACTGTCGGACCAGCGCATTCACATGCGAAGCCCACCTATCCGATGATACGGGAATGAAATTAGGTGCAGGTTGTTTCCGCGGGCGACCGAGTCACGCCCGGTTTATTGCACGGGCTGAGCTGCACTGGCCGAAGAGGAAGGAGCCGACCCGGGAGTCGCGGCAGCATCCTGGTTCTTTACCGAGAAATAGTCGTGGTCCCACAGGTTCCGATAGAACTGGCCGGTGAGCTCGGCCGCCCGGGGCCCGAAGGTAGGCCGTCCACCCTCAAGGAAGAACACGGTGACGATGCCGCCCTGTGACGACTCAGAATAAGAGGCAAACCAACCAAACCGGGTGCCGCTGTCGGAGCAGGTTCCTGTTTTGCCAAACACCGGCAGTTCGCTGAAGTTGGCGCGCAACCTGCGCGCGGTTCCGTACTCCACAGCCCCGGCCATCCCGTCTTCAAGACTGGGCACGAACTTTGCGATATCGAGAGTGCGCTTGATCCTGGGCTGGAAGGCGGCAACTTCGTCCGGCGTCGTGGGGTGCTGCAGATAATAGAGCCTCCCGCCATTGGCGACGGCCGCGACGAACGCTCCTAGTTGCAGTGGTGTCAGCGAAACTCCCTGGCCAAAGCTGCACATACGGCCCACGCCGCCCTCCGATTCGGGAATCGGCTGATCGGGATAGACACCCAACTGCTCGCCTTTAATGTCGTAGCCGGCAAGCTCACCCAGTCCGAACTGCGTCGCGTAGTGGCGTACCCGCTCAAAGCCTAATTCCCTGCCCAGCTCCTCAAAATAGAGGTTGTTGCTTTTCGCCAGGGCCTGGGTCATGTTCATGCGAAATCCGGCCAACTGCACCGGAGTGTCGCTGGTCACGATCCCTTCAGAAAGCGCTGCGAGAGCCACCGTGAGCTTGATCGTCGAGCAGGGCTCAGCGCCCGGCGAAAGCGCAAGTTTCTGGTTAACCATGGCCAGAATGCGGCCATTGGAGGGATCGATGGCCAGAGCTGTGCCATTCATGTCGCCGAGGGCGTCAACCAGGGCTTGGCGCACCACCGGGTCCTCGCCCGCTATCGCGTCGCCTTCGCCCACTTCGCCGTGAACAAAAGAGCTGGCAGTGAAGCGCTCATAGTAGTGATGGCGGCGAGGCATGGAAATGCGCCTTACATGCGCACCTGCGGATGCCGCCAGGCGTGTTCCCGATGTTGCTTTCACCCCCGCGTGTGAGGTGGATCGATTTGCTGAAGCAGCGTGCGAGGATGACCGGTGAGCCGCTGCCCCGTGCGTGGCCTGGCCTGAGGCCCTGGTCGCTCCGCTGTGAGCCGCTGCAGACGAATGAGCGCCCGTGTGAGGTGGCGCAGTGTGATGTGACGTAGTTGGGTGCTGCTGCGTTTTTGAGTGATGCAGCGTCGACTGTGGAGCGTCGAGAGCCGCCGCACAAAAAGAGCGGCTTCCGCTCACTAAACAAAGGAGGCCAAGAGCCCAAACGCAAGACAACTTCATCCAGCCAACATCCTCTCAACATTTGGATCGCGTTCCGCCACCTTGACGGAACGACCCATTTCGTTTCTCTCGCGCTGCGAAAGATTTTGGCCTCTTGTTTCGGGCCTTAATGTGCCGCCAACCCCGCCCGGCATTTCACTGTCCCGATTGTCGATCGAAGACCCTTCTCCATCGACAACCGCCAGCAGCTTTTACAATAACCCGGATTTCGACAGGAACTCCCGATCTTCGGTTTCCCTTCGTACAACTTTCGGGGTCTTTTCTGAAATATACCCGGTTTTCCCCGGTTTTGGAACTGCCTTTGGCTGTAATGAGGTTTGCGCAATCAAAATTGCAAACGGCGCAGGAACGTTGGCACATCCAGATCGCGATCGGGCCCTTCGTTCATCTCCGAAATGGACAAAGGAGCTGCCGCTGCTGCTGGCTCTGCCGCACCGATCATCGCGCGCGGCGCTTCAACAAACTCCGATGCGAAGTCTCTCGGCGCCGGCTTGGCATGGGCGTCTGCGTCGGGTGGGCCTGCTTCCATCACGTCGGCGGCCCCAATCGTGAGTTGCCCAACCGCCTGCGCGTGCTCTGTGCCGCCCTTGGCTTGCGGAGCAGCCACCGTCACCTTGGTGGCGACGCGTGCGGCGGCCGACGCGAAGAGGATCGGCTCCTCGACGCTCTCCATTTCATCTTCCTCGCTCATGAACCGTGCTGCCGCCCTGGCTGGCTCAGGTTGCGGTTCGCGCAACCAGGTGCCCGACGCCACGACCGGTACCGAGACCACCGGTGTCTCTTCCACGTTCAGCATGCGGGCACGCCGCTCCGGCATCTGGTCGCGGAAACCGGTGGCAATCACCGTGATCTTGATTTCATCGTCCATTTTCTCGTCGAGTACGGCCCCGAAAATGATGTTGGCGTCTTCATGCGCCGCCATCTGAATCAGCGACGAGGCCTCATTGACCTCCGAGAGCTTGAGCGCGCTCGATCCAGTGATATTGATAAGGATGCCGCGCGCGCCGTCGATCGCGCCTTCCTCAAGCAAGGGCGAGGCCATGGCTGCCTGCGCTGCCTCCATCGCGCGATTTGCGCCCGAACGCACGGCTGTTCCCATCACCGCTTGGCCCATTCCCGCCATTGTGGTCTTCACGTCGGCGAAGTCGCGATTGATGATGCCCGGGATCGTGATAATGTCGCTGATTCCCTGCACGCCCTGCCGCAACACATCGTCGGCGATGCGGAAGCTCTCGAAAAATCCCGCGTCCTTGGCAACCGCAAGCAGCTTTTCGTTAGGGATGACGATCATCGTGTCGACGCTGTCGATCAGTTCTTTGAGGCCGCGTTCCGCTTGCATCAGACGGCGCTTGCCTTCAAACGCGAAGGGGCGTGTGACTACTGCCACCGTGAGTATCCCCATCTCGCTGGCCAGTGAGGCGATCACCGGCGCGGCGCCCGTTCCCGTACCGCCGCCGAGACCCGCCGTCACGAACACCATGTCGGCCCCCTCGAGAGCTTCAATGATCTTCCCCGAGTCTTCGAGAGCGGCGCGGCGTCCCACGTCAGGATTGGCGCCAGCGCCTAGACCCGAAGTCAGGCGCACACCTAATTGCAGCTTCACGGGAGCCTGAGAGAGCTTCAACGCCTGAACGTCGGTATTTGCGGCGATGAACTCCACGCCCTCCATATGGGCCTGAATCATGCGATTGACGGCATTGCTGCCGCCGCCGCCCACGCCAATCACCTTGATATGAGCGCCGCGTACGGGTTCATCGTGATATTGAATGCGCATCTCACCGGCTTCTGAATTCTGCTGTTCCATGGCTCTGCTCCCCTCGTCTGCAATTCCCTCGTTTAACGATTCCAAACCAACTTGACTTTGCGCGCTCTTAATCGCAAGATCCCGAGTTCTCGGGCCCTTCGTCAGCGCTTTCGGCCTCTGTTCCTGTCTTCTCGTTGCCTTGTCCCCTTGCCCTCTAGTTCCCTGTCCTTAGAAACTCGTCGCAAACATGGCGCGCAGCCGAGCGCGCAAACTGTTATCTTCCTGGGCGCGCGTTGTTCTCGTGCGGTGCGCGTAAAGCAGCATGCCGACGGCCACTGCGTAGGCTGGGTGATTCAACTCAGACGGCATGTGAGGCAGACGTACGGGATACCCGGTCCGCGCCGGAACCCGCAATTGGCTCTCAGTCACATCGAGCATGCCTGGCAACATCGCTCCGCCCCCGGTGAGGACGCAGCCTGCACCCAACGCGTCCGCCACGCCACCATGACGGAGGCTTTCTTTCACGTAGTGCATCAGCTCCCGCGCCCGCGGCTCCAAAATTTCCGCCACCGTGCGCAGCGGCAGCATCTGCGGCTGCGGATTGGAGATCTCAATCTCTGCCAACTGCGGTACAGCTGTGACCACTGCGTTGCCGTACTGCTTCTTGATCTCCTCAGCCTGAGCCACGGGCATCTGCAAGCCGATGGCCAGGTCGTTGCTAAAGTGCGCTCCGCCGATGGGCACCGACGCCGTGTGCGCCACCGCCCCTTCGAAGAAAACCGCCAGGTCGCTGGAGTGTGCGCCGATATCGAGCAGGCAGACGCCCAACTCGCGCTCGTCGGCCGAGAGCGTGCACTCAGCGGCTGCCAGCGGCTCGATTACGGCCTCGGAAACCTCGAGCCCCGCCCGGTTGGCGCAGGTGACTACGCTCTGCAGCGCACTTCCGGAACAGGTGGCGATGTGCAAGTCGACTTCCAGCCGCGCACCCACCATTCCCACTGGATCGAAGATGCCCGGCTGCTCGTCGAGAATGAACTGGCGCGGCAACAGGTGCAAGACTTCACGATCCGGCGGACGCTCTACAGCACGCGCGTGATCGATGGCCGCGCGCACATCCTCGCGGGTGATCTCGCGCATCCCCCTGGCCAGCTCGATTCCGCCGTTGGCATTGAGCCCACGAATGTTGGGACCCCCGACACCGACCACGCACTCGTCGATGTTGATGCGTGCCAACGCTTCGACGCGTTCGCTTGCCGTCCGCACGGCCTTCGCTGCCGGGCCCAATTCAGCAATCAGGCCCTTGCGCATTCCCGCCGACTCGACAGCGCCATGCCCGCGATAACGCAACACACCCTCGTTCACGTCGGCAGCCAGGACCCGCGTCCACGCGCTGCCCATGTCGAGAATTACGATCGTGTTGTCTGGCCGCTGAGCCATACCGATTACCCGCCTTGCTCGTTGGCTGTCGCCGTTTGAACAGCCGCCGGACGAGTTGTTGCGCCCGGATTCCGCCCATTTGCGTTGAATCTCGTCGAATTCGACCGCGTCGTGTTCAGTGCGGCGCGCCTGGCTGCACCGTGCTTCTTTGCCTGCGCAGGTTTCGATTTCCTGGCCGCGGGAGCGCCCGCAGCGGTCTTCGTTCGGTCGCCTGCCGCGGACGAATCGCCAGCCATCACGCCGGATTTCGCGTCGTTGCCCGTCGCGGTCTCTGCGGTTTCTTTCCCCGACGCCATGTCTAGGACCACCTGGTTGTCGTAGCGCAGGTCAACTGCGGCCAGGTGCGGATATTGCTGCTGCCATTCCGCGATGTGCTCCTGGAAACGCTGGTAGCGTTCGAGAAAGTGGTCTTCACCAAAGTGAGCCAGAATATCCGTGCCCTGCTCGGGCATCAGAACCCGCGCATCTTCGGGATCAGTCAGGTCGATCTCCGAGATTTGCTCGGAGTTGCGCTTGCCGTCTGCATCGAGCTCCGACATCATCCGCAGATACATGGCCATCCGCTCCTTGCGCGCGTCTGCCGGATCGCCCGGATCGATTCCGGTGACCACAGGAAAGGAGTAGTGACGCGCCGCCATCGTGGCCGGCGCCATCTTCAGCAAAACGCCATTCGCGTCCACCAGCCCGATCTGCTGGCCGTGACGGGTAAACGCAACCGGCTTACGCTCCACAACCGAGACGCGAATCTGGTCCGGCAGCAGGCGCATCACCGTAGCCCGCTCGACCCAAGGAATCTGCTCGAGCTGCTTGCGCCTTTCGTTCAAAGGAACAAAAAAGACATTCCGGCCAATGTCCTCGCCGAAGACCGGGAGTAGCTGGGCGCGAGTCACTTCTCCAAGGCCGCTGGCCTGAATGTTCTCCGAGCCGGCAACGCGGAAACGCGCGTCGCGCTCCAAATAACGCTTCAGCGTGAGGCTCGCCGTCAGGAATCCGCCGAGCACCAGCAGTACGCCAGCTGCGAGAAACGCCCGTTCTGGGGTGCTGGTGGGGAGCCACCAACGCCCCCGCTGCTTCTCGCCGCGATCCTGCCCGAAACGGCGCCGTCCCAGGCGCGGCTCGCCATCGGCCTCTGGATCGTCGAACTCCGGCGGCATGCCCGGCAGTGTGCGCCCGGCGCGAGGCGCGACCGGTTGCATACGCCGCAAGCGAGCTTCTGCGGGCACTTCGTCTTCCCAAAAGAGGGGCCGGTTTGTGTTGTCCCTATGGTTGGTCACGCCGGAGCAGGGTCGTGAGAGTCGCCATCGCAATTCAGTTCCGATCGCCCACACCGCAAGTTCGTGCAAGGTCTTGCGGATTCGGACACGTCCGACATGAGCAGATCGGTTCTGGAACTGCCGTAGTTTTCACTATAGCCCGGGGTAAGTTGTGGAATTTCAGCGGTAATTCAGAGGGAATCAGAGGCGTTACCCGTGTGGAAAAGCGGGGCGAAATCAGAGGCGCAAATCGTTCCACGAGCACGGAGATTTTTCTGGCCCGCCGAGTCAGTCAAGGATTCTCTTCAGGGTCTCGTCGCGGATCTGGAACAATTCTCGCGCGATTTTCGTCGAAGAAATCTGCAGCCGTACCAATGCAGCGGTAACGCGTGCCATCGAACCTGAAGTAGCTGAGATTGGATTGGAACGCGCTCATATGCCAACCCAGGATAATGTCCCGGTAGCCGTGTCTGGCTTCAGGTTGGATCGAAAAGAGCCATCCATTGAACCTTTGCTTAGGGGTGGCGAGAAAAACGGGACCGCTTCGATCAAAGCGAACCAGCCACATCGCGCCGTTTGCACCTTGACCTCCGCGTGCACACCCGGCGCCGGCTTCAACGAGAATTACGTCTTGTCGTGCGGATAACGGAATCACCTCATAAGTGAGCCCTTGGAACAATTCGTCGGCGTTGCCTTGCTCGGCACACTCCCAGACACTTACCTGGCCGCTGGACTTGAAGAGCTTGAAGAGCGAATTCCTTTGGAGCGCAGAAAGTGTTGCTGGAGCGAGCCGCGGCGCTGAGTAATCGGGGTCAACCTGCGCCCATAGACCGGCCTGAGCGGACAGGGCAGGTGCGGAAAGAATCAACAGGAGCGAAAACACGATCCGCATGGTGAAACACCTCGCTTCTTGATCGGGATGACGAAATCGCGGCCGAAAGCAGGAGACTAAGACCTGCTTAGCGGTCATCCAGCGCCTCTACGATCTGCGGTCCGAGTTGGCTGACGCTGCCTGCGCCCAACGTCAGAATCATGTCGCCTTCGCGTGCCCGAGAGGCGGCCGCATTCGCCGCGACCGTGAAATCGGCAACGAACTCGACCTGCGGCTCGAGTTTCTCGGCCCGAATGCTCTGCGCCAGCCGCTCAGCCGTCACGCCCGGAATCGGATCTTCGCTCGCGGCGTAGATGGGCAACACAATCACGGTATCGGCGTCTGCAAATGCACCTCCGAACTGCTCCAAAAGGTCAAGAGTTCGGGAAAACCGGTGCGGCTGGAAGACCACGTGAATCTTTCCCTGCGTGCAGGCGCGCGCCGCAGCCAGAGTGGCGCGAATCTCTGTGGGATGGTGGCCGTAATCGTCGACGACTTTCACTCCGCGCACCTCGCCGCGCAGCTGGAAGCGGCGGTCGACGCCACGAAAACGGCTCAGGCCATCAGCGATCTTGGCCGGTGGGACCTCAAGCTGGCGTGCAATCGCCACCGCGGCTGTGGCATTCAAGACATTGTGCCAGCCGGGCACGTGCAACTCGAACGGGCCGAGCGGTCCCATCGCGGTGTAGACCTGAAAGCGCGAAAAGCCACTTCCCTGCTCCGCCGCAAGCAGCTCGACTCGAAAGTCGGCATCTTCAGCCATGCCGTAGGTAAGAACTCGCCGGCGTACACGGGGCAGGATGCCTCTGAGCAGCGGATCGTCGATGCAGGCTGTCGCGGCGCCATAAAACGGGAGGCGATCGATAAAATCGACAAAGGCCTGCTCCACATCGGCCATGTCGTGATAGCAGTCCATGTGCTCGCGATCGAGATTTGTCACCACAGCGAGAATCGGCGACAGCTTCAGGAATGAGCGATCGCTTTCGTCGGCTTCGGCTACGAGATACTGCGTCGTACCCAGACGTGCGTTGGATCCGAGAGCGTCAACTCGGCCGCCCACAACCACCGTCGGATCGAGTCCGCCCGCCGAAAGCACCGCCGCCACCATTGACGTGGTCGTGGTCTTGCCGTGCATGCCTGCGATGGCAATCCCGTATTTGAGCCGCATTAGCTCAGCCAGCATCTCCGCACGCTGGATCACGGGAATCTTGTGCGCGTGCGCCTCGACGACCTCGGGGTTCTTCGCGTTTACCGCCGAGCTGGTCACCACCACCGTCGCACCGGCAACATTCGCCGCGTTGTGGCCCTCGTAGACGGTCGCGCCCAGCGCGGCAAGCCGATCCGTCACCGCGCTGCGCTTCAGATCGGATCCTGAGACTTTCATCCCCAGGTTCAGCAGAATCTCGGCGATGCCGCTCATGCCGATTCCGCCGATACCAATGAAGTGCACGTGCTGCGAAGTGGCAAACATGGAGTTGAAGCATCAGGGTAGCAGAGACTAGCCGGCAGAGATCAGAGAACAGAGATCAGGGATCGAGTCCATCTCGCATCGATAAGATCCAACGGCCGCCGCCTGCGCAACAATTTCCGTTCCCTGTTCTCTAATCTCTGTTCCCTTCACTCCGGCAGCGTGTAGTCGAAGTCGTAAAGATGCTGTCCGTCCTCAATCCGGATTTCGAACGTTCCCGAAATCCCCTTCAATCCTCCCGATCCCGAGCCCGGCACTACGATCACTTGCATCTTCGGCCCGCTCGCGTCCATTGTCGCCAGGTGTTCGAGCGCGAAGCTGCCGTGCTTACCTTCCACCGTGCCGGTGACCATTTCGATGGCCACGTATCCCGCTGCTCCCTGCTTGGGATCCCCTGCGCCAAACATCTCGCCCTTGGTCGTGGCCTCCAAATCGCCATGAATCGTTTTGTTGATGGTGTAGCGGCTTAGGCCTTCAGCCGGAGGAGGGGCGAGCGGATGAACGTCGACGGTGAAGGTGCCGTGGGCATGATGCATGGCAATCTCCTTTTCCTGCGCCGGGCTCGTGGCGCAGCTAATGCAGGCGAACAACACGATTGCAGCGTGTTGATTCAAGCGGTTTTCAGAATAACCGGGCGACCGGCAACTAAGTCCGTTCGCCAGAGGAAAGTGGCTCCGCATAAACCCGGTTGCAATGGAAAGTTGCGATTTTTTATTTTCGCTTGGGAGCCACAACCTTCTGAGCTGCCGGTGTTTATCCAGTTGAGAACCGGCGAGCCAGGAAGCCGGAAAGAGGCAAGATTCCGGGAAGCGGCGAGCTGGAGCGGTCTTCAAGAAAGGACCGACCGGACTGGAGGGATCATGACGAACCTGAAGAAGTTGGCATTGGGGGCAGCAATGGTGGCCGGAACCCTGGGAATGAGCGCAGCACCCGCCCAGGCGGCCCGCGTCGGAGTCTTTGTTGGCGGGCGGGTAGCCTACGTTCCGCCTTGCCCTGGACCGGGATACGCATGGGTAGCGGGCTATTGGAACGACGGTGTTTGGGTGCCGGGCTATTGGAACTACATCGGCGTCCATGTCGGCGTTCCGGTTGTGCGCGGCGGCGTAGCGTTTGGCCGCGGACCGGTCTACTACCGTCACTTCGGACCCTATGGCTTCCGCAGGTAGCTCCTCCTTCTGCTGCCTGCACTCGGCGGCCTCTCCAAACTGGAGAGGCCGTTTTTTCGTGCGCCGTTTCATGGTTTGAAGCGTCTCTTGTGCAGGGGCCAAGCAACGATTTGCATCCGCGTCCAGAACAAGGGGTTAGAACGGCTGTTGCTCTTTTCGGCCGACGGGCTCATTCTTCTAGCGGACCGCAACAAAAGAGCGAAGATGCTGTTTAAGTAGTTGAAGGCCGGCCTGGAGAAAGAAAAATCGGTCGGCCAGTGTCGCAAACGGAGGCGACTCCGGGTTCCAGGCTTGGAAACGAGTTTGGCGGCACGAGGAGGATGTCATGCGGAACTTCCGCTGGATTTTGATCGCAATGCTTGCTGTTCTTCCATTTGCTGCCGTATCGGCGGCAAATGCCCAGGTCGGGGTAGGAATTGGCGTCGGCCCCGCAGTGGTTGATCCCGGATACGCTTACGGCCCCCCGGATTGCGAATGGGGCTACTACTCCTATTACCCGTATGCCTGCGCACCATACGGTTATTACGGTCCGAGCTGGTTTTACGGCGGCGCCTTCATCGGCGTCGGTCCGTGGTACGGTTGGGGCTGGGGTCGTGGCTGGGGCCGCGGTGGCTACGGACGCGGCGGATACGGCTACGGTCGAGGCGGCTATGGCTATGGTGGCCGCGGTTACGGTTATGCGGGACGCGGATATGCCGGTGGCGGAGTTGGCCGTGGTTACGCTGGCGGCGCAGCGCGTGGTTATGCCGGTGGCGGCGCGGCGCGCGGATATAGCGGCGGCGGTGCCGCACGCGGCGGCGGGGGCGGTGGCGGCTTCCATGGTGGAGGCGGCGGTGGCCACGGTGGTGGCGGCGGACACCGGTAATTCCGGCTTATTGCAAACAGAGGCCCGTCCTGCTTCGGCAGGCGGGCTTTTTGTTTAAGGGCGTTTAGCCAGCATCCCGCCGTCGCGCGGTTGCGGCTACAGCCAGCGTCAATCAAGAGTACATCTGGTGTTCGTATAATGCTCGCATGAAAGCGCTTCTATCCGGATTAACTCTCGGTGCCGCGATACTGTCTCTTGCTTCGTCATTTGCGCAGGCTCCCGGCCCTCGGCCCAGCACAGCGACCCCCAGGCATTCGACGCCCGCAACTGGTCCGTCACTGCTCAATCCCGCGTCGCTCACCGCGAGGGCTCCGGCGACCTTGAAGGTCAGATTCACCACGTCAGCCGGCGACTTCGTGGTGGACGTGCATCGCGACTGGGCGCCTTTGGGTGCGGACCGCTTTTACAACCTTGTTCGCCGCGGTTTCTTTACCAACGCGAGCTTCTTTCGCATCGTTCCAGGCTTTGTTGCGCAGTTCGGCCTTAACGCCGATCCGGCAATCAACAGGGTCTGGCAGCGCGCCGACATCCAGGACGACCCGGTCAAGCAGAGCAACAAGCGGGGCACCCTCGTCTTTGCCACGGCAGGCCCCAACACCCGCACTACTCAGCTATTCATCAATTTTGGAGACAACAGCCGGCTTGATGGCATGGGCTTTGCGCCCTTCGGCGAAGTAATTGAAGGCATGGATGTCGTGAACGAAATTTACGCCGGCTATGGCGAACAGCCTCGTCAGGATCGCATCGTCGAACAGGGCGACTCGTACATCTCTAAGAACTTTCCCAAAATCGACAAGATCAAATTTGCCCGCGTGCTTCCCGTGACTCCCGCGACCGGCGCGGTAAAGGCTGCTTCGCATTAGCCCGAATCTCACGGGTTCGCGATCTCGCCGACTTGCTAACTCGCTGACTTGCTGACTTGCTCGCTCAATTCCGCGAGCCGGTCGGCAATCCGCTCCGCCGCGCCGGGATGAGCCTGCGACCGCGCGGCATCGGCCATCGCGGCAATCCGCCCAGAATGATTGAGCAGGTCGACCAACGTATCCAGCAGCTTTCCGGGAACCGCCAGATCGGTCTCCTGCAGCATGACGGCTGCGCCGGCCGCCTGCATCGCTTCCGCATTGCGGCGCTGATGCTCATCGGTCGCAGCGGCAAAAGGCACCAGCAAAGCGGGCTTGCCGGCCGCGGCCAGCTCGGCCACTGTTGAGGCTCCGCTGCGCGAAAGAACCAAGTGGGCCCGCCCTACGTGCTCCGCCATGTCGTTCAGGAACGCTCGCACCTGCCAGCGTGCCGGATCGGCTCCACTCTCCTTGTACGCAGCTTCGGTTGCCTCGAAATGGCGGGGGCCGCTCTGATGCAGCACCGTCAGCCCCGGAACCGCATCGAGCAGCGGCTTGATCACGCGCGGCATATTCTCATTCAGGATGCGCGCGCCCTGCGATCCGCCGAATACCAGTAGGTGCGGCGGGCCGCCCGGCCGATCGAGCGAGAAAAACTCCGGGCGCACAGGAATGCCGGTGACTTCGGGGTTGCGAAACCACTTCGCCGCCGAAGGAAAGCTGATGGCTGCAGCCTGAACCCGCTTGCCCACGAGCCGATTCGCGAGCCCCGGCATGGCGTTCGGCTCGAAGGCCATCGCCGGAATCCCAAGCCATAAGGCCGCCGCCATCGCCGGGCCCGACGCGTAGCCGCCCACCCCGAGAACCGCACCAGGCCGGAACTCGCCCATCAACTGCTTGCAATCGCCGATGCTTCCTGGCAGCCGGGCAACGGTCCGAAGGCGAGTCAGCAGCGACACGCTCTTCAACGGCCCGACATCGATGAGCTTGAGTTCGAATCCCGCTTCCGGCACCAGGCGCGACTCCATCCCACGCGGCGTGCCAACAAAAAGAACCTCGGCGCCATGACGCTTGTTGAGCTCGCGTGCCACCGCCAGTGCGGGAAAGATGTGTCCGCCCGTTCCGCCACCGGCGATAAGAATCTTTAGTTCAGAGTTCACAGTTCGTAGCGGCCAGTGGTTCAGTGATCCGTGATCGGCGCGCGGCGCAGGGGGTATTCTCGCTCCCTCGTCCCCTGCTTTCGTCAATCCGCCTGCCGGCTAATATTCAGCAGAATCCCGATCGACGCCAGCGTGCAAAAAAGCGAGGTGCCGCCGTGCGAGATAAGCGGCAGCGGGATTCCTTTGTTGGGAACCAGCGAAAGCACCACGCTGATGTTGAAGAATGCCTGCAGCAAAATGCTGGTTGTGAGCCCAAATGCAAGCAGCCGGCTAAAAGGGTCGGTGGCCCGGAAAGCCGCGCGCAACCCGCGAACGCCGAAGAAGGCGAACAGCAGAACGATGAACATCGCGCCCAGGAATCCCAGCTCTTCAGCGATGTTGGCAAAGATGAAGTCGGTAGAAGCCTCGGGAAGGAAAAACAGCTTTTGCATTCCTTCCATATACCCGCGCCCGGTAAACCCGCCGGTTCCCACGGCGATCAACGATTGGTAGATGTGATAGCCCGCGCCTTGCCGATCGGATTCGGGGTTAAGAAAGACGAGCAGTCGCGCGAACCGCCAGGGAACCATGAGCAGAGCGGCAAGCGCCGGAAGACAAGCGCAGGATGCGGCCAGCAGCACCTTCCACTCCATCCCTGCCAGGACCATCACGAAGGCGGTGACTCCGGCGAGAACCAGTGCCGTTCCCAAATCCGGCTCAATGACCACCAGCAGAACGAAGAGCAAAGGAATCACTGCGGCCGGCAGCAGCGTGTGGCGCCAGTCGCGCATGGCGTCAAGCCGGTTATGCAGGAACCACGCTAAAAAAACCACCAGAATCGGCTTGGCAATCTCCGACGGCTGAAAGGTGAAGAAATTTCCAAAGCGAATCCAGCGATGGGTATGATGCGACCCTGGCATCAGAAAGACCAGTACCAGGAGCAACGCAGTCACGCAGAGCGCTGGATAGATGAATCGCGGCGAGTTGTAATGGCTGACGTCTACCTGCATCAAGACCAGTAGCGCCAAAACACCCATCAGCGCCCAAACGGCCTGGGTGGCGACAAAAGTGTAAGCGGAGTGATAGCGCTCCTCTCCAACAACCGCCGACGCGGAAAACACCATCGCCAGGCCGGTCACCACCAGCACCAGCGCGGTAAAGAAGAGCCATTTGTCGACGCCTACGCGCTTTGCCATACCTTCCAATCCCGGCGTTGACCGACAAGCTGCTTGAAGACGCGGCCCCGCTCTTCGTAGTTTTCAAACTGGTCGAAGCTGGAGCATGCGGGTGCCAGCAGCACCACCTCGCCGGGCCGAGCAGCCGACGCCGCCGCACCCACCGCGTTCGCCAGGGTCCCGCAGGGCTGGATCGAAGTCACGCCACCCAGTTGCGATTCGATCTTGGCTGCCGCCGAGCCGATGGTGTAAACGGCACGCACCCGAGCGCGCAGGAGCGGAGACAGTGTCGTATAGTCCGATCCTTTGTCTTTGCCGCCGAGAATCAGGTGAATGCCCCCGGGAAACGCAGCCACGGCTTTGGCGGTCGCGTCGACATTGGTGGCTTTAGAGTCGTTGTAGAACTCCACGCCGTTGATGGTGGCCACAAATTCCAGCCGATGCTCGACCGATTGAAACTTCTCGACGGCACGGGCAATGACTTCTGCCGGCGCGCCGGCAAGCCTTGCGGCGCACACCGCGGCTAGCACATTTTCGACATTGTGCTCGCCCTTCAGTGGGATCTTGCCCAGCGGCATGATTTGCTCAACCGGGCCACCGGCGACCGCGCGGTAGACAACCCAACCATCCTCGACCCAGGCTCCCGGGGAAACCGGATGCTCGATCGAGAACCAGTAAACAGGAGAACACGTATGCGCCGCAGCCTGCGCGGTGCGCGAATTGTCGGCATTCAGCACGACGTGATCGCTCGCGTCTTGCGCGGCAAAGATACGCTCCTTCGCCTGCGCATAATTCTCGAATGTGCCATGCCGGTCAAGATGGTCAGGTGTGATATTGAGAATAACCGCGATGGCGGGGTGAAATTCCACGGTGCTTTCGAGCTGAAAGCTAGATACCTCGAGCACCGACCAAGTGTTGTCAGTGCTTTCGTCCACCAGGCCCACGACCGCTACGCCGATGTTTCCCGCGACCAGAGTGGGATATCCAGCCTCTTTGAGAATTTCGCCTGTGAGTACCGTCGTCGTGGTCTTTCCGTTGCTCCCGGTGATCGCGAGAATCTTCCCTTTGAGAAAGCGCGCTGCCAGTTCCAGCTCGCCGATGATCGGCAGCCCCAGTTTTCTCGCCTGCGCCAGCTCCGGCGTGTCCAGCGGCACCCCCGGGCTCACTACAATCAGGTCCTGGCGGCGGAAGGTAAGCAGGCCATGACCGCCCGCCTCAACCATGATTCCCTCTTCCAGAAGTGCCGGGATCTCCTTGGCCAGAGATTCGGCCGAGCGCACGTCGGAGACTGTCACCTGCGCGCCCTTGTGGCGCAAGAACAACGCGGCCGCAAGCCCCGACTTTCCCAGGCCCACGACCAGAACTTTTTTGCCCTTGAGTTCCATCCCTTGGTCCGATTCTAACGGCTGCTGCCGCAAACATTCTTGTGAGGAGCGCGGCACGCTCTACTTATTCTGCACCGCTCCCGTGCATCTCGCGCGCGCCTAGCGCAATTTCAACGTAGTGAGTGCAAACAGTGCAAACACCAGCGCGCCAATCCAAAAGCGCGCGATCACCTTTGACTCACTCCAGCCAAGCTGCTCGAAGTGGTGATGCAGCGGCGCCATCTTGAAGATACGCTTCTTGCGCAGCTTATAGCTGCCCACCTGCAGCATCACCGAAAGAGCTTCAAGGATGAAGATGCCGCCGATGAACGGCAGCAAAAGCTCCTGTCGGATGATGATGGCCACGGTTCCGATGGCCCCGCCCAATGCGAGCGAGCCGACGTCGCCCATGAAGATCTCGGCCGGGTGCGCGTTATACCAGAGAAAACCAATCGCCGCGCCCACCATCGACCCGCAAAAGACCGTCAGCTCGCCGACGAGAGGCATGCGCTGTAACTCGAGGTAATCCGCAAAGACCACGTGCCCACTGACGTACGTGAGCACAGCCAGAGCCCCGGCAGCGATGATGGTGCAGCCGATGGCCAATCCATCGAGCCCATCGGTCAGGTTCACCGCGTTCGACGTGCCGACCAGCCACAGCACCACCCACAGCACAAACGGGACAAAGGCAAGGAAAGCCAGATGCGGCACCGTGGCGGGCCAATGGTGCCAGAGCAGGTCGGGCCTCCATGACTTGATGAATGGCACGGTCAGACGCGTGGAAAATACCTGGAACTGATCTAGGACCACAAGCGCCACTGCGACGAGTACCCCAGCCAACGCCTGCCACAGCAGCTTGGCTCTCGCCGTCAATCCCAGGCTGCGCCGCTGGACTACTTTGATGTAGTCATCGGCGAACCCTATGGCGCCGAACGCAATCGTGGAAAACACCACCACCCAAACGAATGGGTTGGCAGGGTCGGACCAAAGAATCGTTGGCAGCAAAATCGCGATGCAAATCAGCACTCCGCCCATCGTCGGCGTGC
>JBEKPO010000055.1:0-30519 GCA_049520675.1 Occallatibacter sp. | reverse complement strand
TCGCGCTCACGATGGTTGGAGCGGCCGGCGCTCCCAGATTGGCAATCACCAGGCTCCTCGTCTCGTTCTGGCTGCCGATCGCCTCCGTCGAAATGTATGCAAACGATCCCTGCATGGCGATTCCGCTGCCTTGGTAGCCCGTCGGCAGACGCAGAGTGTTGAGAATCGAAAGTTGAACGTAATGGCCGGGCGGCACAGAACCGACGCATCCTGTCACTGCCAGGATCGTGATCGCAGAGAACAAGAATTGAAGAGAGCGCCGCCGCACTGAAATGATCTTCACGGGAGGAGGAAAGATACGGCAGGAGTATAGCACCGGATTTGCTGTCGGCAAGATATCGCAGGTCACCAGAAGTTCGAGATGGCGTTTCCCGCGCCGCCGAATCGCTCATTTGCTTCGTGCTCCTGGTTTTAGGGCGGTCATCCTGAGCGGAGTTTGGCGCATTTTTGCGCCAGACGGAGTCGAAGGACCTGCATTTGTTTTTCGCTGACTTGCCGACTTGCTGACTCCCTCTTCGGTCTCTGATCTCTGTTCTCTCACCTCTGACCACTGATCAATGATCACCGTTATCCAAGAAGATCTCCTCGATCCTCTTCCCGAACAGCCGCGCCAACTTGAACGCCAGCGGCAAACTCGGATCGAACTTCCCCGTTTCAATCGCGTTGACAGATTGCCGCGACACCTCCAGCCGGTGCGCCAAATCCGCCTGCGACCAGTCCCGCTCCGCGCGCAGCACCTTCAGCCGGTTCTTCATCGATACCTCCGGCTCACAACGGGGTAGGTGATCGCGGCGAAAAACCAGAAGATGACATACACCAGGATCAGGTCCAGCCGCGGCGCACGCGCGAAGTCTTCCAGATACCCCCAGATTGTCGTCGCGGCAAGCGTCCCGCCAATGCCGCCGAGCAGACATTGCACAAGGATGTTGCGCTGGAACTCGTCCTTCTCCGCAGCAAGGTAAACGCCGGTCTCGATCAGCACCCAGATGATCGGCAGCGCCGGCAACACAGCCACGACGTAGGTCAAAGGGCCGTGCAGATGCCCCAGGCGGAAGGCCGCTGCCGCCCCGACAGCCAGCGCAATAACAAGCCCGGCCCCTTCCAACGAGCGAATGACATACCTGCGTTGCGCGGCCGTTTTCATGGAACAAAACATGATTGGTCTCCTTTACTTACTGTCAAGTACACATTACATCCTCCGACGCGACTTGTCAAGTTTAATTGACATGTTTCTTTTGGACTTGAAATGCTCGGCCCAGCGCCCCTGAGAGGATGACGACATCGCCCCGCTCATCCGGGGTGCTTCGCTCCAACTTGTTAGGGCGGGGAAAAAGCCTGCCAATCCAGCGCCCTTAGTCGCCTTCAGAAGCGACCGGCAGCGCGGCCGATTCCCAGGCTGCCATGCCACCCGCAATCTCAATCACGTTGGTGATCCCATATTGGTGCAGGATGCTGGCCGCGGTGGAAGAGCGATAGCCGCCGGCGCAATGGACGACAATGCGGCGCTCGCGCGGCACTTCGCCGATGCGTTCCTGCAGATGATTCAGCGGGATGTTCAAGCTGCCTTCGATGTGTTTAGCGGTCCACTCACGCGGCGTGCGCACATCGAGCACCAGCCCGGGAGTCCTCGCCAGCTCCTCTGCCGCGATCGCAACGCTCATTCGCTCCGTGGTCCGAACCAGGTCAGGCCTGCTCGCAAGCGCCCCCATGCCTCCTGCCAGATAGCCATGGACGTGATCGAAACCAATGCGGCCGAGACGCAGAGCCGCCTCCTTTTCGCCTCCCGGTTCGGCAACGATCAAAATCGGCCGGGCACGGTCGAGCACGGTGCCCGCCCACGTGGCAAACTGGCCGCCGAGCCCAATATTGATACTGCCTGCCAGGTGCCCCTTGGCGTACTCGGCGGCATCGCGCACATCGAGAAACTGGGCCCCCTTGTCGCCCATGCGCAGCACTTCGTCAAGTTCCACAGGGCGCAGCACCTCAGCCAATGTCTTCTCCAGGGTGGCGCGCTCGCGCGTATTCAGAATCGCGTCGAAAGTAAAGTAGGGCGGAGCATCCGGCTGATCTGCGGTGACCAGGCGAACAAACTCCTCTTTCGTCATGGGCTGCAATGCATAGTTCAGGCGCCGCTGATCTCCGAGCCTGGCAACGGTGTCAGAGGAAAGCTTCTTGCCGCACAGCGAACCGGCTCCGTGCGCCGGGTAAACAAGCACGTCGTCGTCGAGCGCCAGCAGTTTGCCATGCAACGAATCATAGAGGTGCGCACCCAGGTCGGCAGCGGTCCATCCCAGCGAAGCGCGCAGATCGGGACGGCCCACATCGCCGATAAAGAGCGTATCGCCCGTCAGCACCGCGTGAGGTTTCGACACGTCTTTGGCCAGGTCGAAGACCAGGATGGAGATGGATTCGATGGTATGGCCCGGCGTCTCCAGCACCTGCAGCCGAAGTCCCGGAAAGTCCAGCGTATCCCCGTCCTTCATTTTGGCCAGGGGGTACTCGGCGTCGGCTCTGGGGCCCATATGGATAACCGCTCCGCACTGGTCGCGCAACTCCAGGTGGCCTGCCACAAAGTCAGCATGGAAGTGCGTGAGAAATACATGGCGAATTTTCAGGCCAAGCCCTTCAGCATCGGCGAGGTATCCGGCAATGTCCCGCTGCGGATCGACAACGATGGCGGTTGCACTTTCCTCGTCTCCCAGCAGGTACGAAGCGTGGGCCAGGCAGCCCAGGTAGTACTGTTTCAAGACCATGGCTTGGCAAGTTTAGCGCAGCAATTCGGCGATTAGAAAGCTTCGGTTGCGGATCAACCCCAGGCTGAAACCTCGAAGAAAGCCTTCACGCCAGCCCGGGATTGAGATCAAGGGTTCGGCTGATCGACAAAACTGTGATGTCGTCTTCCTGGCCGAACTCCCTGGCTGCTTCGGCAATGGTGTTTGCCGGTTGGCTGCTGATTGCCTGGGTGCGCTCAAAGCCATAGAGTTCGCCACTGGGGCTGGTTGCCTCGACCACGCCGTCAGTCACCAGAGTGCAAAACGAATCCACGTCGAGCTGAAAGGTGATCTCCGAGTATCGAATCTCCGCATCGAGACCGAGGGGCAGGTTGGCTTCGGTCTGAATCTCCGAACCGTCGAGATACGGGTTGGGGTGGCCGGCGTTCGCCACCCTAAGTCTGCCCGAAGAATCGACCATCAGCGCCAGACAAGTCGCGAAGCCGTCATTGCGACCAATGAGCGCACGGTTGACCTCGCCGAGCAACTCAGCCGGGCTGGTGCAATGGCTGGCGCTGGTGCGCAGCGTTCCAACAATCAGCGAAACGGTCATAGCCGCCTTCAGCCCCTTTCCGCTCACGTCGCCAAGCACGATGAAAGCTGAGGGCAGCTCGAGATTGGCAGCGTTGGGGATGGGGAGAATCTGAAAGAAGTCGCCGCCAACTTCTTGCGCGGGCAAGTAGGCGCTGTCGATGCGAAGGCCGGGGATGGACGGCAGTTGATCGGGAATCAGGATCTGCTGCACACTTCGCGCAGCGGCCATCTCCTGTTCGACTTCGCGATTGCGGTCCTGAATGCGGCGCAGGCGAAACGTCATGGCAATGAGCATCACAACGGCAAACAAGAGCCACGCCACCGGCCGCACATCGAAATCGAGAGCGCCCCAACGGAAATACTCAGGGAAGCCCAGAGAGAGCACCCACCCTGCCTGCCAGCGCCCCTCAACAAGGGTGAGAAACAGGACGGCGCCGCCAATCCAGCGCATCTCGCCCAGTTTGCTCTTGAAGCACGTGGGAACCAGTAACAATTGAGCCAGAATCGCAGCGAGGATCGCCACGCCGAACGAATGGATCACAATGGCCCCCATTACGCGGACCAGTGGAGACAGCGCCTGGTAAATGAATGGGGCCAGCAGGAAAACGTTCAAAATTGACAGCGCGCCGCAAATTTCAACCAGTCGGAAGAATCTTGGGACGGGCCGTCCCAGAAAGGAGAAAACGAACTCAATGATGATCAGCGTTTGCACGCCGTTGCCGAAGTTGAAGTTGATGACACCGGCCCAGGAGGGCATTCCAATATCCAGAACGGACGCAAGCTCTCCCAGCCGAAACGTGAACAACAGAACCAGCAAAGCTCCGAGCCAGAAGTACTCGCGCAGCCTGGTGTTGACAGAGAACAACAAAAAGAAGACCAGCCCGGTGCAGGCAAGCAGGCCAAAACAAAGATAGTGCTGCCAACTGGCGCGCAGGTAGGCCAGCGTATCTTCATCCATCACCGTCCGCGTTTGATCGAGCGGAGCAATGGTAGGCTCAAAGCCCGGAGCGGGTAGGAACGGATGCAGGCTCAGCATTCGAATCGCGATGGTAATGTGTCCGTCAGCGGGGAGACTGGCAGGCATCTTCAGCACAATGCGTGAGTCCTGCGGCCCCACATAGGTGCTGAAGCTGCCTGAACCACCAATCAACTGGCCATTGACGAAGACCTCATACACGGGATCTTCGCCCTGAACTACGAGACCAAGCTGCTCCTGCGGCTCGAGGAGATTGGGTGGGAGCGTCACTTCAATGCGTTGCCATTCAATTCCGTACCGGTTCAGGTCGAAAAAGTATTTCTGCAGCGTGCAGCCTTGGCCCTGAACTGCTGCGCAGCGCGGGTCATCCCCGATGTGCATTTGCCATTGGTCCCAAGGCAGGCGCACGACGCCGGGTTGCTGAGCGTGCCCCAGCGCCGTGACGGCAACCAGAAGAAGACCCTGGAAGCAAAAGGGATTGAGACGACCGGGGAGCATGCGGCAAGAATACCTTGGCTGACCCGGACTCAGACAAGCCGAATCTCAAGCCAATCCTCCAAAATTCAACTGAGCCGCGCTGGAACGAAAGGGCCGTCACAGAACCGATGTGTCGCTAGGGTTCGCGCTTTCCCGGTCCCACGAGTGCACGGCCCGGGAATGCATCTTCCACCATCTTGCCTTCATCCACGACCACGGTTCCCCCTACCACCAGATAGCGCACGCCAATGCTCGCCTCCATTGGCTTCTCGAAGGTCGAACGGTCGCTGATGGTCGCCGCGTCGAAAACAACAATGTCGGCGTCGGCGCCTTCCTGCAATCTCCCCTTTTGCCGTGCTGCTGGAGTGGATCGTTCCAGCATCTCCGCCGGCATCAGGCTCATCTTGCGCAGCGCATCCATCAGCGTGATCGTTCCCTTTTCGCGCACGTATTGCGCCAGCACACGGGAATACGTCCCGGCGTTACGCGGATGTCCTTCCAGTCCATCGCTGGCGATCATCACCAGGGGATTCGGAATCACCCGGTCGAGCACCTCCTGCGTACTACTGAATATGAGCACGAAGTGTGTCGTGTTGGAACCTCGCAACGCATCGAATCGCTCTTTGTTGAGGTGCTCCCCGGTGTCAGGCAGCACCAGGCTCCCGTAGTCGATGCCCATCCTCTCCTGCCATCCCGGGTCGAAGACTCCTGAGTTGATGGCAGTCATGCCGGCGGGGTAAGGATATGCCTCGGTGGTCACGTCGAGGCCGCGGGCGCGCGCTCCTGCGATCATCGCCAGGCACTCCATCGAATCGCGAGCGCAAGAACTGTTGATGTGCACGATGTGCAGCGACGCGCCTGTGATAGCAGCCGCCGCGATGACCTCGCTGACCGATTCAATTGAGGAGCCGGGATCGACGTGCCCGTTGCTGCGCACGTGTGTGTAGACCGGCACCCTCCGTTCGGCGGCGAGGCGAAAAGTGTCGATCACCTCCAGTCGGGATGCGCCCGGCGTGTACTGGATGCCCATGCCAATGGCCAACCCGCCGGCATCCAGTTCCTCACGCAGTCGTTCCATAATTTTGTTGATTTGTTCGGGCGTGGCAGCTTGCTCTGTCGCAGGTCCGCTCTTGGGCAGGATGTCCCCTTCCGGTAATGGGGCGCCAAACACCAGAGATCGCGCGGCCACCTGGCTGGCCGAGGTTCCGTAGTTGATCGGAGAGCGGCCTTCTTTGGCTTTCAAAAACCGCGCCACGTCGGGGGCGCCAATTTCCAGCTCCAATGCCGTGGTCACACCGTCGAGCGCCTTCACGCGCTGGCTTGCAAGGTCCTGGCTGTGCTGATGCAGATCGATGAATCCCGGAGCGACAACCAGACCTTTGGCATCCACCACGCGGCGCCCGCTCAGCGCCTCCGGCGAGATGCGGACGATCTTTCCGTCGCGAATGCCGACATTGCGCACGGCATCCAGTCCGGTTTCGGGATCCATCACGCGCCCGCCCTCAAGCACCAGGTCGTACTGCTGGGCGTGCAGTAAGGCGCCTGAAGACACAATGAGAAGCGAGGACAGAATTAGTTTGCGCAATGGCTGCTCCGTTTAGAACAGCGATGATAGCAGCACGAGGCTTCGATTTGCGGCCGACACCGGTCAGGTGACCGGCGATCCGGAAAACGGTTGATCGACACTTCAGTGTCTCATCGGCCTGGTTCGAGCTCGATTACCACCCCAAAACGAAAACCGCCGATGCGGCCATTGAAAGGCGGCACCGGCGGAACTTATGAAGCAGCACACTGATTAATCAAAATCTTAGTCAACATTCCCGAGGAAAGGAACAGTACGCGTGTCGACACCTTCGTCACTGGGACGGCCAATTCGATTACAAAAGCAGAACCTGCGCCTCTTCTCACCCCTTCAGCCTCTTCACTTTTTCACTTGTTTCTCGACGTCAAACCTCGTGCCAAGTCATCTCGCTGCATACTCCTCATTACAAGGCAGATAGATTTCTGCACACTCGCCCGGCCCCAGCCACAAGGCTTCGTCGGCGGGGTGGGTCGCTCCCTGTTACCCTCAATCCGTGGGATTTCGAGACTTCCTCGGCAACTCCGCCACGGTCGCGCACTTGCGCGAAGGCATCCGCACCGGGCGCTTTCCGCACTCCATGATCCTGGCCGGGCCGCGCGGCGCGGGCAAGTACACACTGGCGCTGATGCTTTCCCAGGCCATGAACTGTCTCGAGCCGGCGGAATCCGACGGCCTGCCCGACTTCTGCGGACGCTGCGCGAATTGCACCCGCATCGCTGCAGCAGCGAATCTCGAAGCGCTCGTCGCCGAGGCCGTTGAAGCCCGCGACGATCTCCGTGAGACCGACAAGCGCGAGACGCGCATTCTCATCCAGACCCATCCCGACGTGCTCGTCGTCCCGCCCGACCCGCCGCAGCTGTTGATCAAGCTCGGCCAGGTCCGC
This sequence comes from Occallatibacter sp., assembly GCA_049520675.1. Lineage (GTDB taxonomy): Bacteria > Acidobacteriota > Terriglobia > Terriglobales > Acidobacteriaceae > Telmatobacter. The sequence continues at coordinate 23,296 of JBEKPO010000055.1, read as the reverse complement.
CAGGCGATCCACGCCGCCTACTACCGGCCGCCTATCGAAGCCAAGCGCGCATTCACCATTTTCACTTCTTCGGCATTCATGAAAGAAGCCGCCAACAGCCTTCTCAAGTTACTCGAAGAACCACCCGACCACACCACGCTCATCCTGCTCACCGAAAATCCTCAAGAGCTACTGCCCACGATTCGCTCGCGCGCCGTGGTGCATCGCCTCGCCGCAATTGCGCCCTCCGATCTCGAATCGCTGCTGGCTGCTCGCCGTCCCCAGCTGAGCCCTCGCGACCGCGCGCTCGCCGCACGACTTGCGATGGGTGCTGTCGGCCGCGCGCTTTCGATCGACCTCGATGCCTATCTCCTGAGCCGCACTGACGCGCTCGTCATCCTGCGCACGGCTCTGCGCGAGCCTGATTATTCCCAGCTCTTCCACGCCACCGAATCCTATCGTGCCGGCGCCGACGGCCAGGAGAAGACGGTGAATCTGCTGCGCGCTCTCGGAAGCTTGCTTGAGGATTTGCTTCTGATCGTCGCGGGCACACCGTCGCTCATCCGCAACATCGATCTCACCGCCGATCTCGAGCGCCTGTCCGAAGGCCTGACCGTGGAGTGGATCGACGGCGCCGCGCGCGCCCTCGTCCAGGTCGAACAGGGCATGCGCCGCAATCTGCTGCGCTCGCTCTCGCTCGACTCGATGGCCCTGGCCATGGCGGACACCAGGGAATAACAGACGAATAATCATCGCGATTCACTCGATTAACCGTTCGTTGATCACCGATTCCTGCCCCAGGTACTTGACGCCGCTCCTGCTTCACCGCAGAATGAGAGAGCAACCTCCAACAGGTCTCAGGCATCATTTTTGGCAGAGCATTCCCCAGCAGCGCAGGGAAACGCGGGCAGAACTTCTCCCTAGTCGGGCTTGTTGTCTGTTTTGCACGCAATGGTCGCTGAGCGAGCAGCTTGATTCGAGGGAAGGGTGGTTCCGATGAATACCGCAGCAATCCCGACTGTCGCGCGTGCACCGGAAACAGCGCGTATGCCCTCGCGCAAGCGAAATTACATTCTGCAGCCGATCCCCTTCCGATTTGCGGCGCACACCATGGAAATCGAAGGGCAAAACCGGCACGCCGAGCTCTTTTATCTGCAAAAACAGATCCAGTCGCAGACACCTATGGTCATTGTGCTCGAAGACGGCGAACGGGTCGAGGGCTGCATCGAGTGGTACGATCGAAACTCGCTGAAGGTTCGCGGGCGCAGCAAGACGCTCGTCTACAAGTCCGCAATCAAATACATGTACAAGCTGGGTGACAACGGATAAACGATAAGCCGGGAGCGCCTTAGCCGCGCTCTTCCAGCACCTCGTCGAGCAGCAGGCGCAACTTGGCAGTTTGTGCGTGTCCAGCCCGTGGATCCGCAGTCCCTGCCTGCGAGAGTTCGTCGGCTAAATTGAGCGCGGCAAGCACTGCCACGCGCAGCGAATCCACGGTTCGGCCCTGCGCTGCCACGGCGCGCATCTTGGCATCGACACAGGCGGCCAGCTCGCGGATGTGTCCCGGATTTTGGCCCGAGAGATGATAAAGCTGGTCGTAGATTTCGACCGTTACGTACTCGTTGCCGCCGCGCGATTCCTCTGCCATTTTGAACCTCACAGTTCCAAAGCGTCGAGCTGCGACAAGAGGCGCTCCACCCTCTGCCGCACCCGGTCGCGCTCGGTGCGCAGTGTGTTGATTTCGTCTTGCAGTTGTTCCATCTGCGGCGACTGAATGCGCAATTGCGCTTCGGCACTCGTGGCTCGCTCTTCGGCGGCCGCCCGCGCCTCCCGCTCGTGCTTGATCAGCTCCACGGCACGGTGAATCCGCTCCTCAAGCGCCGAAAAATCGTCCGCGCTGACGGTCAACGCACCCGGTCCGTCTCCCCCCAGTTGCCGGTCCTCACTGTCCATAAGTTTCGCGTCCCTTCCGCCGCGAGCAATTGCCTCGCGGCTCCTCGCGCACGGCTAGCCCGCGGTTTCGTTCGAGTATAGCTCCGAATCTGAGGCGAGTTTTGCTCAGGTCCGCAGTCGCGCGCCGGTGCTGCCAACCGCCTCTACGACTTTTGTCTGGAAACCTTGCAGCTCCTCCTCGCGCAAGGTCCGGTCCGACGCCTGGAACGTTGTTCGCAGCAGCAACGAGTATTCGCCTTTGCCGAGCCGCGGATCCCGGAATACCTCGAGCACGCGCCAGTCAACGAGTTCGGGAATCCGCAGCTCGGCAAGCGCGTGATCAATCGTCTCCCAGCTGATTCTCTCGTCCAAAACCAGTGAAAAGTCGCGACGCACGGGCTGGAAACGCGATATCTCGCGTGCTACCGCTCTGCGCAGCGGCAGATCGTAGAGCCGGTCGACGTAAATTTCGCCAATCAGCACAGCATCTTTGATCTTGCGAGCCGAGGCTTCGCGCGGATGCAATTGGCCGAGCCAACCAACTGTCAGGCCGTTGGCCACCGCCCGCGCCGCGCGATACGGATGCAACCATTCTGGCGTGATTCCAGCTTCCGCCGGAAAACGATCGAAGTACACAGCACGCATCTCAAAGCGCGCGAGAAGCTGTTCAACGACGCCTTTCAGATCATAGAAGTCGATCGCCCGAGTTGGATGCAGTGCGCTGTCTTCGGGAATCGCTCCCGCCGCGCTGAACGCCAGCGCCGGTCGCTCATCCACCCTCTCGGTCGTCCCGGTGAAAACGGTACCCAGTTCGAAGAGCCGCACATCGTTGACGTCGCGATTCAGGTTGCCCGCAACCATCGTTAACATTCCGGGTACCAGCGAAGGCCGCAGAACACCAGCTTCTTCGCTGAGTGGATTGCCGAGGGGCACTACCAGTGCCGGTTGCGCGGCCGTGAAAGCGCCTTCGGAAGCAGAGCAAAACGTGCTGCCGATCGCCTCGTCGAAGCCTGCGGCAAGCATCGTGTTCCGAATCGCAGCTTCTTTCTCCGCCCACGGAAGCGCTCTGACGCCCTCGCCGTACTCAGGCAGCGTGTTGGCAAAGCGGTTGTAGCCGTAGACCCGCGCAACCTCCTCGATCAGGTCGATCTCCCGTTCGAGGTCGAGCCGCCAGCTGGGCAGGCTAACCTCCCACGGTGCGGGTCCAGGAGTCCGCCCCACTGCAAGTGGCGCGGATGGCTGACTCGATGACTCACCGACTTGCTGACTTGCTAACTTGCACCCCAGTGCCGTCAGCACATCCTCAACAGTCTTCGCGGCAATCCCGTCTTCGTCGATAGTTGCGCCGAGGATCCTATGTACTTCGCTGAGCGCCAGACGAACCGGCTTGCGGTTTGCCGTTCGCTCTGCCATCGCCGGCACCTGCACGTCAACCAGATCACCTTCGGCCCACCCTCCGTTGGCCAGGAGAATCGCGCTCACCAGCGCCGAGGCCACTGGAGGCGCATTGAAGTCCGCGCCGCGCTCGAAGCGATGGCTCGCGTCGGTGTGCAGTCCGTGTCGCCGCGCCGTCTGTCGCACGGCCATGGGGTCGAACCAGGCCGCCTCGACGAGCACGTTCTTCGTCTCCGCCGTGATCATCGTGTCCCAGCCACCCATCACGCCGGCCAGCCCCAGCGCCTTGGCATGGTCGGCGACAACGAGATCATCTGCGCTCAGCTCGCGCTCCACTCCGTCGAGTGTCTTCAGCCGCTCGCCCTTCTTCGCCCGGCGCACAATGATGCCGCCTTCGAGCTTGTCGAGATCGAAGGCATGCGTGGGCTGGCCCATTGCGAGCCATGCAAAGTTGGTGGCGTCGACAGCATTCGAAATCATCTTCTGCTCGAGAAGACGGAAGTACGTAGCAACTTCAGCGCCGGGAAACCAGTCGCGCGACTCACCAATCGTGATATCGCGCAGCACGCGCGCCGTGAAACGGCCGCATGCGTCTTCGGCGTCAATTTGAACCGGGAAGGGCTTGGCCGCAGGCCGCGGCTGCGGCAATGCGTAATCTAGTGCCGGCAGTTTGAGCCCGTAGATCGCGGCCGCCTCGCGCGCAATGCCATAGTGGTTCATTGCGTCGACGCGATTAGTCGTGATGTCCATCTCATACAGCGACCTATTACCTTCGTCAAGCGAGTAGATGCCCTCGACGGCGATGCCGCGAAGGGTGAGGTCCTCTGCGAGCTGCGCATCGTCAACCGCGAGCGCTGGCAGATAAGTCCGAAGCCATTTGGTAAGGATTTTCATCAGTGCGGCCTTTTTTGAGCGGAGTCAGCGGAGTTAGCGGCGCTCTGCGCCGATAGCGGAGTTAGCGATCCACGGGATTGGCGAGCCGAATCGCGCAGCGCGGTGATCAAGCCATTAATCAAACGCGCTACTTCCCGGCCCTGCTCCATGAATTTCCTTAACTCCCCCGTGTCAATATGGCCAAGGTCGTGCGCAAGCTCAATCTGCGTTTGAACTTCGCAAAGGGAGCCGCGAGCATTCCCCAAGAATTGGCGGAACTGCATATCCGTAAGTCTCCCATGCCCCTCCGCTATATTGCTTGGCACCGAAATGGCGGCACGGTGAATCTGGGATACGAGCCCGAATGCTTCGTTTCTTGGGAACCCCGCTGTGAGATCATAGGCGGATTTCGCCAGCTTCATTGCCTTCTGCCAGGCAATCAGTTCTCGATACGATCTTGTCCTTGCCATTTCTAACCCCGCTAACCGCGCGAAGCGCGGCAAACCCCCCAACGTGCGTGCACGCACGCTAACTGGCTACCTTCACACAAATTGATTCAGAAACCGCATATCCCCCGCGAAAAAGCTGCCGATTTCCGCGATCCCGTACTTCATCATCGCGATCCGCTCCACGCCCATCCCGAAAGCGAAGCCGGAGATCTTCCCCGCATCGTAGGCCGGCTGCTTTTCCGCCGCAAACGCAAACACCGCGGGATCGACCATTCCGCAGCCCAGCAGCTCGATCCATCCTGACTGCTTGCACTTGCGGCAGCCTTTCCCACCACAAAAGATGCAACTGATCTGCACATCGGCGCTCGGCTCAGTGAACGGGAAGAACGAGGGGAAGAAGCGCGTCTTCACCGCCGAGCCGAATAGCGCCTTCATGGCGTGATCGAGCGTGCCCTTCAGATCGCTGAAGGTGATGTTGGTATCGACGCACAGGCCTTCGACCTGGTGGAAGATCGGCGAGTGCGTAGCGTCGGCGGCGTCGTTGCGGTGCACTTTGCCCGGGATCACGATGCGCACCGGCGGCGGCTGGCGCTCCATGGTGCGCATCTGCACCGGCGAGGTGTGCGTGCGCAGCAGCAGACGTTCGCGCAAGGGTTTGCGCTCCTGGTTGGCGATCACCAGCGTGTCCTGCGTGTCGCGTGCCGGATGGCCCGGCGGAAAATTCATGCTCTCGAAGTTGTAGAAATCGGTTTCGACCTCGGGCCCTACACCCACTGAATAACCGAGTGCCGCAAAGACTGAAACAATTTCGTTCAGCGTGCGCGCGATGGGATGCTCGGCGCCTGTAAGCCGCCGCGTACCGGGCAGCGTAATGTCGATGGCCTCGGCCTTGAGCGCGGCATCTTTCGGTCCAGCGCCATGCGCGGCGTCAAGCAGCCCCTCAACGACGGACTTCAGTGCGTTGAAGCGCACCCCCAAAGCCTTTTTCGCCTCGGGAGGTGCTGCCTTGAGCCACCGTCTCGAGACTTCGTTGAGCCGCCCCTGCTTGCGCCCCAGCCACTCCAGCCGGAATGCTTCTACGGCTTCTTCGCCATTGAGCACCGCGGCTGCTGCTCGCGCCTGCGCTTCGAGCTCGGCAAACGCTTTGTCGAGCGCGGCATCGCTGTAATCGGGCAGTTCTGGTGTCGCCTCATTCGTCATGGGTAAACAGCAGGATAAACCACCGCGTGGGGCAGCTGCGCGCATACGCGCTTGCCCTGCCCATTGCGGTAAATCCAGAATCAATGCCGATCGGGAAAGGGTTCCTGTCGTAGCATGGTCTCCCATGAGGAATCTCAGCGTCGCAACTGTTCTTGCCCTATCTTTGCTCCTTGGCTTGACTCGGCATTCGCCCGGTCAGCAACCCTCAGCCATTTACGTGCAGCAGTCGGGCTACGTCGATGCCAACGGCGTTCTCATTTATTACGTGGAGTTCGGCAAAGGCGCGCCGCTGGTTGTCCTCCACGGTGGGCCCGGCGCCGACCACACTTATTTTCTGCCGTGGCTTCTGCCCCTGGCACGCACCCACCGGCTCATCTTTATCGACGAGCGGGGCTCCGGCCAATCCGAGCGCCTGCAGGACGTGAGCCAATACACCATCGAAAACATGGCCGACGATGTGGAAGCTGTGCGCGTCGCGCTCGGCCTAGGCAAGATTGACCTGCTCGGCCACAGCTGCGGCGGGGTGCTGGCTGAGGCTTACGCGCTCAAGTACCAGGAGCACCTGAACCACCTCATCCTGAACAGCACCTTCGCCTCAACTCGCGAGATGAACGATGTTCTGGCGCGCGAGAAGGCGCAACTGCCGGCTGATAAGCTGGCACGGTTAAATGAGCTCGAAGCCGCCGGTCTCTACGGCAAAGGAGCCACCTGGGAACATGGGCGCTATCCGGCTAAGTACGAAACCCTGGCGTGGGGGGACGGGTATTTCCCGTTCCTTTATGGCGCGCGACCCGATCCGGCCTACGACCCTGCAACAGGGAATGCGCCCACCAACTGGGATCTCTATCGAGAAATGTGGGGCTCCGACGGCGAGTTTGTGATCGACGGCAACCTGAAATCGGTGGAGTGGGTCGATCGCCTGCACACCATCCAGGTGGCCACACTGGTCCTCGTGGGCGATCACGACGAATGCGACCCCAGCCTGAGCAAGGAAATGCACGAGAAAATCGCCCGCTCAAAGCTCGTGATCTTTCCCAATGCAGGCCACATGAATTTCATCGATCAGCCGGAGATGTGGCGGAAGGCAGTGAACGACTTTCTCGGCAGCTAGTGGCGTCCACAGCAGAACGGCCCGGAGTCCTTTCGAACCCGGGCCGCTTTTCCGCCAGTCGTATTTTGTGTTACGCAGCCTTCGCTTTGTCCGCCTTGGCCCGCGCCGCCTCTGCCTGCTCAACAAGCTTCGTAAATCCAGCCGGGTCCTTCACGGCGATCTCAGCCAAAACCTTGCGGTCCAGCTCGATGCCGGCCTTCTTCAATCCATTGATGAACTGCGAATAGCTCGTGCCGTTCAACTTGGCTGCGGCGGCGATGCGCACGATCCACAGCGACCGGAACTGGCGCTTCTTTTCCCGCCGGCCTTTGTAGGCGAACTTCAGGCCGCGCTCCACGGCTTCCTGCGCTGCCTGGTAAAGCTTTGATTTTGTCAGAAAGTAACCGCTGGCGCGATTGAGGATTTTCTTGCGGCGGTCTTTTCGCTTGGTGCCACGTTTTACGCGAGGCATGGTGGTTCTCCTTTTTGGTTCCTTCGACCTGCCCCCCGCTTCGCGCGGAGAGTCGTGGAACCTGGCTGAAGCACGTCGAGCTAAGAGCTGACGGCTGTAGTTACGCGGCTGGAGGCAGGTGAGCCTCTTCACTCGCTCGTTTCAAGCCTGAACTCTCGCCTAATTCGGCGGGGGCCAAACAACGCGTTCACGGCCCGTTCGTAGCAGCACGCCCCTCATCCAAAAGGCTGCTGCATGCAATGCTCAGGCGTAGGGAATCATGCGCGCGACCTTCTTGTAGTCGCCGTCAGAAACCAGCGCCTTCTTGCCGAGCTTGCGCTTGGTCTTCGGTCCCTTCGACGTAAGAATGTGCCGCGTCTTCGTCTGGCCCCGCTCGATTTTGCCGGTCCCGGTCTTCTTGAAGCGCTTGGCCGCGCCCGAATGGGTCTTCAACTTGGGCATCTTGATCTCGTTTTCGCTAGATTTTGGCGAACAGATCGCTCGCCTGCGGGCGTCAAAGACAGGGACTCCCCTGCCATTTATGGCCTTAATCAGTATAGCGCAACGTCTGTTTGCGCGCGACTTTAACCCCGCCGAACCCGCTAACTCAGCTGAGACCACTGCCTGGCTCTCACTCCGCTGGATCGTCCGCCAGGAACGGGGAGCAGCATGGCTTGTCGGTAGCATGGAGGTTCATCAGTTCCGCGCGAATCCCGTCAGGATCGTAGATGTTGAACTGATACTTTCCATCCAAGCCGATCTTGGGCGCCTGGTCATGTTGGGCGCCGAGGCGATTGGCGGCGGCGAGAGCTTTGTACTCCTCGGGAACCGACACCATCCCGATCGAGAAATGATCCATGACGCCCAGCTCATGCTGCGTCATATCGGCAGGCATGCCCGAGGTGCCGCGGGTCATCATGTACTCCATCCAATCGTGGCCGTCGGGACATTGCTGGGCGACCCAGTCAATCTTCACATCGGGTTTCCACCCACCCCACCAATATGGCCTGAAACCGAGAAGATCGCGATAGAACTTATCTTCGGCGGCGCGGTCATGCACCATGTAGCCCGCGTGGATGATGTGACGTCCGACGGCGTTCGGCGCGTCCACGGTCTTGGGATGCGCAGGCGGCTCGAAGAATTGCACTTTGTTGCCTTCGGGGTCGCGAACGTCGAACCACCGGCTACCGTCCGCCCCTTTTTCGACGCGAGGCGGTGTCTTCCATCCCTTTGCGGCGAGGTACCGGCGCATGCCCTCAGCGCTGTCGGTGTTCCAGGCTGTGTGGTCCAGGCGAACGATCCCAGATCCTGCCGGGAGGGGCAGCACCTCGATGTATTGAGTCGTGCTGAACGCATAGCGAACGCCCTTGGGGTTCTCGGGATCGGGCAGCTTTACTGCGCCAAGAATCGCGGTGTAGTAGTGCTCGGCGGCCGCCGGGTCTGAGGTATAGACGGCGAGATGCGAGATCCCCGTGATTCTCGGACGCGGCGGCGCGGTTTGTGCGAATGCAGCGGACAGGCTAAGCACGGCAATTATTACAAGAACAGAAATCTTGATTTGCATTGCGATTCCCTCTCGATTCTTGAAGCGAGATAACGATAAATCGGTTTGGAAGGATGCGCAACGGCGGGCTACACCGGATCAGGATCCGCTCTAGAAGTGAACTCTGGCCGCGACCTGTATCAACCTGGGGGCCATCGCGCTGACTGCCTGGCCAAAAGTGCCGCTCGAGATGTTCCCTTCCACGGCTGCCGGGCCAAAGAACTGCGCGTGATTGAAGACATTGAAGGCCTCGCCGCGAATCTCCAGGCTATGGCCTTCATTGAGCGAGATCTCGCGGGACACGGTCAAGTCCAGATTCTGCATGCCCGGCCCTGAGAAAAACCGTCGGCGTGCGTTGCCCATGGTTCCCAGAGCGGGCAAGCTGAACTGGCCCGCGTTGAATACAGGAGTGCCGCCACGAGGATTGGTGCGAATGCTCAGCGAGTCGCCACTCCACTCCGGTGTGTCCACACCATTGTTGTTAATTCCGTTTGGGATGGTACCCAGCAGCGAAGTGTCATTGTTATTCAGCAGAGTGACCGGCAATCCCGTTGTGAATCGCGCAATTCCGGCGATCGACCAACCCTCTTCGAGAACCCTCACTGCGTGGCGCGCGCCTTTGGAGTTGATCGCCGGAAGATCGTAATGGAAGGAAGCGACAAAGTTTTGCCGCAGGTCGAAGGCCGACAGTCCGCGGCTCAGTGAAGGATTAATTGGATTCACCGGTTCAGGAAGTCCCGCCGACTGATCGATCGACTTCGAATAGGTGCAGCTGCCCAGCAGATCCAGTCCGTGCGTACGGTGGCTCAGCGTCGCCTCAAATGCGTTGTAGTCTGCATTCGCGATGGTTTCCTGCAGCTCTACGCTGCCGAACGCGGGGCCGAACGTTGTGCGCGCGGCCTGCTCGTTGAATGGCCCGCACGCAGCCCCGAGGCTCAAACACAATGCAGGATTCGCCGGGTTCGCCTCTTTTAGCACCAGCAGATGGTGCGACGAAGTCCCCACATAGCTCACCGTCGCCAGCGTGGATTCGCCAAACTGACGTTGGATGCTGGCCATCCAATGCTGCGCGTAAGGAGTGACATCGTTCGGATCCACTGCCGGAATCCCAACCAGCGGCTCAAACTGGCTCCAGTTCACGGTTGCATTCGGATTCGCGCGGCTGACTCCATAGGCCACATTCTGCAGCGGAAATCTCTGCCCCGCGTTCGCACCCGTCGCCGCCACGGTAAACGGCGAGGCAAACAACGGAGGCGCAGCTGAGGTATAGGTGTATCCATACGGCGGATTCGCGCTCATGATTCCCGCCGAGAGGCCTTCGTAGGCCGTGTAATACATGCCGTAGCCGAGGCGGATGCTAGTACTGCCTGCTGAACCGATAAGCTTACCTAAAAACCCGCCCCCCGCAGGGGCAGCGGCAGGGGCGTATGCGATTCCCACGCGCGGCGAAAAATCGTCGCGTGGCGGCGCAAGAGAACGTGGCACGCCCGGGTCACCCGGGAAAACCAGGCCCTGCGGAGCCCCGGGAAACACCTGCGACCGCTCCCCTTTGATCAGCGTCTGAAGCTGATTGAACTTTTCCAGCCAGGGGCGGATGCGATCCCAGCGGACGCCATAGTTGACCGTTATCTGGCTCCCAAGCTTCCAACTATCCTGGGCGAACGCGGCAAGGTAGAGGTTGCGGTTATAAAAATTCTCTGCCTGCCCCTGGGTATAGCTCGATGCCACGCCGAGCAGGAAATCGGCGAAATCCACTCCCGTTTCCGATCCGTTGAATCCGAAGCTGCCATTGAACACCACGTCGGGGTGCGTGTTGATCTGGCTCGCGTGCACTTCGCTGCCGAATTTCAGGCCATGCCGGCCTTCGATGCGCGAAAACGCGTCGCTTGCCTCGTAGATGTTCTCGGCCTGCACCAGCGCGGTCGTATCCACGCCGAGGGTAAAGTCGTTGAACGCTACGTCCTCGATTCCCTCGGTCGTCGGCTGCAGCGGAACGATCCCGGTAAACCCCTGCTCGGCCAACGTAGGTCCGACGCCGCCGCGTGGCTGACCGACGGCATTGTCGTTCCTCATGTAGCTCGCGTGTGCCTCGTTCAGCATGGCGCCGCCGATCGTCATGGTATGTTGCAGGCTGGCAAGTTGCGCGCGCCCATGAGAGGTCGCATCAAATCCCGGCACATTGGCGCCGCCGGTTCCCGTCGGGTACGGATTGTCGAGCGAATACTGATCGAGAAAGTAGTATCCGGTAAAGGTTTGTTTCCCGTGCAACCAGTCGGCGCGCAATGCACCCTTGTCGTCTTCGAGAGCCTTGGCCGCATCGGCGGTCTCAAAGACTGCGCTGCCTGCGTTCGGTCCCGGGATTGAGGCAAGCAGATACTTTGCAGGCGCCGACCAGATCGCCTGCGGAATCTGGCCCGTGGGGAAGGCCTGTGCATACGGCTCGCCGGGAGTCACCGTCTGCCCGAGCGCCGTTGACAGCTGAGCCGCCCACGCATTTCCGTTGACGCTTCCGGTGAGCGGAACCTGGCTAAAGTCCCCGCTGCGCTCGGCGATCGACGGCACAGCAATGTCGCCGGTATCGATTCCTTCGGTCAGGCGCGTTCCCTGATAGTCAGCGAACCAGTGGATGCCCGCCCGAAAAGTGGGCCCCCCTGCGGCGGCGCCAAACTGGTTCTGGCGATACGCCGCGCGATCCGAAGAGAAATAATTCCGCGCGTCCAGAGCCGTATTCCGCAGAAACTCAAACGCGCTGCCATGCACCTGGTCGCCGCCGGATTTGGTTGTCACCAGAATCTGCCCGCCGCTCGAGTTTCCGTACTCGGCGTCGAAGTTCGACGTCAGCACGCGGAAGCTGTCGATGGCATCGAGATTGGGAACGATCGACGTGCCCATATTCACGTCTTCTTCCACGTCGGCACCGTTGACTCGGAATCCGTTGGTATCCTCGCGCTGGCCGCTAATGGAAAGATTGCCGGGATTCGCATCGCCCGAGGGTGGAGTCGAAGCGACGCCCGTCATCACCACCGCGCTCGGCTGCGCCGTATTCACGGGAACAATCCCCGGCTGCACGGCCATCAAATCGGTAATGTTTCGCCCATTCAGCGGTACGCTCTCAATCTTCTTGTTCTCGAGCGTCTCTCCCAGCTGCGTGCTGGTCGTCTCAGCCGTTAAAGCATCCGCTGTCACCTCCACGGTCTCGGCATTGGCGGCCACTGTCAGAGTTACATCCAAAGCTACGCTTGGCGCCTCTTGCGTCACAGTCACCGATCCGCGGTAGGCGCTGAATCCGCTCGCATTCACCTCGAATGTGTAGGTCCCATCCGAGGGAATTGCGATGCGAAAGCTTCCCTGGCCGTCGGTTTCCGCTGTCAGCACGGTCTGCGAAGCAGTCGACGCCAACTTGACCTCCGCGCCGGGTACTACCGAGCCGGTCCCATCGTGTACGGTGCCGACGACATCAAAGCCATTCGAATCCTGAGCAAAGCAACACGCTGGGGGAAGTACCAAAACCAGAAAAAATACGTGCAGGGTTCGGTGCATCAATCGGGGGACCCTACGCGCGGCCTGCGCAGGCGCTTCTATCGTTAAAGGCGCCTTGCTTCTTCCAACCGGTCTCATGCCTATATAGGACCAATTCAGTCGGTTTCTCTCGGTGATCTAAATCACGGAACTGAGGGGCTCCGTAGGAGGAATGGCTGCATATGACCTGTTAATCCATGGTTTCAAGGAATTTAAGACCAATTCGGTCGTAATCGGCTTTGGTCGTAATCGACCGGTGGGTCCCGCCTTCTGAGGCGGTTGATCGCGAGATTCTTGCTCGAACCGCCAGGTCTGCGGTTTAGCCGCGACTCAGCGCCTCGAACCTTCGCCCGCTGGTACGCAGCCTCTCGTATCCTGTTTTCATCCTCGAGGGTGAAATGCCACGACCCAACTGGCCCGCTCGACACAACCTATCTCTGGCCTGCTTCTCTGTTGGCGCAGTTGCTCTGGCCCTGTGGTTCGCAACGCTGGCGCGGGCACAGGAGCCAAAAGATTCCGCCTCGCTTGCTGCCGTGCGAGCGCAGTTTGCCAACCCGCCCGGCGATGCACGGCCCATGATGCGCTGGTGGTGGTTCGGGCCGGCGGTCGAAAAACCGGAGCTCGACCGCGAACTACGCGCCATGCGCGAAGCAGGCATTGGCGGCGCTGAAATCCAGCCCGTCTACCCGCTCGAGCTCGACGATCCGGCAGCGGGATTTCGCAACCATCCCTATCTGTCGAAGGAATTCCTCGATCGGGTCTCGTTCGCCGCGCAAACTGCTCACGATCTCAACATGCGGCTGAGTCTCACCCTGGCGAGCGGCTGGCCTTACGGTGGAGCGTATGTTCCTGTGACCAACGCGGCCGGAAAATTGCGCGTCGTGGTGGATTCTGTGCCGCCAAACGCATCGTCTGTGCCCCTTCCCTCGATTCGCAACGGAGAGAAACTGCTTGCATCGTTTGTTGCAGCAGGAACGCCGGATCGCTACGACGCGGAACACGCGAATCAGCTCGAGACGATCCGAGGAGATCGACTGATGCTTTCGTCCGACATCACCGGGCCTGCCGTTGCTGTTTTTTTCATCTCCAGCCGAACCGGCCAGCAAGTCAAGCGCGCAGCCGTCGGCGCTGAGGGTTTCGTTCTCGATCATTTTAGTAAGGAGGCCGTTCAAAGCCACATTGAGCATGTAGCCGATCCCCTGATCGCCGCGTGCGGAACAAATCTCCCCTACTCGGTTTTCAGCGACAGCCTGGAGGTGTACGGAAGCGACTGGACACCGGACTTTCTGAGCGAGTTTCGCCGCCGGCGCGGGTATGATCTGACGCCGCTGTTGCCAGAGCTTGTAGCAGGAACAGGGCCAAAAGCTGTGGACTTGCGCTATGACTGGGGCCGGACGCTGGCAGAACTGATCGATGAAAATTACCTGACGCCGCTGAACCAGTGGGCGCGAGCTCACCACACGAGATTTCGCTCGCAAAGTTATGGAGAGCCCGCCGTGACGCTTTCGAGCAATGCGCTGGTCGATCTGCCCGAGGGCGAAGGCTCGCAATGGCACCAGGGATTCTCATATACGCGCTGGGCAACGTCCGCCAGCCACATCTATAGCCGCCCGATCACCTCCTCGGAGACTTGGACATGGCTGCACTCGCCCGCGTTCAGCGCGACGCCGCTCGACATGAAGGCTGAAGCCGACACCTTCTTCCTGCAGGGGATCAATCAGCTCGTTGGTCACGGCTGGCCTTATTCGCCTCCCTCGGCGGGCGATCCCGGCTGGGCATTCTATGCGGCTGCGGTCTTCAACGATCACAATCCCTGGTGGATTGTGATGCCCGATGTTACCAGCTACCTGACGCGTGTGAGCTATCTGCTTCGCCAGGGCAAGCCTGCCAATGATATCGCCGTTTTTCTGCCTGAAGAAGACGCGCAGGGCCGATTCAGTCCCGGCCATGTCTCCGTTTCCGATGCGATGCCCGCGCTGCTCGGTCCCGATCTCGCGCCCGCGATCCTCGACGCCGGCTACACCTTCGATTTCATTGATTCGGCAGCAATCGATCGCGTCGGCATCCACTATCCGGTGCTGATACTGCCCGGTGTCGAGCGAATTCCATTGGCAACATACCGCCGGATTCAGGAGTACGCGCACAAAGGCGGCTTGGTGATCGCAATCAAGAGCCTGCCGATTCGCGCCCCGGGTGTCATTGAGTCAACGCGGGATTCAGACGCGGTCAAACCGATTTCACAGGATCTCTTTTCGCTCAAAGTCAAGAATGCAAAGCGGATTGCCGGACCCGTTGAACTCGCCGCAGCGATCGGTGCAGTCCTAAAGCCTGATGTGCAGATCGCTCCGGCAACGCACGAAATTGGCTTTATCCATCGCAGGCTGGTCGACGCCGACATCTACTTTGTGGCCAACACCGGCAATCGGGCTCAGACGGTCGATGCAACCTTCAGGACAGAGAAAGCGGGCGCGGAATGGTGGGACCCGATGAACGGCAAGGTGACGGGCGCAGGTTCGGCACGCACGCTGCGTATCGATCTGGCGCCTTATGAATCCAGAGTCATCGTCTTCACCGACCGCCCGGCGCAGGCGGCCAACGCGACGGCCACCGAGCGATTCGAGCCGATCGACCTGACGCACGACTGGAAGTTGACCTTCGACAAGACCGGCGAGACAGAAACCATGCCGGCGCTCAAATCGTGGGCGGACGGCGAAGATGCAAAATACTACTCCGGCACCGTGACTTACGAACGATCGGTGGAAATCCCCGAAATCGTAGCGAGAGCCCATCAAGTCATTTTGGATTTCGGCCAGGGCACGCCGTTATCGCCTCCCCCACTTCACGAGGGTGAAATGCGCATCCAGGCCGGTATGCGTGCGTGGTATGACGCTCCGCTGCGTGACGCGGCGCTGGTTTACGTGAACGGAAAACTGGCTGGAGCGGTTTGGCATCCGCCGTACCTTCTCGATGTAGGGCCGATGCTGCACGCGGGCTCTAATCAGCTGAAGATTGTTGTAGCCAACACGGCCATCAACGAACTGGCGGGACGCGCTGCCCCGGATTACCGGCTACTCAATTTGCGCTACGGCGAACGCTTTACGCGGCAGGACATGGATCATCTTGAGCCGCAGCCCTCGGGCATCCTGGGGCCGCTGCGGCTGGTGCCGGAGCGGGATGCAAGCCAGAAGCGGCCGCAACAATGAGCGCGATTTCTCACGGTCCGATTATGCCGTCATCAGGTGCGCGGCGCTGTGTTGCTTCACCGCCAGCAACTCCATCGCCTTTGCGGCGATATGCTCGGCACTGACCTGGAATTCCTTCACCAGTTCCCAGGGCGCGCCCGATTCCCCAAAGCGATCGTTCACGCCGATCGCGCCGGTAACCAACGGTATACCGTAGAGGTCGGGGCTCGACGTGAGGATCAGGCTGACGCGTCCGGCAAGGGCGCCAATCTGATGCTCTTCTGCAGTGACAATCACGCCGGTTTCGCTGGCTGCGCGAACGATCGCATTGGCATCAATCGGCTTGAGCGTATGCAAATTCAGGATGCGCGTCTCGTAACCAAAATCCTTCTTGAGAATCCATGCCGCTCGCATCGCTTCGGGCACCATCGGCCCGCAGGCGATGATGCTCAAGTCCTCGTGCTCGTTTGCGCATTCCTCGGCAAGTCCGGTTTCGAATGCATCAGCAAGTTCGGCGTTTTCAGCGCGCAAACGAATCGTGTTTGCTTTGCCGAAGACAAACGGTGTTCTCTCGGTGGTTACGATCGGCGTCGCTTCGCGGGCGAAACGAATGTACTTGGGCCCGGTATGGCCGAAGAGCAGGTACTGCATTGCTTTGCGCGTCTCCATCGCATCGCAGGGCACGACAACCGACATGTTGGGCAGCCCGAGCATTGCGAACAGGTCTTCAAGTGCCTGGTGCGTCGCGCCATCGGGGCCAACGGAAACCCCGGCATGCGCACCGGCGACAAGAACATTCAGATTGGAATAGCAGACCGAGACGCGAAGCTGGTCGAGATTGCGTGCCGCGGAGAAGGTTGCGTAGGAGCCTAACACGGGTATCTTGCCTTCGCGAGCCAGACCGGCTGCGGCCGCAGTGGCCGACTGCTCGGCGATTCCCATGCTGATCCAGCGTCGTGTCCGCTCCGGTTTGCCCGCGCAAAAGTCGGCGATGTTGATCGATCCGGAGATGTCGAGCCCGAGGCACACGATGCGCTCATCGCCTCCGCATTCAGCCAGCGCTTTGCCAAAGCCTTTGCGGGTTGGCTCCATTTTGACGCGCATGGTTTCGGCTGCGTTCCACCAGTAATCGCGTGAAAACTTCGGCAAAGAGGCTTCCAGTTTTCGCGCCGCCGCGATCTGCCATTGATTCGCTTTCGCGAGCAAATCATCCACCGGGATGCGATCGGCAAGACCGAGCTCGGAGAGGGCCTTTGCCAGCTCCTCGCGGTTCGGCGCCCTTCCATGCCAGCCCGGCTGGTTCTCCATGAAGCTCACGCCTTTGCCTTTGACGGTGTCTGCGAGGATCACGACGGGCCTGCCTTTGACGGCGCCTGCCTGATCGAGAGCGTCGACAATCTCGCCCATATTGTGGCCGTCGATGCGCAACACTTCCCAGCCGAAGGTCGCATATTTGGCTGCGAGCGGCTCGACCTGCATCACGTCCGTTACCCAGCCATCGATCTGCAGCCGGTTGCAATCAACTACGGCGACGATGTTATCGAGACGGTAGTGGCCCGCCTCCATCGCCGCCTCCCACACCTGGCCCTCCTGCTGCTCGCCGTCGCCCATCAGGCAATAGATCTTGTGCTGCTTCGAGTCAATGCGCGCCGCGAGGGCCATGCCTACCGCAATGCTCAGCCCCTGACCGAGCGAGCCGGTCGAGATCTCTACTCCCGGCAATTTGAGCCAGTGAGGATGTCCCTGGAACGGGGACCCCAGCTTGCGCAGCGTCACCACATCGTCGAGAGGAAAGTAGCACGCTGCTCCAAGCGAAACATAAAGAGCCGGAGCTTTGTGGCCTACGGACCAGAGAATCCTGTCGCGGTCGGGCCATGAAGGGTTTTGCGGATCGTGGTTGGCCACGCGCAAGTAAAGCGCTGCGGCAATGTCCATGATGGAGAGCGTGCCGCCCGCGTGGCCGGAGCCTGCGGCGCACAGCGCGACAAGATTGTATCCGCGCATGAGCCGCGCCGCATCTTCAAGGGCCGCGATTGAGTATTCCTTCACGATCGAGCCGGTTCTTGAATCTCTTATTGCCATGGTTGAGCTCCTCTGCGCGAAAGTTCGACTTGCACGCTCGATGTCACAAGTTCGCGTGTGCCCATGCGTCCAAACGCTCGAGGGCTTCGGTCAGGTTCTCCATGGAATTGGCGACGCTGAATCGCAAGTAGCCTTCGCCGTAGCGTCCGAATGCTGTGCCCGCCAGCGCGGCGACGCCCGCATCCTGAAGCAGCGCATCGGCAAGCATTTTTGCAGTCCATCCCGTGCTGGTGATGTTGGCGAAAACGTAAAATGCCCCCTTGGGCATGCGCGCACTGAATCCCTTGATCCGGTTGAGGCCGTTGACGAAGATCCGGCTGCGCCGTTCGAACTCGGTCCGCATTTTCTCTACGTCGCTTTGGTCGCCGTGGAGAGCCGCCAGCGCGGCGCGTTGCGTAAAGCTGGCGGTGCAGGAATTGGAGTTGGTCATGAGCCGCGTGATCTGCTCGGCCAAGTCAGCACGCATGACGCCGTAGCCGATTCGCCATCCTGTCATCGCGTAAGTTTTTGAGAAGCCATCGAGAAGAATCGTCCGCTCCTTCATGCCCGGCACGCTCATGATCGAGAATGGCTCGCCTTCGAACTGCAATCTGCTGTAAATTTCGTCAGCCAGTACCATGATGTTGCGCTCGCCGATGACGTCAGCCACTCGCTCGATGTCTTCGCGGTCGAGAACCGCGCCAGTGGGGTTCTGAGGAGAATTCAGGATGATGAGTTTGGTCCGCGGGACGATCAGGCGCGCCATCTCGTCGACGTCCATGGCAAAGTCGCGCTCCTCCCGCAGCGGGATGGGTACCGCAGTTCCGCCGGCGAAGTGAATCATCGATTCGTAGATGGGAAAGCCGGGGTTTGGGTACAGCACCCCGTCGCCCTCATCGATGAGAGCAAGCATCGCGTAAAACATAATGGGCTTGCCGCCCGGCACGACGACCACTTCTTCGGGAAAGACCTTGACGCCGCGCGACTGGCTCACCGAGTCTGCGATGGCTTCGCGCAGTTCGGGCAAGCCGGCTGATGGCGTGTAGTGAGTCCATCCACCGCGCAACGCGTCGACTGCTGCTGCCACAATGTGTTGTGGCGTCTCGAAGTCGGGCTCGCCGATTTCCAGGTGAACGATGCTCCTGCCCGCGCGCTCCAGGGCCTTTGCTTTGCTCAGCACCTCAAACGCCGTCTCGGTGCCCAGCCGTTCCATCCTTCGCGCTAAAACCAGTTCGTGTTCCGTCGCCACAGTCATCACGCACGCTCCCATCGAGGCCGCAGCCTGTCGCACCTCGTGGAGCAGACTCCAGCGGTCAGGATTATATGTCGTTTCAAAATGGGAAAAATGTGATGGCCGTCGCTCGCCATGGACACACTCGCGCGTCTGATTGGCCACGCCAACAAGGGGGCCAGAAGCCGTAGAATGTCGGGAGCACAGCCAGGAATTGACCTTGAGCTATTACGACCAAGTAATTGAAGCGGCGGCTTTCCTGGGACCGAAGCTGGGTTCCCTTGACCCGCGAGTGGGCATTGTGCTGGGCTCCGGCCTGGGCGCCGTCGCTGAGGCAGTCATCGACCCGGTCATCGTGCCCTACGCTGAGATTCCGCATTTCCCCTGCTCGACGGTCGAGGGTCACTCGGGCCGGCTGCTGGCAGGGTCACTGGGCGGCGCGCCCGCGGTCATCATGCAGGGGCGGGTTCATTTCTATGAGGGCTATTCGCCGCTCGAGGTCACGTTTCCCATGCGCGTGATGGGCGCGCTCGGCGTGCGAGCAGTGGTGTTGACCAATGCTGCTGGAGGGATCGCGACGGGATACCACCTGGGCCAGCTCGTGCTGCTGGCCGACCATATCAACATGATGGGCTGGAATCCGCTCAACGGGCCCAACGAGCCGCGGTTCGGTTTCCGTGCCGGCGCAGGTTTGCGCTTTTTCGACATGACGGAGGCCTACAGCAAAGGTCTTCGCGAATTGGCGAGGATGGCCGCCGCCGAAGGAGGATTTGCATTGGAAGAAGGCGTCTACCTCGCAACGCCTGGGCCCAGTTTTGAGACGCCGGCGGAGATTCGCGCATTCCAGGCGCTGGGCGCAACCCTTGTTGGCATGTCGACCGTGCCGGAGACCATCGTAGCCCGGCACATGGGGATCGAGGTGCTAGGAATCTCCTGCGTGACCAATCTGGCTGCAGGGCTAGGCACGACTCCGTTGAGCCACGAAGAAGTGTTTGAGACCGGCCGCAAGGTGGAAGGTCGTCTCGCCGGATTATTGAAACGGTTGGCGCCGCGCATCGCGGCGCGAGTAGCCACCGAAAGCTGACCACAAACGTGCGAAGGCCCGAACCGATTCGACGGTCCGGGCCCTCGTTCATTGCGATTACTTGCTCTGGCAGCAGCTGTCCGTGCAGCCGTTCTGGCAGCAGGTCTGGCCGCAGTTGCCCTTGCAGCAGTCATTGCAGTAGATGGCCTTGGATGCAAAGGCCGGGTGTGCAAGAGCGGCGACAGCAATTGCTGCCGCAAACGAAATCAATGCGATGGTGCGTTTCATGGAATTGTCTCCTTGACTTAAGTGTTGCGTGAAAATGCCGTGGCCCCTTGCGGAAGCCGCATCATGTTCGCAAACGTCAGGAGAGGATTAAATGCGGAAGACCTGGTTCAGAATGTAGATTGGCGGCGGTGCGCCACGAATCCCGATGCTGACTCGTTGGACTGCGACCGGTTCGGCAATTGCGATCTCGGCAAGTTCCGCCAGCGCCGCCGGCTGCGCGACGCCGCGCACCTTGTGCGCAGCGGTAAACGGCTCCGTCGCTTCCAGCGTGGCATGGGAGCAGCAGTTCACCGGACAGCCCGGCGCAAGCACCGGGTTCGCCATGGGGCAATCGGAACTCATGCCCCCCATTGACATCGGGCAGTCTGGAACGCATGCGGTAGACAGGCCGAAGACGCAAATCGAGCTCGCGAAGACGGGGTTCGTCACCAGAAGGCCAACTGCCAGCACCAAAGCGAATTGGGCGAACCGTTTCATGGCTTGATTTGACTGTAAAAACCGCCTTCGGTCAAGTCTGTGCGCTGGATCACGTCGAACCTCGATTCGGCGTTACCGGTTCCGTCAGCTTTTCGCCGCCAGCGCCTCGACCGGCACCAGCATGTCTTCCTTTCGCATCACGAGATTGGTCGCGTTCAAGGTGGCTAGCTCGAAGCCGTGGCCGTGCGTAATCGCATCCGTCGGGCACGCTTCCACACAATAGCCGCAGAAGATGCAGCGGTTGTAGTCGATGTTGTAGACCTTGGCGTAGCGCTCCGACGAAGAGATGCGCTTTTCGGCGGTGTTCTCCGCTGCTTCGATATAGATACAGTTGGCGGGACATGCGGCGGCGCAGAGGAAGCAGGCGACACACTTTTCCAAGCCATTCTCGTCGCGCTGCAGCTCATGTGCGCCGCGGAAGCGCTGCTCAAACACTGCTCCGCGCATCGGACCCGGACCGTCGGGATAATTCTCAACCTCGGTGGGCTGAAAGATCTCGCGGGCCGTGATGCTCATGCCCTTGGCGATGGCGGCGACGTTGCGCACGATCGACATGGCCTCAGTATACGATGAACGTCAGGAGCACTTGATGAAGAGCGGACCTATCTGCATCGCCCTCTTTTGCTTGAGTTTCGGAGTCCTCTCTGCGCAAACGCAGAATCCGCCGACGATGCCGATGGGGCAGATGGGCGAAGGGCACAAGCCCACAATTCCGGCGGGGCCGCTCAAAATCACGTTCGCCGACAAGTCGTCCGAGTGGACCGTGGCCATGCTCGCGGCATTGGCGCACACAACGGTCACCGTCCACAATGCGCATACCAACGCCGACGAAACTTACTCCGGCGTGCCGCTGATCGATCTTCTGACCAGGCTCGGCGTCAGCGACAAACCGCACGGCAAGGATCTTCGCCTGTATGTTGTTGCGGCGGGGTCCGATGGCTACGAAGCGGTCTACTCGATCGGCGAAATTACTCCGGACTTAAACAGCGCCACCGTGATCGTGGCCGATGCAGAAAACGGCAAGGGTCTTGCAGACGACGGACCACTGAAACTGGTGGCCACGGGAGAGAAGCGTCCCGCGCGCTGGGTGCGAAATCTGGTGGCCATCCGCGTGATGGCGGCGGAATAACGACCTGCGCGGATTGTGGCTCGTGGGTCGTGCGCCGGGAGGTTTCCTAAAACCTTTTACTGAGCAAAGGCTGGCGGAAATCGCTTACGTTTTTGACCGTTTTTGACCGCGATTTTCGAGCTTTTTTATTGATTCCAAAACCTTTCCGAGAAAAACCACATCCCAAAAAAAATTTGGCGGCGGCTTGCGGCGGCTATGACCATCGGCGCAGAACGTTAAGAGCCATCCTGGCGGCGGCGAGGAGCCTTCCCGCCTCGGATGGGCGAATAATTTGGACAAGCTGGGCATAAGTGACGCAGGCGATGAAGTCGCGGACGTTGTCGAGGCTGACGAGCGGCGGCATGGCGCGAAGGTAATGCTCCTTGCCCGACTGGCGAGCCTGATCTTCGCCCTCGTTCTGGCCAAGTTGGTTGAGCGTTTTATGAAAGGCGCGATTCCAGGCGCGGATGCAGCGCGAGACGGACGGGTGATCGGAGGCCCTGTTGGGGTATTTTCTCTTGAATTTCTCTGGTTGGCTCACTTCGGAAAGCTCCTATAGTTTTGAGCTTAGCGAAATGGCGGAAATGATCTGTGAGATTGGCCGATTTTATATTGGCAATAACATACTTGACACACATCCTGTTTGTAACTATTTTATTAGTTGCCGTGACAGGGCTAGTGCTTCTGCGTTTGCATTACCAAGTCAAACCTTCGCCTTTCATAAGCCACTTGGGAGCAATCCACCCACTGAACTCCTTGTATCGGTGGAGTGCTGTTAGGGATCACCAGCGGAACAACTTGCCTACAAACATCGACAGGGATAATGCGCTTGAATCCGTCATCATACGTATAGCGTCCCCGGAAAGTTGCCGTAGCCTTCCATGCAGAGAGCAGTGGTTCAATCTGTTTCAATCCTTCAAAGAAAAAGGGCTGTCTCTTCTCGCCACTGTTGATTGGAATCACCGGAACGTGGATCACGAGGGATTGCCTGTGCAGGATTTGCCCTCTAGAGTTTGCAGTCTCCAAAGTAAAAGTGCCGTCCAAGTCGTAAGCGGAAACCTTGCCGTCATTGGAATAAGAAATAGCGTCCGTTGGGTAGATGACGATAGTTTTGTTGTCGGAAGACCATTCGGAATCCATGGCAATGCCGACTCCAACAGATGCTGCTTGAGTCCCTTCGGCGGTTTGTTTGTTGATGTCGGCAGATTCTTTTGCGGCATTGGCGGCAATTTCGGTGTCGGCAGTTTGTTTCATCATTTGACAGAGTTGCCTGTTCATCACACTCCATTGAGCGTGAGACCAATGAACATACACACCGGTCAGAACAGCGATGGCGACCGTAGCCAACGCGGTGATGAACGGTCCTTTAGAGTCGATCCAATTGACCGTACTAGCCATTCCTCGTCCTATTGCTTTGAGCGCCCGCATCCCGTGATTGGGAGTGCTGGAGTCTTGATTGGTGCGTTCGTTGTGTTGATGGGATTTGGAGGGATT
>JBEKPO010000054.1:0-30657 GCA_049520675.1 Occallatibacter sp. | reverse complement strand
GTGCTGATTTTCATCCTGAGAAAGCTGGCCGCAACCACGCCGAATGCGGCGGACGCGGCCGACCAGCTTGAAACCGTGATCAACAAGAAGTCCGGATTGCTTGGCGTGAGCGAGCTTTCGAACGATATGCGCGATCTGCGCGAGGCGATCGCTCAAGGGAACGCCAAGGCACGGCTGGCGGTGCAGAAATTCACCTGGACCATTGCGCGCTGGATCGGCAGCTACGTGGCGGAATTGAACGGGCTCGACATGCTGGTGTTTACCGGCGGCATTGGCGAGAACGACATCGCTTCGCGCGCCGAAGTCTGCGCGGGGCTGGGCGCGCTGGGCATCGTCCTCGATGAGAAGCGGAACAACGTGCGCGGTGCGGCCGTAATCTCCAGCGACAATTCAGGAGTGACGGTGCGCGTGCTGCCGCCGCTCGAAGACCTGATCATCGTGAATCACGTGGTGCGGCTGATGACGGGATGGCTGAAAGCGGGATGTGCACATAACGGATCGCCTTCCGCTGCCAGGTGTACGTGATATCGAGGTCACCGCCGGAGTCCGATATCATCGCCGGGTAGGAGTATTCTCCCGGCAGATCCTCGAGAGTGAGAAACATCTTGAAGTGCTCGCCGTCATTGCTGACCGCGAGGTTAAGAGGCGTGCGCCCGCTGGTTGTGTTGTTGTAGACCAGAACGACCCGGCCATCCTTGAGCGCGACTGCGTCGATGCCGGAGTTCGGGTTGGGAAGATCGAGAAGATGGGCAGCGGTCCAGGTGACACCGTTATCGTAGGAATCTGCGACAGCGATACGCGCGATGGTGGTTGTGGAGCGGGCGTAGAGACGCAGATGCTTGCCGCCCAGACTGACAACGGAGGGTTGAATGATTCCAAAGGTGCGTTTCCAGTCCTCGGCATCGGGATCCTGGCTCGCCGCGTCCGTCGCGATGCTGCCAAGGCTCTGATCGAAAGAGCCGAGAGGCGGAACGATCGGGCCGAACTTCGTCCAGGTTTTGCCATTGTCTGTGCTGCGCTCGATCCAGGCCGCCCACGAGAGATAGCTTTCAATCGAGGCGCCGCTGACAATGGCGCCATCGGAGAGAACGAGGGGTTTGGCGCGCACGGGCCCGACGAGCCCAGCAGGAAGATGCTCGGCGCGCGACCAGGTCTTGCCATCATCGTCGCTGAATTTTCGGGCCGCAGTCCAGGTCGACGGGCTTGGGCCGAATTTGTAGAAGAGCCACAAACGATGGCCCTTGGTACGAAACAAGACGGGGTTCCAGCATGGGGTGTTCGGCTCGCGGGCGATTTCCACGGGGGCCGACCACGCGGCGTTGACGCGATGCGAGGACCAGATGGCGACATCGCGATACCCTTCCCCAGTCCCACCAAACCACGCGGCGAGAAGCGATCCGTCATTGAGCTCAACTAACGTGGAGGCGTGACTGGAGGCGAAGGGAGCGCTGCCGGGCTGGAAGATGAATTCAGGGTGCGGTTGCGCGCCCAGAGTGGGAAGCATGGCGATAAGAATGAGCAGCGAACTGATGCGCAAGGACGCCGGCCTGAATCCCGCAGCGATGAAAGTCACAACCCGATTTTATCCGCTCTCACGCGGAGGTCCCTCGCGTCGACGGCGCGCAATTTTGCTCAGGCCATGGGCCTGGAAGTGCAGGAACGAAGCCAAGGGGAGCGATCATCGCCCACAGCGGAGGTCTTGGATTGATCTACACTGGAGGGTTCAGTCCCGAGCCGATATCCATGCCTATTGCTGCTCTTCCCGTCGATGGCCAATGCCTTCCTTCGCCCGCATTGCGACGATTCGCGTGGGGAGTTCTTGCCTATTTCATCGCGGTCATCCTGTGGGGTGCGCTGGTGCGCGCCACCGGCTCCGGCGCAGGATGCGGCGACCATTGGCCTCTCTGCAACGGCACGGTCATGCAGCATTCCGCGCGCATCGACACCATGATCGAGTTCACGCACCGCATCACCAGCGGACTCTCGTTCTTCTCCGTGGTGGCGCTGCTGTGGTGGACATTTGCGGGAACCGTGCGCGGGCACCTTGCGCGCGGCGCAGCGGTTGCCGCAGTCGCCTTCACCGTCGTCGAGGCGGCGCTCGGCGCATTTCTCGTCAAGCTGGGATTGACGGCGCAGAGTCAGTCGCCTTTGCGCGCTCCCTACCTCGCTTTGCACCTCGCCAACACGCTGCTGTTGCTGGCAGCGCTCACGCTGGCCGCGCACTTGCTCAGCAGGAGATCGGGGTTCCTCCGCGATCAAGTCCGGCTGGTGGCCCCGGCCGGCGCTTTGGCATCTCTGATCGTGGTGCTGATCGTGGGCGTGACCGGGTCGCTGGCCGCGTTGGGCGATACGCTGTATCCGCCGAGTTCTTTGGGCTCCGCAGTTGCTCAGGATTTTTCATCGACCAGCGCCTGGCTGGTGCGCTGGCGCTGGACACATCCCACGGTTGCATTCCTGGCCTGCATCTTCCTCGTCTGGCTGCTGGTGCGCGCGGCGCAACGGCCCACACTGGGACCAGGGCACTGGGACAATCGCGGGCTCTCCGCGCTGATGCTGATTCTACTGGCGGCGCAGTATGTGCTGGGCGTGCTCGACGTTGTCTATCTGGCTCCTGTGTGGCTGCAGATTGCACATCTGCTCGGCGCCGATCTGCTGTGGTCAGCACTGGTGGTGCTGGCGGCACGGCTGATCATCGAGCCGATTGAAGCAGGGTAGCAAGTCAGAGAAAAGACCCCTCGCGGGGCCCTTTTCTCCGTTGAATCGCGGTGACAGCTCTGCGCCTAATCTTCGAGCGCCGGATGATAGTGGCTCTCCCAACCGAGATAGCGCGCGGCCTCGTGGATCGCTTTTGACACGTCGCTGAAGTTTGCTGCAACGTGGTGCTCGAAGCCCTCGCGGCAGATGTAGTGAAGCAGCTTTTGCAGTTGCGGAATCTCGGCCACGCCGGCGCCGCCAAAGGTCTCCAGCGGATCGTCGGTGAAGCGGCCCGCGCCGGTGTAGCCGCGCACGACGCCGCGCCGGTCGTCGGTGGAGTACCGGGCGAAGCACATCGTGCCGGACTTGACGCGGCCCACGCATGTCCCGAAGGTGTTTTCCTTGCCCACCGTCCCAGCGATGATCTCCTGATAATCCATGCGCACATCTTTGAAGAAGTGCTTGGGCAGGTTGGAGCAGTGGAAGCAGACGCACTTGTTGGGGTCGTTGCCGTAATTATTATTCCAGTCCAATAGCGCCGAAGGCGTCTGGCTTGCGAGGGCCAGCATGTACATGCTGAGGGTGCCGGGAACGTCGACCTCGCAGGCCGAAGGAATCAACTCGTTCGACATCATGCTCATGATGGTGCAAGGCACCACGCCGAAGAACTCTTCCATCGAGGTCCAGCACTGCACGGCGCTGATGGTGATGTGTGCCTGCTTCATCCAGCCGTCGATCACGGCGCCGAGCTTGGCCATCTTCAGCAGCGCGGCGTCGGCAATTCCCGAGGTCGTAACGTATTTCTTGATGGCCGCTAGTTTGGCCTGCGTCGCATCGTCGGAGTCCTTCATGCGGTTGATGCGGCCGAAGATCTCTGACAAATCGATGGTCTCAATGGTGATGCCGCTGGTTTCGAAGATGCGCTCGGAGTAGCGGACGGTGTTGAAGGCCGTAGGACGCGCACCGATGGCGCCGATGCGAAGATTCTTCAAGCCCTTCACGACGCGGCAGACCTGGGAGAACCATTCGAGGTCGGCTTTGAACTCGGGCGAGGCGAGCGATTCAGTGTGCAACGCGGTGAGCGAATAGGGAATGCCGTACTGCATGAGGTTGTTGCAACAGCTCATCTTGCCGCAGAAACTGTCGCGGCGGTTGGCGATGGTCATGGTATCGGCCCGGTCCGGCGTGGCCTGAACAAGCACCGGTACTCGCAAGCCGGAGAGACGAATGGCGTCGACGATGCCGCGCTCTTCGCCAAAGTTGGGCAGGGTAATGATGATGCCGTCGATGGCGTCAGCGTGCTTCTTGAATAACTCGGCGCAATGCTGCGCTTCGGTATAAGTTTCCACCGCACCATAGTGCGACTGCTCAGGGGTGAGGACGATGGGAGTTGCGCCCGCGGCCTCTAGAACTTTGATGATTTCTTCCCGGCCGGTTTTGGCCAAATGATCAGGGAAAAAGCCGCGATTTCCAACCACAACTCCGAATGTCATCTTGCGCTGCGCTGCCATGCTCGTGCTCCTTCAATCGTCCATCTTGTCATGAGTAATGAATGGTCCCGAAAACGCCTAGCCGCCGGCGCGGCCGGGACGAAACTTGATCACATAGAAAATTCCAAGCAAGGCCAGTATGCCCCCCCACCAGACAGGCGTATGCAGGTCGGTGAGCTGCACCCCGGCCGGATAGATTCCCGTGGACCACTCGTAGACACCGTAACCAAAGATCATGGCGCCGTAGATGACGAGCAGAATGCCAATGAAAAACCAGATTGGAATTCCCGAACCGTGCATGCCGATTGTCCTCCCCTCTTTCGTTCGCGTGAATCACTCCGCCTCTGAAGAAGGCCTGCAAGCTACCAGAAGATGATGTTGAGCGCCGCAAAGATCACCACTGCGGCGGTCGCCCACGTCCACTCCCGCTTGTACCATGGCGCAGGTTCTTCGGTCGGCAGCTTGGTGGCGCCATAAACCAGGCCGTCCAGTTCAGCAACCGGCCGCGGCTTGGTCAGCGCGCTCACCAGCACGATGACGATGGCGCTGAACAAGAACGCCCAAAGGGCACGAAACACATTCTCCGCCATCGGCTTGGCGTCAGGCGAAAGCGCCACGGTGGCCAGCGCTGCGGGGTTGAACTTGACCCAGATAAACAAGCCGGCCGAAAAGATAATGCCCGTCAGCAGGCCGAGGAATCCGGCCAGGCGTGTGGCGCGCTTCCAGAACATGCCGAACAGGATGGTAGCGAGAAGCGGCGCGACAAAAATGCTGAATAGCGCCTGAACGTAATCCATTATCCCGTGGAACTGCTGCACAAGATAAGCAGCCCCGATTGAGACCAGCACGCCGATGAGAATCGAGAGCCGCCCGACGAGCACATAGTGGCTGTCGCTTCCGGTCTTGTGAATCAGCGGCCTGTAAATGTCGTAGGTCCACACGGTAGAGAAGGCGCTGACGTTGCCCGCCATGCCGCTCATGAAGCCGGCGATGAGTGCGGTGATGCCGAGTCCGAGAAGTCCCGGTCCCATGTAGCGCACCATCATCAGCGGCAGCGCCTGATTGTAGTCGTGTAGCTCGGCGTCGGGGGCGCCGCTCAAAACCTTCTGCTGAGAATCGGCCGACAGATTGGTTTTGGCCATGGCCGCCGAGCAGGCGGCAGGATTCTCAATGCCGCCGGCAGTTCGCGAGCAGGCCGCAACAACGTCCGCACCAACCAGTTGCCGGCGGCTGCCGTCGGGATTCTGCAAGAGGACCAAACCCAGCAGTCCGGGCAGGATCACGATGAACGGCACGGCCATCTTGAAGAAGGAACCGATGATGGGCGCCATGCGCGCGGCGCGCAGATTGTGGGCCGCCAGCACGCGCTGAACCACCAGAAAATCGGTGGTCCAATAACCGAAGCTGATCACAAAACCAAGGCCGAAGACGATACCGGTCCAGTGCACGCCCATGGGATTGGCGGCAAAGTGGCCGGTATCGCGCCAGAGGTGGAAGTAACTGTCGGGCGCGACAGTGGAACTCATCGTCTGCAGGTTTTGCATGATCTTGGTCTTCAGGCCGTTGACCCCGCCCGCCTGAACCAGGCCGAGGATCGGCACCAGCAGCGCACCGCCCCAGATCAGCACGAACTGCAGCACCTCATTGAAGATGGCCGAGCGCAGTCCGCCCAGTCCCACATAAACGGCGACGGCGCCCGCGGAAACGATGATGGAGAAGTTCAGATCCCAGCCCAGCACCACCTTCATCACCACGGCCATGGCGAACATGTTCACGCCGCTCATGAGGATCATTTCCGTCGCGAAGGCGAAGGCGGCAACGCTGCGGGCCTGTCCCCCGTAGCGCAGGTCGAGATAGCCGGGGACGGAGTGGGTCTTGCAGACGTAGTAGAAGGGCATCATCACCAGGCCGAGAAAGAGCATGGCCGGAATGGCGCCGATCCAATACCAGTGCGTGGCCAGAATTCCGTATTGATAGGCCGAGCCGGCCCAGCCCATCAGTTCGAGCGAACCGAGATTGGCGCTGACGAAGCTCAACCCGGCGATCCAGGCAGTCATTTCGCGTCCGGCCATGAAGAACTCTTCACTGGTGTTAGAGCGGCCCTTGAGGTAAAAGCCGATCCACAGAACCATGGCGAAGTAGATGACGATGACCGCGATGTCGAGAGAGCGCAAATGCGCCAACGGTTCCGCGCTGAAAACGAGCAGAGCCGGCAACCGGACGGGCAGGCCGGCGGAGATGGATGCTGGGATCAATCCGAACATTTGAGTCACCTGAGAAGTTGCTTGAGATCGACCAAGCTCGGGAGAATCGCCCTCAAGTAAATTGCTTTACTCCTGCACTTGTCAAGCGGAATAAATACTGCGCTCGAAGCGTGGAGACCGCCGACGCTGGCGCCTCCGGAGCGCAGGCGGAAGCGGATTTAGGCAACGGGAGCATTGGGTAAGCGTTTACCGCGGAAGTGTACCACAGTACCAAGGATTGCTGGCTCCCTGCCGGCTCGAGCCCCGAACCTGAAGCAAAGGCGGCCTTCGCGACCCGCATCATGTCGTGGTGACCGGCTGATGATGGGCCACGCTGTGGTTATGGCTGTGCGGCTTGTCGCGCAAAATGCCTTCTCCCTTTGTTAGCCAGGCGATCCCGAATGCCCCGAGCGCCAGTGATTCAAACCAGAAAAGCAGATGGCTGGGATGACGATGTTCGATGACTGATCGGATGGTGAGAGCGACCAGAGCGATCATGCAGACGATCATGATCAGGCCGCTGGCTCCGTAGATACGATTTCGATTGCGCTTACGATGCGTGAAGGTCTTCTCCGGCGAGGACTTGCGAAAAAGAAAGATGCAGATATAGCCGAGCATGCTAAACATGAGCCCTGCGAACACGGTGTGGATATAACCGAATTCGATTTCCAAATGCGTATAGAAAGTGCTGCGAGGATTGAACGACGGGAAAAAAGCCACGCCGAATGCGAAGGCTCCGGCGAGATAGCCGGTGACCTCATCGAGCCGGTCGTAGCCGCGCGAGCAGGCGAGAAACGCGCCTATCGCGCAGAGCGCCCCGACATAATAGTCGCGCATGGGCGTGTAGTAGTAGTCGCTGATGGTGCGCTGCAGCAGAGGATGCGGAAGCGCGTGACCCGGACCGAAAAGCGCGGCGAGAATTGCGCCCGTCGCCAGTGCCAGAGGAAGTGTGAGCGCGATCAGGCCGACTGCCCGGCGCATCGTGTAATACGAGAGAACCACCGGGCTCTTGGACGTCGAATGAGATAGCATGGCGTCTTCCGCAGTTGGATCTTCCGCGAAGGAAAAGGATAGCGCAGTCGGGCGAGCGCGTAGAGCAAAGAGAGAATCTCTCCGCCGATCAGCGCCCGACTACCAGAACCTGAAAACTTCCCGCGATGGGAGCGCTCTTGATGGGGCCAAATGCAGCGCCGGGGGTAAGGTCGACCCCCATATTGTCGGTGACGAGGTAAACCAGGCCTGTGGAGGAATCGACGGCGAGCGTGCGGGCTCGCGCCAGCGTGGCCAGGTTCTGGATCACCGCGTAGGAATCCGTATTAGCATCCTGCTGGACGATGGTTAGGCTGCCGTAACCCGCGCCGTTGGCGGAATAGATGAGCTCGCGTTCGGGGTCGTAGCCGATGACGTCGTCGCCGGGACCGGTGGTGAGGGTCGTCGCCACCTGCCCATTGCCCGAATTGAGGACCAGGAGTTGCTGATTGTTGCACGCCGCGAAAAGCCGGGAGTTTTTGACGTCGGCGGCGAGACCCTGCGGCTGGACGCAAGATGCCGGCAGGGGCAGCACCATGAGGTTGGCGCTTGCGCCGCGACGATCGTTCTCGCGCCAATCCATCGAAACCGGCGAGGCAGGGGCTGCGTCGGTTGCATGGCGCAGACGCTCTGCTTCTGCGGCTATCGCGGGACCGTCGAACCTTGCGATGCGCGGCCGCGCAACACGGCGGCTCATCGCGCCGTCGCGAGACGCGAACTGTTCCGCTTCTCCGACCGTGACGTAGACTCCGCCTGCATTGTCAGCTTGTGCGAAACGAGCATCGCCGGCGATGGCGATATCGGCGATTGCCGATTTCTGTTGGGTGTCGATCGCGACAATGTGGGAAATGCCGGCAACGGTCTGTTGACTGGTGCCGGCGGGTGGGCGCGGCGCATCGGATGCAGCGCGGCGGCCGGGCTGCGGCGTACTGCTCGCATTTGCGGAGCCGCATACCGCGAAGACCAGCTTGCTCTGCGGCTCGAAGGCGATGGAACGTGGAGAGCACGAGATGTGGATGGTAGCTTCGACGCTCAGGTCGCTGCGGTCGAATACCGCGACTGCATCTCTCAGGCCGTCGCTGACAAAGCCAAATGCGCCGGTGTCGTCGAGGGCAATCGCGTGGGCCTCGCGAAAGCCGTGGATTTCGCCGGCGAGCGAGCCTGATTCGAGATCGACCACCTGGACGCTTGCGCCGCGAGCAATGTAGAGGCGCTGCGCTTGGGTGTCGATGGCGAGATAGTCCCAGCTCCCTGCACCGCCGATGATCCAGCTCTTTTTGATGGCGAAAGGCGTCCCAGGAAGCTGGGTGGGTGTGGGGACCAGAGCAACTTGCGCCGCCACGGGCAGGCCGATCAGCACACACATCCAGGCAACTCGCGGCATCGCACACCTCCTCGGTTCGTTGGATGCGCGGAATGCGGGGAGCGCTCAGGTTAGTCGTTGGCGGCAGCTACCTCGTGCAGCCAGTTGGGAGCCTTGAGCAACTCGCGAGGGCGAGGACCGTCGGCAGCGCCCACCAGGCCGTCGCGCTCCATCAAGTCGATCAAATGCGCGGCGCGCCCGTAGCCGACTCGCAGACGCCGCTGCAGCAGCGAAGTGGAGGCCTTGCCGAATTCGAAGACCAGCCGGACGGCGTCGTCGTACATGGGATCGTTATCTTCGGGATCATCGTTGGCGGCTTCCATCGCAGTGCGCTCGTCTTTGGGCGATTCGAGGAAGCCCTCGACATACTCGGCCTGGCCCTGGTTCTTCCAGAATTCGACCACGGCTGCGGTTTCTTTTTCGCTCACATAGGGCGCGTGCAAGCGCATCAGGCGGCTGGTTCCCGGCGGCAGAAAGAGCATGTCGCCGCGCCCCAGAAGAGCTTCGGCCCCGTTGGTGTCGAGGATGGTGCGCGAGTCGACCTTGGTGGCCAGGCGGAAGCTGATGCGCGTGGGAATATTGGCCTTGATCAGACCGGTGATGACGTCGACGCTGGGCCGCTGCGTTGCCAGAACCAGATGAATACCGACCGCGCGCGACATCTGCGCCAGGCGCGTCACAGACTCTTCGACGTTGGCGCGATCGAGCATCATCAGGTCGGCCAGCTCGTCGATGATGATGATGATGTAGGGCAGCGGGCCCTCTTCGCTCTCCCCATTTTCCGGTCCAAAAAGTGAAAGAGCGGAGCTCTCGAAGAGCTTGTTGTACTGGTCGATATTGCGCACGCTGTGCGAGGCCAGCAGCTTCAGGCGCCGCTCCATTTCGCGGACAGCGTTGCGCAGCGCGTTGGCGGCCAGTTTTGGCTCGGTAATGATTGGGGTAAAGAGGTGGGGGACTCCTTCGTACATGCCCAGCTCGACGCGTTTGGGATCGACGAGGATGAGCCGCACCTGCGCGGGCGTGGTGCGGTAGAGCAGGCTCATGATCATGGCATTGATGGCAACCGATTTGCCCGATCCGGTCGATCCTGCGATGAGCAAGTGCGGCATCGAAGCTAGATCGGCGGTGACAATGCGGCCGTTGATGTCCTTGCCCATGGAGAGCGTAAGCCGCGAGCGCGCCTTGGCGAAGGTTTCGCTCTCGATCACATCGCGCAGGTGAATGGTCTCGCGCTCGTGGTTGGGCACCTGAATGCCAACCGTGCTTTTGCCGGGCATGCGCTCGATGAGAATGCTCTCCGCGCGCATGGCGAGGCAGAGATCGTCAGCCAGTCCCGTGACGCGCGAGTACTTCACGCCGGCCTCGGGCTTGAACTCGAAGGTGGTGACCATGGGCCCGGGATTGATCTGCACCACCTGGCCGCGCACGTCGAACTCGGCGCATTTCTCGACCAGCACCCTGGCTTCTTCGCGCAACTCTTCTTCGCGCACGACCTGTGGGCCTTCACCTGAACTGAGAAGGGTGCTTGAGGGCAGCTTGAACCCGCTCACGTTCTTGGGCGCTACGGTTACCGTGCGCATTTCAGCATCGGCGCGCTCGTGAATCGCGATTTGCCCACCAAGCTGGGTGGCGGATTCATGAGAGGGCTGTCCAGCTCCGGCAAGCCACTGCTCGACGGCACGCGAACCAAGCGCTTCGCGGCGCGCAGTCAGCGGCGTCGTGGGCGCAGCCGCCGCTGCCGGCGCGGCAGAAGATGCGGCAGCGCCAGGAGCGGTTTGGGGAGCAGCGGGAGCGGCTTGAGCGGCAGCGGGCGCGACTTCCTGAACGCCGCGCTCCCAGATGCTCGGCTTCCGCTGCGCGATGGCAACCTGCTCCTCCTTCGGTTTGATAGGCTCGCGCTGGTAAGCCGGGATCTCATCGAGCGGATCTGGCTGCGTCTTCCTTCTCCGGAAGAACGCAAAGAGGCGTGCGAGGCCGTGCACCTGTGGATCTTCTTCCACTTGCAGCGCATCTGCAGGCGCGGTTTGCGGAAATGGAACCAACTGCGGCAGCTTCTGTTCTGCCGCTTCGCGTTCGGCACGCAGTTCGGCGCGCTCTTCGCGGCGGTTGCGCCAGCGCTCGCGGATGGCGTTGAGGGCCGCCCACCGCTCGGCGAGGATCTCGCGAATCGTGGAGAAGCTGATTGCCGAGGCGAAATAGAGGCCGGCCAGCGCAAGCGCTGATGCCACCACCCAGGCGCCCTGGACGTTGAGGTAAGCGACGAGCAGGCCTGCCATCAGGCGGCCGATCACACCCTCCACGGCGACTGCATGCAGCCAGCGCCAGTGCCAGGGCAGCAGGCCAAAGACAGCAGGCAGAAATACCACTGCCATCAACGTTCCCAGCCAGCGCAAGATCGGGGAACCACCTGGGCGGGAGTGCATCCAGGTCCATCCCACGCCTCCCAGCCAGACGGGAAGCAGAAAGGCCGTGAGGCCGAAGGTTTGAAGGAGCAGGTCGGCAAGGTATGCGCCGAAGAGGCCGGTCCAGTTTCGCGGAGCAGCCAGATCGGTAACGGTGTCGAGCGAAGGATCGGTGGCGCGATAGGAGGCGAGGGCGAGGAAAAGAAGCAGCGAGACGAGCACCAGCACCATCCCGAGAAAGATGTTCACGGGGCGGCTTCGCGTAGGCGAAAGGACAATGCGGACGGGCTTCATGAAGGAGGCGGTGTAACCCCACGGCCGCCGGAGTGCGATTTATGAGCCGGCGGGAGGAGCAAATCGTCCCAGAGCAATCTTCATTATCGGCGGGCAGGCGGGGCTGAGCCGAGGAGAATGCGGAAGGGGGGAATCACATTGGCAACCCCCGCTGCAGGCCTTACAGATTGAAGCCCTCGGCGCGTAATGCTTCGACGCAGCGAATGAGCCCCTTGTCGGTGGTCAGGACTCCGAAGCCGTGCCCAACTGCAACCGAACAGATGAGAATATCGACCGGCCCGCACTCAACCCCATGGTTCCGGCAAAGATTGAAAAGCCGGGCGGCCTCGACATAGTCCTTGGACGTAATCTCTTCATCAAGAAATGGATCGAGCAGTTCTGCTGTTTTTGCGAACCAGGCCTTGTCCCTGATGCCCGATAGCACTTCTTGCCGGATCGGGCCAATGATCGCCGCGCGCCGATCGCGAATAGCTTCCCCGAGCTCGACGAGCATTTTCTGCTCTTGCGCGTTGAGCCTGGCCTGATTCCTGCGCCGGAGCGAAAGAGACCAGACGCAGGTATCGACAATCGCTTTCATCGGTCGAACTCGATCTTATCCAGCTTGCGCATCTTCTTGTAGTCATACTCCGGGTCGAAATCGATTTTTCCGAAGTAATCCAAGATTTGGAGTTGCTTGCGCCAGCGAATGTATTCATCCAGCGCCGCGGTCACCGCCTCTTTTTTCGTCTTGTGCTTGCCGATTCTGCGTGCCTCGTTGATCAACTTGTCGTCAATCGCCAGATTGGTCGCCATCGCCGCACCTCCGGTCATGTGTAGAATATCACACATTGCAATGTGTAGAAAGCCAGCTTCTTAGCCCTCTTTGCGGCCCTTGAACGCAAGTTTGAGGCTCCGCGAAAGCCGCGAGATGGGACTGAAGACAAACGCCTTAGCCCGCAAGGCCAGAAACGCAGAGTCATTTCCCGGTTGGCGAGATCGAAGCTCGAGAACGCCAAGTCCCCACTGGTAGCGGATCCGGAAAAACCGATAGTCGTTCCCATGCTGCGCCAGAAAGTCTTCAATCGCCGTCATCACTCCGTTTCTCGCGCCGCCTTCGTGCAGAGCGTTCGCCAACTGACTGTTCCATCCTCCCGCGTCGACCAGGGAGTCCCGCCCACGCACGATGCCCTTTCGCGCAAAGGGATGGCGGAATTCGGCGGGGATCGTGTCGGGCTGGTAGTAGAGATCCCGGCGGCCGTAGGGCCAGTCAACATCGTGAAGAAAGATGAACCCGCCGGGCCGCAGCAGGTGACGCTGGCGAATAAGCCGCAGTTCGTTGAAGACGGTATACCAGTTGTGATCGCCGTCGATGAGAATGCAATCGAATTGCGTGCCCGGAGCCAGAGGCCCGCCGATCGCAAGCGCGTCAAGGCTGTTGCTCTTCACTACGCGAACCCGGGCGTCGCCGGCGTACTTGGCCCGCAGATCTTCGTCAATACACGGATCGATCACGGTGTAGCTGGCTAATGGCAGTTTGAGGAAGTAATTCGTACTGGTGCCGTCTCTCGCGCCGACCTCACAGAAGGACTGCCAGCCGGTCTTGCGGGCAAGAGGAAGAATGTAATGGCGCACGAAGGTTCGCATTGGACCGAAATCAGTCTAAACGCCGGGCACGGGCCCCGATCGGCGCTGCGAGAGGGTAGTCGATCTAAGATGGACTCGATGAAAGCGCAGACCGCATTGCCGCTCTTCTCGATGAGCCTGATTGCAGTGTTCTCTGCTGCGCAAACCAATAAGGCAGCTGCGAATCCGGGTCGCCTCGGCGCTTACGCCGTGCAAGAGACACTCCTGGGGGCGATCAGGTCCGATGAGGAGCATTTATCTTTCAGCCCGGATGGTCGGCACGTCGTGTTGGCCATGAATCGGGGCCAAAAACAGTACCTGGCTCTGGATGGTCAGCCTGAACCCGAGTACGACGAAGTTCTGTCGGTCGATATCGATGTCAACGATCTTCATCCCGCGTTTAGCCCGGATTCCAAGCATGTGGGATATATCGCCCGGGCTGGCGATAAATGGTTTGCGGTACTGGACAGCAAGGCCAGCCCGGGGTACGACGAGGTTGGACGCGATTTCTTCCTCAGCCCCGATGCAAAACACCTGGCCTATCTCTCCCGCACCGGCGACAAGTGGTCGGTGGTTCTGGATGACAAGGCATGCGGAACGTTCGACAAACCACCAAATCTTTGGGACGAATTGAGATCGCAATGCGGAGCGGACCTGCACCCCCAAACGGCGGCGGTAAGCGAACGCAGAGAGCGTGTAAAGGAAGCGGCGACGCAGGCGAGAGCACAGTTCGACGAGATTGAATTCGACGGGCCCGTCCTGAGTGCGGATGGGAAACACCTGGCCTATGCGGCGCGAAAGGGCGAAGCGTGGTTTGTCGTGGCCGACGGCCAGCAGAGCGGCGCATACGACGATGCCCGCGATGTAGCCTTCAGCGCCGACGGGAAGCATCTGGCGTATGCCGCAAAAAGAAGCGGAAAATGGTTTGCGGTGATCGATGGCCGGGAGGGCGAGGAATTCGATGAGGTCAAGATATCAACGACCGATTTCGGATTGTTCATGTTCAGTCCGGACGGCGACCGAGCCGCCTACAGCGCGCGAAAAGGCGGGAAGTGGTTCATGGTGGCCGACGGTCAGGCTGGGCCGCCATTCGACTGGATTCGTGGTCCTTTCTTCAGTTCCGATTCCAGTCATCTTCTGTATTTTACGAGGACGGCGGGCAAGAATTCGGCAGTTATCGACGGTCATTCGGCCGGGGAATTTGACGAGATCGACGACCGCGATGGGCACATCTTCAGTCCCGATGGCAAGCGCACCGCATATCGCGCTCGGAGAGGAGATAAGCAGCTTGTGGTGGTTGACGGGCAACCCGGGCCGGAGTTCTACATCGTCGATGCCCCGGTCTTCAGCCCTGACAGCCACCGCCTTGCCTACCAGGCATCAAGAAGTCCGAAACGGCCGGAAACCTATAGCGATGTTGCGACGCAAAACCAGAATTGGTACGCGAAGTATGTCGACATTCCTCTGCCCATTCTTGGAGAGTCCATACTCGGAACCCCCAGCGGACGAGGGTATTACAACCTGAAGAAGGCCGGGAGGCAGTTGGTGGTTGTGGACGGCAAGCCGAGCCTGGAATACGACGGCGTCGCAGGGTTGACCTTCAGCCCCGATTCCAAACATATGGCATACGCGGCCTTGAGGGCATGGAAGCAATTCGTCGTAGTGGATGGCCAGTCGAGCGCGGCCTACGACGACATCGGAGAGCAATCCCCGGTTTTCGATGCGGATGGAGTTCTGGAGTTCCTGGCCATCAGGAATAACCTGCTCTATCGCATCAGATTCACGCCTAAACCGTAAGCGGGCGGGTGCGTCTGGTCCGCCGACACATCAGTTGACTGCCTAGCTACGGGTTGGGGAACTTCCTTGGCGCACGCCTGCCCATCACCTATATCCGCTGAAGTCAGCTCCCGAGAAATTTCGCACCCCAGATAAGCAGCGCACCGCCGAGGAGAATGCGGTAGATGGCAAAGGCCGTGAATCCGTGCTTGCGCACCCACATCAGAAACCACTCCACAACGCCGAGAGCCACGATGAACGAAACCACGGTCCCGATGAGCAGTACGATCCAGCGTTCCGAGTTCATGATGACGTGAGCGACGGCGCCAGTGGCGAGGGCGGTCTTGCCGGGATGGACTTCTTTGAAAAGATCCCAGCAGGTAGCGGCGAGCATCGTGGGAATGGAAAGAAGGAAGCTGAACTCGAGAGCTGTGGGGCGGTCGAGATCGGCGAGTTGGCCGGCAGCGATGGTCGACATAGAACGCGAGGTGCCGGGAAAGATCGCCGAACAGGTCTGGCAAAGACCGATCCACGCAGCCTGAAGGAAGGTCATCTGCTCGACGTGGGTGGTGAAGGCCTCGCGGCGCGAAGCCCATGCATCGATGGCCCACATGACGATGCCGCCCACCAACAGCGCGATCGCGATTGCGTTCAGGCTACCCAGGTTCTTCTCACTCCACTTGCGCAGGGGCAGTGTGGTGGCCGAGGTGACGACGAAAGCGATGAAAACCAGCGAGAGGGGATGGTTGAACCACTCGCGGTCTCCATTTTCTCCGCGCGGAAAGTTGCGGACAAAATTGACGATTCGATCGAGGTAAAGCACGCAAAGGGCGAGGATCGCGCCCACCTGGATAACGATCGTGTACATCTTCCAGTAAGGATCGTCGAGAGGAATCCTCATCAGCGCTTCCGCGATGCGCAGGTGCGCCGTGGAACTCACGGGCAGAAATTCAGTCAAGCCTTCGACAATCCCCAACAGGACGGACAAGAAATAGGGACTCACGAAGCCTCCTGGTTGCGGCTGCAGCGGTTATCCAGCTGCTCTATGTCGAAGCCGACCCTGCCAAGTGGCTTTTTCCTCAAGAAAAAGCCACCTTTCACCACGTAGAAAGCGCTCCACAAAAACTGGAAAAACGCTCTAACGGCAGCCGGGACGCGTGCTGGCATCAGCATGAGTTAGTTCCGATCGATTCCGTAGACAGGAACGCCTCCATCCAATTTGTACACCAATGCCGCGGCGCGGCGGGTGTAATCGGAGTCGGCAAAATGAGCCTTCAGCTGCGCGGCAACCGTGCGGGCCCGATCGTGCGCATCGCTGCTCTTTTTGTCGTTGCCGTCGGCGGCATACATGTCGGTGAGAACTGCGAAACGATAAACCGCCTGATAAAGCGCCTGAGCCGAGCGAGGCCCGTCAGGATACTCGTCGGCATACTTCAGATAGATCTCCGACTCCTTCTCGGGACATTGCGGTGATCCCTGCCAATCGCCGCACAACTTGTTGTCGATAAGATCGAAGGCCGCAAAGGCCGCCCAGCGGGTTCGCGGATAGTTCTTGATCACTTTTCTCAGCGCGTCCTCATCCATCTGCTCCCGCAGATAGGCTTCCTTCTCATGCGCCGAGGGTAGCGAGGAGAGATCGTGCCTCTCGAGTTGCCACTGAATATCGGCCGCGCGCCATGCGGCCTCTGGCGCCAGCGCGGAGTTGGGAAACATCTCGACCACGCGGCGATAGAGCAGCCGGGCACTCTGTGCGGCATTGGCTGGGCCGCGCGGGTCCGAAGCCTGCGACTCCTCATTGGCGGCCGAGCCCATCAGAATCTGGTCGCCGTCGGGCGTGGACTCTTCAACGACCCCCTTGGCCTCCATCCATCCTGAAATGGGCGGCGTGGCTTCGTCGCTGCCCAGCCATGGAGTGTCTTTCTGGTCCGTCTCCTCCTCGATGTCGGTGTTCGCGTAGACGCGAACCCACGGTCCGCTTTTTTCCGCGACCACCATCTCCCGGCCGATCTGCACCTTAGAGACTTTTTGCGAGCCGATGTCGGGCGAGATGTAGAGGTTGGCGACGCGAAGAACGGTGGCGCGCGGGCCGGCCATGGGCTT
Source organism: Occallatibacter sp. (assembly GCA_049520675.1). Classification (GTDB taxonomy): domain Bacteria; phylum Acidobacteriota; class Terriglobia; order Terriglobales; family Acidobacteriaceae; genus Telmatobacter. Next base: position 13,664 of record JBEKPO010000054.1, on the reverse strand, counting down.
GACCTGTTGCTGCGCCTTCTTGTCGGCGAAACAGGGCAGCACGCAGGCGAGCGCGAAAACAGGAACCAGGCTGATAGTAGCTGAGGCGCGCGAAATCTTCACAGCGAGAATCATAGTTCAACGACGTTAGGATCCAGCTTCCGTGAGCACCTCGGCCAGCAACGCCGGGTCCACGTTCCCGCCGCTGACCACAGCCACGGCCTTGCGATAGGCCGGCAATTCATTGGCATGGAAGAGCAGCGCAGCGGTGGAAACAGCGCCGCTCGGCTCCGGCACCAGGCGTGTCACCGACACGATGGCGCGCATTGCCGCGCGAATCTCCGCTTCACTCACCGTAACGATGCCGTCAACGAATGCCTGCAGGTGAGCGAAGTTGCGCACGCCGACGCTTTGCGTGCGCAAGCCATCGGCGATGGTGCGGCTGGTGCGCTCCGCCGGCCAGGTGACGATACTGCCAGTGCGGAAGCTCTCGGCGGTGTCCGCCGCCAGCTCGGGCTCGATGCCAAAAACCTTGGTCCTGGGGCTGAGCTGTTTGACCGCCGCAGCGACCCCACTGAGCAGTCCCCCGCCTGAAACCGGCGCGAGCACAAGGTCGACATCAGGGATTTCGTCGACAATCTCTAGCCCGCATGTTCCCTGCCCGGCAATGATCTGCTCGTCGTCGTAAGGTGGAATCACCACATAGCCGTGCTCGCGGACGAGCTGCTCGGCGACGGCCAGGCGTTCGCTGGAGGCGTTACCGACGTCGACGACCTGGGCTCCGAGCGCCAGCGTGGCGGCGCGCTTGATGGCGGGCGCGTTCGCCGGCATGACGATCACCGCCTTGGCGCCGACCGCGCGCGCAGCGTAGGCAACACCCTGCGCATGGTTGCCGCTCGAATAGGTGATGACGCCGCGGGCGATTTCGCCCAGCGTGAGCTGCAGGATTTTGTTCGATGCCCCGCGAATCTTGAAGGCGCCGATGGGCTGCAGGCTTTCCGCCTTGAGCCAGATCTCCCTGGGCTGAGCGTGTCCGGCAACGTCGGGAAACGGCGCACGAATCAGCGGCGTTTTGACGGCGATCGAAGCAATGCGCGCCGCGGCCGCGCGAATCTCGTCAATCGATACCAGTTGAGCCGTCTCGGTACTCATCGCGTGTGCCAGTTCACAGTTCTGAGTTCTCAGTTCTCAGTTGTCAGTTGTCAGTTGTCAGTGCCGGATGCCGGGACGCCACTGTTCTCCGTTCTCTTGCTCCCTCGCTCCCTTGTTCCCTCGTTCCCTGCCTTATTCGTACGCCAGCGCCTCGATGGGATCCTTGCGGGCCGCCATCCACGCCGGATAGAGCGCTCCGCAAATCGCTCCTACAAAGGCGATCAGAGTGCCCTTCCCAATCCAGAGCGCCGTAATCTCAAAGTGTTGCGTGGGAAAAAGGTGCAAGAGCAGAAAGCGAACGACGAAGACGCCCGCGATGCCCAGCACGATCCCCGCCGCGGCCAGCGCTGCGCACTCGCGCAGCACCACGCTCACGATGGCCGGCTTCGACGCGCCCATCGATTTCAGGATGCCGATTTCGCGAGTCCTCTCGAGCACGGCGGTGTACATCGACTGGAAGATCACGAGGAAACCCACGATGACGGCGATGCCGGTGACGGTATCCAGCGCGACGTTGAAGCCGGGCAGCTTTTCCGGAGTCATTTCGCTCAGCCACTCCTCCATCGTCATCACTGGATAATCTGCCAGCCCCGGCGTTGCATGGATCTCGTCAATCACTGCCTGCTGGTTGGCGGGGTCGTCCACCTTGATATAGAAGATCGAGCACTTTCCTTCGGCTCCCATCAACTGCCCCATGGTATCGATGGGCAACAGCTTGCGTGCACCTTTGCCGTGTTCCACGATCCCGCTGACGCGGAAGTTGTGGTTCAGCGTCTTTAGCGTGTCGCCTACCTTCCATTGGGCGCCCGTCGCGGGGTTTTTCGTCAGTGCGAAAATGTCGTCGATGATGGCGTCGTCCGGCCCCTGGAACGGTCCGCCCTGCACAAACACGAGCGGCTTCAACCTGTTGAAACTCGCATAATCGATTCCGTCGATCACCCCAAAGTCGCTGCCCGTGTTGAACTGAACAATCGCCGGGGAAACCACGGTCACGTGCGGAAGCTTGCTTAGCAGAGGAGCCAGCTTGATGGTCATGGGTGCGCCGCTGATCCCGTTCATGATGCTGGCGCCGCTGGGCCGCATCATCAGATCGGCGCCAATGCCGTTGGTGCGCTCCTTCGTGTCATTCAACATACCCATGAAGATGCCCACGATCGACAGGATCATGACCACCTCAATGCCCACGGCAAGGATGCTGATGATGGAACGAACGGGACGGTGCATCAGGTTGGCAATCACGAGTTTAGTCATGGTTAGCCGGACGGCAAACATCGAGTTCCGTGGCCCGGTCCCTCACCGTTAAGGGTATCAGCTTGGCGGTCCCGAATTAGCACCCAGGTTGAAGCTGGAACAGACAGTTACGTTAGTGAGTCCAGAGGCGGTTAGGAGAGCTTGAATGGCTTTGACCGGGACCAGAAGCAGGGTTATTGTTAAGTCAACATTTGCCGGGCATGACTCCGGCCCCTTTTTCGCATGCAGATGGGAAATTTCGGAGAAGACCTGCGCAAAGAACGCCTCTCGCGCGGCATTGCGCTGGAACAGATTACCGCCGTCACCAAGATCGCCCAGCGGCACCTGATCGCGCTGGAGCAGGAGAGATTTCGCCTGCTGCCCGGCGGCATTCTCAACAAGGGCATCGTCCGCGGCTACGCCGGCGCGCTGGGTCTGGACCCGCAGGATTGGACCGAACGATTCTTGCGAGCCTACAACGCTTCAGGCCAGATGCTGGACGACGATCGCGACTGGACGACCTTCGCCAGCAATGTGGGCAAGGCCCGGATTTTGCGTCGCGAGGCCGTGGAAATGCGGCTTCGCTGGATTGGCGCCGGCCTGTTGTTGCTTGCCGTTTGCGCCGCCATCTTCCTTTTTGTCCGTTACTACGGCATACGCGCCGGATGGTGGAGTACGGTGCTGCCTTTCGGCGGGTCTTCAAGTATGCTCCACTTCATTTGGAACCCACTGCATGCGGTGTTACGCCACCTGTTTGGCCACTCGAGCCATTAGAACGCGCTCGATTTGAGCCGGCGGCTTAAGAGGCGCAAGGCGCCATTCGACGGTAATCGTGCGCCGTACACTGCAATCCTTTGCTCCCAACCCACCCGCGCAATTACCATAGAAGGTTGGAATCTGCATGCGCCGAGCGCTGCGGCGACGGTGCCACCAAATTGGGATTGCGCTGAGCGCCAGGGTGCGATGAATTAGGTTCAGAGCCGATTGCGCTTATTGAAAATAAAGGGGAATGGAAGGAGTTATTGCATTGAGCGATCGTTTTTTGTTTACCTCTGAGTCGGTGACCGAAGGCCATCCCGACAAGATTGCCGACCAGGTGTCGGACGCAATTCTGGACGCCTGCCTGGAGCAGGATCCCTACAGCCGCGTGGCGGCCGAAACCCTCACTGCCACCGGTCTGGTGGTGATTGCGGGCGAGATCACCACCAAGGCGTACGTCGACTTCCAATCTCTGGTGCGCGGCGTGGTCGCGTCGATTGGCTATGACAATGCGCTGTATGGGTTCGACTCCAACACATGCGCGGTCATTTCCACGATCAATAAGCAGTCGGGAGATATTGCGCAAGGCGTAGATACCGGCGGCGCCGGCGATCAGGGCATGATGTTCGGCTACGCGTCGGACGAAACGCCTGAGCTGATGCCCGCGCCCATTTCGCTGGCTCACAAGCTGACGCGCCAGTTGACTACGGCACGCAAGAGTGGAAAGCTGCCCTACCTCCGGCCCGACGGAAAGAGCCAGGTGACGGTGGAGTACGGAGAAGACGGCAAGCCTGCTCGCATCGACGCTGTCGTGATTTCGAGCCAGCACTCCGAAGCTGTGACCAACGACGAGCTGCACGCCGACGTTTTGAAGCACGTCATCCAGGCGGTGCTGCCGGCCAAGTGGCTCGACGAGCATACCAAGTACCACATCAATCCCACGGGACGATTTGTGATCGGCGGACCAATGGGCGATACCGGCCTTACCGGCCGCAAGATTATCGTCGACACCTATGGCGGCATGGGCCGGCACGGCGGCGGAGCTTTTTCAGGAAAAGATCCGACTAAGGTGGACCGTTCCGCGGCCTACATGGCGCGTCACATTGCCAAAAACGTCGTGGCCGCCGGCCTCGCGAGTCGCGCAGAGGTGCAGCTTGCGTATGCCATCGGCGTGGCCGAACCGGTAAGCGTGCTGGTGGAGACATTCGGAACCGGAAAGCTGAGCGAAGCCAGGCTGACCGAACTGATTCGCAAGAACTTCTCGCTGACGCCGAAGGGAATCATCGAGAGCCTGAACCTGCGCAGGCCGATCTACAAGCAGACAGCCGCATACGGGCACTTCGGACGCACCGAGCCGGACTTCACCTGGGAAGCGACCGACAAGGCGGCGAAGCTGGCAGAACAGGCAGGCGTCGCGATCGCTGCCAAGGCGAGATAAGAACGGGACATCGTTGCCGGGGTGGTATCTTGCTACCCACGTCCGCGATGTCTCGCCGCAAGAGATGGAGCAGCATATGAATGCCACGGCCTCGGCCTGAGGCCCAGCCCAAGGCGCATCGTTTCGGGCGGCGCTCCACCGCGCCGCCGTCCGCCCGCCCTCCTGGATTAGAATGCATGCGGAAACACTCCTTCGGTAAGGGGACGCATGCGCACTCTTTTCATCGCCGCACTCGTGGTACCGGCCACATTGGCCGCTGCACAAAATGGAGCGAACTGGAGCTACGAAGGCCGTAGCGGCCCGCTGGTCTGGGGCAAGCTCGATCCCGCGTACACGGCCTGTTCCAAAGGGCACGAGCAGTCGCCAATCGACATTCACGGAGCGCATTTAAACAAGGCGCTTGAGCCGCTTCACTTTCACTACATTGCAGGACCGATAACGCTCGAAAATACTGGGCGCGGCATCGTGGGCCGAGTCGACCGCGGCAGTTGGATGGAAGCCGCTGGCGTACGCTATCAGCTCGTCGAGCTCGATTTTCATCATCCCAGCGAACACTCGATCAGGGGCAAATTGAGCGACATGGAAGTGGACCTGGTGCACCGCAGCGATGACGGCAAGGAAGCGATAGTGGCCGTCCGGCTCAACGAAGAGCGTGGCAATCCCAACGCGTTGTTGGCCATGTTGTGGACTCATTTGCCGCAAACCGCGGGTGCGAAAACAAAGGTGACCGATATGGTGGGCGCGGGCGGCTTGCTGCCTGCCGACCCCGGCTACTGGACCTATACCGGCTCAGAAGTCGCACCGCCCTGCACAGAAGGCGCCGTCTGGTTTGTGTTTGAAGAAGACCTGAGTATCAGCCGCGAACAGCTGCGCGTGTTTTCAAGCCTCTTCAGGATGAACACGCGCCCAGTGCAGGATCCGCACGGACGAAAGATCGAAGCGAACGAATAAGGCGAATTCAGGCAGACGCCGACCGGCTGCAAACTGGGCTCGTCTCGCCTCGCTGACTTGCCGGCTCGCCGGCCTACCGCTTCGCCACGCTGGGCTTCGCCGCCTCAAAGCTCACCACCGGTGGATCCGCGAGCGTCACCGTCGCCGCAACAGACCGCTTGCGTCCGGTGGAGATCAACTGGTTTGGACCTAGCGTAACGGCCCCATCGGCGATGATCGCGTCGGCAGTGAAGCGGTCGAAGCGGCCGAGCGCTTCAAGAACCTGATTGGCCTCAGTCTCGCCTTCTCCCTGAGGCTTCGCCAGGGGAGCAATGTTTCCATAGCGCGTCTCGAAGTGCAGCGTGCCTTTGGCCGATGAGGCCAGATCCGAAGCAGTGTAGCCGGCCAAATCCACTTTGCCATTGCCGCTGACGCTGCTTCCGGTCCAGCGCAAGCCGAGCAGTTGGCCCAGGGCTTTCGCGTCGAGATTTTCGAAATCGCCCTCGAGGGAGTAGGACGGCTTGTCTTGATCGGTTGCCGGTTTGTGCAAAGTCCCGGTCAGCTTCACATGACCGCCGAGAAGATCCGCCTCAAGGTTCGTGGCGTCGACTTCGTCCGAGCGAATTTCAAGTCCTGCCGCGAACTTTTCGAGGGTGACGGGGCCCAGGACGAGCGAGTCGGCGTTGACCGTTCCGCGTACCTGTGGCCACGGCGGCGCCGTGGAAGGATGAAACCGGTCAATCAGTGTTGAAAGCAGCGTGCCAGGCTTATGGGCGCCAAGCAAAGCAGTTTCGAGCGAGACCGCGTCGAGGTCGCCAAAGGCAACGCTGAACGTAGGCGGCAGAGGCGTCGGGCACAATTGTTCCGGCTCCGGGGGGCAAGCGCGCGGCAGCATCAGGGTTGCAGTTCCCTTCACCGGACCATAGGAAAAATCCACTGGATCCCAGCGCAGAGCGCCGGCGTCGAGGTGCAGAGTGGCATCTGCAACTTGCAGGTGGCTGGCGAGATAATCTGCTTTCCAATTGGCGTTGTGCACGGTCACGGTTCCGGTAAGGGCGTCGGAATTGTCAGGTCCCGGCTCGGCAGAATTGGAAGAGACTGACGACACGGCCAGCCCCGGAGTCATTTGAGGCGGAGATGTTTCGCTCAACGGAAACTCTTCTCTCAGCAGCCACGGCCCCTGGGCGGCCACGTCCACATCGAGAGGCTCGCCTGCCAACGAGCCGAGAATCGCCGCTTGCTGTATCCCCGCCGCATGAGCAATCTCCCGGGCTCGCGCGATGCCGGCCTGGCCACGCGCCGCGACCTGATAGCCACTCAGCGAAAAGCGCAGAGTAAGAGTGAGCGGGACGGTCCCGCCCGCGGGAATAGCGACAGTCCCGGTAAGTTCGCCGCGATGATCTGCGTCTGGCGGGACGCCAACCGCCGGTGACTGTCGGATTGAAGCCGTCTCTGTGCTCGCGGGCGCTAGCGTGAATCTCGGTGTTTGGATGGGCCGCGTCAGGCCGCCGCCCGTAAGGACGAGATTCTCCACCGTCAGGCTGCCCGACAGCGGTCCGGAATCTTCCTGACTGGGCTTCCGGCTATGACCACCCGAATTCTTGGTTCCAATCACAGCGTCTGCGGCGTCAGCCTGTTTCTCCGCGTAAACCAGTTTTCCGCTGACTTCGCCTGCCGCCTCAAAGTCCGGCGCGAGACCGTTGCGCAGCGTACGCAACGCATCCAGGCCGGCAGCGACAGGGATGCGATTGAGTTCGAGGGCGAAACTCGGCGCACCGGCGCCCGGCTTCTCCCCTGTCAGGTGAACGCGCCCATCGCCGAGAGGCGAATCGCAAACCAGATTTTCAAGGTTGCGCTGCGTGTATTGATAGAGAAAGTTGCAGTTGGCGTCGAAGTCGAGTGTAGAGGCGGGCGTAAACTCCTCGCGATGCACGCCCGAAGCGCGAAGCCGAACGGCTACCCGCGCCGCATCGGCGCTGCCGTCGACATGGACCTGGCCGGTGAGATCGCCGCGCCAGCCGGAATCGGATCCGGTCAAAAGACGCGCCAGCTGGCCCAGTTGTGCCTCGCGCCATTCAAGATCGAGTTGCGCGGGCATCTGGCGCAGCGTGGGCCCGCGGCGGACGCTGGCCTCCATGCGCAGCAGGCCGGTGTCTTCGAGGGAGAGGCTCACGTCGGTGCGCGCCGGCTGTCCGCGCATGCGCACGCGCCACTCGCCTGGATTCTGCTGCCAAACGGTAAGGTCGGCGTTGACCAGCGAGAACGGCAGTTTCTCCACTCCGTTCTTGAAATCGATGCGCAAGTCGGTGGCATCCAGCGTGGGCAGTGCCACGGAAGCGGCAGCACCGGAATGCGGCTCGGTTACTTCAGCGGCGTTGCGGAAAAGGGCATCGAGATTCCAGCGGCCCGGCCCCGCGCGCACCAGATTCAGGGTGGCCTCGTTGACGCTGATGGTTCCGATTTCAATGCGGCCTTTCAACAGCGCCAACAGCCGGATTGAAGCGTTGACGTTGTTAGCGTGCATCACCGGCTCGGTGCCATAGGCGGGATCCTCCGCTACGCTGAGATCGTTGAGGACGAAGCCAGGGCGCGGCAGAATCCGCACTCCCACGTTCGACAGGCGCACCGGTCTGCCGAGAGACCTTGAGATCAGGCTGGTCACCCGGCTCTTGTAATGATTGACGCTGATAAAAGGAGGCAGGAGCAGCGCGAGGAGGAGCACAGCGATGGCCGCCAGCAGCGGTCGCAGCCATCTGCGACTCTTCTGTCCGCCCTCTGCGCTGTCTGCCATTGTCTGAATTAGATTTTAGCTGTTGACTCTCAGCTGTCAGCCGTCAGCTATCAGCTTCATCGCGGATCACGCGACGGCAGTTTGGCGAGCGCAGGGAAAGCTGAAAACTGAAAGCTGAGGACTGAAAGCTGTCTTTTCACTTCGTCAGGTGGAAGGTGCGGCTCCAGCGCGTTTCGGTGAAAAAGTGGATCGCGACGTGGCTCATCCAGGCGAGCCGGTTGCCCAGGCCGGTCTTCTCAAGATCGGTTTCGCTGCTGGTGAACGACCAGTAATTGAACAGCGGCCGGCCAAGTATGTTGGCACGCGGCACGAAGCCCCAGAAGCGCGAGTCCAGGCTGTTATGCCGGTTGTCGCCCATCATGAAATACATGCCGGGCGGAACCACCAGGTCGCCGTCCTGGACATAACTCGGGAAGTTTACGGCCCACGACTCTGTTGCCCCGGGCACCCCGGCTGGAGGTACTGCGGGGAAATCGTCGAGAAACTCGTTGAAGTTATCCGTCGTCGTCGGTTGCGCAAATCCCGCAGGCTGTGCGACACCATTAACAATCACAATGCCGTTGCGTAGATGAATATGATCGCCCGCTACGCCAATCAATCTCTTCACCAGGGGAGTGTAATGCGGCGTCCCATCGGCGTCAGTCGCATCAATACCGGGTTGATAAACGGGCTTGATGAACACCACTATATCGCCTCGCCTCGGCTCGCGATACCGTATTAGCGGCATCCACGAAGCGGGCGGCATTAGCGTGATCTGGTCGACGACTAGGTGATCGCCTACAAGCAACGTGTTCTCCATCGAACCTGACGGAATGACGTAGTTTTGAGCCAAGAAGGTCAGAATGAACAGGCCCACCACCAGCACACTGCAGATACTGGCCAATGCCTCAAGCGATGTTTCGGCCTCTTTGGTTTTGACGGGCGTTGGAAGCGGCTGTTCCGTTGGCGGCTTTTTCTTCCTCATTGAGGGTCCATGCCCTTCCAATAAGCCGGCTTCTACACAGCCTTCTCAACTCTTTCTCAGCGAGTGAGGTGGAACGTCCGGCTCCAGCGCGTTTCGGTGAAGAAATGAAGGATGACGTGGCCCATCCAGGCGAGGCGGTTGCCGAACCCGGTCTGCTCGTACTCCGATTCCGGAGTGACGAACGACCAATAATTGAAGAGGGGGCGGCCAACGATGTTTTGCCGGGGCACAAAGCCCCAGAAGCGCGAGTCGAGCGAGTCGTGCCGGTTGTCACCCATCATGAAGTACATTCCCGGCGGAACGACCAGATCGCCGTTGACAACGTGATTAGGAAGGTCGATGGACCAGCTTTCTGTGGCCCCGCCGGGTTGCGGATAGGGCGGCACGGACGGAAACTCGTCGAGAAAAGCCTGGTAATTGTCGGGCGTGGTGGGTTGGGCATGCGGCTGGTCCTGCGCAACACCGTCCAGGATCACGATGCCATCGCGCAGATGAATGCGGTCGCCAGGAACTCCAACCAGGCGCTTGACGAGGAAGAAGTATTGCGGCTTGCCTTCGGCATCAAGCTCGGGCTCCGCTACGGGCTTGATGAAAACCACGATATCGCCGCGGCGCGGCTCGCGATAGTGCACCAGGGGCATCCACTTCGTAGGGGGAGCGAGCGAGATGCGGTCGACGACCAGATGATCGCCCACCAGCAGCGTGTTTTCCATTGAGCCCGATGGGATGACAAAGTTCTGGGCGAGAAAAGTCAGGATGAAAAGGCCCACCACCAGCACCGAGCAAATGCTGGCTGCGGCTTCAAACGGAGTTTCTTCAACCTTTTCGGGAGTTGGTTCGGTCGTGCCGTTGGGTTCTTTAACTTCTCGCGTCTTCTTCGTCATTCCGTTGCTCATCGCAATCTTGTTTCCTGGCGTGGCGTTTCTCAATCGCTATAAAACATCCTGTCTTTCTGAGCGAAGTATGGCGCGGCCTTTTCTCGCCAGACGCAGTCGAAGAACCTGCATTTCGCAACCCACGTATCCGTCCAGGCATTTCCGAAACACCACTCTAGTGCACGACGTGGAAGATACGGCGCCAGCGCGCGAATCCGGTAATCCTGGCAAGCTCCCGTTCGTGTCCGAGTCTATCATCCGAAGCTTGTTGCGACTCCGGCTCGTCATCGGTTGTAGATGGGCGGCTGAGCGAGAAATAAATTACCAGCGGGCGCGCGATGATAGCCTGGCGCGGCACAAATCCCCAGAATCGCGAGTCCTTGCTGTGGTTGCGATTGTCGCCGAGGACGAAGTACTCGCCAGCCGGAACAACCAGTTCGCCGTTGTCGGTCAGGTCCTGCATCTGGCGCCACCAGTCGATGTCAACTTCGGGGTCGGTGTAGATCCTGGCCGGGAACGTATCGCGCGAAGGATTCGGAGGCGCAGGCTCGAACGCCGCGTATGGTTCATTGAGCGCAACACCATTCACGAAAACCTGGCCATCCGCGATGCGAATGCGATCGCCGGGAATGCCCACCACGCGCTTGACCAGCAAAGGCGGCTGGGAATGATGGAAGACAATGATGTCGCCGCGCTGAACCGTGAGATAGGGAAGAATCCACGACGTGAGACGGCCTGGCGGAGCGTAGATCTGCTTGTTGAAGAGCAGAAAATCGCCGACCAGAAGCGTGCGCTCCATGCTTTCCGATGGAATGACCAGCGGTTGAAGCACGAAGGTATGCAGAAAAAGCGTGGCAACGACCAGCACCAGCAGCGAGGCCACCGCTTCAGGCAACGTGGGCAAGTGATGGCGCAGGATCGCCATCCGCGAAGGCGCGTGCGGATCCGGCTGGCCTCCCGGTTGGGCCTCAGCCGGTTGCGGCCCCCCAATTGGCGCGGTTGGAGCGGTCATTGCGCGGCCCGCTCTTTCTGGCCGGTCTCGTCAGCCGGGTGCTGCGAGGCAACCGGATTCAAACCGGCGAGTTCGCCCGTCGCGATGCGCTCCAGAGCGCGGCGCGCGGCGTCCTGCTCCGCATGCTTCTTGGTGCGGCCCAGGCCGCGAGCCAGCGGCATGCCCTGCTTGCCGATGTCGCCCTTGAGACGGACTTCAACGAGAAACCGCTTCCGGTGATCGGGCCCGCTTTCGTTCTTGACCCGGTACACCGGCGCTCCCGAGTGAGAGGCCTGCAGCAGCTCCTGGAGTGCGGACTTGTAATTTCCCAGCGCGTCGCCGGAACGCAGCTCCGCATCCAATCGCGCGGCATCGCCGGCGATGATTTCTCTGCCGACAAAGCTCCTCACCGCTTCCAATCCCCCATCGAGAAAGAGAGCGCCCATCACTGCTTCCATCGTATTGGAAAGCACCGTACTAGTCTTGCGCAGGCCGCTTCGCTCCTCGCCGCGGCTCAGGCGCAGATGCTTGCCCAGGGCGATTCGGCCGGCGACCCGCGCCAAATGCTGCCGGCTCACGAGGAACGATCGTACGCGAGTCAAATCGCCTTCGCGCCATTCGGGATGCGCCGCAAACAGCGCTTCAGCTACCACGAGCCCGAGAACCGCGTCGCCGAGAAACTCGAGGCGCTCGTTGTCCCCATCGGCGATTGCCGGGCCCGCCGGAGCCTCGGAAGCCACTTCATGCGCGCGCTCGTTGGCCAGCGAACGATGTGTGAGGGCGCAAATCAGAAGCTCTGGCATCGCGAATGCGTGCCCAAGCACCAACTCCAGCTCTGCGAGATCGGTTTGCACGCGCCGTGTGTCCTCTTGGTCGATTCACTCAATTTGATGCAGGCAGCTTGACGTCAAGCGCAGAGTAGCTCATTTCGCTGGATTTCGATGGATCGCGCAGAGGCAAATCCCGAATCTGTGGGGACAAATTCATTGCGGATCCGGTTTTCCCTGTTGCGCCTGGGTTCCGGGCTTTAGTGGTTCTGCGCCCGGTGAGTTGTCGCCGGTGTCTTCGTCGTCGCAGTCATGCTCGTGTCCGCGCTGCGCGTAGGCAGCCTTGACCCCACGCTCGGCGGCGAGCCGTGTGTCGATTTGCCCATCGCGCGAAGCCAGCGCATCCTTATACTCGGCAAGCGCTTCGTCGCGTTTGCATTCCAGGTCGAGCATGCGGCCCAGATAGATATGCGACCAGGCCACCAGTCGCTGCTCTTTGCTGGTGGCGATGGTCTTTTGAAATTCGCCGACCGCCTCATCGGGGTGAACGGTGATCAAATCGACTCGGGCCATGATGAAATGCGCGCGCGCCGCATCGGCCGTGGACGCAATCGTGTCGGTCTCTCCCGCGAGCACTTTTTGCGCCATCGCGCGCGCCGTTTCGGTGTCTCCAGCAGCCAGCTTCGCCTCAGCCAGATCCAGCCCCGCGAGCTGCCGTGGCTTGGCGCGCTGCAAAACGTCTTCGTCGGCTTCCTTGTCGAATGCGATTTGCTTGGCCCGGCTCACCTGCTGCTCCACATCCATGCTGTAGACCATCTCGCCGATGGTGTCTTTCAGGCTGGCGGGGTCTTTCTCGAACGCAATCATCTGCTCGTAGAAGTATTGCGTCAGCACATACCCCTGCCGCATGTCATGCTGCACAGCCGCCCACCTCGCCGCGTCGACCTTTTGCCGGTTGAGCTCCCGCTGATGCTCATACACCGGCAGCTGCGAGCGATCCACGCCCGCCGGAATCTTGTACTCAGCAATGCCCGTATCCATGGTGCGCGCTTCGATCGCTTTGATCATGCACTCGATGGTGAGCGGCACAACGTCATTGCGCATCCGGAACTCGAGAGGCGCGTCGCGAATTACCTTGAGCACCGGCTGTTCGCGATCGATAGCATTGGAACGCGCGTACAGCAGCGGGTCGATGACGTAGTGCAGGTAGGTGTGCCGCACGTCGTTCAACCGCAGGGTGCCGTTCACGGGCGAAACCACCACCACGTAATCGGTGCCGTAGATGCGCGCGTTGACCGTGCTCGGCGAGAGCTGGGGCTCGATGACGACGATGAACCTGCTGCCGCTGTAAGTAGCCGCCGGCATCTTCAGGTAGATGTTGGTCGCGACGATCGCCTGCGAGAGCGGATCGTGGATTTTGTCAGCGGCTTCGTCATACGTGTGGTGCGCGGCCAGCCAGATGCCGTGCAGATCGACCGCGGCCACGAAGGCGCGAAGAATCGGCACGATCTCGGCGACCTGCGTGGCGTCAGGCGGCATCTCGGTCAGATCGGCCGTCATTTCCAGCTCGGGAGGCGGCGTTAGGTAAAGAGAAAGCGAGATGTACTGCGCGATATCGCGCTCCGAACCGGTCATGCGGTGCTGGGCGATATAGAGGCAGAGCGCATCGCGCTTGGCCCGGGCCTCCTCACTCTGCGCAAACGCCTGGTTCATCTCGTCGCGAATGTGCTTGCGGACGGGATCGCTTTCCTCGAGTCCTTCATCGTAGCCGCAGGCGTTGAGTGCCGC
>JBEKPO010000053.1:0-64106 GCA_049520675.1 Occallatibacter sp. | reverse complement strand
GTCGGCCACATCTTCAAGCTCGGCTACAAATACTCTGAGTCGATGGGCGCGCGCGTGCTCGACCCCAACGGCAAGGAGGTCACTCCGATCATGGGCAGCTACGGCATTGGCATCGAGCGCATTTTGACGGCGGCCGTCGAGCAGTCGAACGATGCCGAAGGCTTTTGGCTTCCGGTGACGATTGCGCCGTTTACGGTGGTGGTGACCATCACGAATGTTGCTGACTCGGCCCTGCGCGAAACCGGCGAAAAGCTGGCTTCGGACCTGGAACGGGCGGGAATCGACGTGCTGCTGGATGACCGGGACGACCGCGCCGGCGTCAAATTCAAAGACGCGGATTTGGTGGGGATCCCCTATCGAATCAATGTGGGCAAGAAAGCGGCCGGGGGTCAGGTGGAACTGGTGACGCGCGCTTCGCGTAGCAGTGAGGATGTCGCGCTGGTTGAAGCAGCGGCGCTGGTGAAAAAGCGCGTGCAGGAAGAGCGGCTGCTCGACAGCGAACTGCTTGGCGCGGGCTCTTAGTTCTCACGCGAACACTGGCTCGTTGCGAATGGCTTCTGTATTCTTTTAGACCGAAAGCTCGGAGTCCGTCGAGGGGAGCGCGATGGCGGTCAAGATCAAAATTGGAAAGCCCACATTGGCAAGGCCGGCGCTGGGACGGAGCGTGGGCAAGTTGCTGCTGCTCGGGCTGCTGGGCGCGTGTGCCTTCGCCGCTTTGGTCGGCTTTTCGATCTTTGGTTTCTTCTATTTCAAGTATCGCGGGGTTGTAGAAGAGCGGTTGAAGCAACCGATCTTTGAGAACACCGCGAAGATTTACGCTGCGCCGCGCGAGGTAAGGCCCGGGCAGAAGCTCGCCGTGCAATTGATCGCCAATGAGTTGCGCGAGGCCGGATACTCGCCCGACGGTGCCTCGCAGGCTGCGCCGATGGGCTCGTACAGCCAAGGTGGGCAGACGATCACAGTGCAGCCCGGCCCGCAGTCGTATCACGCGCCTGACAGCGCGACGATTCACGTCAGCAACGGGGAGGTTGACTCGATTGTCGACGCCAAGGGCCAACCGCTTTCGAGCTACGAACTGGAGCCGCTGCTCATCACCGGTCTGAGCGAAGACGCCAATCGCACCAAGCGCCGCCTGCTCACATACAACGAAATTCCGTCAAATGTGGTGCAGGCCGTGCTCGCCATCGAGGACCGGAAATTCTTTGAGCACAGTGGCGTCAATTACTCGCGCCTGCTTTCGGCGGCGATGCAGGATGTGTTTACTGCGCACAGGACGCAGGGCGGCTCGACGCTGACCATGCAGCTGGCGAAGAACTTCTTCCTGCCGTCGGAAAAGACATGGCAGCGCAAAGTGGCGCAAATCGCCATCACCTTCCAGCTCGAGCATCGCTATTCCAAGCAGGAGATCTTCCAGATCTACGCCAACGAAGTGCCGCTCGGCCAGCGCGGCAGCTTCTCCATCGACGGGTTCGGCGAAGCGGCGCAGGCGTACTTCGGCAAAGACGTGCGCCAACTCACTCTTTCGGAGTGCGCGCTCCTCGCCGGTCTCATCCAGAGCCCGAGCCGACTGAATCCGTTTCGCCACGCAGACCGGGCGATTGAGCGGCGCAACCTGGTACTCGATGCCATGGTCGAAACCGGCGCTATCACCAAGGAACAGGCCGAGGCTGCCAAAGCTGAGCCGCTGCATTTGGCCGCGGCCAGCGTCGACGCAAGCGAAGCACCCTACTTCGTCGACCTGGTGCACGACCAGCTAACTCAGAAATTCGGCGACCGCGATTTTAACCGCGAAGGCCTGCGCATCTACACCTCGCTCGATCCTGAGCTCCAGCGCCTCGCCACTACGGTTGTCGACTCGACCATCCACGTAGTGGACGAGCAGGTGGATAAGCTGCATGCGCGCGACAAGAAGCTGGGGAAGCCTTATATCTATCCTCAGGTCGCGCTGGTCGCGCTCGATCCGCACACCGGCCAGGTATTGGCGCTGGTGGGCGGGCGCAGTTACGGCAATAGCCAGGTGAATCACGCGGCAGCGCACCGCCCGACAGGGTCGATCTTCAAGCCGTTCGTCTACGCCGCTGCGTTCCAGACCGCGGTGGAGGGCACCATGCTCCCCGGGCAGACGAAGCTCTTCTCGCCCGTTACGATGATCGATGACCAGCAGCAGACCTACGGCGAAGGGACGGAGTACGAATACACGCCGCGCAACTACAAGAGCGAATTCTACGGCGTCATTACGGCACGCCTCGCGCTGATGCGGTCAGACAATAACGCGACCATCAGCCTGGCGAGCATGGTGGGCTTCGATCGCGTGGCGGCGCTGGCGCGCGCGGCGGGTGTAAAAAGCGCGCGCGGCACTCCGTCGATGGCCATCGGTTCCTACGACGCTACGCCACTCGATATGGCCGGCGCTTATACGGTTTTCGCGAATGGCGGCGTGCATCTCGATCCCTGGATGCTGGCCAGCGTGCGCACGCCCACCGGCGATATCATTCAGGATTTCACTCCGACATCGCAGCAGGTTCTCGATCCGCGCGTTGCCTTCCTCACCACCTACCTGATGGAGGCGGTCTTGCAGGGGAACGGCAGCGATCCATGCGTGATTGGGGACCGGGATTACTGCGGAACCGGTGCCGGCGTGCGCAACCTGGGCTTTACGTCTCCAGCCGCCGGCAAAACAGGAACCAGCCACGATGCCTGGTTTGCCGGCTTCACCAGCAGCCTGCTGTGCGTGGTGTGGGTAGGCAACGACGACTACACCAGCATCAATCTCGAAGGGGCGCACGCAGCGGCGCCTATCTGGGCCGACTTCATGAAGCAGGCGGTCCTGCTGCCCCAATACTCCGATACCAACGAGTTCAAGGCGCCCGACGGCGTGGAAGTCGTGACGATCGACAAGAGCACGAATTTGCTTGCCGACGCATCCTGCCCCGACGATTACACGGCGGCATTTCTCGAAGGCACCGCACCCACCGACACCTGCGGCCATCCAACTGACCATCGCAACATTTTCCAGAAGATTTTCGGGCTGGGCAAGCCGGCCAACTGACGCGCGCTCTTACGCCTGGTCTCAACGGCGCGGGCGTTGCTTTGCTGAGACTGACCGGATCACAAGCGTTCCATGTCCGGTTACAGGCAGCGGCGCTTTGCCTTGCGCGATCGCTGCCCGAATCACTGCTTCAATTGCGGGCTTGCTTAAATCGCGAGCACTCGCCAGCACGACGAACCGGTTTTGATTCCCGCTTCCTTGCAGGATTCCTGCCGGATCGGGCAGCGTGGAGCCGTAGTAGAACGCGAGCCGCATACCGTGCGCGTCGGCAACGAGCATCATCATCGAGTCAGAAGGCCGCAGGGTCGAGCTGTAGCCTATGACGAAGAAATTGTAGTTGTCGTAGACCAGCTCGTTTGCAGCCGGTACACGTTTGCGAAGCGCGGCGCGCACTGAGCGGATGAACTTCGCCATCTCCGGCGAGAACTTGTCAATAAATCCGGCAAGCTCGGCTTCGGCGCGTTGGCGGGGCACAGACGCGGGCTGCTTCATGACGAACGCCTCCATGCATGCGTGAGGATATATTACCCATCCACGTCGCTGCCGTCGGGCATGGGCTGGCAGCGCGGGCACCAGAAGGTGACGCGCGCATCATCGCCCTGTATACGCCTGCGAATCGCTTCGCCGCAACGACGGCACGGCTCGCCGTGGCGGCCGTAAACCCACAAACTGGCGGTCGGGTCGGAGTTGTGCGTGGTGCGCCGCTGCTGCCCGCGATAGGTGACGATCAGGTCGCCGGAGTCCTCGAGGACGTTGGCTCGAAGCAGTTTTCTTGCGGATGCGATGATTGCTGCCACTTGGTGGCGCGTCAGGGTCCCGACAGGCCGGAACGGGTTGAGGCCGTTGACGAAACAGATCTCAGATTTGAAGACGTTGCCGATTCCCGCCAGAACGGTTTGATCGAGCAGCGCGTCGGCGATGGCGTCCTCGGGCCGCGCCAGCAGGCGTTCCAGCGCGGCGCAGGGGTCGAAATCTTCGCGGAGCAGGTCGCTATTCGGGCGCGGAATCCGCGTGTTGCGTGCGAGCGAACGTGCTGTATGCATCTCGGCCACCGGGACGCGAAAGCCCACTGCCTGGTACTGCTCGTTTTCGATGACGATGCGCATCTGGAATCGTGGCAACTGCCAGCGCTCGCCATGGCGATAGATGTGCCAGCGGCCGTTCATCAGCAAATGCGACGCCAGAATGCCGCCGTTGGAGAAGTGGATCAACAGCCACTTTCCGCGCGCCTCCACGCGGTCGACCGATTGTCCGGCGAGCGGCGTGTCGTCGTTGAATCGCGTGAGCAACGGATAGGTGGAGCGAAAAACTGTGACCGGCTTACCGATCAGCGCGCGGCCGATGTTGCGCGCAGTGCGAAAAATGGTGTCGCCCTCGGGCATCGCTTACTGCACCTCGGGCCGGCTCCGTTCGCTGTGCGCGACGGGCAACAAAATCCTGCGCAGGTGCATGCCTAGAGGCCCGGCATGAAAGCCGGCGTCCATGAGGAAGCGTGCCATGAAATGCGCGGCGACAGGCTGGCCGTTGATCGTGGTGATGAGTACGCCGTCATGGGTGTTCAGTCTCATGCGTTCCTGTCCGCGCGCGCAGAGGAAGTGCGCGAGGCCGGCGGCAACCTGCGAGCGCTCCGGCTCCTCGGCAGGTAAAAAGACCAGCAGATTAGGATTTCCGCGGCGCAGCCATGCGATCAGTTGCCCGTTGCGCAGAATCACCTCGGCATACACGGCGCGAGTAAGGATGCGCGGCGCCGATTCTGAATCCTCGTCCATCGGCGGCAGATCCGGCCAGCGCAAAACCGATCCATATGGGTTCGCCGGATCCGTCGCGGCCAACTGAACGAACTCGGGTTTTTCGCTTGGCGGCTCGTTCCGCAGTTGACGCAGGAGATCAACCGCCGCGGGCAGTGCGAACTGCGTCGCTCCCAGCCCGCCCACAAAATAGCCGCGGCGAATGCGCCCGCCCTCTTCGAGAGCTTTCAGGACGTCATAGACGGCGCTGAATCCTCCGGGAACATTTTCCGCAGCGACCGCCTCGCGCGTAAGGACGCCGTAGCGATGGAGCAGTTGCATGGCCAGCGCGTGCGCGGACTCGGTGGACGAAGGAACGGAGGCGGGCTGGGAGGGGTTCGTGCTATCCCAGGTCCCAGGATCGGGACCTGGGGCACCCATTTTCGTGCGGGAGCCGGGCCGGAGAGTCGCGCCGTTGCGAAGCGGCAACAGCGACCAGCGTCCCTGCGCAGTCGGCGGCGTTGTACGCCGCGAGCGGAAAACCATTCCTGTTTGCGTGTGACGAGGAGCGCGTGTACTCTCAGGGCGGGCGATGTAGGCGCGCAAAGCATGCAGGGAATCGTTGGTGATCAGCCCGCGCCACACCAGGTTCCAGAGCGCGTCGAGAGTTTCGCCGGGATAGCCGCCGCCTAGGCCCAAATGCAGAGGATCGAAGAAGCTCGCTCCCGTGGACTCAAGCGCCGAGAGCAGTTTTTCCTCGCGCTCGGTCAATGGCTCAAGATTCGGATTGGTGAGCGGCCGTTGTTGCGCCAACAAGGGCAGTTTGTCGGCCAGGAAAAGCGCAATGCGCCCGTCGCGCTCGCCAATAGGCTCAACTCCTGCCCACGCCACTTCGCCTGCAGCGATCAAAGTGTCGAGCCCCGCTGGCGTGTAATCCGCGATGCGCGCCGGCAGAATCGAAGTTTCGAGCAGCGATGCAGGCAGCGGCGCGCCCTGCAGATTCTCAATTGCGTCGAGCAGGGCGTCGAGGTGCGCCGCCCCCGTGCGCCGCGGCGCCAGCAACCCCTGCCAGTGCGTCAGGAAGCGCGCGAGAGTGTGCTGCTCCACAGGTTCCACTTCGCGGCGCAGCTTTGCCAGCGATTTTCTGCGAATTTGCCGCAGAATTTCCGCATCGCACCACTCCTGATGCAGCCCGGCGGGACGGAATCCGCCCTCCAGGACGCGCCCCTCATGTGCCAGCTGGCGCAGGGCATTTTCGACGGCCTCTGTATCGAGCGCAAAACGGTCTGAAACCTCGCGCAACGTGAATGGCCCGTGTGTGCGGGCAAAGCGGCGTACCAACTCCAGCACCGGATGCGCCACCGGCTCGAGCAGCGCGACGGCCAAGCCAGGCGGCAGCGGAATGCCAAGGCCGTCGCGATAGCGCGCGGCATCTTCGGCGGCGACCAGCCGCTTTTCACCGGCGATGCGCAGCTCGAGGAGGCGGCGTGCGCGAATCAGCCGATCCAACGATTCGAGCAGCGACTTGTCGGCGACGCGCAATGCAAGTTCGTCTCTCGATAAATCTCCCAGCCGCAGGCAGAGATCGTGGATTCCATCCGCTGAGCGCGCGTGGTGGCTCTCTGTCAAGCATTGCGCCGATTCCTCAACCTCAGCGATGGCGTCGGCATCGAGAAGTTCGCGCAGATTCGCCTCGCCCAGCAGCTCGCGCAATTGATCCTGGTCGATGGTGAGTGCTTGGGCGCGCCTTTCGGCCAGCGGCGCATCGCCTTCGTAGACAAAGTTGGCCACGTAGCTGAAGAGCAGAGACGAAGCGAAAGGCGATGGCTTGCGGGTTTCGACAACATGCACTCGCAGCTGGCGCTGTTCAATGGCGCGCAGCGTTTCAATCAGAGCCGGCATGTCGAAAACGTCACGCAGGCACTCGCGGTAGGCTTCGAGCAGGAGCGGGAAGGAAGGATAGCGTGAGGCCACGCTGAGTAGATCGTAAGAGCGCTTGCGCAATTGCCACAGCGGCGAGCGTTGATCGGCGCGGCGGCGCGGCAGCAGCAGTGCGCGGCCGGCGGCTTCGCGAAAACGGCCCGCGAAGAGTGCGGTCGATCCCAATTGCCGAAGGACAAGCTGCATCGCTTCCGCCGACTCCACAAGAATCCAATCGGAATCCGGCGGTTCATCGGTATCGGGAAAGCGCAGCACAAAGCCGTCGTCGCCCCAGAGCGTCTCAACTTCAGGCCCGCCTGCGGCGCGAATCCGGGCGCTCACCGCCATGGCCCACGGGATATGGATGCGGCTACCAAACGGCGTGAGCACGCACACGCGCCAGTCGCCCAGCTCATCGCGGCAGCGTTCGACGACAATGGTGCGGTCGTCGGGAACCTGGCCCGTAGCTTCGGCCTGGTCGGCGAGAAAGCGCAGCAGATTCTCAGCCGCGCCGGCATCGAGATCGTGTTCGTTGACAAGGCGCGCGACAGCGCCGGCCTGCGGCAGCGCGCGCAACTCGCGGACCATGGCGCCGATGCGGCGGCCAAACTCTAGCGGGCGGCCCGGTCCATCACCTTTCCAGAACGGCATCTTGCCAGGCTCGCCGGGAGCAGGTGTCACCAGCACGCGATCGTGCGTAATGTCGGTGATGCGCCACGTCGAAGCGCCGAGGATGAACGTCTCGTTGGGATGCGACTCGAAGACCATCTCCTCGTCGAGCTCGCCTACGCGCACCGGCTTGCCGTCGGTGAACGCCAGGAAGACGCCGTAGAGTCCGCGATCGGGAATGGTGCCTGCGTTGAGGATTGCCAGCCGCGCTGCTCCATCGCGTGCCGAGACGACGTTGCGCACGCGGTCCCACGTCAGCCGCGGGCGCAATTCGCCAAACTCATCGGAGGGGTAGCGGCCGCTGAGCAAATCGAGCACGCCCTCGAAGGCCGAACGCGAGAGCGAGCCGAATGGCGCGGCGCGGCGCACTAAATCGAAGAGAAAGTCGACGGAGACTTCGGCAGCAGCGGAGTTCGCGGGGTTGGTGGAGTCCGTACTTTCCCACATCTCAAAATCGAGATGTGGGGCACCCGGCGATTCGGCGCCGCGATTCCTCTTGCGTTGCGGAGATCTCGCTGCTTTGAGCGGACGTGCTGAGGCGACAATGGCCACCAACTGCTGGCAGAGCACGTCGAGCGGATTGCGCGGGAAGCGCGTGGACTCGATGTGACCTTCATGCATAGCGCGCGTGACGGCGGCGCATGCCACAAGATCGGCACGGTACTTGGGAAAGAGAATGCCTTCGCTGACCGCGTCGACATGGTGGCCGGCGCGGCCGATGCGTTGCATGCCGCTCGCCACCGACGGCGGCGATTCAATCTGCACGACCAGATCGACGGCGCCCATGTCGATGCCGAGTTCAAGCGTGGACGTAGCGCAGAGGGCGCGTATCTGCCCGGCTTTCAACTGCTCCTCAATCACCGAGCGCTGCGCAGCGGCCAGCGACCCGTGATGGGCGCGAGCAATGGGTTCGCCAGCAAGGTCGTTCAGAGCACCGGCCAGCCGCTCAGCCGTCTGCCGGGCGTTCACGAAGAGAATCGTCGAGTTGCGCTCGCGGATAATCTCGAGCAGCCGCGGATGAATCGCGTTCCAGATGGAAACGCGGCGCGGAGTCTGCGAGGCCGACCCGGAAGGAATTTCCTCCATCTCGCCCAGCCGCGCCATGTCTTCGACGGGAACCTCGATGCGCAGCTTGAGCTGCTTGGGCGCCCCAGCATTGACGATGGTAACGGAGCGATAGCGGAGGGGCTCGGCATCCGCCGAGCCAGGGACCAGGGAACAGGGATCAGGGATCAGGGAAGACTCGGTGTCGCTCGCCGGTTCGAACCCCTCTCCATCAACACGCTCAATATCCCCCGAAACCTCGGATCGCTGACTCGCTGACTCGCTGACTCGCTGACTTGCCCTTCTCCGGTCTCTGTTCTCTGATCTCTCAACTTCAACCCCACCCAGAAACCGTGCCACCTCCTCAAGCGGCCGCTGGGTTGCCGAGAGGCCGATGCGCTGCAGCGGCTTGGCCGTCAGCGCCTGCAGCCGCTCCAGCGTGAGCGCAAGATGCGCGCCGCGCTTGGTCGGCACCAGGGCGTGGATCTCGTCCACGATGACGGTGTCTACCGTTCGTAGCGCCTCCGCAGCATGCGAGGTCAGCAGAAGGTAAAGCGACTCGGGCGTGGTGATGAGAATCTCTGCAGGGTGCCGCGCAAACCGCGCACGCTCGCGCTGCGGCGTGTCGCCTGTGCGCACGCTGATAGCCGGGTCGTGAAAAGGCACGCCCATGCGCCGCGCCATGTTGGCAATGCCGGCCAGGGGCGAGCGCAGGTTGCGCTCCACGTCGACCGCCAGGGCTTTCAGCGGCGAAACGTAGACAATCCTGCAGCCCTTCCGTTCGGTGTCAGGCCCTTTCTGATCCCTGATCCCTGATCCCTGTTCCCTGCTTTTCAGCATGAGCCGGTCCAGGCACCACAGGAACGCTGCCAGTGTCTTGCCTGTGCCGGTCGGGGCCAGAATCAACGCGTTCTCGCCGCGAGCAATCACCGGCCAGCCCAGGCGCTGCGGGGCAGTCGGCTCGTCGAAGACGGCCTTGAACCATGCCGCCGTGACCGGATGAAAGCCGGCAAACGGGTCGGTGGAGTTCGTTGCTTTGGGAGGGTTCAGGGACATGTTGCTCTCACGAGATTAACGCAAGCCGGCGGCGAAGACAAAGCGAAGAAAAGGAGGCGCCAACGAACAATGGGAGCAGGAAAAGGAAATACCTGCCAGCCTGGTCCGCTGATAAGGAGAGGACGCGGGGAGCGGCCATAAATGCCTACAGCTCGGAATCTCTCAGCCGCCGTCTTTTCCCCACCGTGCAACGCTGAACTGCGCGCCGGCGAATAGGATCAAGCCGGAAATGTAGGCCCAGAAAAGCAGCCCGACCGAGACGTAAAACGGCCCGTAGAATTCGCGCAAGCCAAGGTGCGGCAGAACCGCCACGAAAACAAATCGCGCAACGAGCCAGACCAGGCCGGTGATGATCGCGGTGCGCAGGACCGGCCGCCACGGCACCTTGCGATTGGGCAAAATCCAATAGACACTGAAGAAAAACAGAATCGAAGCGACGCCGGTGGAGATGGCCAGCCACACGTAGCTCAATGCGCCGTAGGAATAGTTCAGCGTCTTGAAAAACCAGTTTTCTCCAGGGTGTACGAGCGCAGCAGCGAGCGGCTTATCCACGCTGACGTTCACCAGCATGCTGGCCACCCCAAGAACCACCATCAAAAGAGCCAGTCCAAAGGCGATGGCCTGGTTGTAGAGGTAATTGCGGCTCTTGGTCACACCCCAAGCCTGATTGAGAGCTACCTCCAAAGGCAGGAAGATACCTGTGCACGAGATGAGAATCATCGTCAGCGAGAGGGCCTGTACTCCGTGTTTCGTCGACAACGCCGCTGCCGCCTCAATGCTGTTGGCCAGCCAGTTCGGATCCTTTGTTACCGAGGGCAGAAAGAAGTTCACCATGTCGTTGACCACGTCGACCATCGCCTGCGAGTGGAAGACGCGCAGCGCCAGCGTGTAAAGCAGGATGACAAAGGGAATAAAGGAAAGGATGGCATTGGCCGCAACGCTGAAGGCGTAAGTGTGCACCTCGCTGTCGAGCAGATACGCGATCAGTGCCGTGCCGCTCTTACGCCAACGGAACCACTTGGACTTCGTCGCCGGCTGCTCGGGATGCTTCGCGGCGGCGGCAATCGCAGCGCCGGCCTCGCGGGCTTCTTCGAGCGCAGTGTGCGAGTCGTCGGCCAATGGTGCGTTCCTTTCATTCAGCCCGCGATGGAAACGGGTTGCCAGGCAAAGCGCGTTGTTCGGAGGCGCTGAAAATAGAATAGCTCGTCGCGCATAAGAAAAGCCGGCAGAAGGTGCCGGCCTGAAAAGCCAAAGTACCGAGCCAGATGGGCCTGGCGCTGGAGCCGGCGTTTATTCGTTCCGCAGCTTTTTGATCGCCGAGCGCGCCGCGCTGCGCAGGCCGTCATCTACATCCGCAGCCCACTCCTCAAGCTTCGGCGCGAATCGCATCAGCCCACTGTTGCCCATGGCGATGGCCACGTTGCGGCGCAGGCCCAGGAATCCGGCGCGGCGCACCGGCGAGCCGTTGAATTCCCGCTCAAACGACTCCTCGTCCAGAGAGCCCAACCAGTCCAGTGCCGGGTTGATAAGCTCCGGGCGCGGCTCTAACTCCGAATCCGTCACGATGGGCGCTTTTCGATTCCACGGGCACACATCCTGGCAGATATCGCAGCCGAAGACCTGGCGGCCAATGCCCGGCATCAGATTCTCTGCAACTGGTCCCTTGTGCTCGATGGTCAAGTACGCGATACAGCGTGTCGCGTCCATTTGATAGGGCGTGTCGAGCGCGCCAGTCGGGCAGGCGTCGATGCAGCGCGTGCAGGTGCCGCAGCGATCAGGCAGCTCGAAGGAGCTTCCCCCAGGGGCTAAAGCCCCGGAGTTTCCTGCTGATTCATCAGCACGACTAGAGTGGTGCTCTGACACTTCGGGCATTCCGGAGGCGTTTTCCGCTGACTCGCTAACTCGCTGACTCGCTGACTCGCTCACCGGCAGCGCAGTCAGCAGTACTGCAAGAAATCCCCACGAGCCCAGCCTGGGATGGATGAGGCACGTATTCTTGCCGCTCCAGCCCACGCCTGCCGCAACAGCCAGAGCCCGTTCGACGACTGGGCCCGTGTCGACATACGCACGCGATTCGAACTCGCCGAACCGCTTGTGCAGCTCCGCATCCAGTGAGTTCAACCTTTTCAGCAGCACTTTGTGATAGTCGCTCGGCTTTCGCTCGCCCTTTTCGTCAACTCGGCTACTCCACGCATACCGCGCAATCCACCCACTCCGTGGGTTTTGCGTTTTGGACGAGAGGGGTGCGTTGGCGTAGTTATAGCTCGCAAAACAGACAATCGCCGAGCGTGCCCAGGGAAAAGGAACTGCCGCACGCTCTCGCAATAGACGGCCATTCTCGCTGGCTCGCTCTAGGTAGCGCATGGTTCCAGCGCGGCCTCTGGCCACCCAGTCGCGAAAGCGCTCCGCGTCGCGCGCCTCGGCCTCATAGGGCAGCGCCACCAATCCAGCCTCGGCAAATTCTGCATCCATTGCCAGGGCACGAACATCACCCTGGCGTAGGCCCGAGATCGAACGCGGACTAACGGCGGCATCTTTCACGGAACTTTCGTCACCTCGGGCGCGTAACAGATACCGGTGTTCATTAGCGGACGGGTGAAGTGGAAAACGCACACCCAGTGCCGCGGCGGTTCACCGCAAGAGCGCTCAGGCGCCCTGCAAATTCAGCATATTCCCCCAGCGCGGCGTTTGGTGGTTTTGGCCCGCCGCATGCAACAAGGTAGGTTGAAATTGTTAACGCGCCGGCTCGCAGATTCGTTTGAACGTGTGAAAGCGACGCCGCAGGTCGCGCAGAAGGAGATTCCAATGAACGATCCCCGGTTCCAAACCGCCATTCATTTCGTTATCGATACCACCGAACTCGTCAGGGGCTACGAGGAGCAGTTTCTCGAGCAACTTGCGCCACTGGTATGCGGCCAGAGCGTGACGCTCGACCTGCGCAAAGTGACGCGCGTCGACGCCGCCGGCCTGGCCGCGCTGATCACGCTGTATTGCGATGCGTGCAAGGCTGGCCACAAATTCCGCATCAGCAACCCTTCGCACCACGTTGCAGAACTTCTCGCCCTGGTGCGGCTCGACAGGCTCCTCGTTACTGGGCTCGAAGACGAGCACGGTTGCACCGGCCTCGAGCTTCAGGAATCGGCGGCGTGACTTGATGTGCTCAAGGCTGAACGAGTTGCGAGCCACGATTTAGTTCTCACCGAATTCCCGCCTGGCCGCCCATGCTGTCGACGAACTTTTGAATCGTAACCGACGCGCGCTTTGAAGATTGAACCACGCCGATTCTAGATGACAGAGGACGGGTCGACTGTCTCTGAATACGGTATTTCTCGCCGCGAATCAGAGGCTTACGCCTGGCTCGACGATCCGCTCTTCTGAATCGGTTTTTTTAGCTTGCCTGCCGAGGCCGGTAGTAACTTGTTCCACCGGCCAGCGACCCAGCCCACAGGCTTGGGTCTGCGGGCTGTTCGCTTGACCCAAGAAAGAGCACCCCGTCAGCGGCCAGCAAATGGTGAACGTTCGAAAGCAGGGTACGCCGTATCTCCAGCGGAAAGTAAAGCATCACGTTGCGCAGAAAGATGACGTCGAACCGATCAGAGAAGCGGCTGAAGGGCAGGGCAGGGCCGGAGAGATTGGCCTGGCGAAAGTTGCAAAGCTTGCGAGCCTCCGGCCGGACGATCCAGTCTTCGCCAACGCGGTCGAAGTAGCGGACGACGTGCCGCGCCGGCAGACCTCGGTTGATCTCAATACGGTGGTAGCGTGCAGCCTTCGCGCGTTCGACCACTTCGCTGTTCAGATCGGTCCCCTCGATGGTTACGTTCCATCCGGCGAGCATGGGAAAATGCTCGAGGATAAGCATGGCCAGGGAGTAGGCCTCCTGGCCCGTAGAGCATGCGGCGCTCCAAAGGCGAAGCGTTCGTTTTCGCCACCGAGCCTCTAAGATTGCGGGAAGCAACTCGACACGTAGCAGTTCAAAAGGCCTGGCGTCACGGAAGAAGCTGGTTTCGTTGATGGTCATCGCCTCGGCAACGGCACGCTCGAGTGAAGGGTCTCTCGTGCAGCGCAGGTGGCGGACCAGTTCGTCGATGGAGTTCATGCCCTGGTTACGAAGTACTTTCGACAGGCGGGTGTCGAAGAGGTAATCGCGCGATGGATCAAGGACATTACACGACAGCGACAAGACAAGGTCGCGGAGGTAGCTATAGCCTGGGGCGGAGTCCATGGTTATACCGCCATCCTGGTGCGGCCTTGCGCTCCTGCCGCCGAGGAGCGACTGGTTATTCTGACCATCTCCGGTGCGATTGCCGCCAGCGGGAGGGTCTTGCGGGCGAGCCCGGCCTGGGTCACTGCACCGGGCATTCCCCAAACCGTGCTTGTCGCCCTATCCTGGGCGATGATGGTGCCTCCTTGATTCGAGATGTGACGGCATCCAGCCAGGCCGTCTGAACCCATGCCGGTAAGCACCACTCCCAAAACGCCCGGCCCATAGACCTTGGCTGCGGAGCGAAACAGCACATCGACAGCAGGCCGGCAATGGTTTTCAGGCGGCTCCTGGTTGAGGTGGACTTTAGGCGGCACGCCGGGATGGCCGCAGGCCACGATCTCCATATGCCAACCTCCGCGAGCGATCAGGATGTTGCCGGGCAGTACCTGGTCACCTTCACGGGCTTCGCGGACCCGCAAAGGGCAGCGATGATCCAAGCGCTGGGCAAACAACCCGGTGAAAACCTCGGGCATATGCTGCACGATCAATATGGGTAGCGGGAATCCGGCGGGGAGCGCTGGGAGCAAGAGGTCGAGGGCCGCTGGACCACCGGTGGAGACCCCAATCACCACCACGGTGGGTTGCGATGCGATCGATGGGGCTTTGGGCGGCGAGAAAATTGCATCGTTGGTGCGAGAAGCGATCGACGACAGAGGTTGTCGTTCCGTGCCCCCGATCAGAGCATGAATTTTAGGCAGCAGATCCTGAGCCAGAGCCTGGAATGCCTGTTCGCGGCTCGAGTGGCCGGCCGGCTTTGTTACATAGTCCGAAGCTCCGGCAGCCAGTGCCTCGATCGTGACCCTAGCGCCGCTCCGGGTAAGAGAACTGCACATAACCACCGGCATCTTGTGGCTACGCCGGCGAAGTTGCTTGAGCGTATCAAGCCCGTTCATCACCGGCATTTCCACGTCGAGAAGGATGAGATCGGGACGATTCAATTCGAGCAGACCGAGTGTGGATGCGCCGTCAACGGCGGTTCCGGCAACTTCCAGCGCGGAATCGGAAGCGATGACGGAACGCAGAAAGCTGCGCATGACGGCCGAGTCGTCAACGATCAAAATACGGTTCCGGCGACTGGGCGCCATGCTTCAGGCCTCCGCGAGTCCGAGGATCACGAGCTTTTCACCCAGAGCCTGGTCGTCGAAGGGCTTCATGAGATATTCGTCGGCGCCAGCATCGAGCGCGCGCACGATACAGTCGCTTTCGGCCTCCGTGGTCACCATCATGACCTTGACATCCGAATAGCCTTCGGCGCGCATCTTTTTCAGCATGTCGAGGCCGTTCATGTTGGGCATGTTCCAGTCCACAAGCGCCAAGTCAAAGGCATCGCCGCAGTGCAATTGATCGAGCCCGGCGCTGCCGTCGACGGCTTCCTCGCACTCAATGCCTCTTTCTTCGAGAAGGCCTCGCAGGAAATCTCTTACGAAGCGTGAGTCGTCGACGATGAGTGCCCGCATGCCTTCCTCCCAGGTGTTGAAGCCCTCTCATGCTGTCGGGTTCGTCGCCAAGCACAAAGGGTCTAGTCGATCGGGATCGAGCATAATCAACAGTCCGTTCTTGAGCTTGTAGGCCCCCGCAAGCAAGGATCTGCGCTTTTCATCGAGAATCGAGGGGTTGGGTTCGTATGCATTGGCAAGCACGGTGAGGACCTCTCCCACGGAGTCGACCAGCAGGCCAAAGCAACCACCGCTGCTCTCCAGCACCAGGATGTCCTGCGCGCCGTCTTTGGGCTGAAGCCCGAGCAATCTCCGCAAACTCACGGTGGTGAGGACATCGCCTCGGTAGTGCACGAGGCCGCCTACATAAACGGGCGCCAGCGGAACAGGCTGAGGGCGGGCAGAACCCACAATCTCCAGAATGTGACAAATGGGGACACCGAAAAGCGCCTTTTCCACTCGCACCGAGCAGACCTCGACCAACCCCTCTGTCACGGCCTTGCGGCGCAATGCTATCTCCCCTGAACTCATCCCGCTTCCTCCGCCAACTCCTTCCAATCTTCAATCTGGTCCCCGCCTGCTGGCGGCGCTACCGCGGTGGCCAAAGAGACCACACCGGTAACGCGGTTGTTGAGCAACGTCACGCCTTCGGTTTGCGTCCCCGTGCCGGCTTCGAAGAGCCTTTCACCGGACGCCACGTCAAGCACATGGCTAACGGCGAGGCCCACGTGGCGATTGCCGTCCCGGCACACCACCACGATGATGGGAGCATCGTGATCGCCTGTTGCGGCCGGGAGCACCCCCCCCGTGTCCTCGATCGGAAGCAACTGCCCATCAAAGTTGAGAATCGGCCGGCCATCAAAGTACTCAATTCGCGAAAACGGCAGTTGCTCGATGCGCAACACATCACCAAGCGGAACTGCTCGTCGATGTCCGGCGACATCGACGAGCAAGTATTCAAGCTTGGGAACGCCGGCTTCTACGTTCTGCGTCTCCGACTGCGCATGATGCTCGTCGCCGCTCATTGCGACGCCAGCTTTTATGGCAATGGAGCCGGGATCAAGAATGAGGGCCAGATCCGCATTGCCGAGGACGGTAGCCCCCGAATAAATGCCAATGTCTTTCAAGACCGCGCTAAGTGGTTTAACAACGATCTCTTCGGGATCGGCAAGCGAGTCCACAACCAGCCCGAAGCGGCGGCCGTCGGCATCAAGCACCGCGACAAAGTTGTCGCGGTTGACAGCGAGTTTTGAATCTCGGCCGGTCATGAGCAGCCCATCGAGGAACACTAGAGGCAAAAGGCGGCCGCGCAGCCGGTAGAGAGGCGCGTGATCGATCCATTCGATTGCCCCGTCGGCTTGCTCGGGGGGAATGTGCACGAGTTCGGAAAGCGCCGCTTGTGGCAACGCGAAGCTCTGATCCAGGCTGCGCACGATGAGCGCGGGGACGATTGCCAGGGTAAGCGGGATGCGCAGCCGCAGGGTCGTTCCCTTGCCGGCTCGTGAATCGATCTCGACTTTGCCGCCAATTCTCTCCACGTTGGTGCGCACGACGTCCATACCGACGCCGCGCCCGCTCACGTTTGTGATCTGGGACGCGGTGGAAAAGCCGGGCAGGAAGATCATCTGCAAGAGCTCGCGTTCGGCTATCTGCCGGGCGCGTTCCGCCACGATGAGCCCTCGTTCGATGGCTTTGCCGCGCACTTTCTCCACATCGATTCCGGCGCCGTCGTCGCAAACCTCGATCACTACGTGGCTGCCTTCCTGAAGAGCACGAAGTGCAAGCGAGCCCTCGGGATTCTTGCCGGCAGCCCGGCGTACTTCAGGCGGCTCGATGCCGTGATCCAGCGCGTTTCGCACCGCATGCGTCAATGGATCCTTGATCGCTTCGAGGAGACTCTTGTCGAGCTCGGTTTCCTGTCCCTCTACGTGGAGGTTGACGCGGCGGCCCAGCGATTGCGACAGATCGCGAATAATGCGCGGTATCTTCGAGAAGACGTTGGACACGGGCTGCATGCGCGCCTTCATCACAGACTCCCTCAGATCGGCCGTCACCATATCCAGGCGGCGCGAGAGCAGAGTCATATTGGGGTCGGCGGCGGTGGCTTGAAGGACCTGATTTCGGGTGAGCACCAGCTCGCCGACCAGATTCATCATTCGATTGAGGAGCGCCACGTCGACACGCAGCGTGCTTTCCGAGGCGCCGGCACTCATCGGCACGCGCGGCTTGGCGGCTTCGGCGGGCGGCTCGCTTGCGCGCTGATCCTGGACCGCCGGGCTTTCGGGCAGGACCGCCGTCTGATGCGACGGAGAACAAGTCGCTAGCTCGACAGAGCCTCCAGAAGCAGTCTCTAAGATTGGCTCGACAGCGACGGCGGAACTTGGAGAAGCCGATATAAGCGCTCCGGGCTCAGTCTGTGCCGTGCTTCTCGCCGCAGCCGATCGCCGCGTCCGCCCAGGGGCGGGATGGGGCTTTCCAGAGCAAGCCGGTCTCGCCGTTGGAGCGCTCAGCTCGTCCAGGCGCGCGATCAGCGCGATATCCTCGTCGCCGCCTTCGTTGCCTTCGGCCTCGATGATCTTGAGGATGGCTCGCAGACCATCCCGGAGTTCCAGAAGTGCCGTAATAACCTTCGAGCTGGCCGAGAGCTTCTTATCTCTCAAAAGGCCAAGCAGGTTCTCGCCCGAATGCGCCAGCTTTTCCAGACGCTTGAAGCCGAGAAAGCCTGTCGTTCCTTTGATGGTGTGCACCGAGCGGAAAATCTCCGACAGCAACGCAATGTCCTGTGGCCGCTCTTCGAGTTCGGTGAGGCACCGCTCCATGCGGTCCAGGCCTTCCTGGCTCTCGATCAGGAATTCTCTTGTCAGATCGTCCATCGGTAACCCGCTCGTCCCCGCGCGGCGATTACGCGGTCAGGCCGCGATTCGCGGGGCACTCAGGTGGTTTATCGGAAGGAATCCGCGCGACTTGAATGAAGCAGGGAGCGAGAGAGCAGGCCCGATCAGGCGCTGCGACAAGGTGACTGCGAGCCCCCGACAGAGTATACACAGCGCGTCATAATGGATTAGCCTCTATGCTTTGCCCCATTCTCTACCCGGGAAGATGCATCGATGAAGACGAAAATCGCACAATCGGCGCTCAAGAGGCTGATGAAGCACGCACAACAGGCGGCAAAGCAGTCCTATTCGCCATACTCCAAGTTTCGCGTGGGAGCAGCTCTGCTGCTGACCAACGGCAAGACTGTAATGGGGACCAACGTGGAGAATGCAAGCTACGGGCTCACGATCTGCGCGGAGCGGGCGGCGCTGGTGCGAGCCGTTGCCCAATTCGGACCCAAGATCCAAGTTGCGGCCGTCGCCGTCGCCAACCTGAACAATTCGTCGAGCCCGCCTTGCGGCGCATGCCGCCAGATGCTTGCGGAGTTTGCACTGCCCGATGCGCCGGTGATCTTTCCCGCGGCGGATGGCATACGCACGATGGCTTTCAGCGAACTGCTGCCCGCTGGATTTGAGCGTCAGCCAGAATAGGGCGCATTCCATGACGGAGACAAAGCCCGCGCAGCCGCAACCCTCCCCGATTGCCCCCCTGCACATGATCGATATCATCCGCAAGAAACGGGATGGCGCGGCTCTCGATGCGCGCGAGATCGGCTTTGTGGCAGCGGGTGCGGCAGACGAATCGATTCCTGCTGACCAGCTGGCCGCTTGGCTGATGGCAGCGTGGCTCAACGGGCTCTCATTGGACGAGACGCGCGCGCTTACGCTGGCCATGCGCGACTCGGGCGAGAAGTTTTCGCCGATCCGGCTGGGCAAGTGCGCCGTTGACAAACACTCGACAGGTGGTGTGGGAGATAAGACCAGCTTTCTCGTCGCGCCTATCGCGGCTGCTTACGGCGTGGCCGTGCCCATGATCAGTGGACGCGCCTTGGGCCACACGGGCGGCACACTGGACAAACTCGAGGCCATCCCTGGCTATCGAACTTCGCTCACACTCGCCGAGTTTGAAGACGTCCTCAACAAATGCGGCGCTTCGATCATGGGCCAGACCGATCAACTGGCGCCCGCCGACCGCAAACTCTACTCACTGCGCGACCGAACGGGTACCGTCGAGAATCCAGGCCTGATCTGCGCGTCGATCCTGAGCAAGAAACTGGCTGCCGGCCTCGACGGCTTGGTGCTGGACGTGAAGACCGGGTCGGGAGCGTTTCTGCGCAGGAAAGAAGATGCCGAATTCCTGGCGGCGCTGATGGTGACCACGGCCGAAGCGGCCGGCACGCGCGCCGTAGCGCTCCTCACCGATATGGGCCAGCCGCTGGGGCGCGCCGCCGGCAACTTTATCGAACTTGTCGAGTGCGTCGAGTTGCTGCGCGGAGCGCGGCCGGCGTACTCCGAGGATGTACGCGAGCTCTCGTTGATCCTGGCCGGGTGGATGATCCATCTGGGCGGCAAGGCGGATTCGCCCGAGGCGGGCTACAAGCTTGCTGAAGCAGCTTTGACCGATGGTGCGGCGCTGGCTGCGTTCTTCAAGATGGTCGATGCGCAAGACGGCGATGTTTCGGTCTTCGACAATCCGGCGTTTCATAAGCCCGGCGCGACCAAAGTCGTGGAGGCCTGGGAAAGCGGATTTGTCTCTGAGATGGACACGACGGCGCTGGGCTGGGCTGTGCAGCGCACCGGCGCAGGGCGCGAAAAGGCTGGCGAGCCGGTCGACCCCAGCGCAGGAATTCTCTTCCACGCAAAGCGCGGTGCGCGGGTCGAACGGGGCGAGGCGCTGGCAACGGTCTATGCGACAACCACGGCGCGGCTTGCCGAGCCGGGTGAGATCCTGCTCAAGGCAATTCTCTTGTCCAAAACCCCGCCCCACGCAGTGGCGCCGCTGGTGGGGAGAGTCTTCACGCGTGAGACCGCGGAGAAGTATCTAAGAAACAGCTTCTAGCTTCCACCCTCTAGCTGCTAGCCTTCCCTTACCGCATTGAAGTTTGATCGCATCGAGAGCTTGGTTGTTGCAGGCAGAAGCTAGAGGCTAGAAGCTGGCAGCTAGAGGCTGCTTTCAGGAGGCAAACGCATTGGCTCGATATACCGGTGTGCTGGGAATTCTGGCGGTTCTTCTGGCCGCATATCTTTTCTCAACCGACCGCAGACACATTCGCTGGCGCACCATTGCCTGGGGGCTGGGCCTGCAGATCACGTTCGCCTTTATCGTTTTGCGCTCCGACGTCGGCCAGAAGTTCATGACCTGGGCGGGCGGCGTGGTCACCACCATGCTTTCGGCCACCGTTGCAGGCACAAGGATTCTCTTTGGCCAGCTCGGCCTTCCCAATGCCGGGGCATTCGGCAATCTGCTGCCGCCCACTCCGCCCAATCAGGGCGCCATCTTCGCGTTTCAGGTGCTGCCCACCATCATCTTCATCTCGGCGTTCTTCGCCGTGCTTTACCACATCGGGTTGATGCAGATCATTATTCGCGCCATGGCCTGGATCATGCTCAAGACCATGCGCATCTCCGGCGCGGAGAGCATGAACGTGGCGGCGAGCATCTTCATGGGGCAGACCGAGGCGCCGCTCACCATCCGCCCGTTTTTGTCGAAGGCCACGCGCAGCGAGCTGATGACCATCATGACCAGCGGCATGGCGCACGTTTCCGGCGGCATCATGGCCATGTACATCTCGCAGGGCGTTGAGGCGCGGCACCTGCTTTCGGCGGTGATCATGACATCGCCGGGAACCATCCTGATGGCCAAGATGCTGGTGCCCGAGACCGAAGTGCCGGCCACCGAGGGCAAGGTCGTCATTCCCAAAGACGAGATGCACGCCGACGAGAACTTCATCGGCGCCATCGCGCGAGGGACAATCGACGGCGGCAAGCTGGCCCTGAACGTGGCCATCATGCTCATCAGCTTTCTCGCGCTCGTCGCGCTGCTCGACATGATGCTCGGCTGGACGCACTCGCTGGCATGGATGCACTGGGTTCCACCCAGCCTGGGCCAGATCCTCGGATTTCTCTTCGCGCCGGTGGCGTGGCTCATCGGCGTGCCTTGGCGCGACGCGCCTGCCATCGGCAATCTCCTCGGCACGCGCATGGCGCTGAACGAAGTGATCGCCTACATCGGCTTGGGCGCCGAAAAGGCGACCCTTCTGCCGCGCTCCTTCACCATCGCCACCTTTGCGCTGTGCGGCTTTGCCAACCTCGGGTCGATCGGGATGCAGATCGGCGGCATCGGCGCGCTGGTTCCCGAGCGGCGCAA
This sequence comes from Occallatibacter sp., assembly GCA_049520675.1. GTDB lineage: Bacteria > Acidobacteriota > Terriglobia > Terriglobales > Acidobacteriaceae > Telmatobacter. The sequence continues at coordinate 42,701 of JBEKPO010000053.1, read as the reverse complement.
CGACCTGGCGCGGCTGGGGGTTCGCGCCATGTTCGCCGGGACAATGGCGAACCTGATCTCGGCCTCGATAGCGGGGATTTTTCTGGGATGAAAAAGTGAAGGAGTGAAGCACCTGGCCGACGACCTCGCTAGCTCTTTCGGAAGCGGGTAGCGAGGGCTTCGGCATTGCGCGCCAAAATGCCTACATCGCTACCCACAGCGATGAAATTGTAGCCGGCCTCGAAGAGCGCCTCGGCGTCGTCGGCATTCGCGGTGAGCGTGCCCGCGGATTTGCCCTTGGCACGGATGCGCGCGGCGGCGGCGAGGACAGCGGCCTGTACTTCAGGTTGTTTAGGGTTGCCGAGATGACCGAAGGACGCGGCCAGGTCGCTGGGGCCGATGAAGATGCCGTCGACGCCTTCAACCTCGGCTATGGCCTCGATTTCCCCGAGAGCAGATTTGGTTTCGACCTGCACGAGCACGCAGGTATCGAGGTGTGCGTTGAGGTGATAGTTCTGAACGCGCCCATAGTCGCTAGCGCGGGTCACGACGGCCACGCCGCGAATGCCGAGCGGCGGGTAGCGCACGGCGGCAACGGCCTTGTGGGCCTCCCCAGCGTTTTGAACGAAGGGAATGAGCAAGGAGCGCGCGCCGACGTCGAGCGCCCTTTTGATGATGACCGGCTCATTCCAGGGAATGCGGAAGACCGGCTCAGCCGTGCCGCCGCGCATGGCCTGCAACTGCGGCAGCAGGGTGGCGATGTCATTGGGGGCATGCTCACCGTCGACGAGAATCCAGTCGAAGCCCGCGCCGGCCAGGATTTCGGCCGCAACGGGGCTGACCAAGCTGCACCAGAGGCCGACTTGCCGCTCGCAGCGACTGAGTGCCAACTTGAATGCGTTGCGGGGGTAGTTTCCGGGCCATTCGGACATGGGTCGAGTCTCCTTGGGCGATTGTAAGCGGAGAGAAGAGCAAGTCAGCAAGTCAGCGAGTTAGCAAGTCAGCGCGATGCCGCCGTAGCTATTGCGCAGGCGCACTGAAGTCGAGGCGTTTGATTTCACCGACGATGGGGCCGTAGCTCAAGATCGCGCAGAAGGCAATGATGCCCACAAAGACAAGAGCGCCGTTGTAGGAGTGGGTCTTCTGGACGATGTAGCCGATGACGAGGGGGGTGGTAATGCCGGCCATGTTGCCAAAGAGGTTGAAAAGGGCGCCGTTCATGCCCACCATGCCTTTGGGCGAGGTGTCGGAGATGACGGTCCAGCCCAGCGCCCCAATGCCTTTGCCGAAGAACGAGATCGACATGAAGAGGAGCATGATGCTCTGCGAGGACGCGTAATTGCAGGCGATGATGGACATGGAAAGCGCCATGCCGGCCATGATCGGAAGTTTGCGCGCGAAGCTGAGGGAATGGCCGTCGCGCAGCAAACGATCGGAGAAGACGCCGCCGAGGATGCCGCCGACGCCGCCGCAGAGGCCGGGCACGGCGGCCGCGAAACCCACCTTGAGCGCTGACATGTGGCGCGCCTGCGAGAGGTAGAGCGGAAACCAGGTGAGAAAGAACCAGGTAAGGGTGTTGATGCAGTACTGGCCGATGTAAACGCCGACCAGCATACGGTAGCTGAGGAGCTTTTTCACCGTCGCCCAGGTGAGCGTGTTCTTGCGCGCGCTCGCGGCGGAGTCGGTGTTTACGAGGCCGCCGCCGCGCTCGATGAGGTCAATTTCGGACTGCGAGATCCGCGGATGCTCTTTGACGCCGTAAATGCTGGTGTACCAGACCACCGAGAGCAGCGAGCCAAGTGCGCCCAAAAAGAAGAAGCAGCTGCGCCAGCTGGAAACATGGATCAGCCATCCGAAGATAGGCGCAAAGAAGGGCAGCGCGAAATACTGCGCGGAGTTGAAGATAGCGGAGGCGCGGCCGCGTTCGGAAGTGGGAAACCAGGAGGCGACGATGCGCCCGTTACCGGGAAAGACGGGGGATTGAAACAGGCCCGAGAGCACGCGGAGTATGAAGATGGCCGTGAAGGCGGCGCTTGCGGCGAAGTAGCCGGCGAAGGCGGTGAGAAAGGCGCAGATCGACCAGCCGATGATGGCGATGCCATAGACGCGCTTGGATCCGAAGCGGTCGAGCAAGCCCCCCGAGGGTAGCTGGCCCAGTGCGTAGGCCCAGCCGAAGGCGAAGAGAAGATAGCTCATGCGCTGGGCGTTGAGGTTCATCGCCGCGGGCATGGCCGGGACGGCCTGCGAGAGCGCTGAGCGGTCAGCAAAGCTGAAGCAGCTGACCACAAACAAAACTGCGATGATGAGATAACGGACTCGCGTTGGTCGCGCGTCGATCAAGCCTGGCGTCATCTGGCTTTGATCAGCGGCGCGCCGGGGATTTTGAGATGGACGCGGTATACGCTGGTCGAGGCCGTGATGTAAAGGGTCTGGCGGTCGGGGCCGGCCCAGGCGACATTGGACACGCGCTCGGGCATCACGATGGTCCCCAGCGCCTTGCCTGCAGGCGAAAAGATCCATACGCCGCCAGGGCCGGCACTGTAGATGTTGCCCTCGACGTCGACCTTCATGCCGTCGGGCGCGCCCGGGCGCGGATCGGAGGTTGCGTCGTAAAGCAACTTGGGCTCGGCCAGGGTGCCGTCAGGCAGCACGCGGTAGCGCATCCAGATCTTCTTCGGCTCACTGTTATTCACGTAGAGGTATTTCTCGTCGGGCGAGAAGGCGATGCCGTTGGGCCGCGTGAGATCGCTGACAAGAAGCTGCAATTCGGCGCGTAGAGGCGGAGCGCCGGGTTTGTGTTCGACCGCGCGAGGAATGCGATAGACGCCGTTAACCTTGAGTTGTTTTTCGGGATCGGTGTCTTTCTGCGTGCGCAAGCCGTAGGGAGGGTCGGTGAAGTAGAGCGAGCCGTCGGAGCGATAGACCAGGTCGTTGGGGCTGTTGAGGCGCTTGCCCAGGTAGTTGTCGGCGAGAATCGTGATGGGACCTTGTCGCTGCCCTTGTAGCCACTGGGCTGCAAAAAGATGCTCACGCCTGTGCCCGGCGTCCAGCGGCGAATGCTGTTGGAGGGGATTTCGGCAAAAAAGAGGCTGCCCGAATCCCAGATCGGGCCTTCGACCCAGGTGAACCCTGTGGCGATGCGTTCCAGCACCGCATCTGGCGCAACGATGCGGTCAATGGCCGGATCGAGGCGATCGACCTTGAGTGGAGAGGAGTCGAGCACTTCGCGCGCGGATGATTGCGCGGCGCCGATGCCGGCAACAGCGTGGCCTGCGCCAAAGAAGAATGCGCCGGACGCAAGGAGCGCCAGAATTCCGAGGATGGAAAGCGAGGTCTTTGGTTGCATTGGTCTTCCCGACGAGTGAGATGGGCGCGGTCTCAGGACTCGAGCGGCTTTGCGTCGAAGTTTGCTGAGCTTCCGGCGCATTCATCTTTCGCTGGCGAACGCGGTCGTGTCAAGCGATGGCAGGAACTACGTTTCCCCGAGGCTGGGCTGCGCGAGCGACGCCGATCAGCATACAATCCTATTTGTGACGGCGAAGAACAAAGCAGAAACGTTTGAAGTGGCGTGCCCGGATTGCGGGGCCATGCTGAAGATCGATGCCAAGAGCGGCGTGCTGGTGAGCCATACCTCAGCGCCTCGCAAGAAAATGTTCGAGGACCTGGAGACGGCCGCCAAAGCGATGCGCGAGCATGGCGAACGCACGGAATCGATCTTCCGGCAGAGCGTTGACGCGGAGAAGAACAAGGCGGATCTGCTGGAGAAGCGCTTTGCCGAGGCGATGCGCAAGGCTAAGGATGCACCCGAGGGCAAGCCGCTGCGGGAGATCGATCTGGATTAGAGGATGCGTCTGGCGGCTATGGGCGCTTGGTACGTGAGAAGTACCTGAGAAATTCGACGGCGAGCGTACTTTCAGGCCATACTTGATACGCCACAGGGCGTGTTCTTCGGCCCTTGGTTTCAGGACTGTGAGGAGAAGATATGGTTGTCGTGCCGCTATCAAAGCCTCAAGAGAATTCGATTCAGGGGCCGCAGACGCAATGCGATAGTGAAATCAATTGGCTCCGATACGCCGCGGCGGGCACATTGGCTGCAAGCGGAGCTTTGCTGGTGACCGGCTATCGGCGTGCCGGCCTGATCGCGGCGGCCTCAGGCGCCACACTCGCCATGCTCGATCAGGGGGAAATCGTGCGCGCGTGGTGGAACAGGCTGCCCGGCTTCCTTGAGGAGCTCCAAGCCACTCTGGGGCACGCTCAGGCGGCGGTGCAGGATCTCTCAGCGCAGGGCCAGAAGCTGCGCGAGGTTCTGGACCGGTAGTTTTTACCCCGCACTTCCTAGTTTTGCCGCTCGACGAGGTAGCGGGCAACGGCTTTGAGGCCGTCGGCGCGGCTGCCGTAAGGCTCGAGGGCAGCAAATGCCTCGTCAATCAATTGCGAAGCGTCGCGACGGCTCTGCTCGATGCCGTAGACGGCGGGCCAGGTAGCCTTCTCGGTTGCCTGATCCTTGCCTGCGGTTTTGCCCAGGTGCTCGGAGTCCACCGTCACATCGAGCACGTCGTCGACGATCTGGAAGGCGAGCCCGGCTTTGCGCCCGAATTGGTCGAGGCGCGCGATGTCGTCGCCCGTTGCACCTGCATAAATGCCGCCTGCCACCACGCTGACGCGGATCAGGGCACCGGTCTTGGCGCGATGGATGGCTTCAACCAGCTCAGGTGTGGGCTTGAGGTGCTCACTCTCAATGTCGAGAACCTGGCCGCCGATCATTCCGTCGATTGAGCCGACGGCGTCGGCGACGAGGCCGACGATCTTTACGGTTGCGGCGGGCGGGCAGTCGAGACCGGCAAGCACTTGAAATGCGCGGGTTTGCAGAGCGTCACCCGCCAGAATCGCGATGGCCTCGCCGAAGGCGACGTGGCAGGTGGGCTTGCCGCGGCGCAGGTCGTCATTATCGAGCGCGGGCAGGTCATCATGGATCAAAGAGTAGGTGTGCAGCATTTCTATGGCGGCGCCAAGGCGCTCGATGCCGCCGGGAATTTTTCCGGCGATGGTTGCGCCGGCCTGCATGGCCAGCACCGGCCTGAGCCGCTTGCCGCCGGCGAAGACAGAATGACGCATGGCGCCATGAATCGACGCAGGAACGGTCTCAGCGCTGGGGATGAGTTCTTCCAGCGCTCGGTCGGTCAGTTCCGCACCCACCTGGATCAGCGATTTGGCGTCTGCAGCCATTTCATTCATGTTAGACGACCTCGTGTGCAACGCAGTTCAAATAACCATAGGCCAGTGACAAGAAGCACGCTGAGCGCGGTGAGCCAGCGGCCGGCGATGACGTCGGATGTCGTTTCCCAGTCGAGCGTCACAGTGACCGGGCCTTCAGGAACGGGCACGGCGTTGAGGCCGTCGTCGCGCTTGGGCAAGGGCCATTCGCTGGTTCGGTCGTTGTACAGATGCAGGCCGTTGACTTGAATTTTCCACGCCGGATAGCTGAGCAGGCGAAGGACCAGGTAGCCGGGGCGAGGGATGAATGCGCGGATTTGGCGGTGCTCGGGATCTGCCGCGCCGTCGCCAGCGAATACGTAGGTTGCCTGACACGAGTTCTGCTCAGGACTCCACGCGGGGTTGGCATCGAGGTCGTCGGGGTCGGGCTTGCCAAGCGGAGTCGATGGATCGCCGACGAGGCAAGCGTCCGGCAGGCCGGTGGCGATTTGCGAGATGTCGGAGTTAGGAGGCGCGTACTCGAACATGCCTTCGAAGCCGGCGCCGTCGCGGAAATCGGCAAGCGTCGAGGCGACCGCGTCTTCGGGGTAGCAGACCTGGAAGAAGACAGTGCCGGCGTAGACCACAGCAGCGATGAACCAAGCAGCGCAGATCGTGAGAACAGCGATACGCGCGCGCCGCGCGGCGGGCCACACCGCAGCGACGAAGAAGATCGCCATGGGCGCCTCGACTGCCTCAAGCCATCGCCAGGGGTATTGCAGGAAGGGCATTTCGGGCAGCAGATGCCAAAGCGGCCGCGAAACGGGGAAAGAGAAAAACAGAGCCACAGCCGGAATGGCGGCCAGCGGAATCCACCAACCGCGCCAGCCGGAGGTTGTCTGGACAGGGAGGGTTCCACGCCACCAGCAGACTGCCGCGGCCGCAACTGCCACGAAGATCATCGAGATTTCAATCCAGGAAACCTGTCGATTGATGGCGTCGTGCAGCGCGAGAATCGGGTTCGCGTTGTGGGCGAAGAGCCAGTTGCTCTCGAAGTTGTAGCCGGGGTCCTGAGTTGCCTGGCGGATATCGACCCAATTCCGTTCCATGGCGGCAGGGAACCAGTAGAGAGCAGCCATGCCGAGGCCGAGCGGGACTGCGACGGCGGCGCGCAGCGCTGGAGCCCAGGACCTTCGCGCCGCGGCGGTGAGCAGAGTAGCGCCAGCCAGAAGATAGGTGGCGATCACGGCAAGTGGCAGATTGGAGAGCCACGAGGCCGCGAGCGCGAGAGCCAGCGGAGCGGTTGAGCCGTCGAAGGCGCGGCGAAAAAAAGGAGCGGCCGGGTTCCGGTCACGAAGCACGAACAGAAGCAGGAATGGCAGCCAGACGCCGCCGGCAAACTCGGGAAAAGCGGAGCGCTCGTAGCCGGTGAACAGCGCAAAGCCGGAGAAGATCGAAACGCATCCGGCCAATGTAGCGGGCAGGTCGTGGAGAGCTTCGAGCGCAAGCGCGCGAGTGGCGAGGCCCGTGCCGGCCAACGTCAGAAACGTCATGGCGATGGGCGCGAAGCTCCAGGGAAAGACCACGCCAAGCAGCGCGCCCAGCATCCAGGTGAGCGGAGGATAAAAAACGAAACGAGGTTCTCCGGCGGCATAGTTGGGGCTTGGCGCCCAATGGGGGTAAGGGATTCCATGCTGCCACGCGTTCACGCAGTCGAGCCAGGAGACGAGGTGGACATTGAAGTCGTGGCCGCAGGAGTTGCCCCGAATCAATTGCGGTGCGATGGAGAGGAAGGCGGCGAGAAAAATGATCAGAGGGCCTGCGCCGTAACGCAGGCGCGACTGTTTCCCGGCCTGATCTCTGAGCCCTGCTCCGCGCTCTTTCATGGCAGCAGGCGCAAGGTGTGGGTGATCTGGGCCGCAACCGCTGGCGGCGTGAAGGGCAGCGCAAGGGTGGTTCCCGTATACCAGCCGTTCCACTGGTCGCGGAAGTAAGGGCTCAGGGGGTTGCCACTCTCGCCGAGCACAATGTTCTCGGTCGATCCATCCACGTTGCTCCAGTCCATGGTGAAGCGCTGTGAGGGCCCGAAAGCGCGGTCTACTTGCTTGACTGTGGTTTTGTCGCCGCTCAGCGGCAGGGGTCCCTCATCCGCGTCGCGGCCAATGAGAGGCAGGAACCGCGCCAGGGGATGGTCCAGCTCGACGATGTGCCATTTTCCGTAGCTCCACTCGGCGACATCGGCCGGCGCTTTGCCGTCGTGCATACCTTTGACCACGGCGGCAGCCAGCAGCTCATCCCAGTTTTTGTAATTCTTCGGCAGCCACTCCGGCTTGGCGTGCATCACGATCTCTTCTTCGGCGAATGGCGATTCTCCCCAATGGTAGGTGCCGGCCAGCTTGCCCAGCCTGGGCTCGAGGATCATGGGCCATAACGCAGCACGCGTCTGGGTCACGAGCGAAGCCGCAGCCGAGTCGGTTGTGAGCCGGCCGTCCCAGCTTCGCATCAGGTCGGCAGCTTTGCGCAACTGCGCGTCAGCGCCTGCGGAGTGATCGATGGCATAGGCGAAGCGGTGGCCCATCTCCTGATCGACTTCGCTGTAAATGTCGGTTTGTAACGCCAGCATGTCCCTGGGCGTCAGGCGGTCGCGTCCATCGAGCGCCTTGTAAATCCTCTCGGTGCGATAAGGATCCATCCATTCGTCGGTCAACACGTAAGGTGAATTGTCCGTCGTGACACGTGAATTGGCGGTGGCGAGAAAACCGGAGGGGGGATCGAAGGCGTTGGGCATCGCGGGGGACGGGATGTATCCCTGCCACTCGTGGGAAGTGTCGCGGATGGGAACGTCAGCCAAACCTGCCGGCCGAATCGGCACTCTGCCAATTGCATGATAGGCAATGTGGCCCTGATCATCGGCGTAGACCAGGTTTTGCGTAGGCCAGCACCAGTTCTCGAGAGCCGCAGAAAATTCCGCCCAGTTTGAGGCCGTGTTCATCTCGTAGAGGGGAATGGCGTGAAGTGCCGGGTCGTAAAGCGTCCACTTCAGCGCGAGGGGCCGATCTTCGCCGGACAGAATCGGGTTCATCAGGGGGCCGTGCTCCGTCGATTGCACGTCCACAACCACATCCTTGGCGCCGCGGACGTGAATGATTTCGTGGTCGAGTGCGAGCGGATGCCATGCGCCGTCATTGCCCTCGTAGTTGCCCTTGCCGTCGAGCTTTTCGTAATAGAGATCCTGCACATCGGCCAAAAGAGCGGTGAACCCCCATGCCACGTGCTCATTGTGGCCGGCAATAACAAAGGGAAATCCCGGCAGGGTGACTCCCGCGGCATGGAAGCCCGGTGCGCCATCGTGACCGGGCGCATTTAGATCGGCCATATACCAGATGTTCGGCACGCTCAACTCGAGGTGCATGTCGTTGGCAAGCAGCGGCTTTCCGCTGGCGGTATGGCTGCCGGCTACGACCCAGTTGTTCGATCCGGCCGCGCAGCCACTGCACGCAGCCTGGCCCAGGAGAGTCGTCAATACGCGGAAGTCCTCCTGCGCGATGAGGGCTCCGGCGGGTCCGCCCGGCTGGAGATGTGTCTGCGTATTCTCATCGTCATCGTCGTCATCGTCGTCGTTTTGGCGACGATGTTTTTGCGGCGCGACGGGCTGCGGCTGGCTCAAGTCCACTTTGATTCCGGTAGGCAGATGGTCGCGCCAGGAACCGACGGGATAAAGATCGGCTTCGAGTTGGGGATCGTGCAGCGTCGACGACACCCGCGCGCGGTCGAATTTGTCCGCGGCGTGCATGTCGAGCTCCTGCACCATTGAGAGGCCCACGCTGATCGAGTCGACGCCGCGCCAGGGCTGCGGTTGATACAGGAGCAAGCGGAATTCGGGGGGAAGCGAGTTGGTGCTCTCGGCCTGAGAGATGAACAAATTCACACCGCGCGCGTAGTCGTCGAGACGCTTCCGGTCGGCATCGGAAAGAGCGCTGTAGACGCGCTCAGCGGTCAACCGGATTCGGAGCACGCGCTGTTGTTTGTCGTGTTGGAGTGCAACCGAGCCGAATACCTGGGCCAATTCTCCGTCGGGGGCGCGCCGCAGCAGGTCCATTTGCCAAAGCCGGTCCTGGGCGGTGACGTAGCCCTGGGCGACAAAGAGATCGTCCTCGCCGGCGGCATCGATGTGGGGCACGCCATGGGCGTCGCGGCAGACGGTGACGGGCGCGGAGAGGCCGGCGAGGTGTATCTCTCCGTCGAGTTGGGGCAACGCGGCGCGGGTGACGGAGCGCAGCCAGAGCACACCGAGCGCTAGGGCGACGCCGAGGAGCAGCAGAAAACAGCCAACGAGAAGGAACAGATGTCGCAGCCAGCGGCGTTTACGCCTGGGTCGCGATGCGTTTGCGGCGGAGTTCGGCGCGAATTCTGCTAGAGGCGGTTGGGGCATCGGTCAGAGACAGGATACCGCCGCATGAGACCGCGGGGTTTCCTCAACTCATGGTCGGTTCCGCGGGCACAGCCTCGGGCGCCGGCAACTCCCTGCGTCCATAGGCCACAAGCACGAAGAGAGCGAGCAAAACGATAACGCCGAGCACCAGCAGACTGCCTTCGGGGCCGTCTGTACCGCCGCTCCACAGCTGACTGCCTGCCGGCTGCGCACTGAGAAAATGACCGTGCCCCTGCATTCCGCTGTCGGCTGTGCCGTAAAAGAATGTTTCCGCCCAATCCCATGCGGCGTGACAACCGATCGCCCACCACGCCGATCCGGTGAGGCGCACGCTCATGCAGAACACGAATCCAATCGCCGCGGCGGCAAAGACACCGATCCAGTTCTCGCCGTTGTTGCTCGTGTGATAGAGCCCGAATACGGTGGATGTGACCCATGCGGCCTGCCAGAATGCGCTGCGCGGAGCGCCTTTGAGATGAAGCGCGAGGCAGGGAAACAACCCGATCCCGGCAATGATATACACGCCAAGTATGCCGTTACTGGTTGAGCGCCAAAATGCTTCAGTACAGGCAGCTATCTCAGCGGCCAGGGCCCACCAGAAGTTGATGCCCCGGGCAAGGGTAAATAATCCGTAGCAGCGGAACAGGCCCTCTTCGACCGAGGCGACGGTGAGAAAGGCGCAGCCCCAGAGTGCGCCGTCGCGGAAAGCCTGCAAGCCGGGCGGCAGCGCGTGGTCAATTCTGAGCCAGCCTCCGAGTGAGAGCCCTGCAACCAGCAGGGACAGAGCGACAAAGCCGACGGCCGCACCCGCTGCAAAACGCTGCGCGCGCTGCGGGCCCGCAAGGTTATAGCTCCAGGGCCGGCGGCCTTCGAGAAGAGAGATGATAGAGGCAGCACCTAACAACGCAAAAAGAGGAATCAATTCCGCAATGAGGACGCCGCGCGCAGAGTTGCCGGCGCTGTCGCCGATGATCCCGGCCAGATAAAGGATGGTGGCGACGACAGTCCCGAAGAATTCGTAGATCACATAGAAGAGCAGAATGGACCAGCCGGCGCGCAAGCCATTCGGGCCGAGGAAAACCCACTCGAAAGTATTCCGCTCTGGCAGACTCGGCGGGTGATTTCGGGGGTTCTGTGCCAGTTCCGGAGAGGCGGGCGGCGCTGCTGCTGCTGACTCGATTTGCCGCTGCAGATCCGGCTCCATTGAACCCTCATGGAATACAGAAGTCCACCGGCCGGGTTGCCGCCGGCCGAGGCACTCTACAGCATACCGGTTGTCGCAGAGCTGCACCGCTGACGAAGCCGCCGTCAGTTGCCGCGGCTCGCGAGTCGAGATCGGAGAGTCGGCGATCCACGAACCGCGAGCCAAGATTGGTTCATTGGTGCTCTGCGGGTTGACCAGCGACTTGCAGGTAGTTCTTCACGCTGAAGACTCCCGGCACACCGTTAGCACGGATTCCCGCGGCGTCCTTGTCGGCTTCCGAGTCAACGACGCCATAGAGAGCCACGTTGCCGTTCTGGACCGCGATGCGAATCGGTTTTGCGGGATCAATGGCGTATCGGTTCAATGACGCAAAACCATAGACCGCGCGCGCGACCTGCAGGCGAATCTGGTCGTCCATCGGCGAGAGCGGGTCGACGGCGATCTGGTCGACCACATCCTTCACCCCGGGCGTGGTAGAAACCGTACCCAGGGCCGAGTCGCGATTGGGATAGTCGTGGGTGGACCCGCCCAGGGTGACAACTCCATTCTGCACGTTCAGAGTTATGGCATCGAAGACATTGCCATAGCCCACTCGGTCATAGGCCAACTTTTCGCCGAGCGTCTTTTGCAGTTGGGCGTCAGAAATGCTGGGGCCTGCGACTTCGATGTCATTGCGAACCGCCGTCACGCCCTTTACCTTGTGAACCGTCTTGTCTGCGTCTGCTTTGTACTCATAGAGGCTCACCGAGCCGGTCAGTGTGGCGACTCCGCCGGGGTCGACGTTCACCTGCACATCCTTGTACTGCGATTTGTCGAGCTTTGCCTTGACGGCGGCTGCGACGTCCTCCTGGCCTGCCCCGAATGCCGGCGCGGCCGGTGAGGCATAAGGAAGAGCAAACATCAACCCTGCCACTATGGCAGCCAAAGCATTCATCCTCTGATGATTAATCACCTGTTTCATTTAGGTTCCCTCCAGTCTTTTGATGCACGATTCGTTCATGCTGCAGGCCAAGGCAGCTCTCAGTGGCCTGCCAATGCGCCAATTTAGACACACGCAAAGGCTGGAAAGTTGCTTCTGTTTTCTGCTTTTCCGGGAGGGGAGGGCCCAGGTTCAGCGGTAGCGCCGAGTGGCCTTGACCACCATGGAGAAGACGCCGGATTCGTCTCGAGCTACCACGAGAGAGACGTGGCGGTTGATGGCAACTTCAGCCTGGAGCAGTTGCTGGCTGGTGGTGTTGACGTCGGTGGCATAGGTAAGGGTGATGTCGCGGCCGAGTTGCTCCTGGACAGTGATTCGCGAGGTGGAGTTACCGAAGGCGCCCAGGTAGTTGGGATCAACCTTGACGCTTCCTGCACCGAAGAGTTTCTGAATACGGTTGCTTACTGTTGCATTCAGCGCTCCACCGAGCAGGGCATCGGTGGGGTTGCTGATGGACTCCTGCTGCTGCTGGGTATAAAGGCGTTGCTGGTTCGCGGTGTGGCCAAGGGCCAGCAGCGACAGGACATCGGTTTCGGGCAGCGGCGGATCGCTGCGATAGGTGACGGATAGCCGTTGCGGCGTACCGTTCAGGTTCAATGTAATGTCGTAATCTTCGACTCGCGCCGTCGCGCTTAGATCGATGATGGGCTCGATGCGGACCGGGTTGTTAAACGTAATGTCGCCGCGCTCGAGGTCGTAGTGGGTTCCGGCAATCATGGCGCTACCCTGGGTGATCGAGACGCGTCCGAGCAGCGAGGGCGAGGCCAGCGTGCCGTGCAGGCGGACATCGACATCGCCGGCCAGCTTGGCGTACGCGTTCTGGAAATTCAACTGCGGCGAGGAGGCGATATGTACGTCAAGACGCACGTGGTTTGACGGCGCATCAGGCGGCGCAATGGTCGGCATCGATAGGCTGGCTTGCTCGGCCAACGCTGCCAGATCGAGGTCGGGATTTGCGGTGAATCGGGTGATCAGCACGTCGCCGCTGAGCAACAAGCTGTTTTGCGAGCCCTGCAGCTGAAGTTTGGCATCCGCGAGCGAAGTTACTCCTTGCGGATAGCGGATGCGGACCCCTTTACCGCTGGCCGAGAGATCGGCGTAGACGCCGTGCTGGTAGGCCAGGAAACCGCTCACGCTCAACAAGCCTCCGCCGCTCATGGCGGTAAGCGATTTCACTTCGAGACGGTTCTGATTGAATTGGAGAGAGCCTTGCAGCTGGCTCAGTCCATTGGGCAGGTCTCCCAGGGAGAGCGACCCGTTCTCGAGCTCAAGGCGTCCCTGCAACTGAGGATCGTTGAGCGGTCCGTGCGCCTCGACCTGGAAGGTCGTCATGCCGCTGGCGGTCAGATCGGGATCGAGCGTCTCTGCCAGCTTCAGATTGATCGACCCGTTGGCCTGAAGGTCGAGCTGCCGCGCCTGCTGGAGAGAAAGACCGCCCTGGATGTGCAGGTCGGTCTGGTTGCCGGTCACGTGCAGAGGATCGAGTTGAATGCGATTGTTGGCCAATGTGGCGCGAGCTCCGCCCTCGCTCTTGAGCTCGACGCCGGAGAGGGTCAAAGACAGTTCATTGAGCCGCACTTCGCCATGCAGCTGCTCAGGATGCGTCAATGGCCCCGCCACCGTTGCCGTGCCCGCCAGCGCGGATTCGCCCCGAAATGCCTCTAAGTGTGATGCCGCCAGCAAGGCTCCGATGTTGAAGTGCGAAAAATCAAGCTGCGCCATCGTGGAGTAGCCGCCGTCGAGCTGCGTCGCCCCCTTCAGCGCAAGCTCTGCGCCTTCAAGATGCGTGCTCAGCTTGTAATCGACGCGATGATTCGCCAACTGCGCGTCGAAATCGAGGGAGCCGAATTGTTGCCCGGCCAGGGTGAGTTCGCCGATTGAGGCCTGTCCCTCGAGATGGGGATCATCTGGCGTCCCGGATCCGCTCATTGAAAGGCCCAGCTTTCCGGTCACGTCCAGATTGCGCTGGCGCAGCCAGCCGATTCGCGAGACTTCTATCCTCTCGGCATGCGCGTCTAAATGAAACTGCCGGTCTGCGAAATCATAGGTTCCGGTCGCAGTGACAACACCGCCGGCCTCCTCGACCGTCGACGAGGTTAGCTTCAATACGCGATTTTGAAGCGCACCGCGAAGATGTACATGCGAAATCGGCTCGCCAAAGACTGTCGCGTTTTCAAACTCGACCCACCCTGAACCCGCCGCCGTGCGGAGCGGACCATCGGCCTGGATCTGCGCATTCAGCCTTCCCTGCACCGGGATCGTCGCGCCGCCTTCAGCGATGAATGGCTGCAAGTCGGCGAAGTCGACGCTGCTAGCCTCCGCATGGAGGTGCAGTACAGAGTTTTCGTCGAATCCGGCACGGGAGTGAGCCGGCGCCTCCAGTGTGCCGCTCAGATCAATTTTGCTGCCGTCGCGGAGCAACTGTGCGTGACGAATCGCAATCATCGCGGGTGAATACTCACCGTCAATGCCGACGGAGTCGAAAAGCATAAACCGGGGCGCAGCTTGAGGGCTATCCTGCGCAGGCATCTCGATGGACAGTTGCGTAGCATTGAGTCGGCCCTCAATCTGCGGTCTCATCAGGCTACCTGTCCAAGTTCCCTGGAATTTAGCTTGTCCACGCAATGCCACGGGGAGAGCCGCGGCGCCGGTCTTGCCATTGCGCTTGAATCCCAGGCTGCGCAGCGCGGAGTCAAACTCCGCCAAGTCGCTCGATCGGAAATTGATGATCAAGGCCGACGACCGGGTCGGAGGGTAGGCGCCCAAAGATCCCCTAGCCTCCAGTTCACTCGCGGGCAGATGCACCTCCAGCCTGCGCACGGTGACTCCGCCGGTGCGCTGCGTGTAAGAGGCGTCGATGACGCCGCTGGCCGGAACCTCTCCGTCCGGTGTCCGGCCTGAGGGGCTCAAACCAAAAAGTGCCGTGACGCCGACATTGCTACCAAGACCATACGACCAGGCCGCCTGGGCCGGGCCGTTCAGCAGCGCATCCAGACCTAACCGCCGGTAGGGTGGAGCTGCAACCATGGCAAGGACCGTTTCCAGGGAAACATCGTGAAAGCTCGCCGTCACTTTCCCGTTTACGGGAACAAAATTCGGCGCGGAGCGTATTAGAGTGTTCCGATTGGCGCGGCGCTCTTCAGGTCCTGCATAGGTTCGCTCCAGGGTCGCGGCGGGCGCGGCTGGGAGCCAAGGCTCCAGGGCCACCGTGCCTTCGATCCGTCCGCCCTGCTGCAGGCGCGCGACGATTTGCGAGATTTGCAGATGTTTCGCATCGGCTTGAACATGCGCATCGAGCGTGACGTTCCTGGCAGTCACTCCTGCGCCGATATATGCGCCACCGTCGATGTGTACCCCGCCTTCGATTTGAAATTTTTCCGCCTGGCCGGAAGCAGCCAAATCGAGATGAGCGATTCCCTCGGGCGCATCCGGGTAACCGAAGATCGGATCGAGAAGCCGCATGTCCAGATCGCCCGCCGCTTTCCCTTGCCAGCGTGTATGGCTCAAGCCGTCCATAACGCCGGCGACTTCTAGCGCATGATCCTCGCCTGCCCCCTGGCGATGAGCCGTGAGCCGGAGGCTACGCAGCAGAATTCGCGAGCGCTCCAGGTCAACCGTCGCCGTCAGGGTTCCCCGGACAGGAAGCGCGTTACCGCGTGGCACGTTGCGCTCGAGATTCAGACTGGCGGCTCCGGCTTCGATTCGATAGGACTCGGGGGCGCCAGGCGCGGCGGGCAGATAGCGCATGATCAGGGTTACGTCATTAGCTTCAAAGTCGAGCGGTGCATAGCGATTCTGAAAATCGAATTCCGTAGCGCGGCTGTCGAAGTGGAGTTCTCCATGTTCTACGGCGATGTGCCGTGCCTGGAGATCGAAGAGCGGGTCCAGATTGGACTTTGCCGGCCTGCTCGGTCTCCGCGGATGCGGCTGATTCGTCGATCCGTCGGGATACACGATCAAGTGCAAGCGGGGCTGTATGACCTCGAGATCGCGCAAAGAAACATGCGGGCTCAAGACGCCGAGCAGGGCGACTTGCACGCGCAGGCGATCGATCTGGGCGTAGGGCGCGTCACCTGGGTCCTCGAGGCCGTGAACCACCACCCCGTCTGCTTCCGCTTGTAGATGCAGCAGACGCCAATGAAATGCGGCAATCTGGGCGCGCCCACCTGTGAGGTTTTCGATCTCGGCGATCAGGCGCTTGCGTACGACGTTCTCAAATGCGGCAGAGCTGGCGATGAAATAAACAACCATCGCCAGCAACACCAGCAAGCCGGCAATTCCAGCCGCGGCGAGAGGAAGATGATGCCGGAAAAAGCGGCGCACACGGCTGCGCATTCCGCGCGGCGCCGGAACCTGGGAGTCGGGGACGGGAACCATCTCTTCTTCGCTCATGGACCCGATCCTTCCGGGGTGCTTTTCGTGGCGGCGGCTTGCAATGCCGGGTCCAGCACTTCAACATCACCCTGTTGCCGCATACTGTTGAGCCAGTTGTCGAACAAGACGTTGACTTGCTGTTCCAACAGGATCTCCTGGATGCGTGGAGCCACCTGGTCCAGCGAAGGCGCGGTCTCGCCGAGCTTGTATTGCGGCAACAAAGTTTGGTGGTAGTAGTCCTCGATCTGCTGCTGCGAAATCTGAATTCCCTGCCGGAATCTCTGCTCGATGAAGTTCAGAATCTCAAGCTGGTAACCGACAAAGGCTTCCACGCGCTCAGGGGTAAGCCCATGTGCCGCGAGAAAGTTCTTCCACCCGGTTTCGGACCAGCACTTCTGGCGGACACAGGCAGGGAGTTCCGTGCGCAGCTCGCCCAAACGCGCATTCACTTCCTCATTGGTTGGCTGGACGGTCTTGAGGTCTTCCTGGCTGATTTGCTGCTCGATGAGGCTTTGGCTGATCAATTGCTCCAATGCCAGCTGGGGCGTCAACTCAGTTCCGTCCTGATTCGGCTCCAGGATCGAGAGCCGAATTTCGTCATCGAGATCGCTGGCCAAAATTACCTGTCTGTTTACAACGGCCACGGCTCGGTCCAGTACGACTGGCGCCGTCGCCTGAGGAGATTCCTTCAGGGACGCTGTTTGCCCGATCGCCGACTGGGATGCGGCTATGCCAAAGGCAAACAGGCAAACTGCGTTAACGCAGCGCTGCGTCGAGGCATTTTCGAAGCGAACTGGAATGGGACGATTCATCAGAAGGCCTGTCCCAGACTGAAGAAGAAATTGATGTGCGGAGCCTGGCCAACGTATTGCCCGGTGTAAGGCCCCAGCGGAGTCGTGGTTGAAAAACCAGTTTTGTAATTGATGTTCACAGGGTAGATGGGCGGGTTCAGGTTGTAGCTCACGTCGAAGCGTATCGGCCCGATCGGGGTGTGGTAACGCAACCCTGCTCCCAGGGAGTGCGAGAAGTCATTGAAGCTACATAGCCCTTGTCTTCCAGTGGAGGTGAGCGGCCCATTGGGGCTAGGTGCGGTGGGAGGATTGGTCGAGGTGTCGGGTGGGGTCAGCATGCGGCATTGGTCGCTGTTGGGCTGGCGCACGCGGAGGGCGCTGGCCCACGCGTTGCCTGCATTGGTGAAGATATTTCCCATGTCGTGAAAGATGACAAAGCTGACCGTGTTGCCGAGCCAGGGCAAGGTGGGCGGAGGCAGGCGCAGTTCCGTACTGTTGGTGAGCGCGCCCGCGCCGCCAATCTGATAACCAGTTTCAGGGTCGCGGGGACCGGCAGCGTTCTGCGAGAAACCCCGCAACGAAATGGCGCCGCCCGCATAGAGCCGTTCAGGCAGCGGAATCAACTCGCTCGATCCATTGCCAAAGGCGCGAATCTGGCCGTAGCGCGTATTGCGAGCGACAACGAACCTGCCTTTGTCGAAGGCAAAATAACTAGAGTTCGACGTATCGATGCGGTTGAACTCAGCCTGTGCGCCGAAAAGGCGGTCGGAGAAGAACTCCTGAAAACTGGTGTAGGTCCCGCGGCGGGCATCCAGAGGCACATCGCGCGTGTCGCGGAGCCATGTGAAGGCCGGGCCGCCTACACGAGTCGCAGTCGACAGCTGGGAAATCTCGCCCGGATAAACCTGCAGCGAACTGGCCGCGACCTTGACCCTGCGGAAGTCAAATTCGTAAACGAACGTATTGGCTCGGGAAAGCCAGGACTCCGGATGATTGAAGGTTTGAGAGATCCGGAATCCGCCTTCAAGACGAGACGCCACGTAGGTCGAGACATCCTCGCTGTTGGCGTAGCCGCCCGAGAAGGTGAAGCTGAAATTCCGGTTGCCTTCAAAATGCGGAACCTGATAAAGGAGCCCGAGGCTCTGCTCGAGGAGGCCATAGGTGCCCTTGAGCGAGGCCGACTGGTCGCGACCGAAAAGGCCGTCGCGAGTAACAGCCGCGAGCACTCGCGGGCTCACGCCGGTTTTGCCATTGGGACTGCAGGCGACGCCCCTGACGGTTTCGCCGGCGCAATTGTTTTGCGGCTGGCCGGTCTGAGCCTCGAAACCGAAGCCATAGTTCAACGTCCAGCGCCGTGCCTCCGCCACCTGGAGCAAGATCGTCTTGTCTGTTTCGCTGCCGGCCGGATTCTCGATGGCCGTGTTGACCTGGTTGAAGAGAGAGTAAGCATAGAGGTTACGTTGGGTGTCAGCCAGCGCAGTCTGATTCAGCGGATCGCCCGCATGCACAGTGATGGCGGGCGCCACGGTTTGCGGTCGCGTGAATACAAGGCCGGTCAAGAACACATCGCGGACGAAGACCTGATGGCCCTCATCGATGCGGAATGTGATGTCAATCTTGTCTGCGCCCTGCGGTTCGGGTTCTTGGGTGACTGTCACATTGACCTGGCCAAAGCCCCGACTCAGATATTCCGTCACTAGGGTGTCATGGTCGCCGGCCAGATTGCGCGGCGAAAGCATCTGGCCCGGAGTCGAGTTCAGCAGCTTCATCAGGTCTGCTGTCGGAATGTGCTTGTTGCCTGCGATCTCGACGGCGCCGACACGCTGCTGGCGGCCCTCCGCGATGTGGTAGGTCACGGTTAGCGGATCGGTACGGGCGATGGCTCCCGGCCTTCCCTGGCTGGCAGCTGAAGGGGCCGGGTTGTCCGCTTCCACAGTCTCGGGCGTGCTAGTTTCTGGCGTGACCTTCACCTGCGAAAAACCATTGCTCTGGTATACCGACTGCAGTGCGTCTACGTCGGCGGAGACGAGAGCTTGGCTGTAGAGCCCCTGCCGGTCGAGCACATCGGCGGCGTGAACGCTGAGAAGGTCCATAAGCGTGGACGTATCGAAATAGTGGTTTCCTTCGATTGAGACCCGTTCGAGGCGGCGCCGCGTTCCGAGTTGAACCCGGTATCGGATGGTGACCAAATCATTGCCCGGCGACTGGGCGGCGTGTTCCACCTTGACGTCAAAATAACCGCGCCGCTGGAAGAAGTCGCGCAGGCGCCGATTTCCTTCATTGAGGAGGTCTTCGTCAACACTTCCCTCCACGAAGATTGGAATGAGGCGCTTCACCTGCTCTGAGTCGACGGCGGCGCCTTCGACCACCACTTTGACGGCTGGGCCGCGATTGGCGACAAACCGGTAATCCATCGTCCTGGCCGCAAGGTTGTATTGCGCCGATTCGAGCCTGACATCAGCTTCGAGCCGATCGTGCCGCCGGTACTCCTTCAGCACGCCATCCAATGCGCGGTTGACCGTGTCGTGGTCGACAGCTGTGCCGCTGCGCAAATGAGCCTCGCGGCGAAATTCGTCCAGGCTCATCCCGGAATCGCCCGAAACTCCGACCTGGCCCGCGCGGGCGCGTGGCCCACTGACCACATGGAATGTGACATCAGACAGTTGCTGTGCGTTGCGCGGAGTGACGGTTTGCGTAATCACCGACTGGTGATAGCCATTTTCTTCAAGCGTGGTGCGCATCTGTTCGACAGCGCGGATCATCTTGGCTTGGGTCAGGCTGGTTCCAGGATCAAGCTGACAAGCGCGCTCAAGCTGCGTGTTCATGGTGCCGCCGGTTGCTCCGTTGACGCCCACGGTCCCGATGAACGTCGCAGGTGTGCCGGTGAAGGTTAGCTCCACACCACCTTCAACCGCTGCTCCGTCAGCCTGCAGCGTTTCATAAAGACCGGTGGCAAACAACTGGCGGAGGCTAGCCTTCAGGTTTTCGTGTGTAAGAGGCGCACCTTCAGCCTGAGCCAAATGTCCGGCGAGCGGGGTAAGGCGCTCGGCTGGAACTCCAACGAAGAGAATTTGCCGCACCGGCAGCCCCGTCCACAGAGGCTGGGAGTTGGCCGTCGGTTCTTCGCCCCCTGGATACAGAGGACGGGCCTGGCCTTGATTCGGGTAAGAGCCCTGCGCCGATCCCTGGCACCGGCTGGCGGCGGTAGGAAGAATCAAAATGCAAGCCAGCAAAACCGTGCTTTGAAAAGAACAAGACATGATCGAACGACGCCTGAACCCAAAGAACATGCGTAGTTTGAGGCCGGCCTCCCAGGGAATCGAGGTCTTCAATGGGTCTCGGACGAACTCACAGGCCATGCAAGAAGGTTGAACCCGTTTGTTAGAAGGCTGTCGCGTGCAATCTTCTCCGGATATGCCATAAGCCAAAGCACCTCAATGCCTGCCGGGCTGGGCGCTGACTCTGTCTGCCCGCTTTGTCCGCGGATTCCGACGGAATCCGTGCCGCCCATAGTTGCCCATTGGACGCGGATTTTGCGCAAAGCGCGGCTCCGACGCATCGTGATTTCCAATGTTATTTGCCTGCTCGGACAACCAGAACGGCCTGCCCCTATACTAATCAGTAGGAAAGCTGCGGCGAAACTGAAGAAACCGCGCATTGCCGTTCGTTCTACATCGCTGTTCCCTCTTGGTTACGGTGGTTCGAAGAGAGAGTGATCGCAAGACACTCGCTCTGGAGTTGCAATCGCGCAATAAGCCAACATTCGAGAGCAATCCCGAAGGAAGCCATGGTAGACTCCCCCTCCCCCACGCAAAGAGCGAATGGGACCCAGAAAATCGGGGTTAACGATTCCCCTTCGACACCACCTGCGGAGCGGCACGTGAATCGCGCCACAACCGGCTCGACAACGGCGGTCGATCCGGAATTGCTGTCCCGCGCCCAAGCCGGCGACCATCAAGCCTTTGCTCAGGTCTATTCGTTGCACAAACGGCGAATTTATTCGCTCTGCCTGCGCATGGTGGGTAACGTTGCTGAAGCGGAAGATCTGACCCAGGAGGCGTTTCTGCAGCTGCACCGGAAGATCGCCACATTCCGAGGAGACTCGGCTTTTTCGACATGGCTGCACCGGCTGGCGATCAATGTCGTGTTGATGCAGTTGCGCAAGAAGGGGCTGTCGCTAATTTCGCTCGACGAAGCGATGGAGCCGACAGCCGACGACAGTCCCAGTCGAAGTTTCGGAGCGCCGGATTTGGCGCTGTCTGGCGCGGTCGACCGGCTGGTCCTGGAACGGGCAGTAGCAGAACTGCCGGCGGGCTACCGGCTCATCTTTATCCTTCACGATGTGGAGGGATTTGAGCATAATGAGATTGCTGCAATGCTCGACTGCTCGATCGGGAACAGCAAGTCGCAGTTGCACAAGGCGCGCCTGAAGTTGCGTGATGCCCTGCGCGCGCAAAGCCGTGAGGGGGCGCGGTTATGACCAGCGATCCGGGAAAGATGAGCTGCGCCGAGTTTCAGGCCCAATTGCCCGACGTCATCGGTTCCGGGGTTGACGCGAATGCTCATCCCCATCTCAAAAACTGTGAGCTGTGCCGCGCTCTGTTGGCCGATCTTGAGACGATCGCCGAGGCAGCCCGGCAGTTGTTTCCCGGAGTGGAACCCCCGGACGAGGTATGGGAGCACATTGAGTCGGCCATAAAGAAGGGCGACTAGGACAAAAGCGGTGCGCCAGCATCGGCCGCCGGGCCGCTAACCAGAGCGGCGGGTGCTACGCCATCCAAGGGACAAGTCATTGAGGAAGGGCTTGGGGAGGTCCGGGCTGCCCGGCTCAGAACTGAAATTGAGGGCTCTTTCGCCGATAAGAGGGGCGAGCGGTTAGTGTCGCTTCTGGAATGGCTGCCTGCCGGCAGGCGCGATGCTCGGGGGTTGGCATGCCCTAAGTGGCTTAAACAAGGGGAGTTTGTCAATCTGGCTGGACATTTCGCTGAGTTTTGTCCGGTTCGAGCCTCCGAAGCCGACTCGGCGAGGCCTTTGACCGCTGATTACTGCAACTTTTCGAGTTTATGAGTAGTCTAAAGAAGGAATCTTGATAAGAGGACACTCAATGCAAAATCAGCCGAACTTCCCGACGCCAGATGTTCCGAATACGCCGGGGACACGCCGGATTCCCATCTTGCCTGTTCGCGACACGGTGCTCTTTCCTCATGCCGTCCTTCCACTTACGGTGGGACGAGAGAGCTCGATCCAGCTGATCGAATCGCTGGGCGAGGAACGCTCGATCGTGGTTACGGCCCAAATCGATCCCCGGCTGGACACGCCGAAGCCGGCAGATTTGCACACCGTGGGAACCTTGGCCACGGTCCACAAGATTGTGCGCATGCCGAACCAGAGCCGGTTTGTTTTCACGGAGGGCGTGAACCGCGTCCGCCTGGTCCGGTTTGTGCAATCGGAACCGTTCATGATCGCTGAGATTGAAGCGCTGGAGGAGGTGACGCCAGCGGCTTCACCAAACTTTGAAGCACTGGTGCGCAACGTCATCGAACAGTTCCAGCAGATCGTCTCAGAGTCGCCGACGCTCTCGGACGAGCTCCGGACCATCGCGGCGAACATCGAAGAACCGGCACGCTTGGTGGATTTTGTTTCTTCTTCGCTGCCGTTTCTGACCACCGACGACAAACAGCAGTTGCTTGAGTCCCCGAGTGTCGCGGAGCGGCTGGAGCAGTTGAACAAGTTGCTGACCAAAGAGATTGAAGTGCAGCAATTGCGCGCTAAGATTCAGACCTCGGTGCAGGACCAGGTGCAGCAATCGCAGCGGGATTACTATCTGCGCGAACAGCTCAAGGCTATCCAGAAGGAGCTGGGTGAGCAGGACGAAGGGCAACGCGACACGGAAGAACTGCGGCAAAAGATCGAGGCCGCGGGAATGCCGGAAGACGTGAAGAAGGAGGCCCTGAAGGAGCTGACGCGTCTGTCGCGTATGTCACCGATGGCGGCCGACTACTCGCTCACACGCAATTACATTGAGTGGCTGGCTGTTCTGCCGTGGAACAAGAGCTCCGCCGCGAAGATCGACCTTGCGAAGGCACGGGAGATCCTCGATGAGGACCATTACGAGCTGAAGAAGGTAAAGGACCGCATCCTGGACTACTTGAGCGTGCTGGAGCTGAAACCCGACATGAAAGGGCCGATTCTGTGCTTTGTAGGACCTCCGGGGGTGGGCAAAACCAGCCTGGGACGGTCAATTGCGCGTGCTTTGGGCCGCAAGTTCCAGCGCATTTCGCTGGGCGGCATGCACGATGAAGCCGAGATTCGCGGGCACCGGCGGACGTACATTGGAGCACTGCCCGGACAAATCATTCAGAGCGTCCGCCGCGCGGGAACCAACGATCCGGTGATGATGCTGGACGAAGTGGACAAGCTGGGTAGGGATTTCCGCGGCGATCCGGCCTCGGCTCTGCTGGAAACGCTCGATCCTGAGCAGAACAACACGTTTCGCGACAATTACCTTGACGTGCCATTCGACTTGTCGAAGGTTTTGTTCATTTGCACGGCGAACATGCTCGACACGGTGCCGCCTCCGTTGCAGGATCGAATGGAAATCATTCCGCTGCAGGGGTACAGCGAAGAGGAGAAAGTACACATTGCCAACCGGTACCTGATTCCGCGGCAGATCAAGGAAAACGGAATCACGGCTGAGCAGATCGAGTTTCCGGAAGAGTCGGTGCGATACTTGATCCGGCACTACACGCGGGAAGCCGGCGTGAGGAAGCTCGAGCAGACGATCGGGACGGTTTGCAGAAAGCTGGCTCGGCGCGTGGTGGAGGGGCATAAGGAGAGACTCGTGGTCACCCGGGAGACCATCAAGGAGTTCCTTGGCGGGATCCAGGTACGAGTCGACACCGAGGTGGCGGAACGGATCAAGCGGCCAGGCGTGGCGGTTGGACTGGCGTGGACGCCGGCTGGCGGCGACATCCTGTTCATCGAGGCCAACAAGATGAAGGGCAAAGGCGGTTTCACCATGACGGGGCAGATTGGCGAGGTGATGCAGGAGTCGATGCAGGCCGCGCTGACTTGGGTCCGGTCGAATGCCGCCCGTCTGGGGCTGGCCGAGGACTTTAACAAGGATCTCGACATCCACATTCACGTGCCGGCGGGAGCTATCCCCAAAGACGGGCCTTCGGCTGGGGTCACGATGGCGACGGTATTGGCGTCTCTTTTGACCGACACAGCGGTTCGCCCGTTGACGGCCATGACTGGCGAGATCACGCTGAGCGGCAATGTGCTACCGGTGGGCGGAATCAAGGAGAAGTTCCTGGCAGCCCGCCGGGCCGGCGTGCAACACATTATCCTGCCCGCTGAGAACCGGCAAAACGTAGAGGAAGACCTGACGCCCGAGATGATGGAAGGCGTGACGGTGCACTACGCCAGCCAGATTGAAGACGTGCTGGCAGTAGCATTGCCGCTGCTTGCTGCGCATCACTGGGTGCATCAGCCGGCGCCGGATGTTGCGGTGATCGCGGCAGCGTAAAGCTTGGAAGAAATGGACAAATGGCCGGCGCGCGTGCGCCGGCCTTATTTTTTGTGCCGTTTTCCTGGATTGGGAATTCTCGCCCGGGACTCGGCTGCCGCCGCCTGATACTCGAGAATCCGGAGAACGAGGTGGAGAAGAACGCCAAGCCGCCGATAAGAGCGCAGAGCATGACGCGTACTCGCGCTGCGGAGGTTCTGCAAACTTGCGCGCAAGGGGTTGCGGAGGATGGCTCATTGTTGCAAAGAGCTCTTGCCGTGAGGCAGATATTGCCGCACCGGGGTAGTTGACTGAAGGACTGGAAACGATGGCAACCGCGCACACGGTCGTTCCGTTGCATCTGTCGGGGAACACTACTGAGGATCAGAACAAGTTGCTCGAAGATTGTCTCGGCAACGCCGCCCGGAATGCCTATATCGCGGTGGTTGAACAACTCGATCGGCAAAGCGCCCAGAGTGTGCTGGACGCGGCGCGCGAACTCAAGTCTGAGATCACAAGGGTGGTAATCGAGAGCGTGCGGTCGCGCACAGTGAGCCACAGGTATGAGGGAGAAGAGGTGGACTCGAATCGGGGCTACCCGCCCACCTATCGCGTGCGGCCCATCGAGGCGCAGGTCACGGAGTTGAAGAAGATGTTTCCGATGGTCGGCGCGGCCCAGGAAAAACTGGGGCGGATTGCTCTCCCTACCGGGCCGGAAGCCTGGTTCGCTATCCCCCGTTGGCAGGCCGTGGCGCCCAGCTACAACAAGGCCGTGGAATTGGTTCTCGATCTTCTAGTTTCGAAGCGCAGGTTTTCAAACCGGATTGCCGGGCGCATGGGCGAAACGTATTTGCGACAAACCGAGCGGAGCAAGCTTGCCGAATCGATCCTTGCCAATCAGCAAGAGGGAAGCGACATCCTGGTTGTCGCCGCGCAGGCGGGTATGCTGCACCGCGGCTGCTCCGCCCGGCGCACGCGCGCTGCCCTGGCCGGCAACGAATTCTGCCTCGGTGTGTTTGCCGTGGCGAGCTTGCTGTTGACCCACCCGGAGCGGCTGTCGACGGGCGACGCCTTGATGGTGGATTGCGGGGGCGACGAGTACTCTCCGCATTCCGATTACACCTTTGACCGCGTTCCCCTTTTCGACTTCGATCTCTCGGGGATCGAGTTCAGCATTTTTTACGAGGACCGCGCCCGCAACATGTGGGGAACACCTACCGGTTTTCTCTATAAGCTCTCATAACCTGCCGTCCGACAAACTCCTGATGGCTGCGTCTAAGGAAGAGGTATTCTTTTCGAGTGATGCCAGCGGGCGTGGTTTCGTTTCAGAGGATCGACGATCGGTCAGAATGGGCACCCGCGGAGCCGTTTGCGCGTGAATTGTCCAGGGTGGCATGCGGGGCCGGCATGATGGCTAACCGCGGATTCCTGGCGTTGCTGGCCGCGGCTGTGAGCTCGACGGTTCTGTTCGCTCCAAGCTCTGGGCTCGCCCAGCAAACGACCTTTCACGTCAAGGTGAATCTGGTCAATATCTTCGTCAATGTGACGGATCAGAACGGGGCCATTGTCGGCGGCCTCACACGCAACGACTTTGCCATTTTTGAAGATGGCCGTCCACAGGAGATCGCGATCTTCGATCGCGAGTCGGCCACGCCCTTGAACCTGACGTTGGCGATCGATACGAGCGGCAGCGTTCACAAGGATATGAGCGAAGAGGTGGCTGCAGCCAGGCGGTTTGTGCGCGCGATTCTGCGACCGCAGGACCGGATGAGCGTGATGCAGTTTGCCACCACCGTTCACGTCCTGGCGCCGTTTACGAACAAGGTGTCGACCATTGATCGTAGCCTCGACCATCTCCAACCCGATTGGTCTTCTGCGGTCTACGACGCGATCTGCCAAGGCTCCGCTCTACTTGGCGGAGAACAGGGACGCAAGGTGCTGGTGATCGTCTCCGACGGAGACGATACCGCAAAGACCTCGACCTACGCACAGGCGCTCGAAGCTGCGCTGCGCAACGAAGTGATGATCTACTCGATCATCGATGTGCCAATTGAGGCCAGCGCCGGACGCGATCTGGGAGGCGAGCACGCATTGATTACGATTGCCGAGGAGACCGGCGGCAAGCATTTCTACGTGAGCGATGGCGGGCTGGACAAAGCCTTTGCCAGGGTCAGCGACGACCTGCGCACCCAGTATGTGCTCGGCTATTACCCTAAGAACCAAGAGCCGGGGAAGAATTTCCATCGCATCGTCGTGACCATCCCTCGCGCCGCCGGCGATGAGTTCAACATCCGCAACAAGACGGGCTACTATGGGGACTCACCGGCGGCGCGAAATGAGTGAGCATGGGATAAATCCCCGGCAATTGTACGCGGCTATTGGGAACACCTACTTTCGTCGAATCAGGTACCGATCGCTTGCAGGTCTGCTGGCGGTTGTGATTTTGGGGCTGCTTCCCGCGGCGGGGAGGGGCCGGCACGGAACGATACGTGTGATGATTGTGGACGGATTCGGCAACCACGACTGGCAGCAGACGACGATGCTGCTGCGCGGAACCCTGCGATCGGAAGGCGGGTTCGCGGTTGACGTGAGCACGATGCCGCCGATGGCATCTGCGGCGTGGACTGCGTGGCGGCCGCGTTTTGCGGACTACGATGTGGTGATTCAAACCTGCAATGACAATGGGGGCAACGGGCTGTTGACGGGGCTCAAGGAGAAGCCGGAATGGCCTAAGGCGGTCAAGGACGACTTTGAGGAGTATGCCCGCAAAGGCGGAGGCATCTACATCTTCCACTCGGCAGAGAATGCTTTTGTGGGCTGGAAGGCCTATGAAGAGATGGTTGGGCTCAGCTGGCGGCCTGCCGACTATGGGACAGCAATCCAGCTGACCCACTCGGGCGAAATTGTGAGCATTCCACCCGGAACGGGTCGCGGCACGGGGCATGGCGCGCGCGGGGATGTACTGATCACGCGGCTAGGCGACGATCCGATCCACAAAGGAATGCCGCGGGCATGGCTGTCGCCGGATCTCGAAGTCTACTACTATGCGAGGGGCCCGGCAGAGCACGTGCATGTGCTGGCCTATGCGCGCGATTCCGAGCCGGGATTGGGATTGTTTTGGCCGGTGGAGTGGACGACGACCTTCGGCAGGGGCCGAGTCTACGTCTCGACATACGGTCATGTATGGCCTGGAGACGTGCAGCCGCCGAGCCTTCGCGATGCCGCTGTGCAAACCATCATCCCGCGGGCGCTGGAGTGGTTGGCGCGCCGTCCGGTGACCGACCCTGTGCCAGAGGACTTCCCGACGGCGACCGCCGTGTCGATCCGCCGCCAGATAGATGCGGCGAACTGAAAGGCCACGGCAGCCGCGCCGGACCGGCTCTGCATCTAAAATGGAATCATGACACCGCCGCTGTCGTCGCGCCGACGCTCCAAGGCTCCTCCGCCGGGCGAAACCGGACAAGAGACTCTTTACCTTCGCTCGCTCAGCGACCGGCAAGTGATCGTCTCCATCAAGCTTCGCGATGGCGAGACCGTTCGGGGTTGGATCGAGTACTTCGACGATTCGATGCTTCGCCTGACGCGCGAGGGCCAGCCTAACCTGTTTATTTATAAGAACCAGATCAGATCGATCAGCGAGGCCGGCCAGCGTCGTAGGCCACGCTACGAGATCGCCGACAATCACGGCAACGGCGAGGCAGGTCTGTGAAGGGGCCGGCTGAACCGGCGATCGCGCCCACCTACCGGTTCATTCCCAAAGCTGCAGAAATCGCGCGCGAAGCAGGCGCGTTGTTGCGCGACTATTTTGTCCGCGGCGTGGAAACAGAATACAAGGGGGATGTGGATCTTGTGACCGTCGCCGACCGCACCAGCGAAAAACTGATTCGCACGCGATTGGCCGAGATTTTCCCGGGCCATGGCGTCTACGGTGAGGAAGGCACCCGGGAGCATCTCGAGGCGGAATACCGGTGGTACGTCGACCCGCTCGACGGTACGACCAACTTCGCCCACGGATTTCCGCAATTCTGCGTGTCGATGGGGCTGGAGCGCAGGCCGGCGGGGACGACACCGGAGCAGGACGGAACCCTGGTCGCGGCGGTAGTCTACGATCCTTTGCGCGATGAGCTGTTCACAGCAGAGCGAGGGCTGGGTGGAGCGCTGAACGGCAGGCCGATTTACGTTTCGCGTCGGGCCGAACTGGCGGAGGCACTGCTGGCCACGGGCTTTCCCAGCCGCAAACGGCACTCGAGTCCCAACATTCACTTCTATCAGGAGTTCACGCTGCGCTCTCATGGCGTTAGGCGGGCAGGATCGGCCGCGCTCGATCTGGCGTACGTGGCCTGTGGACGGATGGAGGCCTTCTGGGAGTTCAATTTGAATCCTTGGGACACTGCAGCCGGGATTCTCCTCATCCTGGAGGCCGGTGGCCGTGTCACGGATTTTTCTGGCGCACCAGTCCGGCTGGCGAGCGAGGAGGTTCTCGCGTCGAACGGACTGATTCACGAAGAACTCGTCGGATTGTTCGGCGATCTGTTCGCCGGCCGCAACCTGGCGCCCATCCCATCGCCCCAGGAGTTCGCGAAAGCCCGTGCCGCTGCGAAGAACCGGTAAGATGCAAATTCGCTGAGTCCGATGCCCCTCAATTCCTGCGTCTTCCCGCATGGCAAAACCCCTGTCCGCGGACTTGAGGCGATGTTGCGGGCCCGTGTGCTACCATCAGCGACGTAAAGTCGTGAGCGGTTTGCGCGCGAGCGGCCGTTGATAATCTTCGGAGAGAGCCAAGATGGCATACGTCATTGCAGAACCCTGTATCGGCACCAAGGACACCGCCTGCGTGGACGCCTGTCCCGTCGATTGCATCCACCCCAAGAAAGATGAAGATGGGCACGCTGATGCCGATCAGCTGTTCATCGACCCGGTTGAGTGCATCGACTGCGGCGCGTGCGTTCCGGTCTGCCCGGTGTCGGCAATCTTCGCACAGGATGACCTGCCGGAGAAATGGGCCCACTTTGCGGAAAAGAACGCCAAGCACTTCGGGCGCTGAAGGGAGCTCCCAAGTCCACATACGCCAAGGTTCACCCAGCGCGCGTCCCGCCAAAAGCAGGACGCGCGTTTGTGTGTGCGGTCGAGTTTTCCGGGCCCGAAGGCCGATCCGTTGTGTTCCCATATTCAGTGGCCGAAAGGCCATCGGCCCTCCGGCGCAGGCGAGCTCCAATCGCCGGTGCGATGATGAGGGTGGATGAGCGTAATGACGTCAGAAGCCGTGGTTCTGCGCACATGGCAGGTGCATGAGGCGGACCTGATTGTCAGCCTCTTCACGCGCGACTACGGCCGGGTGCGCGGGGTGGCCAAGGCGGCGCTCAAGAGCCGCAAACGCTTCGGCGGCGCACTGGAGCCGATGACGCTGGCGCGTGCGTGGTTTGCCGAACGGCCACGCCAGGAGTTAATCCGGCTCGACCAGCTGGAGATCATCCGCTCGCCGCTCTTGGCGCCCGTGGACCACACTCGCATGGCGGTGTTGAGTTTTTATGCGGAGGTCATTGACGAGGCCCTGCCGGAGCGCGATCCGCAGGACGCTGTCTTCCGGCTGCTGGTGAGCGTGCTGGAGCAGACCTCGGCAGTCCAGTCGGAAATCATACAGCCGTGGATGGCGCTGACTTATTTCTCGCTGTGGATGACGCGATTGATGGGCCTGCTGCCCGACATCGGGCACTGCATCGTCTGCGGCGAGGCATTGGCATTGCATGCAGCGGAGGTTTCGTACGGCAGTAATACCGACGGGCTATCTTGCGGGCTGCATCGCAACGGATCGGCGAGCATGCTTTCGGCCGATAGCTGGCAGCTCGCGCAGCGGATGTTGAAAGCGCCGGCGGCGGCGTTTGCACGCGAACCGTGGACGCGGAAACGGGGGCAGGATCTGCGGCGGTTCACTCTGCAGACGCTGGAGCGCCACCTGGAGCGGAAGCTGAAGAGCGCGGAGGCGCTGGCGAGGCTGGGTGGGTGAAGCTGCGCTTGTTTGGTGTGGATGCAGTGTGTATTCTGGGATCAGCTTCCGGGAGCAAGATCGATGGACAGCCGCGAAATCATCAGGAGATTGAGGGCCGATGGATGGTTCGAGGTTGCCCACGAAGGAAGCCACAAGCAGTTCAAACACGCAACGAAACCCGGCCGGGTGACAGTCCCAGTTCCGCGCAAAGACGTGCCGATTGGGACCCTTCGCTCCATCGAGAAGCAAGCGGGTTTGAAGCTCAGCAAGTAGGGGGCACATGGAATATATCGCCTATCTTCACAAGGACAAGAAGTCGGATTACGGCGTCAGCTTTCCCGATTTTCCCGGTTGCATCACGGCGGGAGCGTCGCTCGAAGAAGCGCGCCGCATGGCTGCCGAAGCCCTTTCGCTCCAGATTGCCGGGATGAGAAAAGACGGAGAGCGCCTGCCCAAGCCATCGACGCTCGATGAACTCCGCAACGACCCTGATTTGAAGGGTGCAGTGGCGTTTCTGGTGGAGGCTGCCGAGCCGGAGAGGACGGTCCGCATCAACATTACCGCGCGCGAAAACCAGATATCGGAGATCGATAGCCGCGCCCGCGCCGCGCGGCTCACGCGCTCCGCATATATGGTTCATAGTGCGCTGGGGAGGAAGGATGCAGGCCCGGTGCGGCTCCCGGCGGCAGATCGCAAAGTTCGCGGGCGTGAAAGGTCGGCGTAGGCCAGTCGTGCAGCAAAAAGAAAGTGAGGTGGAATGGGTGCAAAGTGGGCCACTCATTTTCAGCTTTACCACGATGGGCCTTTCGGCGCTGATTGGGTACCTGATGTTCCGAAAGGAGCCGGTCCGGACAATCCTGTCTCGCGGAGCCGCTTTCATTGAGTTTGCCCTCGTGTTCTTCTTTCTTGGATTTAGCAACCTTCCACTTGCGTTACCGGCTGTCTTTGGGAAAATCTTCGGACATCCTATCGACTCGCTCTACGTTCATCCCATCCAGGCAAATGGTGTGCAGGTCAGTGGGACTTGGTGGGTAGAGTGTTGGCTGAGCCCGAGCCGAATGGTGTTCCTGTGGCTACTGCTCGGTGGAATGATTTGGGCGGGACTTAACATTCTTCAGCGGCGTTCTCGAACGCTCAACATCGTGGCAGTGTGTAGTGGCGTCCTCTTGCTTGGCCTGCATTTTTTAATGCAGGTGATGTCGTTCCCGTTCTAAGCGATTGCCGGATCTTGTAGGGACTCGGCTGTTAAAATCGATTTTTAGTCCCGACGAGAGAGATTTGCCTGTGTCCGCTGCCCAAGCCGCACCGCGTGTGAAGCCTACTTCGCTTACCTTTCAGGATTTGCTGTTCCGCCTGCAGCGCTTCTGGGCGGAGCGCGGATGCGTGATCCAGCAGCCCTACGACGTGGAAGTGGGCGCGGGCACCATGTGTCCTGAAACGTTTCTGCGCGTGCTGGGGCCCAAGCCCTACAGGGTGGGCTACGCGCAGCCCTCGCGGCGGCCGGCCGACGGGCGCTACGGCGAGAATCCCAACCGGCTCTTCAAGCACACGCAGTTCCAGTTGATCCTGAAGCCGCCGCCGGTGAACGTGCAGGAGCTCTATCTCGAATCGCTCGAGGCGATGGGCATCGACCTGAAGCACCACGACCTGAAGTTCGAAGAGGATAACTGGGAGTGGCCGGCGGGCGGAGCGTGGGGCGTGGGCTGGCAGGTGATGCTCGACGGCCTGGAAATTACGCAATTCACCTACTTCCAGCAGTGCGGCGGGATGGATCTCGATCCCATCTGCGCCGAGCTCACCTACGGCATGGAGCGCATCGCGGCGTTTTTGCAGGATGTGGATTCGATTTACGACATTGTGTGGGCGCGCGACCCCGAAACGGGTGCCGCTGTAACTTACGGCGAAGTGCGCCTGGCCGAGGAACTGCAGTTCTCCGTTTACAACTTTGAAATGGCCAACGTTCCGCGGTTGTGGGAGCACTTTAATAGCTACGAGGCCGAGGCGCACACTCTGCTCGAAAAGGTCAATGCAGTGTTGAGCGACGAAAGCGCCAGTTCAGAGGCAAAGAAAAGATTCCCGCTGCTGCCGACGTACGAGCTGGCGCTGAAATGCTCGAACCTGTTCAACATTCTGGATGCGCGGGGAGCGATCAGCGTAACCGAACGTGTGGGCGTGATCGGACGGATTCGCAATCTGGCGGTGGGCGTGGCGAAGGCTTGGGCGGCGCAGCAGGAAACGAGTTGGCGGTGCTAGCGAAGTTGGCGGAGTTAGCGGAGCTGGGATGATCGGACGGCGATCGCGGTCCACGGGAAAGACTGATGGCTGACTTTTTACTAGAGATTGGGCTGGAAGAGATTCCGTCGCGGATGATTGGCGCCGCGGAGGCCGAGCTGGGCAAGCGGGTCAGCGATCTGCTCAAGCGCGAGCGGCTGATTGGGTCCGAAGCCAGGATCACCACCTTCTCCACGCCGAGACGACTCGCCGTGCTCGCCCTTGACGTGCTCGCGAAACAGGCCGATACCGAGGAACAACTGACTGGGCCTTCGTGGAAGGTGGCTTTCAAAAATGGCACGCCGACGGCTGCCGCCGAAGCCTTTGCGAAGAAGGCCGGCGTGGCCGTGGCCGAGCTCAAGAAGGTGGAAACTCCCAAGGGCGAGTACCTGGGCGCGACGGTGAAGCGCGCGGGCCGCACGGCCAACGAGATTCTGATCGCCGAACTGACAAAGGAAGTGCTGGCGATTTACTGGGCCAAGAACATGTATTGGCGCGCAGGCAAGCCCGAGCGTTTTGTGCGCCCAGTGCGCTGGGTTGTGGCGCTGATGGATACGTCTGTCGTGCCGCTGGAGATTGCCGGTATTGCCGCAGGGAATGCGAGCCGCGGGCATCGCGTGCTGCACGGCGAGGCACCGGTTGCAATTACGTCGGCCGGCGCGTACAAGGAAGCTCTACGCAACGCGTACGTCGTTGCGGATGTGGTCGAGCGCAGGCAGATCATTCGCAAAGCCCTGGACGCGGCCACACGCACTGTTCCGGGTGCCCGCTGGCGCGAGGATGAGGCGCTCGTCGAGACGGTGACGCACCTGACCGAGTGGC
Source organism: Occallatibacter sp. (assembly GCA_049520675.1). Lineage (GTDB taxonomy): Bacteria > Acidobacteriota > Terriglobia > Terriglobales > Acidobacteriaceae > Telmatobacter. The sequence continues at coordinate 9,163 of JBEKPO010000053.1, read as the reverse complement.
CGACGGTGATCCTGGGTGACTTTGAGCCCGAATATTTGGAGCTGCCCGATGAAGTTCTGGTGACCGTGATGCGCGATCATCAGAAGTACTTTGCGGTGGAAGACGGGAAGGGCAAGCTGGCTCCGCATTTTCTGGCCGTGCTCAACACGCAGGCCGAGGAAGGCGCAGCGATTATTCGGCACGGCAATGCGCGCGTGTTGCGGGCGCGGTTCAAGGATGCGCGCTTTTTCTGGGATGTGGACCAGAAGGTGCCGCTGGTTGATCGCGTCGAGAGCCTGAAGCAGGTCACGTTCCAAAAGGAACTGGGGAGCTACTACTGGAAGACGGAGGGGAATCTCAAAGTTGCGCGGGAGTTGGCGACGCAGTCAGAGGATGCAGGCGTCGCCTTCGATGAAAGAGCGTTGCTGAAGGCTGTGGAACTTGCCAAGACAGATCTGACTACCGAGTTAGTAAAAGAGTTCACCGAATTGCAGGGTATTATCGGCGGGCTATATGCCCGAGCGCAGGGTCTGGGCGAGACGGTTGCAAAGGCCATTTACGATCAATACACGCCGGCGTCGATTGAGGACCCTATTCCATCGACAATTGAAGGGCAACTGCTCGGGCTCGCCGATCGCATACAAACCATCGTAGCCATGTTCGGCATCGGCATGGCGCCCACGGGATCAAAGGATCCGTTTGCGCTGCGACGTGCGGCAAATGCAATTGTGAAGATTCTCGCAGAGTCGGAACTGCCGCTCACGTTGAGCGAAATCGTACAAGCGGGCGCCGCAAGCGGGGAAAATCGCGACCTGATCTCGACCTTCCTGCGCGAGCGTCTCCACTTCTACCTCAAAGAGGTGCGCGGGTTCGCCTACGATGTGGTGAACGCGGTTCTTGGGACTGATGCAAGTTTTGTGCGCGATGCCATCGCGCGGGCCCAAGCGCTAACGACGGCGCGTGGCTCAGAAGACTTCCTTGCCGTGTCGGCGGCATTCAAGCGCATCAAGAACATCCTGCTCCAAGCGGAGGAAAAGCATTTTACCCTTGCTCCGGCGCAGAGGGACGGCCTCTCTATAGAGGCCAAGAAACTTGCGGACAATGCACACTCACTTGCCCCCAAGGTGAGGGAGTTGCGCGAGCAGCGCAAGTACGGGGAAGCGCTCGCTTTGATTGCGACGCTTCGTCCGGCCATCGACGAATTTTTCGACAGAGTTATGGTGCTCGATCCAGATCCCGATGTGCGCGGCGCACATCTCTTGCTGATCGACACAGTGTTGCGCGGGTTCTCCGGCATCGCCGACTTCAGCGAAATCGTGACGGGGTAGCGCTCGCATTCCCAGTCCCCAATTGCGAGTGACCTAGGGCGCCCAAAAATTGGCAGGTTTGGTAACGGGGGTCAGTGGCCATCCAGAAACGCACGCACCTGAGGATTGAGTATTCCTGCTTCGCAGCCAGTAGCGATATGTCCGCAGTCGCCCTGGAGCACGATCGTCTTGGCCCCGATGAGGTGCGCGAAGTCGAGCGCAGGCTGCGGATTCACCATCTGGTCCTGTGCGGCCGAAACCACCAGTACACGGGCCTTCACACGCTTGGCAGCGTCTTCCAGGCTGCCTCCGTGCGCGACATCGAGATGAATGATGGCGTCGAGCTGGGCCAGCCAATCATTGGCGTCGAAGGGAAGAATTCCTTTGGCAGCGACCTCTGACTCATCGTGTTCAAACTTCTGCATCGTGTGCGTGCGCGCATAGTTGACCGGGGTGGTCAGGTTCAATTGCCAGATCATGTCAGCAAGGCTCGCCGACGGCGGCTGAGTGTATTGGCCGTCGTGCCAGGCCGGGTCGGCTTTCACTGCCGCCGCGTCAGTGCGGTACAGCAGCAGGTCGCGGCTGTTGGGCCGCGGCGAGCCGACGATGGGGATAGCCAGGTCTATGAAGTCGGGATAGTCCACCATCCATTCAAAGGTTTGCTGGCCACCCATCGAGATTCCCATTACCGCGTGGAGATGCTTGAGGCTGAGGATCTCGGTGGCGAGCCTGTATTCGGCGTTCACCATGTCCTGGATGGTGAAGGCGGGGAAATCGGGACCGTGCTGCATGGCGGAGTTCGACGGCGACGATGAAACCCCGCCGCCCAGGGCGTCGACCGCGACGACGAAGTATTTTGACGGATCGGCCAGCCCATTGGGACCGAAAAGGTCCGCCAGATTAGCGCTGGTGCCGGAAAACCATGTGGGAAAGAGCACGGCATTCGAGTGCTCAGCGTTGAGTTTACCCCAGATGCGGTAGCCGAGGCGGCAGCCGGCGATCTCCTGCCCATTCACCAGCTTGCACACTCCCAGGTCGGCAAAGTGCTGTTGGCCGTGGGGCGCAGGCGCTTGCGCCACGGCGGTGGTGGTCGCTGTGACGACGAAACAAACCGCGAGATGCATCTGCCATTGAAGTTTCCGCATGAAAGAAAGTCTACCTCTCGGCCGGCTGTCCGCTTTCCCGCCACCTCGGAAGCCAGCGCCCGCACGTCTAAAATCAAAACAGATGGCGGACACGCTGTATTTGAGCCTGTGGTACCCGAATCTGCGTCTGGAAGGACTGCCGGACAAGCTGACGGCGGTGCTGGCGGCCTTTGCCGCGCACGGCGGTGAGGGGAAGGTTTATGCCGCAACGGTTTGGCCGGTGAGCTGGGGCGAGGCGCCCGTGTTTCAGCGGGTATGGGGGCGCGGAGGCGGCGGGCCGGAGCGCGGCGCGGTGCCGCGTGAGGCCGTGGAAGAAGCAACCGAGTTGCTCCACGACGACTATGCCTACGAGTTTCAGATCGGGTGGAGCTTGTGGGAGCTGGAAAGTGGCGGTGCGGGCGAGGACCCTTCGGCTTCGCTCATGGCAGGCTCTCGCACTACAGCCGGTCAGGAGACCAGCGGTACGAGCGGTTGGGTGCGGGAGCCGCGCCTGGTGCGGGTGACGGGCTTCGGGCCGCTTTTCGATGAGGGCGCCTACGAACAGGAGGGGCATGTCAAAGTCGACTTCGGCTCCGACGCGCCGTTCCTTGAAGAGGACGCAGACCTGGGCCAGGTGGGCGCGAAACACGTCGCGGAGAATGTGCTGCAACTGGTGGAGCTGACCGCAGCCATCGAGAAGGGCTCGGGCGCGACCGCGCGACTGCTGTGGAGCGAGCTGGGTGAAAGCCTTGCGCAGCGGCTGGCGGCGCGGCTTGGCGTGGGAAACTGATGGGTCGAGCAGCGGAGTTAGCGGGGCTAGCGGAGCTTGCGGCCTTCGTGGGGCCACGCGGGGTTCGCCCCCACCCCGCAGCAAGCGCGGGGAAATAGCGGTGCGGTTCACGATTGAACGAATCCGGATGCTGGTGATGGTGGCAGCCGTGTTGTTGCTTGCGGCACTGGCGATCTTTCTCGCAGCAGCCAAATGGAAGAGCCGGCTGGGGCACCGCGACCTGCCGGAACACCTGGCGAAGGAAATCCAGCAGCAAGCGAACGGGTTCAACTTCGTTCATACATTTGGCACCCATTCGCAATACAAGATCCATGCTTCGCAGGAGGTGCAGCTCCGCGACAATCGAGTGCTGTTGCACGGGGTGCAGATTGAGCTTTACGGCGGGGACGGCAGCAGCATGGACCAAATCGCCGGAGACACATTCGAATTCGACCAAAAGAGCGGCCTGGTCATCGCCGAGGGGCCGGTGGAAATGGTGCTGACACAGCCGGCAAGTACCAAACCGACCGGGCAACAGGCCGGAAATCTGCCGACAATTGCGGCACCGAAGCAAATCCGAGTGAAGACCAGCGGCGTGACCTTCGATCGCGACTCGGGCATGGTAACAACTCTGCAGCGCGTCGATTTCGTCATGACGCAGGGCGCCGGAAGCTCGGTGGGCGCGACGTATGACTCGCAGAACGGCTACCTGACACTTGACCATGCGGTCGAGCTGACAACGCAACGAAGCGGCCGCGCGGTGACGATTCGCGCGCAGCACGCGGAGTTTGACCGCGGCGCGCAGACCTGCTGGTTGCGCGCGGCAACGGCAGACGACCGGGGCGCGAAAGCGGGCGCGGCACAGGCAGAGATCTTCTTTCGCGAGGACGGCTCGACGCAGCGGCTGGAGGCAACGGGAGGCTTTACGCTGGCGACATCGAACGGCGGACGCGTTGCCGCGCCGAAAGCGACGATGGACTTTGACGGACGCAGCGAGCCACTCCGCGGGCGGTTGGAGGACGGCGTCACGCTGGACTCGGTAACGGCGAGCCGCGCGGTACACGGAACTTCGCCCATTGCAGATCTGGAGTTTGCAAGCCAAGGCAAGTTGCGACGCACCCACCTTGAACGCGGCGTGGAATTCACGGAAAGGCAGCAATCAGGGATCCGGGATCAGGGATCAGTAGGGACGGCGAGTGCCGAAGGAAATGTACTAAGCATCAGTCGCACGTGGCGCTCGCCGCTGGCCGATATTGAGTTTCGGGACGCAGGTAAAGGACAGGTGGAACCGGCGAGCATTCACGGTACCGGCGGGGTTGCGGTCACGAGCGAGAGCCGACGAGGCAACCAAGCCGTTGTGCCTTCAAAGATGAGCGCCGAAGAAGTCACGGGAATGTTCGGACGGGGTTCGACGTTGCGCTCTTTGACGGGCACCGGACACGCAGGTATTGAACAGGTCGCTGCCAACGGAACGAAGCAGACGGTGAATGGCGACCGGCTGGAGGCGAGTTTTGCAGAAGGCGGGGAGCAAGCTGCCCCAGCGCGTAAAGATCGCACGCCCGGGACCTCAGCGGAGCTCACGGGAACAAGGGAACAAGGCAATGCCGATCAAGTGGAGTCGGCTGAGCTGGATGGTCACGTGGTGCTCTTCGAGCAGCCGGCGCCCCGGCCCGGGGGGCAGGTGCAGCCGCCGCTGCGCGCAACCTCTGGGAAGGCAACTTATGAGGGCGCAGGGGAATGGCTGCATCTGACGCAAAGCCCGCGTGTGACAGAGGGCGGCCTCGAGCTGACTGCCGACAAGGTCGATGTCACCAGGCAGTCGGGCGACGCGTTCGCGCATGGCAATGTGAAAGCGACCTGGACGGGCGGCACAACCGCGGGCCAGGCCGCAAGTGCGGGCTCAGGGCAGGGCGCGACGGCGTTCGGCGGAAGCGGGCCGGCCCATGTAATCGCGGACGAGGCACAGATGAACGAGTCGACCGGTGAAGCCGACTTTCGTGGGCGCGCGCGCTTATGGCAGCAGGCCAACTCGGTGACTGCACCGGTGATCGTGCTGAACCAGCATACGCAGACCCTGTCGGCGCGCACCGCTGATACCACCGAGCCCGTGCACGCGGTGTTGCTGAGTGCCGGAGGGCCGCCGGGCAAGTCCGCGGGACGGTCGACCGGCCAGAGCGGCAACGCCAATCAAGCGAATAAACCGGGCACATCTTCGGTGATCACGGTGCGTGGCGGTGATCTCTGGTATTCGGACGCCGAACATCGCGCTGTGATGCACGCTGGCGCGCTGGACGCGGTGGTGGCGGAGACCGGAACCGGCACGTCTTCATCCGATCAGCTGGACCTGCGGCTGAAGCCTTCCGACGTAAATGGCGGGCAGACGCAGGTGGATCGAATGACGGCGACAGGGCATGTGGTGCTGACATCACAGGGACGGCGCGGTACCGGTGAGCAGCTGGTTTACTCGTCCCTAACCTGCGACTACGCGCTGACGGGGACGGCCGCAGCAGCACCACGAATGAGTGATCCCGCAGAGGGGAGCGTCACCGGCGAAACTTTGATTTTCCATAGCCGCGATGATAGCGTCAGTATCGAAGGCGGCGACCGCGGGACTATCACGGAGACGACCGCTCCGGAGGCGCACGGCAAGTAGCGCAAAGCGAGTCAACGACCGAATGGAAACACTGATTGCCGAGGGAATCGGCAAGAGTTACAAGGGAAGGCAAGTTGTCAGGGGCGTGAACCTGAGCATTTCCCGCGGCGAGGTTGTAGGGTTGCTAGGTCCGAATGGCGCCGGCAAGACCACAAGCTTTTATATGATTGTGGGGCTGGTGGCGCCGGAGAGCGGGCGTGTGCTGGTGGACTCGACCGAGATCACGTACTTGCCAATGTACTTGCGGGCTCGGAATTTCGGAATCAGCTACCTGCCGCAGGAACCGTCGGTTTTTCGCAAGCTCACGGTCGAAGAGAACATCCTGGCAGTGCTTGAGGCGCAGCCGCTGGGCAATCGTGAGCGGCGCACGCGGGCCGAAAAGCTGATCAACCAGTTGAACCTTGGACACATTCGCACGACCCGCGGCTATGCGCTTTCAGGAGGCGAGCGGCGGCGCGTTGAAATCGCCCGCGCGCTTTGCATTCAACCGAATTTCATCTTGCTCGACGAGCCGTTCAGCGGCATCGATCCGATCGCAGTTCTGGAGCTGCAGAAGATCATCTTCGACCTGAAAGCCAGCGGCATCGGCGTGCTGATCACTGATCATAACGTGCGAGAAACATTGAGCGTAACCGATCGAGCGTACATTATTGCCGAAGGCCGGATCTTCCGCGCCGGCACTCCCCATGAATTGGGCAACGATGTGGAAGTGAGGCGAATCTACCTGGGTGAGGGATTCTCGTTAAACTAAAGTGTGTGCCCGAAGTGGTACTCCGGCAAGGGTAAAAGCCGGGAGACCAAGTTTCGAGAAGGAAAGCAGAATTGCCGCTAGAATCCCGGAGTGGGAAACGGGTCCAGACCGGGACAATGACTCGAATTGGTGATTAAAATTGGGCCGAAAACTCCCTTAAGCTTTTTCTCACGCGATTAGACTCGCATTGAGTTCGATCGGGAAACGCTGCTCATTATGCCGCTGTTGCAACCAAGACTGAATTTGAAAGTGGCCCAGCGCCAGGTCCTGACACCGGGCCTGATGCAGATGGTGAGCGTTCTTGCCCTGAACAAGGTCGAACTCAAGGAGATGATCGATGCCGAGTTGGTCGAGAACCCAATTCTCGAAGAAATCGACGAGTCCGTTCCGATGCTTGACCAGGTGGCGGGCCGTGAGGAGCGAATGGAGCGGGGAGCTGAAGAAGCTGCGGCCCCGCCGCCGAAGGACATATTCAACGAGATCGATTTTGGAACCTACTTCCAGGAGTATCTCGATCCTGGATATCGCACGCAGCCGGAATACGAGGACAGTGAAAAGCCCTCGTTCGAGAACTTTCTCTCCCAGCCAACGACTTTGTCCGATCATCTGGCGTGGCAGCTGGGAGCTCTGAGCCTGGATCGCGACTTGCACGACGGAGCCGAATTCGTTGTTGGCAATCTCGACGAAGACGGCTATCTGGCGGCCAGCGAAGAAGAGTTAGCGGCGGCGCTGAGCGCCACAGCTCGCGATGCCGCATCGTCGAACGGCCACCAGAAGGCATACAGCGACGCGCTCGAACTGGTGCGACGCGCCATTGAGGTGGTGCGGCATCTCGATCCCGCGGGAGTGGGGGCGCGTGACTTGCGCCAGTGCCTGGCCTTGCAGATTGCGGCCCAGCAGCATGAATTCGACCATTTATACGGAACTGGGGGCAGCGAACCGGTCGAGAATCCGCATCGCACCTTTCAGGATGAGGCTGAGGCCAAGATTGACGAACGCCGCCGCGCGATGCAAGTGGCGGCCGCGATTGTGGACCAACACCTGCATCTGCTGCAAAAGCGGGATATGAAGGATCTGGCGCGCGCGGCGCAAGTAAGCCCCGAGGAAGCGCATGCGGGGGTTGAGTTCATCCGGACTCTGGACCCCCGTCCGGGCCGCGTTTACAACCGCGAGCAGGCACGCCTGATTGAGCCCGATGTGTTTTTCGTGAAGCGCGGCGACGAATGGGCGGTCAGCATGAACGAGGAAGACCTGCCGAGCCTTCGCCTCAGCCAGCGATACCGCCGCATGCTGGTTGCAAGCAATACCGACAAAGAGGTGAAGGAGTACGTCAAGGAGCGATTCCGCTCGGCGCTGCAGCTTTTGCGCAACATCGCCCAGCGCAAGAGCACGATTCTGCGCACCTGCGAGGTGATTGTGCGGCGCCAGCAGGACTTTCTCGACAAAGGTGTCGAGGCGCTGCGGCCGATGATGATCAAGGAAGTGGCCGAGGAGATCGGCGTTCACCCTTCGACGGTGAGCCGGGCTGTGGCAAACAAATACGCGCACACGCCACAGGGCGTGCTGGAGCTGCGGTTCTTTTTCAGTGAAGGGTCGAACGGACCGGAAGGCGCGGACACGCCGTTGCTCGTGCTCAAGCGCAAAGTGCGCAAGCTGATTGAGGAAGAAGACCCGCACCATCCACTCACGGATGATCAGCTGGCAGCAACGTTGCAGGCGCAAGGCATTCAACTCACCCGGCGCACCGTGGCCAAATACCGCGAGGACATGAACATTCCGTCGACGCACCAGCGCCGGCGGAGGGACTGAACGGCAGCTGCTAGCTATCAACAGGTTGGGGCCGTAGCGAGCGGCAGGTTCTGCTGATTCCCCTAAATCCGTTGGCTTTTCGGATGAACGCTCCAAGGATTTGATTCGGAGCCGTGAGCCTGCGTATCTTTTGTGAAGCTGCGCAAGCAACTTTATGGACGTTCTGAAACGGCTCTTCGAGCAGCATTACGGGCTCCCCGCTGACGAAGTGCTGCCCCTGCAGGGGCAGCTAGGCGGCTCAGGCCGCGCTATTGTGCGCCTCACGGGCGCGGGAAAGACCGCCATCGGCGTTCTCTCTTCTGTACGCGAGGAGAACATTGCATTTCTTGAGTTCTCGCGCCACTTCAGGCGCCGCGGACTGCCGGTTCCGGAGATCTACGCAGAGGATTTGAAGGGTGGTGCGTATCTTGAAGAAGACCTGGGCGACACGACGCTGTTCGATTTTCTGGGCGCGCATCGCAGTGGCGACAACATTGTGGCGGAGGCCGTCGAGGCCTATCGCAAGGTAGTGGCGGAGCTGCCGCGTTTTCAGGTCGTCGCGGGGCGCGATCTGAATTACAAGGTCTGCTATCCGCGGTCCAGCTTCGATCGCCAATCGATCGCGTGGGACCTGAACTACTTCAAATACTATTTCCTGCGCCTGGCGGGCGTGCCGTTCAACGAGCAGGACTTGGAGCACGACTTTGGCCGGTTGACCAAGTTCCTGCTCGCCGCCGACCGCGACTATTTTCTCTATCGCGATTTTCAATCGCGCAACGTGATGCTGCGCGA
>JBEKPO010000052.1:0-55546 GCA_049520675.1 Occallatibacter sp. | reverse complement strand
CGGCTTTGCGAAGCGCCCGCAATTGAAGGAAGCCGGTGGCTGGCACATGGACGGACTACGCACGGGCCGCCTTCGGTTCGGGACCTGCACCAGCGTCGCGGGTGCGGGCCCGGCGCGAGTCAATCGCCATCTCAATCATTAGCGCTGCCGGGCCCACCCAGAAGAGCGCATAGAGGGGGGCGTAGATGCTGCTGTTGAGCCGGAAGAAGAATTCGAGCACGGCGATGGCGACGGCCACGACACATTGGCCCAGGCGCGAACGCACTGTTGTCTTCGGATCGGTGATCATGAAGAAAACGAAGAGCTGATACATGGGTCCGGTGATGGGCGCGATCTCAGACTGCCAGGGGTCGCCGACGATGTGCGCGCGCAGGAACGAGAGCGCAATAAAGCAGGCCACATAGGTGAGCGTGATGTGCAGCCGCTTGGCACGCCAGACAATCACCGAACCAAGCACCCAGATAACGACGAGCGATGCAAAGTTGTTGCCCCACTGAATGCTGAGCGAGGTCACGGCATCAGATGCAAGAATCAGCATGGCACAAATGCCGAAGTTGGAGGGGTTCCAGATGTGACGTCCGCGGACGCGCAGCGCGTATTTTGAGGTGATGGAGAGGGCGCTGCACAGTGCGTAGGGCCAAAACGCGGGTGAGCGCAGAAGGATGCCGACGCTGATGCCGCTGATGTAGGCGCTGGCCGGATGCGGCCATTTGTGCAAAAAGATGCGGCCCAGCACCATCTCAAAGCCGATGGCGGTGACGATCGCCAGCAGAGTCTTCGGATAGCTCTCGAGAATGCCGAACGACAAGTTGCCTACGAGCAGAATCAGGGTGATGAAGATGGGCGGCAAAAAGGGGTTGAGACGGCTCGACAGAGGGGTCCATCCCCTGAACTGCGGCTTTGCAGGGGTTTTCGGCAGCGGCGGATTCGATTGCGCGGTCGGCTGGCTCATGATGGTTCCTTCACTGTGTAGAGACGGTCGGGCGTGAGATTGTCGAGCGTTTGCACGGCGCCCGATGGCCAGCGAATGACGGCTCTTTGGATCTTCGGATTCTTGCCGAGGCCGAAGTGCACGCGCCGGTCATTTTGCGAAGCGAAGCCGTTGCCGCCCGAGACCTGCTGCAGCTGTTCCTTACCATCCCAGTACAGCGTGATCTCCGCGCCGATGGCGCTGTGATTGCTCTTCGTGCCTTCGAGCGTGAACTCGATCCAGCGATTGTCGGGCGTAACGGTGTTCTTGTAAACCAGCAACGGCGCGCGCTGGTTGGCCACGACGATGTCGAGCGCACCTGTATTCCAAAGATCGGCAAGCGCCACCGAACGGCCGTCGAAGGTGTCGGTTGCGCCCACGGCCTGAGCAACATCGACGAACTTGCCTTCGCCGTCGTTGAGCCACAGGCGTTTTTGCTGATAACCCGAAAGGCTGCGTCCGCTGAACGCAGGCCAATTTGCAGCATCGCCAATGATCGAACTGTTGCCGGCGGCTACCTTGGCAAAGTCGTACCAGTAGCTGCGCTGGCGGTCGAGGGAGATGTATCCGTTGGCGAGGTAGAGATCGAGGTTGCCGTCGTTGTTGAAGTCGCCAAACTGCGCTCCGAAGCTCCACCCGCCAAGCTCGACGCCGAGGTCGCGCGCCAGGTTGTCGTATTTGAGCGCCGGGCCTGGCTGGGGCACCCACAGATTGTTGCCCTGAATCAGCACGCCTTCTTCGGAGATGTTTGAGACGTAGATAGAAAACTTGCCCTGATCGAAGATGTCGCCGAAAGAGACGTTCATACCGCTCTTGGGCGCGAAGCCAACGCCGGCATCTTTCCCCGCTTCGTGAAAATGCCCATGGTCATTGATGTAAAGCTCCGAGACACCGTAATCGTTGGCCACGAACAGATCGGGGTAGCCGGTTCCGCTGAGATCGGCTGCAGCGCAAGCCAGCGCCCAGCGGCGGCTGCTAATGCCGGCCTTGGCGCTGACTTCTTCAAAGTGCCCGTTACCCAAATTGTGGAAGAGATATTTTCGGCCGCCGTTCTTGGCGTACTCGAAGCTGTCGGGCATCATGCGCGTATCGTGCAGGCGCCACAGGTTTACGTCCTCGGGATAGTAACCGGCGACAAAGAGATCGAGCTTCCCGTCATGGTCGTAGTCGAACCACACTGCGGTGTTGGCGTTGATCCAAGGCGGCAGCCCGGCCTGGTCGCTTGCGCGCGTAAAGTGTTTCCCCTGGTCATTGTGAAACAGCTCGGGCCTGCCCCATTTGATGAGGAAGAGATCGTCATAACCGTCGTTGTCGTAGTCGCCCCAGACCGCGCCCATCGAGACGCCGGTGCCGGGCTGATTGACATCGGCGATACCCAACTCTTCGGCAACATCGGTAAATGTGCCGTCGTGATTGTTGCGGTAGAGATGATTCTTGCTGCCGATGGCGCTGTTGGTCACGTAGATGTCAGGCCAACCGTCGCGATTGTAGTCGACGATGGAGACCGATGCGCCCATTGACGCAACCTCAGGCATAATGCCGTCGAGTTTCGAGTCGAGCGTGGGCGCCTTGTGAACAAAGTCTATGCCGGATCTGTGAGCCACTTCCTGAAGCGAAAAACCGTAACGAGCGAGTGCGGCCTGCGCGCCGGCATTAGCGACGGTCTTTGCCGGAGCAGAAAAATGGCGCACCATCCATGGCACTGCAAGCAGCGCTGCGAAAAACAGCGTGACCAGGGTCCGTGCGATTGGAACTTTCTTCATTGCGTTGCCCCGTTTCGCAATGCGCTGCGAAAGGCATCCGAAGTCACATAGCGCGTCTGATAGTGCTGCCAATCCTCAGGATGGTGGCGATAAACCCATTCGCCTTCGAGCGTGCCCGGCGGCGTATCGTACTCAGTACGCGCGTGATAAGGCAGCGGCTGCACGCTGCGCGAGAAGGTGGAGTTGTAGTCTCCATCTTTTACCCATCCATCGCCGGCAATCACGTAGTCGCGTACCCAGCCCTGGGGCGGAGGGGGCGGCGCGGCAAAGCGCAATGCGAGCTCGTCGCCCGCGTTCATTATCACGTAGCGGTCGTCTGTCGCCTTGAGCAACTCGCGCACATCGCCATAGCGCGTGTAGAAGCCTTCGAGATCACGCCAGATCTGCGTGGTCGCGGTGAGTTGGTTGTAGTCGGGAATCTCGGGCGACGAGGCGTTCGCCTGATGAATGACCGAAAAACCGCGGTGGCGCAGGTCGGCCGATTGCGGCGCGAGACGCGTGATCCTGGTTGGGGCATCGGGTAGTGCCAGCGCCCACTCGATCTGATCCCAGTAAATCTCGAGATTGGTGCGTAGGCGCAGCTTGTGCGGCACTCCCGCACTGAAGAGGCGGGTGAGGTCGATGAGGCAGGTCTTATTGCGGCCTGCGGGAAAACCAAGATTGCCGCGCGCGACTTTCCACCCGCCGCGGCCGTCGGGAACCTCAAGACTGAGTGGCTGCGGACGAACGCGGCCGCCCTGCGCCATGGCGACGTTGATCGACGAGTCGGTAGGATGCAGCCAGCCGCGGGCAATGAGCCAGAGGGGGCCGCTCGCAGGCAAATCGCTGCCCAGATCGATTTCAACGTAATGGTCGCGTGTGACGCCCTGATACTGGCCACGGCCGAAGGTATCGAGATAGTTGCCGTCAAGATTGCGAAGCGCATCCGTCACGTCGTTGCCAAGATCGTCAGTGGCGTGCGCGATGGCATGCGGTTCGGCGACGGTGGTGACCGCCAGCTTGACCGGCGGCACCACGAAGCGCTCGTCGGTGAAGATCTCGGTGCCAACGGGGTGGTCGACTGCCATAAGTGCGAGGTAGTCGTAATAATAGGTCTCCCATAGCTCGCCGGTAATGCTCAGATCGAGCGAGCCATCGCGAGGAACGAGAGCGCTGCCGGGAATCTTGTACCACTCCTCGGTTGCCGCAATGCGCGCGGGGCCCATGGAATCGATGCGCAGGCCAAGCGCCGCCCCCCACGGCACAGTATCTTTCACAAACTGCATCGACTGCCCGTTCCAGGCGAAGAGGAATGGGCAGGAGCCTTTAAGACGCTGCTCGGTCAACACCTCCTGATCGGCCTTGAGCGCGAACTCCGCGCGCACCGTCCCGTTGGGCCACACGATTCGTGCCACCTCCGCGCCCGTCTCGTTTCCGAGGCCGAAGTGGAGTTGCGGACCGTCGATAGCCTGCATCTGCACGAGCAGACCGGAGCGGATTTCGATTTGGCCGCCGATTCCGAAGGAATTGATACGCTGATCGCCGGTCGCCTGGTGCGCGCGCGGGCGAATAATCTGCCAATGGTAATTTTTCGTGGTGCGATTGATGGCGTCGATGGGCTGCCCGTCAGATGTAAGTCCGAGGAGGTCGAGCCGGCCTTCGGTGCTCGCTGCCGCTGCGTCAAAAACACGCGCTGGGCCCTGCGGGGACGCGAGTAGCGTAAAGTGCTGATTCTCGTCCGCGAGCCAGATTGTCGCGCCAGGTGCGTTGCGCTGAGCGCCGCCGTTGATCAGCAGCAGATCGAAGGCGCCGTTGTTGTCGAGATCGGCAGCGCGCAGGCGTACATCGCCCGCCAAAGCATTTGCGGCATCGGGCACTTGCGCGATCTCACCCGTGTCCCAGGCGCCATTGATGCTCGAAAGCCGCACGATCGCACCGCTCGGTTGTACGGCCAGCAGGTCCAGAGCGCCATCGTGATTGGCATCGGCTGCCACAATGGCCTTCACGTTGCCGAAGCCGGCGGGCAACGCGGATTCAGCAAAGTTGCCGAGGCGCTGATTGATGAAGATATGCAAGCGGCCGGCGCCGTCGATGAGCGATGCGTCAGGATTGCCGTCGCCGCTCAGGTCTGCCCACACAAACTGGCGAATTCCCGAGATCGCGGCGAAGGGATGAATCGCCTTGAATGTGCCGTCGCCGTTGTTGCGCAGAACCGTGGGCAGGCCACTTGTCGCGCCCAGGACAATGTCGAGATCTCCGTCGGCCTCGATGTCGACGGCCCACGCGCCGATGTAGGGCGCGGCGAGAATCTCCTTGGGCAATTTGGTTTGCGCGGTCACGTCGGTGAACTTTGCTGGATCGTCCTGGCGCATGAAGCGCATGCCGCCGGCGCCCGCAAGCACAAGATCGGTCTTGAAATCGTAGTTGAAATCGATGGGTAGAACGGACTCGGGCGATAGAGACGCATTTGCTGCGCCTCCGGGAAATGGAAAGGCGGCGCCGGTTGAAAGCCTCACTTCGCGCGAGTTTGCCGTAGCAATTGCGGGGGCACCTTCGCCGTCGAGCGAGACGGCGCCGATCCAATCCCATTTGCCACCGGATGGATTTGCGAGCGGCTGATTCTCGAAGCGCAATGCGGTGTCGGGCGGCGCAGGGCGGCCCGGCGGTGATGCCACGCGCAGCAGATGCGTGAAGGGCTGCGCCTCATCGCCAGGCGCAGGCTTGATTTGAGCCAGCTGTTGGCGGAATGCGGGAAGCTGCATGAGCACATTGCGCAAGAACACACTGCGAATCGCCGCTGCCGTGGCGGGTCCTGAGGCTGCCGCGGCTTGCAATTGCGCGAGCTGATCGCGCGCATCCTGCGGCCACGCGGCCGATTGCGCCGAGATGCGATCGATTGCCGAGCGGAGCGTTGCTGTGTCTCCGCGCTTGGCGGCGATGCGGCTCAATTCAAGCAGCGCGGCCAAATTGCTGGGTTGTGCGCTAAGAATCTGCGAAAGCAATTGCTGGAATTCGTCTTCGCTTCCCTGCCCGCCCTGGCGCTCAATTTCGAGCGCTAGCTGGTACTCCGCCTGCAAATTTGACGGGTTGAGCTTTATGGCCTCACGCAGATTCGAGATGGCACCGGCTGGGTCGCCCCGATCGCTGCCAAGGATTCCATTCAGGTAGTAGATATGGTCGTTTTGGGGTGCGAGCTTGCGGGCGCGCTCAAAGCGTTCGGCGGCCAGATCGAAGTTCCGCTGGCGCAATGCGAGAATACCCCAGTCGGCAAAGGCGGCAGGCTCGCCGGGAGCAAGTTGCGCGGAGCGCGATAGGGAGCTTTCTGCGCGCACATCGTCGCCCACCTGCAGCGCGGCCAGGCCAACATAAAACGATGAGATGAACTCGTGATAAGCCGCCGAGGATGGCGAGGGCAGGCCGCCGTGACATCCGGCGATCAGGGCAAGAACAACCGTAAAAGCTGCTACGCCGAGCCGGAATGGGGGATGAAGAATGGATATCATCGGTTCTTGCTGAGGAAGATTCTAATCATTCATGTGTGCCCCGCGATAGCGGGTCCGATTGCGCCCCATCTGCCCGCGCGGTTCGCCTGCATCGCCGCGGAGTGCGCAGCACGTCAACGCCGGCCGAAAGAGCGAGCACTAACTCCATCTTCAGGTGGAGATGCGGCGCGGGAACGATCTCAGTAATTCCGTGCGGCTAACAACGGGAGAAAAAGACGCTTCGTCCGTTCACAGACTGCGCTCGAGCAAGAGGCACCCGAACCGCCCGCAAAATTCGGCCTGACGACCCCTTCTTCGCTTGGATTTCGCTCTGTGGGTTCGAGAACCCGAAAAACCGGTCCGCCCTGATATCCCTGCTTTCGCTCGGGGTTCGCCTGCGGGCTCAGGCGCCGCATCGCGGGCAAAAACAACACCCAGCCAGATGTGAATTCTTGCCTGTTACCAACAGGTAATTGAATCCGTAACTTGACAATACCCGCCTGCTTTCAATAGGTTCTGTCTCAGTCCCTTGAAAGGCTGTCTCCCATAAGGGCCCGGCGGTTTTGGTTCCCTTATGAGGCATGAATAGCCCGGAAGCCGGCGCCATTTCCCCGATGGCCAACTTGAAGATTTGCTTCGGCAACGAGCAGGACTGTGCCGAGCGGCGGTGCGCCAGTAACAGCGTTCCGGCCAATCAATGGTAGGCCGTGCGACAGGGACCACGGTGGCAGGCCTGATAGATAAGGTAAAACTCCAGAATTCCGATTGAGCCGAGTCCACCACGTACAGAAGATATTGATGTAATTTGCGGAATTCGCGCTTGAATGGCCCGGTCGCTCTGGTTGACCGGCAGTGCCGCTTCCCCGGAGATCGCAAGCATGATCAAGCAGTCGGCTGGTTTGGCTTCCACAGCGCCTTGTGTGGGCGCGTCGCTTTCATCTCACAATTTTGATGGCAGCAAGTCAAGCCGTCGACGCGAAGCCACGCGGTGGAGTCTCTCCCGGGGAAAAGGCGTTGTCGCGCTCGCAGCGTTCGTGCTGGCCGGTGCGATCGGCGCATCTGCGCAGGCGCCGACTCTGCTGCCGGAATGGAATCTGCAAGTCCCTTTGAACAGTCCTCCCGCCCGCTATATCCATGCTCTGGCCTATGACACTGTGACTGGCCAAGTGGTCTTGTTTGGAGGATATGCCGCGAGCGGAAGCTTTCTCAACGACACATGGACATGGAACGGGACGACATGGACTCAGCAGAACCCGACGAACAGTCCGCCAGTGCGCGGAGACCACGCAATGGCCTACGATGCGGCGCACGGTCAGGTGGTCGTGTTCGGAGGATGGAACTCCACCACCCAACGTTTCGGCGATACATGGTTGTGGGATGGAACCAACTGGACCCAGGCCAGCCCCGCGACCAGTCCCTCCGCACGTGACGCCGCGGTCATGGTTTACGACGCGGCGACGAGTCAGGTGTTGCTGTTCGGAGGGAGCGCCGCCGTCCAAATCGGGAACAACACGGCATACCTGGCTCAGAGTGACACCTGGCTCTGGACCGGAAGCAATTGGACGGCCTTGAGTCCTACGAACAATCCCTCCGCCCGTTCGGGTTACTCGATGGTTTACGACGCGGCGACCAGCAACGTCGTTTTGTTCGGCGGGCAAGACGCATCCGGGAACTACCTCAACGACACATGGGTGTGGAATGGGACCAATTGGTCCAACGTTACCCCTTCTTCTGGCAACCCCTCGACGCGTGAAAACCAAGGGATGGCCTACGACGCGGCGCTTGGCAAAGTGCTCATGTTCGGAGGAATCGACAGCAGCGGCAACTATCTCAACGACACGTGGGTATGGAACGGAAACACCTGGACCGAGCAGAGCAGCACTCCGGCCACTTTATACGCGCGCGACCTTCCAAATGGGATGACCTACGATGCGGCGCAAGGTCAGGCGATCTTGTTCGGAGGGTTCGCCACCGGTACCGATACCACCACCATCTTCGGCGACACCTGGGAGTTTGGGCCGCCGCAGAACCTCGGCAGCATCAATGTTTGTCCGTCGGGAGCGACCACCCCATATCCGTGCAGCAACACCCTCACGCTGACCTATAGCGTTCCGTCGACTACGACCTTCGCTCTGTCACCCACGGTGGTCACGCAAGGCGCAACTGGTCTCGATTTCTCACTGGCGAACGGCAGCACATGTACCGGAACCGTAACAGGACCCAACACCTGCACGGTGAACGTCACCTTCACGCCGACCGCGCCCGGATTGCGCATGGGCGCGGTGGAGCTCTTCAGCAGCACGAACAGCACCACACCTTTGGCGACCACACTGATCTACGGCATTGGCGAGGGACCGGAGTTGGTGTATGGCCCTACGATCAATGGCCCAGCGATTCTATACGGCCCGTCCCTGGAGAATGTGGTGAGCACTCCGGGCTACACGCTGGGCACTCCTCAGGGCTTAGCAACCGACGCGGCGGGCGATCTGTTTATCGCGGACACGGGAAACCACCGTTTGTTGGAGGTGGCTGCGGGTGGCGCTGTGAGCACCGTGGGCACGGGATTCGTGTCGCCGTGGGGAGTAGCGGTGGATGGAGCGGGGAATGTCTACGTCGCGGATATCGGGCTGAACAGCCCGAATGGCGAGGTGGTAAAGGTTCCGGCCAACGGAGGCGCCCAGACCGCGGTATACGCCCCAAATACGGAAGTCGGCCCGGTCGGCGTGGCAGTGGATGGGATCGGCGATCTCTTTGTCTCTGACAATCAAGCCGGAGTTATCGAGATTCCGGCGAATGGAGGCGCCCAGACAACGGTCTACAGCTCGGGGGCCAGCGACGTGGCCGCGGACGGAGCGGGCGATCTATTTATCACCAACAGCGGCCTTGGACAGGTCGTGGAAGTTCCGGCCGGCTGCAACGCCAGCGGCTGCCAGATCTCGATCGCCAGTGGCTCGTGGGTTCATCCGCAAAGCGTGGCGGTGGACGCAGCGGGCGACCTCTATGTCTCGGATTCAGGGCTTGAAACCGGCGGCGAGGTGCTGGAAGTTCCGGCCGGCTGCGCGAGCACCGGCTGCGAAGTCCCGTTGTTCAACGACAGCACCTCATTTGGCGTATCAGTCGATAGCGCCGGAGAAGTTTATATCGCCGAATACTCGTACGACCAGATCCTCAAGATCAACCAGCCTGGGTTGCAGACGCCCACGGAGAACTTTCCGAGCGAGTCTAACGGCATGGTCAGCAGTCCGCAATCGTTCACCATTCTGAACGCGGGCAATCAGACATTGACCTCCTCTGGGATGGCGTTTCCGTACTACTGGTATCAAGTTGACGGCAGCGGCACTCCTCCCGATTGCAGCACCACCTTTTCGCTGGCGCCGGGTCAAGGCTGCAACTTCAGCCTCGTCTTCGCGGCGAAGAACAACAGTCCGGGAGACCCTTGGGTCAGCGCGGTTTGGATCTACGACAACAATCTGAATGGCAGCAGTTCCACGCAGCAGAACCTCGTCGACGTTAGCGGCATTATCCCGGCCAGCAGCTACACGCTGACCGTGACCGAAGCAGGCACGGGCGGCGGCTCGGTGACATCGAATTCTTCGGCTACTCCGCCGATTAGCTGCGCGATTAGCAGCGGAAGCGTTACGGGAACGTGTTCGGAGAGCGATGCGGGCGGAACCGCGGTCACGCTGACGGCGGCAGCGACTGCGGGATCGACATTCGTGAGCTGGGGCGGCGCGTGCGTAAGCGCAGGATCGAACCCGACCTGCAGCGTGACCACCAACTCGGCGTTGGATGTGAGCGCGAGCTTCGCGCAGGGTGATTTCGCCACCGCCAACGTTTGTGTCTCGGGGTCGCCCACGCCATGCAACAGCGCGTTCCCGGTGACCGTCAACTACACCGGGTCAACCCCCGTCAGCTCGGCCCAGGCGGTCACGCAGGGAGTCACCGGGCTCGATTTCGCGGCCAACCTCGTCACATGTGGCAGTAGCTCCTGCGCCGTGAGTGTCACCTTCAAGCCGCTGGCGGCTGGGTTGCGCATCGGTGGTGTCGAACTGCTCGACAGCAGCAACAATGTGTTGGCGACGCAGCCGATCTCCGGTATTGGACAGGCGCCGGTGGTTGCCTTCAGCCCGCTCGGGCCATTCGGGCGGTACGTTGGGGATGCATCTGGGAATCCATTGGCAGTGCCCTTCTCGGGGCCGAAGGGCGTGGCGGTTGAGGCAGAGGGCGCAAACTCGGCCTACGATACCATTTTCATCGCCGACACTGGCAATGGTCGGGTATTGGAGGCCGCTGGGAATGACAGTCAGCCGGTGGGCACGGGATTCGTGTCACCAAACTCAGTTGTGGTGGATGGAGCGGGTGATGTCTTTGTTTCGGACGATGGCCTGGGTGAAGTGGCGGAAATTCCGGCAGGTTGCCCCGGCTGCGGCCAGAACGTACCGTACGGCCCGTATGGTTCTGGAGAACTCATCGGCGGGTTAGCGGTGGATGGAGCCGGCGATATTTTCGTCCCTGATGCTACCCAGAATTGGGTGGTTGAGATTACCCCGGCTGGTGGATTCCCCAGCTCCGTGGGCAGCGGATGGGTTAGCCCTGCGAGTGCGGCTGTAGATGCCGCGGGCGATGTGTTTGTCGCCGATTATGGGATTCCCGCAGTCGTGGAGGTTCCGGCGGGTTGCAGCAGCGCGAGCTGCCAGATCAACGTGGGCACTGGATGGTCTCAGCCGGAAAGCGTGGCCGTGGACGCAGCGGGCGATGTTTACGTCTCCGATATCGGGCTTAACTCCGGGGCCGGAGCGATCGTGGAGGTTCCTGCGGGCTGCACCAGCAACACATGCCAGATCACCGTAGTCAGCGGGGTGACATCCTACGGCGTCGCGGTAGACCCCACTGGCGTTGTCGTATACGTCGACTACAACAGTGGGCTCAAGTGGGTCCTGCAGCAATTCTACGGTCTGGGCTTTTCCCCATCGTTGGAGACCATCCTAAGCAGTGACAGCCCAAAATCCATCACGCTGCAAAATGTCGGCAACCAGCCGCTCAGCGCGACCGGCCCAGGGTTGTCCTTCACCAATAACAGCTTCTATCAGACACCCGGATCGGGCACACCGGCCGATTGCACCACCACCTTCTCGCTCGCGGCGGGCACGACCTGCAATGTGAGCATCGACTTCGGTCCGCTGAGCGCCGGGTTGGTCACCGGGAACCTCTACTTTTACGACAACGGCCTGAATAACACACCATTTGCTCAAACGTTCAGCCTTAGCGGCACGGGCGTGCCCGGGTCGGGCAACAACTGGCTGACGGTGACGGAGCCGGGCTCAGGCAGCGGCACAGTAACCTCCCTCGACACATTGATCGATTGCATCGAAGGCGATGGGACCGTTACTGGAACCTGCATAGCAGCCTATCCAAGCGGAACTACGACGCTGACGGCGAGTGCGGGCGAGGGATCTACATTCACCGGCTGGGGCGGGGCATGCTCGGGAACGAGCTTGACATGCGTTGTGACCATGAGCTCGGCACAGAATGTCAGCGCGAATTTTGGTCCGACGAATTTTGGCGGCGTCAACGTTTGTGCCGGAGGAAACCCATTGGGATGCAGCCCCTCCACGTTCCCGGTGACGTTCAACTTCACTGGGCATGATGGCGTTGCCGTCAGCGGGGTCCAGGTGGTCACACAGGGCGCACCAAACCTGGACTTTCAGCTAGGCACCACCACCTGCAGCGGCGCCTATGCCCCTGGGGGTTCCTGCACCGTGAACGTCAACTTCACGCCGACCGTACCGGGGCTGCGCCTGGGCGCGGTGAATCTCTCAACCAGCAACGGCACGATGACGCAATTCGTCTCTGGCATCGGACAAGCGGCGGAGGCTGCCTTTATCAGCCCCTCCACGGAGACTGTGGAGAGCACCGGCAGTTATCCGATTTCCGTGCCGCAAGGAGTAGCCGTAGACGCCGCGGGTAATGTTTACATTTCAGACATCGGCAATTCGCAGGTGCTGAAGATCGACAGCACCACCGGTCAGACGAGCGTATTCACGACAGCCGTCAAGGAGCCCGAGGGCCTGGCGGTGGATGGAGCCGGCGATCTTCTCGTCGCGGATCCCCAACTGGATGAGGTACTCGAGTTTCCGGCCGGTGGGGGCAGCCCGACGGTGCTATATGGCCCTCTGCCAATTAGTGTGGTTTCCAGTCCTGAGGGCGTGGCAGTGGACGGAGCAGGCGATATTTTCGTCGCCGACGCCGGTTTCGGTCATGTCGTGGAATTGCCAGCCAACGGAGGGGCGCAGACTTATCCATACGCCGGCACTACACCAAGGAGCGTAGCGGTGGATGCGGCGGGCGATGTCTTCGTTGCTGACAACCTCTCGGCGACGGTTACGGAGGTTCCGGTCGGTTGCGACGAACACAACACCAACAACTGCCAGATTTCAATCGGCACTGGATGGTCCGTGCCGGAAAGCGTAGCAGTGGATGCGGGGGGCGATGTCTACGTCGCCGATTTCCAAGCTAACTCTGGGGCCGGAGCGATCATTGAGGTTACGCCCAACTGCACCAGCAACACCTGCCTGATCACAATAGCCAGCGGAATTCAATCGTTCAGCGCGGCGCTGGATGCGGCGGGCGATGTCTATGTTGCCGACTTTAACGACAACTCCAACAGCGTCTATACCGACCAGGTTGTCGAATTCGAGCAGTCGAAGCCGTTCTCGCTGAATCTCGGCTTCTCCAGCGAGGGCAACCCGGGCGCCTTCCAACTGACCACGATTCAAAACATCGGCAACCAAACGCTCACGGGCTCGGTGGCCTCAACCACGACTCCAAACTTCACCGAATATGCGGCCCTCTCAACATGCCAAAGCGGAAGCGGGATCTCGCTGGCTCCAGGCGCGACCTGCAACGAGGACTTCGAATTCACGCCGACGACGGTCGGCCCGTTGAACGACACGGCTGTGGTTAGCGATAACAGCCTGAACGGCAGTCCGGCAACGCAGACCATCAATCTCGAAGGCACCGGCCTGGGGTCTGCAGTAAACGTAAGTGTGACGGGAACGGGCACCGGTAATGTGTCGACGTCCTCGTTCATTAACTGCGCCATCGTCGCCGGAGTTGCCCAGAGCGGATGTTCCGAGACAACCAATGAAGGCTATACCTATACATTTTACGAGTCGCCGATCGTGGGAACTATGTTTACGAGCTGGGGCGGCGATTGCTCAAGCAACAGCTCGGGTCCGAGTTGCACGCTGGTGATCACCGGGCCTGCGAATATCATTGCGAACTTTGCGCCGGCCAGCAGCTACTTGCTAACGGTGACGGACCTGGGGACCGGCTCAGGCAAAGTGTCATCGGGCGACGGACAGATTGGCTGCGTGGATACCAATGGAACGGTTACGGGAAGCCCGTCGTGCTCGGCGAGTTATTCGAGCGGGACCGTGACGCTGACGGCCACTGCTTCAGGGAATTCCATCTTCGCCGGCTGGGGCGGAGCCTGCTCGGGAAGTGCGACCTGCATGGTGATGATGAGCCAGGCGCAAAGTGTCACCGCCGACTTTGTTGCGCCGGGTCCGGCTGTGAGTTCGCTCGCGCCCATCACGGCGGGCGTGGTCTGGGGACAGGGCGGCAGCTTTACAAGCCCCGCCGGAAACTACGACGGGATCGCCGCCGACAGCTTGAATCAGCCGGAGAATCTCGCTCTCGACAGCAACGGCAATCTCTACGTTGCCGATTTGCAGAATAGCCGCGTTCTTTACTATCCAGCCGGCAGCACCACGGCCACGCGGGTCTATGGGCAAAACGGCAGCTTCACGACCGGGAGCGGGGCGGTCAGCGCCACCAGCTTGAATAATCCCTACGGTCTCGCCGTGGACTCGAGCGGCGGCCTCTATATCGCCGACTGGAATAACAATCGGGTGCTCTACTATAGCGCCGGCAGCACCACCGCAACAGCGGTTTACGGGCAGAACGG
This sequence comes from Occallatibacter sp., assembly GCA_049520675.1. Lineage (GTDB taxonomy): Bacteria > Acidobacteriota > Terriglobia > Terriglobales > Acidobacteriaceae > Telmatobacter. The sequence goes on along the minus strand of JBEKPO010000052.1, from coordinate 41,383 downwards.
CAGCTTCTCCTCAAATACCGCAAACATTGACGGTGCGGTCGACGCCAACGGCCTGAGCGGCCCGCAGTCTGTCGCTCTCGACAGCAGCGGCAACCTTTACGTGGCCGACACTGGGAACAGCCGCGTGCTCTTCTATCCCGCAGGCAGCACCACCGCAACCCAAGTCTGGGGTCAGGGCGGCAGCTTAACCTCCGGCAACGCAGACAACGATGGCGTAGCCGCGGACAGCTTGAATCAACCATTTGCGATCGCCCTCGACAGCAGCGGCGATCTCTACGTCGCAGACGACCAAAATAATCGCGTGCTGTTCTATCCTGCCGGCAGCACTACTGCTACGCGCGTCTACGGTCAGGGCGGCAGTTTCACAAGCAGCGCCCAGAACTACGACGGGGTTGCCGCAGACAGCCTATGGGGCCCACAGGGGCTCGCACTGGACAGCGGCGGCAACCTTTATGTGGCCGACTACTTTAACAGCCGCGTGCTGTTCTACCCCTTCGGCAGCACCACTGCGACGCGCGTTTACGGACAGGGCGGCAGCTTCACCAGCAGCAACTCGAATACCGACGCCAATAGCCTGTCCAATCCGGCGGCCGTGGTTCTGGACAACAGCGGCAATGTCTACGTGGCCGACAAGTCAAACAATCGCGTGGTCGAATACGGACCCTTCGGCAACATTAATGTGTGTTCCGGCGGGAGCACACCTGCGCCCTGCAGCGGCACCTACACGATGGCTTATTACGCGCCAGCGCCCACAGCGGTGAGCCAGATCCTTGCGTTTACCCAGGGCGTTCAGCACCTCGACTTCACGGCGGTCAACGGTGGCTCTTGCATCACCAACTTCGTGGTGGGGCAGTCCTGCACGGTGAGCGTCACGTTCACTCCGACGGCGCCCGGATTGCGCATGGGCGCAGTGCAACTCCTCGGCGACACAGGAACTCTGGTGGCATCTCAGCCGATCTACGGCGTTGGCCAGGCACCGGCGGCGGCCTTCGGCCCCGGCACGCAGACCACATTGCCAACCTCCAACCTCTATAGCCCCTCCCGCGTGGCTTTGGATGGGGCGGGCGATATCTTCATCTCCGATTACACCAGGAATGAGGTGGTGGAACTTCCCTATCTCGGCGGCGGCACCTACGGCACCCAGATCACGGTGCCGACCAACGGACTCAACTACCCCGTGGGGTTGGCATTGGATGGAGCGGGCGATGTCTACATCGCGGATGTGAACAACAGCAGGGTGGTGGAGGTTCCGTATCTTGGCGGCGGGAACTACGGCGCCCAGATCACGGTGCCCATCAGCGGACTGGGTTCTCCGTACGATGTGGCGCTGGATGGAGCGGGAGATCTGTTCATCGCCGATATGGGGAACTCCACGGTGGTGAAGTATTCGGCAAGCGGTGTCCAGACCACGGTGCCCGCCACTGGACTGCATGGACCGTTTGGGCTGGCGGTGGATGCGGCGGGCGATGTTTTCATCTCGAATACTTACGCCAACCAGGTGCTGGAAGTTACGGCCGGCGGCGTTCAATCTACGGTGCCGACTGTCGGGGTGAGTTCTCCAGAGGGCGTGTGGGTGGATGCGGCGGGCGATGTCTTCGTCGCGGACTATATCGGGAACAACCGCATCGTGGAGGTTCCGGCCGGCGGTGGCGCCCAATTCACAGTGTTCACCGGGACCAGCCCGGAGGGCATGACGACAGATGGGGCGGGCGATGTCTTCATCGCGAACACTTTCGCTGGCACCGTGGTGGAGATCAATGAGTCGCAGCCGCCCTCGTTCAATTTTGGTTCACAAGCCACGGGCAGCCCGAGCAGCGCGCAGAGCGCCACGTTCCAGAACATCGGCAACCAGACGTTGACGGGCTCCGTGTTGGGCATCGGGTCCGGCTTTAACCTGCTCGACCTGAATGCCGCGGGGAGCTGCTACCAGAGCAGCGGCTTTACGCTGACGGCGGGCCAAAGTTGCAACGTGAGCATCGACTTTGAGCCGACGGCGGCTACATCCTATAACGCTACAGCCACGTTTAATGCCGACTCCCTCTACACCGACTACGTGACTCAGTCCATTGGTCTCATCGGCATAGGGCAGACGATGGGCACTTATAACGCGTTGAATGTGTCCATTGCAGGTTCGGGCTCCGGCAAGATCACAGATAACGATGGGGAAATTGACTGCATCGATACCAACGGGGTGGCGGGCTCGACAGGCTGCTCGGCAAGCTATCTGAGCACCGTTTATCCGATGGACACGCTAACGGCAACGCCCTCCCCTGGCTCGACATTCCTGGGCTGGGGCGGCGCGTGCGTGAGCTCAGGGACAAATGCAACCTGCACCGTAACCTTGGCCGCCGTAACGGATGTGACCGCGACTTTCTCTGAGGTATCGCCCGGCGCCGTCAGCGTTTGCGCGGGTGGAGTCTTGACAGGATGCACCGGCATTACTTTCCCGGTGACCTTCTACTTGAATGGGCCTCTTGCCGTCAGCGGGATCCAGGCGGTCACGCAAGGCGCCACCGGCCAGGACTTCTCGGCCCAAAACGGTGGATCTTGTATCGACAACAACCTCTCCGCCGGCGGTTCCTGCACCGTCAACGTCACCTTTAAGCCGCTCGCGCCGGGATTGCGCATGGGCGCCATCAATCTCCTCGATGACCATAACAATGTCATTGCGACCCAGCTCATCTCTGGCATCGGACAGGCGCCCTTGGCTGCCTTCGGCCCGCCCGTCAGCTTTCCTACTCCCTATACCGTCAGCTCGCCGATCACCTTCAGCAGCCAGGTAACCCCCGTCAGTGTGAGCGGCGCGACGACCACCGATGCGGCGGGGAATCTGTACATGGCGAACGGCCAAACCCTCCAGGAGCTGACGTCTCCCTACACCGGCAATCCAGTTACTTTGGCCTCGGGTTTCAGCAACCCGCAAGGCGTCGCGCTCGATGGCGCGGGCAACTTCTATGTGGCGGATTCAGGACTCGGCGCCAATGGCGAGGTGGTAAAGCTTGCCCCAGGATGCGCCAGCGTCACCGCGGCCTGCGCCAGCGTGGTTTACGCGCCGGCTTCGGCGGTCGGTTTGTCTGCCGTGGCTGTCGATGGACCAGGCGATCTCTTGATCGCCGCGAACACTGTCGGCGTTCTTGAGTTTCCTGCCAACGGCGGCCCGCAGGTCACGCTCTACAGCGTCGCAAGCGGCGCGCAAGTAAAGGGTGTGGCCACGGACGCCGCCGGCGATGTGTTTGTCACGGTTGAATTCACCTACCCGACCCCCGGCTCCGTGGTGGAGATCCCGGCCGGTTGCACGACTTCCGCGTGCCAGGTTCAGGTGGGCGCCGGATGGTCTCAGCCCTATGGCGTGGCGGTCGATGCCGCGGGCGACGTTCTGGTAGCCGATCTTGCGTTTAGCATAGGCGACTTCACCGATGCCGGCGCTCTGGTGTCGGTGCCCCCGGGCTGCTCCAGCAGCAACTGCCAGATTCTCCTCTTTACGGCCGGGGCGCCCGATCCGTATGGGGTCGCGATGACGCCCACCGGACAGCTGTTTGTGGAAACCGATGCCGGATCGTCTGAGATCAATCTCTCGCAGCCGCCAGCGGTGATAAACTTCGGCACCGCGACCGTAGCGGGGACCGACAGCAGTCCTATGGCCCTCACTTTGCAGAACATCGGCAATGGGTCATTGGGCATCGAATCGCTGACCGTTCCCGCTTCTCCGAATCCGTTCGACCAGGTACTCAGCCCCAGCGACAGTCCTGCCGATTGCAACGTCAGCGGCAACTTCAGCCTGGCGGCAGGTCAGGCCTGCACCGTAAGCATCGAATTCGAACCGCCGGCGTCTACGGTGGCGGAGTTCTATAACCCTTACTTAACCCTTACAAGCGATTCACTGAATACCAGCTACTCGCCGCTTCAGAGCATCGAGCTGGTCGGTACCTCGGTCGGCACCGGCACCATCGGCTACTTGCTGACGGTGACGGACCTGGGCGCCGGTTCAGGCATGGTGTCATCCGGCGACGCAAAGATCGGCTGTGTCGATACCAGCGGAACGGTTACGGGAAGCCCGTCGTGCTCGGCGACCTATTCGAGCGGAACGGTCACGCTGACAGCGGCGCCGGCAGCCGGCTCAACGTTCCTAGGCTGGGGCGGAGCCTGCGCGGGCAATGGAACGAACGCGACGTGCTTGTTGACGATGAGCGGTGCGATGAATGTGACCGCGAGCTTCGGCCAGCAGAGTTTCGGGACTGCCAGCGTCTGCCTGCCGGGATCGACGAATGGGACGTGCGCCAGCACCAATGTCCCGCTGACCTACAACCTGAACCTGACTGCCGGCCAAACCGTGGGCGCGATCCAAGTGGTGACGCAGGGCGTCACCGGCCTCGACTTCCAGCTGGGTAGCGGCAGCACCTGCACCGGAGCCTCCGGCAGCACTTCGTGCAACGTGAACGTGAGCTTTACTCCGCTGGCGCCCGGTTTGCGCCTGGGCGCGGTGGAACTTTACGACAACAACGGCAACCTGGTAAGAAGCACGCCGATTTACGGTATCGGCCAAGCGCCGGAGGCTGCGTTCAGTCCGGCCGCGCAGGTCACGGTCCAATCCGGAGGCACTCCCATAAACGGAGTTGCAGTGGATGCTGCAGGCAATGTCTTCTTTGCCAACGGCACGTCCACAGAAGTGGAGAAGATCCCCGCCGGTGGAGGCACTCCGACAGTGCTGTACGGCCCGCAAAATGGTTCGAGTCCGGTGGGCGTCGCCGTGGATGGAGCGGGCGATGTTTACATTGCAGACAACGGCGCCCATGAGGTCGTCGAACTTCCAGCCAACGGAAGCGTCCCGGTTCCCGTATACAACCCGAATGGTTCCAATCCGACTGGGGTGGCCCTGGATGGCGCAGGCGATCTCTTCGTTGCGGACAGCGGTCTGGATAAGGTTGTGGAACTTCCCGCGAACGGCGGCTCACAGTCGGTGGTGTATAGCGCGGGGACCGGTTCGAATCCGGTGGGCGTCGCCGTGGATGGCGCCGGCAATGTCTACGTTGCGGATAGCGGTGGCAACGTGAACGAGGTCATTGAGGTTCTGGCCAACGGAGGCGGCCAGAATACGGTGTACAACCCGAATCCGCATCAAAGCCCGGTCGGCGTTGCCGTTGATGCAGCGGGCGATGTCTTCGTCGCCGATAACCCAAGCGGGATCATCGAAGTTCCGCCCGGCTGCAGCAGCACCCTCTACAACACTTGCGGAATCTCATTGTCCAACGTTGCCGCCAATGCGGTTGCAGTGGATGCATCCGGCGATATCTTCATCTCGCAGCCCACAAACAACCAGCTGGTCGAGTTGCTTGGGTCGCAGGCGCCGACGCTGAACTTCGGCATCGAGAACGCGCCGGCGAGCAGCGGCCCGGCGCAAACGGTCACCATTCAAAACGTCGGCAATCAGACTTTGGCTGGCACCGTGGGCGGGGTAGTTTCGAACCCGAGTGGCGCCAATTTTATTGAATTCCCATCGCTTTCGAGTTGCCCTGCCAGCTTCTCCCTGGCTGCGGGCGCGTCGTGCAGCGAGGCTTTCGAATTCACGCCGCAGACCACGGACTACTTCACCGGTACGGCGAACTTCAACGACAATACGCTAAACCTTTCATCGCTGGTGTCGTTCCAGGCAGTGAAGATGACCGGCACGGGCGGCCTGAACGGCTACGCGGTAGCTACGGCTGTGCCCAACGTGATCGGAATGGCGCAATCGGCTGGAGAATCGGCGATCACCGGTGGGGGCCTAGCGGTGGGCACGGTGAGCACCGCCTACAGCGACACTGAAGCGCCGGGCAACGTGATCGGCGAGAATCCGACTGCGGGGACGCAGGTGAGTATCGGATCCAATGTCGCGCTGCTGATTTCGGCCGGAGTGCAGCCGCCGGCAGTGCCGAACCCGCTTGGGTTCGAAAACAACTATTTCGTCACCGGCGATTTCGCCAGCGGCGGAGTGTCTCTGCACGGCAAGTCTGGCGGAACCATCAGTATTCCCGATTACTCGACCTGCGGCTGCGGCCAGGGCGTGCCCGACGGCGCCGATCTCGTGGATGGCTTCCTCTACTGGACGACGCTCGAGCAGACGTCTACGCCTTCGGGCACCACGGGGACCTTCAACGGCTTTTCCATTACCGGACAACAGATCGGAACCGACCTGAGCAATTACAACGACGGCCAGTACACGGGAACGCTGCGCGTGTATCGCGCCGACGTCAACACGTATTTCCCGGTAGGTGCCAACGCCATCCGCTATGGCTCAGGCAGCTTCACGGTCTCTCTGCCCGACACTGGAACCGGATCCGGCGGCGTGATCACCGAAGGCGCGAGCCTGGTCGTGATTTATCGCGTTCTGTCGCCGAACTTCCCGCTCAAGTCAGTGGTGCTTTACGACGGTTCGGCCGTAACCGGCATTTCAACAACCGCTACCAGCGAGCCCGTACAAGGGTTCTATGACGCCGTGGGCGGAAACACCGGAGAGTATGCAGCACTTTCGTACACTGCGAGCAATGAAAGCTGGAACAACAGCTCAGGCTCCATCTCGCCAGGCGCAGACGCGAGCCAGACCAGCGTGCCGCTGAATACCGGAAACGCGTACGCAGCGGTGGTCTTCTCGACGCCCGTGGCGAACAGCGACAACGACGGAATTCTGAATGCCTGGAAGAGTGGTCCGCCGGCCGGCGATTTCTTTGCCGGGCAGCCCGGATACTACGACGTGAAGACGGGATCGTGGGTGGCATTGCCGGGCGCAAAGAGCGGGCAAAAGGACCTTTTCGTTCAGCTCGATTACATGTGCGCGACGGTGAACGGCGACGGCACGTGCGGCGCCGGCGAGAACCTTTACCCCGCGCCTGACTCCAACGGCATCGATCCGCTGCAGATGGTGCAGCAGGCATTCACCAACTCAGGCATCGCGCTGCACCTTGAAATTGGAAACGCCGTGCCGGAAACCACCTGCACAGACAGCGGGAATCAGCTTTGCCAGTTCCCCGGCTCGCCGGGAGTCATTGGTTGGAAGAACAGCCTGGAATTCTCGAAAATCTGGCCGCGGAATCTTGCCAACTGCGCTACCGGCTCCGACTGCACAGCACGCTTCCCGTATGGGCAGAAGGATAGCTATCACTACGTTCTCTTCGGCGACACTGTAGCGATCCCGGCCTGGACGACGCGATTCGGAACGTTGACGGGGATCAGTGTAATCGGCGGCACAACCACCCTCACGACGACCGGATTCACTTCCTGCCCAACGCGCATCACGATTTCGGGCGTGCAGGGAGATCCGCTGCTCAACGGGGTATACAACACGACGGGGTGCGGCGGAACGAACTCGGCCGGCCTCTACACAACGATGACCCTGAGTACTGGCAGTGTGCCCCCCTACACCTACGCCAACACACCGGCGACGGAACCGGTTATCGCCATCACATCGGGCACGGTGACCAGCATCTCGGGTTACTCCGATCTGGGCGGCGCCGATTCAGCGGTGACGCTCGCGCTTTGGGAAACGGCTGCAAGCACCAATACGAACCAGAACATGAGCAAGCGCGCCAACGTGATCGCGGGCACGCTGTTCCACGAGATCGGGCACACCATTGGCCTGAGCCACGGCGGACTTTACTACGACGGAGCAGCGAACAATTATGTTCCGACCTTTGAAGCTAATTGCAAGCCGAACTATCTCAGCTCGATGAACTATCTCTTCCAGCTCGGCGGGGTGGGGCCAAGCAACAGCGTCGCTTACTCCAGCCAGACACTGACTCAGCTGACACCGAGCAATTGGGCGAGTGTGCCTGCGCTTCTGGATACGGATCAAGGCATGGTCGGCGCCGCTCCTGCGTTCTCGACCTCGGAGTGGTACGTTCCTTCGAAGCCGGTGAATTCGACAGAAACCTCCGCTCAGTTGCATTGCGACGGCTCGCCGCTGAACGGCGATACGGGATATCTGGTGTCAGGGAATATCGATCCGCTTCCCACCGGAGCGTGGTCGAGTGACACCAACATCACCTTCGATGTGCCCAACTCCTACACGCAATTGCGAGGGTACAACGACATCAACAACATCGATCTGCGCCAGGTGGGCGCGACGGGCGGCGAGTTCGCATCGCTGGCGAGCATTCTTTCGTTTGGCACATCTTCGACTCCGCTGACCGTTCCTAGCGGTGGAAGTGCGACCGTGGGCGCGGGCGGCACTGTGTCGCTGGCCAGCGGCGGCAGCATGAATCTGAGCGGCTCAGGAAGCGTGACCGTGGGGTCCGGCGGTGTGGTCAGCAGTAGCGGCGCCATCACCTTCCCCAACGGGGGCAGCGCAACACTGAGCAACAATGCGACCAACACGACCGTCACCGCCGGTGGAAGTGGAACGATCGGGCTGTCGGGCGGAGACAATGTCATCCTCAGCGACACCGGTACCCTCGCGTTCGCCGGCGCCGGATCGATGACGGTGCACGGATTCGGCAACGTAACGCTGGGCGGCGGCGGCACCATCTCCATCGATGGGGGCGCGGCGACCATAACGATTCCGGCGGGCGGCACCTATGCGATCGACAGTAATGGGGCCACGATCACGCTCAGCGGCGGCGGAACGGTAACGTTGGGTGGCGGCGGCAACGTGACGCTGGGCGGCGGCAAGGTATCGCTGGGTGGCGGCGGAACTGTGACGCTAGGCGGTGGCGGCACGGTTGCGCTGGGCGGCGGCGGAACTGTCACCCTGGGCGGCGGCGGCAATGTCACCCTGGGCGGCGGAGGCACCGTTGCGCTGGGCGGTGGCGGCACCGTAACCATGGGCGGCGGCGGAACCGTCACGCTAGGAGGTGGCGGCACCGTCACCCTGGGCGGCGGCGGCATTGTGACCGAAGGCGGCAGCGGCAACGTGTCGGTCGGCGCCGGCGGAACCGTGACCTTGGGTGGTGGCGGCACCGTCACTCTGGGCGGCGGCGGAACTGTCACCTTGGGCGGCGGCGGTACGGTCACCCTGGGCGGGGGCGGTACTGGCACCGTTAACAACGGCGGCACCATATCAACATGTTCGGTTAGCTGCTCCGTCCAAGCGGGCGGAACAGTAACGCTGGGCGGTGGCGGAACTGTCACTCTGGGTGGCGGCGGAACGGTCACTTTGGGCGGCGGTGGAGTTGTCGCTCTCGGTGGCGGCGGAACTGTGACGCTCGGTGGCGGCGGCAACGTCACTCTGGGTGGCGGCGGCACCGTTGCACTTGGCGGCGGTGGAACCGTCACCCTGGGCGGAGGCGGCGTTACCACCACTGAAATGGACTACAACACGGCGAACTCGGTGGTCTACCCACCAACTGCGCCCACCTACTCGGTTGCTTCAGCAAGCGGCAACACGCCGCAAAGCGTCCAGGTGAACTGGTCGGCGCCGGTCTTCGGCCAGGTTCTCACCTACACCATCTCTCGCGAGGTCACCGACTCACAAGGCAACGTGCTGGTGCCATTCACGGTGATCGGCACCGTCAGCGGCGTGAACGGGAACGCCCCGGCAACAACATTTACCGATACGAACCCACCCGCCGGGACCTTGGTCTACACGATCGCGACCGCACTGGTTCCCGACACCAACAACTCTGCGTCGCGATCGAGCGCACCTTCGACGCCCGCGGTGCTGACTCTTAACCAGACCATCGCCTTCGCTCCTCCATTGCCGAGTAGCGTTGTCTATTCGACCTCGCCCATCACTGTTTCTGCAACTTCACAGACCAGCGCTGGGGCTGCGACTGATTTGCAGATCAGTTTCAGCGTGTCGGGGAACTGCTCCGTAGGAAACTCGACGGCGTCGGGTGGTGTGTCCTCAGCGAGCGTAACGCTGACCGGCCAGGGAAGCTGCACCGTTACTGCATCGCAGGGGGGCAACAGCACCACGGTGGTGCCGCCTGCGACCGCCTACAACCCGGCCACTCCTGTCTCAGGAAGTTTCACCATCCTGCCTCAGGGATCCACCACGCAATCGCAGACCATCACCTTTGGCGCTCTGCCGAGTGCGCAGTATGGCGGTTCGTTCTCGGTGAGCGCAGTGGCCACCCCCTCAGGTCTTCCAGTGAGCTTCACCGCATCGGGGCCGTGCACGATCGGCGCGACAACTGGCACTGCGACCGGAACGGCAACAGGGGTTGGCGTGTGCAAGATCACGGCGACACAGACCGGAAACAGCACTTACAGCGCCGCCTCGGTGACCGAATCGTTCAAAATCACTCCGGTCACGCTTATGGTGACGGCAACCAACCAAACGACCGCATATGGTCCGCAACAGATCCCGTCGCTGACACCGGTCCTCAACACGAACTACAGCCTCAGCGGCTTTGTAAGTCCCGACACCGCCTCAGTGGTGAGCGGCGTGCCGTCGCTGACGACGAACGCCACTTCGAGCAGCAGTGCCGGTTCCTATACGATCTACGCCGCGCCTGTTTCATTGGCGGCGACGAATTACACCTTCGCCTATGTGAATGGCACGCTGACGATCAATCAGACGGTGGCGTTCACCATCGACGCGTCCAGCACCGGAACTGGCTCCATCAGCGGCAATGTGCTGACGGTGACCGGGGCCGGCACCCTGGTGATCGATGCCAACCAGGCCGGCAACACCAACTACTCTGCAGCCACCCAGATGCAGCGGAGCATCGTGGTAAGCCAGGCGAGCCAGACGATCACGATCACCAGCACTCTTCCAGGCTCGGCTTCCGATGGTGCCAGCTTCACGGTAACGGCAACGGCATCGAGCGGGCTTGCGGTGACCTTCTCCAGTTCCGGCGTTTGCACGATTACAAATTCCGGCAGCGGCAGTGCAACCTATGTGATGACTGCCGGCTCGGGAACTTGCTCCGTGATTGCCAACCAGACTGGGAACACTAACTACGCGGCGGTGACGGTGACGAAGACCGTAACCGCGACCAGCGGCCCTGTGATCAGTGTGTCTCCGACCAGCATCAGCTTTGGCTCGGTGACCGTCGGAAGCATCACAACCGAGACCGTCACAGTGAGCAACACCGGGAACGCGGCTGCCACTATCAGCACACCCCTGATTTCGCTTCTGAAGGCAGGGAGTTCTAACGAGTTTGTGGTGGTCAATCTCTGCCCGTCGTCGTTGGGTGCAGGGAAATCGTGCACGATTACGGTTTCCTTCGTTGCTGGTGCGTACTACAACTATCTGCAAACCGCGACTCTCGAGGTGATGGATAATGCACCCGGCAGTCCGCAGGCGGTTGGGTTGAGCGCGACCATTCTGGAACCGCAGACGATCACATTCGGGACCGTTCAGTCGTCGGCCTCCTACGGCACCAGCTTCACGGTGGCGGCTACGGCCTCGAGCGGGCTCCCGGTAACCTACAGCAGTTCCGGGTCGTGCACGGATTCTGGCGCAAACCCAGCAACCTATACCATGACCAGCGGCACGGGAACCTGCTCGGTGATTGCCAACCAGGCAGGCAACGGCACCTATGCGCCGGCAACGCAAGTTACGAAGAGCGTGTCCGCGACCAAGGCCACTGAGACCATCACCTTCACGCAGCCGACTACGCCGGTGACCTATGGAGTCTCTCCGATCACGCTATCGGCGACGTCGACTTCGGGCCTGACGGTGATGTTCACGATCGACGCCGCCAGCACCGGAACGGGCTCCATCAGCGGCAACGTGCTGACGGTGACCGGAGCCGGCGCTCTGGTAATCGATGCCAACCAGGCCGGCAATGGCAACTACTCTGCAGCCACTCAAGTGCAGCACAGCATCGTGGTGAACAAAGAAGGCCAGACCATTACCTTCAGCACCGGCCCTCCGGCGGCGGCGGCTTACAAGACTAGCTTCACGGTGGCGTCCTCTGCTTCGAGCGGGCTCGCGGTGAGTTACACCAGTTCCGGGCCGTGCACGAATTCAGGCGCAACCTACACGATGACCAGCGGCACGGGAACATGCTCGGTGATCGCCAGCCAAGCGGGCAACTCGAGCTACTCGGCGGCGACGACGGTCACAAAGACCACAACCGCGACCTATTCAACGGCGAGCCTCACTCCAGCTAGCCTGAGTTTCGGGACGGTAGCTAACGGCAAGAGCAGCACGGCGCAAACCGCGACCCTCAAGAACACGGGAACAACGCCATTGATCATCAGCAGCATCGGCTTCACGGGCTCAAACCCGAGCAACTTCACACAAACCAACAATTGCCCGAGTTCGTCGAGCTCACTCGGGGCGGGCAGCAGTTGCACCATCTCGGTCACGTTCAAGTCCGGCGGCAAATCAGCGACCGCCAACCTGGCGGTCACTGACAACACTTCGGCAGGTACGCAGACTGTTTCGCTTTCGGGAAACTAGCGGTACTGACCGGCAGCAAGGTAGACGCCGCACGCAGGAGATCTTCAGAGGCCGAAAAGGCGAGCGCCAGTGAACGCAGCACTCTTCTTTTTGCCCTGTTCCTCCGCCATCTCCGGCGTATCCGGGATTTCGTGCGTCAAGCCCCGCTTCCCCAGGAGCCTTCCAACCCTTAGAAACAAATAGGAGATAATTTTTTCGTGCATGATGCGGGTTATTTCTCCGTTTGGCTGGATGTTAGTGGAAGCAGGTTCTTCTAGCAATGTTCACGATCTACATAGACGACAGTGGGACTAACGACAATCAGACCGTTGCAATCGCGTCAGGTTTGATCGTTCCGGTGAGCCGCATCAGAGCCCTTGATAGTGAATTTGCACTTCTTCTCAAGAGGGAAAAATTCACTGACTTCCACGCTGCCAAGTGTGCGTATGCAGCGTACAGATCGCAGTACTTTGGATGGGAAGCGAAGAAAGTAAGGAGAGTATTCCATTCTGTTAGGCATATCGCCAAGAAACATGGCATTCATGGCTACTCATTCGCGATCAGAAAAGAAGAATATGACGAGATTGTGACTAGAGAACTGCGTGAAACCGGAGGAGCGCAGCACTTTACCTGGGCGATTCGCCACTTGATAAGCGCGATCGATATGTCAACCGACGCATTGAATGCTCTGGCTCCAGTAGAGTTCGTGTTCGATTGGATGGACGAGGGCTCTCCCGGGAGAAAGGAAATCGGAATAGTAATCGAGCAGGCGGATAGCATCCGTCCCGGCCGATACAAGGGCCATTACTCTTTTAGGCACCGACAAGAACTCCCGGGGCTGCAATGCGCGGACATGCTAGCTTGGGCATGCTACAGATATGCTGTTTTCGTATACGACGGCACGCCTCTTACCGAACTTGCAAAGAAGAGCTTTTGGGATTTTGAGAACTTCGATAACGGACAATGGCTGCACGCGGTTGTCCAAAAGAAGGACGACTTGAGGAAATGGGCGGAAGCGGAGCTAGCCGATCCTCGTTCCCAAGAGCGGCGTCGGCAATGGCTCCGCGCGCACCCGCTGTCATAAAAAGGTGAGTATACTTGCGGCCAGCACGGCGAGGCTCCGCCTTAAGGTTTATTGGCCCAGACGATGCCGAATGTCGGCAACCAGAGGATCTTCAGTCGACTGGCCGCGGATACTGAGATAGTTCTTGTAGAAGTCGGCGAAGCCCTCGCTCTTCATTCCTTCGCGCACGCGCCCCTGGTAGTAATAGACCGGCGGGAAATAGGCATACGTCGGCACGTTATCCATGAACAGTTCAATTGCTTCGCCGCGTCGCTTCGCACATTGATCGAATTCCGAATCGGCCTCAGTGAAGGCTCCCGCTTCAAGGTAAGCCCGCCCCAGATCGAAGCGGCCGATCCAGGTGTCCATCAGGCCGTTCGCAGCTGTCATCTGCCTGACGGCTTCGTTCGTGTCTTTCTTCTTCAACGCGATCAGCCCGGCAACGATCTTGCCATAGACCTGCGACTCGGTGGTCAGCGCGGAAGAGAGGCTTGAGGCAAGCTTTTGCGCTTTGGCAAGTTCTCCGGCGTCGGCATACGTGCTCGCTGCCAGGAACTCGATTTGTGTGGTCTGGCTGTTGGCCAGAGCCTTGCCAATATCGGAGAGCGCTGCGGCATGGTTTCCTTGCCATTCCTCGATATTTCCCAGAGCTGCGTACTTCCTGGCCGCGCTGTCGGCATTCTTGGCCGCCGCGTCGGCAGCCGCTGCCTGCGCCAGGATGTGGACTGCCTCGGCATATTTCCCCTGATAGGCGGCGAGATCCGCGAGGCCGTCGGCTGCGGTAGATGTGGCCACGGGACCAAAACCCTCGAGCTTATTGTAGGACGCCACAGCATTGTCGACTTGCGCTTGGCCGAGCTGTGCTTCACCGAGGATCAGGTATGCTTGCGCAGCCGATGAATTGAACGACAGCGCGGTGCGCGCCTCTTTTTCGCCGGCAGCAAAATCTCCGGCGAAAACGCTGATGAATGCCAGGTTGATCCGTGGCCCCACACCCTTGGGAACAATTTCCACTGCGCGTTTGGCCGCTTCCAGCGCCTCCGGCGCCTTACGCAATTGCGTGTAGCAGGTGGCCAGATTGTTCTGGCCTACGCGGTCGGCGGGGTATTGCTTGACGAGGTCCATATCCGACTGAACGCAATCCTGCCAGTCGCCCGCGGTGAGATAGTACAGCCCGCGATAGCGATAGCGTTCGCGGTCGGTCATGTTGTCGACCTGCTGCATCGCCAGCTTCATGTATTTGAGGGCATCCTCGGGCCTGCCGAGATTTGTGGCCATGGCCGCCAAGCCGGAGTAGGCGCGGGCAAATTTCGGATCCATCTGCACGGCCTTCTGGAACGAATCGAAGGCCTCTTGGTAATTGCCCGCGAATTGCTGATCGATGGCTACTCCGACCTGGTGAACGGCCTCGAGCGATGCAGCCTGAAAACCGCCGCTGACTTCGTTGAACTGCGTCGAGGCGGGCGTCGAGTCGCCCAAGGCCTTGCGAATAGGCACCGCCAGCTTGGGAAGGCTGTTGAGGATTTCATTCTTGTTGGCGACGCCGATCTCCGACTTGGCCAGCACCTTGCCGGTGAAGCCATCCATGGCAATTGCCGATATATCGTACTCGTCTCCCCGCAAACTGATCTCGCCGGTGATCACCACGTTGACGCCCAGGTTGGTCGCGATGAGCCGCGCCGATCCCTCGTCGAGCTTGTCCGGGTGATTGGGGAGTTTCTGTGCCTGTTTCCGCGCATCTTCGCGGCTGTAGAGGTTGACGAAGCTGGCACCTTCAAGGGCCAGGCCCACCATCGGCTCAAGGGTATTGTCCAGGAGCGGGTCGCCGGTATGGTTGGTGAAGTCCGCGACGAGCACAGAGACCGGCGCATGGGCGCCGGATTTCGCCATTTGCTGTCTCTTGGTGATGAACCAGGCAATCCCGGCGGCGATGGCCAGAATCAGAGCCCCGGTGATAGCCAGCCGCGGCCATGGCAGCTCGCGGAGGCGATTCATGCGCAACCGCGCCGAAGAGGCAGAGACCTTCTTGCCGGATCCTTTGCCTTGCCAGGCGCGAAGATCCGCATCCAATTCTTCCGCGTTCTGGTAGCGATTTGCAGGATCTTTCTCCAGGCACTTGACGACGATATTGCTTAGCGTGCCTGGGATTTTCTTATCGATTTCCGACAGAGGTATGGCGCGTTCCTGGGTCCGCTTCAGCAGACTGGCGATCGCACTCTCGGCATGAAACGGCGTAACCCCGGCAAGCAATTCGTAAAGAATCAGGCCGAGGGTAAAGACATCGGAGCTGGTTTTAAGCTCCTTGCCCTGCGCCTGCTCCGGAGACATATATTCAAGCGTGCCGAGCATTGCGCCGGTTTGGGTCATTCCGTCGCCGCTCAGCGTGCGAGCCAATCCGAAGTCCATGACCACGACCCGGCCGTTGGCGTCGCGCATGATGTTGCCCGGCTTCAGGTCGCGATGAATGATCCCCTCGCGGTGAGCTGCGGCCAGCCCGTTGGCCACCTGTTCCATAATGTCGACGGCTTCAGCAACTTCGAGCTTGCCCTTCTGCTTGAGGATCTGATGGAGGTTATCGCCGTCTAGGTACTCCATCGTGATGAATTTGGTCCCGCCGGCTTCTCCAAGATCGAAGATGCGGATGATGTGGCGATCAGTGACCTGACGGGCCAGGATCAGTTCCTGTTTGAAGCGCTGCAGGATTTCAGGATTGTCGGCAAGCTCGGGCTTGATGACCTTGAGCGCGACCTCGCGTTCCAGCTCGATGTCTCGCGCCTTATAAACCGCCCCCATGCCACCTTCGCCCAGGATTTTGATGATTTCGTAGCGACTGGCAAAAACCGATCCTGGCTGCAGCGATGTGCCGCCGCTCCATCCGCCACCCGCTGCGGCCTGGCGGGCTCTCTCTGTGTCGGAGATGATGACAGTCTGTGCCGAGCCCGGTGGCGGCACGATAATCGTCTCGTCGGACCGCGGGGACGGCGCCGCTGTCTCTCCTCCGCTGGCACCGCCCGCAGAGTTGCTCACCGCAGTGGCCGAGCCTAGCTGCGTGGGCGGATCACTCGCGGGACGCTTTGGAGTCTCTTCCATGCCAGTGCAATCAGATCGTATTCAAGCCGCGGACCAGGTTGGCGCCAGGGGAACGGTTGCTCACCGGGGGCAATGAGGACAGAATATAACGATTTGCAGGGGTTGTCCCTGTTTTTCCCCTCACCAGACTCAACGCCAGGCATGGCCATTGGAGGACACTCGTTTTCGGTGACGCCTCCGACAGGTGCGCGCAATGGCGCTGGCGTGCGATCTCCGGGCGCACGGATCCTTGTAGACAAAATGGGCTTACCGCCACGCGACCGAGCTACTCGGGCAGGCTGATTTGTCCGGTGACCTGGAAGGTCCCGCTGACTGACGGGGCAGCCGTTCCCGGCTGACCGCCCCCGATTGTGACCCTGTATTTGCCTTGGGCCACGATGATGTTTCCCAAATCGGTGACCATGCTCAGGTCTCTTGAACTCAGGTGGAATTGGACCTGTTGACTTGCACCGGGATCCAGATGAACGCGCTGGAACCCGCGCAGGGCGCGGAGGGGTGCGCCGGCAAAGTCAGGGAAATTTAGATAGAGTTCAACGACCTCATCTCCGGCGACTTTTCCGCTATTGGTGACGGTAACGGAAGCATTCAGAGGATCATTGGCGTTGATGGGGCCATCGGGCAGCGTGAGGTTGCTATAGGCGAATGTTGTGTAACTAAGGCCGTAACCGAAGGGATAAAGCGGATCGCCTTTGAAATACCGATAGGTTCTCCCTTCCATCGAGTAATTCTCAAAATTCGGCAACTGGTTGACGCCTTTGTAGAAAGTGACCGGCAGGCGTCCCGCAGGATTGTTTTTGCCGCTCAGTGTCTCGGCGATTGCCGCGCCGCCTTCTTCGCCCGAGTACCACGCGTCCACGACGGCATTGGCGTGATCGTTGATCCAGTTGACGGCGAGAGCGCTGCCGTTCATGACCACAACCACGGTCGGCTTGCCCGTGGCGACAACAGCTTCGACGAGGTCTTCTTCGGGTTGGGGAAGATCGATGCTGGTGCGGTCTCCGCCGAGGAATCCCGGCTCATTCACGGGCATCTCTTCGCCCTCGAGCGAACTGGTGATGCCGACAACGGCGATCACGACGTCGGCGTTTCTGGCCGCGGCAATGGCCTCCTGCGAAGGCTGGCTGTTCACTTTCGCCCAGATCAGCTGCTCGTGCGGGTTGCCCTTCCGAGTGGCGTAGAAAACACTCAGCGCGGCTTTCTGTCCCCTCTCAAGGTGAACATGTCCGACTCTCGCTTCGATTTTCTCGCCATGGTAGACCGAGGCGACTTGCTTGCCATCGACCGTGATGCGCGCGAATCCGTCGCCACGGATACCGATGAGATAGTCGCCGGCGTCAGGAGGCGTAAGGAACCCCGTCCAGTGCACCGCAATCATCTTCTTCCCTGCAACTTCAGCGGGCACATTGGCGCCATCGAGATCGATATTCGGCTCGACCCGGGTCGCAAGAGCGGTTTGATTTGTCTCTTCGGGATGAAGCCCCTGGAACTCGCTGTACTCCGCCTTGAGGCCGGCCTTTCCGTCGGAAGTCGACAGCAAACGATCGGGCACCGGATCGCCATCGTTACGCAGGAACTGGGTTCCGGGGACGTAAGTGATCTTTGCGCCCGGGAACTCTGCGTGGAGGCCATCGAGCACGGAAACAGAATGCGTCGGCGCTCCGTTGTAGTTACCGAGCAGAACCCCGGTTTGGTCGGCGAGAGGGCCAACAACAGCGATTCTCGCAACCGCCGGTTTCAGCGGCAGGGTTCCGTCGTTCTTGAGAAGGACGATGGATTCATTGGCAATTTTGCGGGCCAGCGTGCGGTGCTCCGGGCTGTCGAGCTCCTTCTCATCGATCGTCGAATAGGGGTCCACTCCAGGCGGGTCGAACATGCCAAGCTTCACGCGCGCAGTGAACAGCCGTATGAGTGCAGTGTCAACCGCACTTTCGGGGAGATAACCCTGTTGCACGGCTTCGATGTACGGCTTGTATTCGGAATCGTCTTTTCCAGTAGGTCCGCCACTGATGCATTCGTTGTCCATGCCGCGTAACAGCGAAATGGCTGAGGCCTGGGGCTGGGTTGGGCGGTAACGGTGACCGCTGAAGATGTCCTGAACCGCCCCGCAATCGGAAACGACGTATCCCTGGAAACCCCAATTCCCGCGCAGCTCATCCTGGAGCAGAAATTGATTGGCGCAGGCCGGCTGGCCGTTGATGGCGTTGTACGCGCACATTACGGAATCGGCTTTGCCTTCAGTGATTGCAGCGCGGAACGCGGGTGTGTAGGTGTCAAGTTCGTCGTGTTTGCTCACATCTACATCGGCAATGTGGCGGGTCGGCTCCGGGCCGCTGTGCACGGCATAGTGCTTGGGCGTCGAGATCACGCGGTAGTGATTGGGGTCGTCGCCTTGCATGCCGGTGACGAAAGCAACAGCCATGCGGCCGGTGAGGAACGGATCCTCGCCGTAGGTCTCCTGGCCGCGGCCCCAGCGCGGGTCGCGAAAGATGTTGATATTCGGAGCCCAGAAGTCGAGACCGCCCATGATACCGTCGTGACCGGCTCGCACATCCTCGACGTGCTTGATGCGGCCTTCGATGCCAATATCGACAGCCATGGCGTGAATCGCCGGAGCGTCAAAGGTGGCAGCAAGGCCGATGGGCTCAGGAAACTCGGTGACGCCCTGATCGATGACTCCGTGGAGCGCCTCGCTCCACCAGTTGTAGGCCGGAACATTGAGCCGCGGGATGGCACGGGCATCATTCACCAATTGCGAGGCCTTCTCCTCGAGCGTCATGCGATGCACCAGGTCAGACGCCCGCTGCTCGGGCGAAAGCTGGGGGTTCATGTAAGGCAAGGAGGCGTCCTGCGCGATGGAGCAGCGGCTCGCGAGAACAACTCCGACGGCGAGCGCCGACACAAGAAATTTTGCCGTTAGACTCATCTGTTCTCCTCTTTGCGCGAAACTATGCGAAGCAGATCGTATGGTGAACATCCCCTACTAAATCGGTTTGCGAGGCAAGAGGCACCGCCCCTGGAAAGCATCTTTATAATGGCTGCCTCTTGTCAACTGGAAAATCCAAAGGGGAATTTTTTCCGCGCCGCCGTTTGGCTCGAGCTTCGACAGGGTTGGTTTGTATTGGCGATCAACGATGGCGGGGCATGCGTGCCTCAATGTGCACGCCCTTTCCCGGAGTGCTCGTCAAGCTGAGTTTCCCGCCCGACCGCTGAATGCGTTCCCTCATCCCTTTGAGCCCGAAGTGATGGCCGTTTCCGTTCTCGATTTGCTGCGAATCGAAGCCGCAGCCGTCATCGTCGAGATTCAGGACAAGTTCGCCGCCCAAGTACTTGAGTGCCACATTCACGTGCGCGGGATGGCCGTGCAACATCGCATTGTAGACAGCCTCACGCGCCACCATCAGCAGGTCGTGCGCCACGGGTTCGCTCACTGCGAAGGGGGTGCCGGTCAGCGAGCAAGCAACCGGAATCTGGAATTCGCTGCTCACCTGGCGGGTCATGCTTTCAAGCCTCTCGCCGAGACTGCTTGCATCGCTTTGCTTGCGGAGATTCCAAATCGCTTCGCGCGCCTCATTGATGGTGCCGCGCAACTGCTGGCGAGCGAAATCCATCAAGCTGGTGTCACTGCCCTCCGCCATCGAAAGCGCTTCGAGAACCGCAGAAACGCCTGTGCATCCCTGGATGACGGTGTCGTGCATCTCCCGGGCCAGGCGGCTGCGCTCCTCGAGAACCGCTTCGAACCGGGCGCGCACTTGCCTCAACCGGTACTGGTAAATGGCATAGATTAGCAGCGCAAGCAGGGCGATGCAGGCCGAGATAAACCACCAGGTGCGATAGAAGAATGGCCGCTGATAGATGGCGATGGAGGCCTCGTTGATCGCCTCTGGATTGCTGGCTTCAAAGACCTGCACACGAAAACGATAGGGGCCGGATGGCAGGTTGGTGTAGTCAGCCGTGCGCGCCTGCGTAGTCGGGCTCCAGTTCGTCTCGAAACCCTCGAGCATGTATCGGAATCGCAGGCCATCCTGGGGACCAAGCCGGATCGGCGTGAAGTTGAATTGGAGGCGCCCGTTGCCTGGTCGCAGCGAGACTGGCCGGGTCATCGAAACCGGCCTGCCATCGGCCATGACCGCCTGAATCATGAGCGGCGGCGGAAGCAGCCGGCGCTCCGCAGGAAGAATATGGATGGGACCGAGATTGGTCGGGAACCAGACTTCTCCCGAGGAATTGATGGAGCCCGATGACTGCGTGCCGCCGTAGATCT
Organism: Occallatibacter sp.; assembly: GCA_049520675.1. Lineage (GTDB taxonomy): Bacteria > Acidobacteriota > Terriglobia > Terriglobales > Acidobacteriaceae > Telmatobacter. The sequence goes on along the minus strand of JBEKPO010000052.1, from coordinate 20,665 downwards.
CAGTGTTGGCGGCGAGATCTGCCGTGGAGTAGAAGGTCAGTGCCAGATGGCGCGGGAACGATTCGGCCTGCGAATCGAGTTCGTGACGGTTGACAAGGGAGATTCCGTTCGGCCCACTCATCCAGAAGTGGCCAACGGGGTCTTCGAGAATCTGGTAGATCGCATTACTGGCCAGGCCATCTTCGACCGTAAAGTGCGTCAGCCTGCCATCGTGCAGCCGGTACAAGCCGTTGTCACGGGTGCCGAACCAGAGGCTTCCGCCAGAGTCCTCGTGGATTGCCCACACCTTCATCTGCGCAAGCGGCGCGATGGCCGGGTCGTTGAGGAAAGAATCGCCGCGCATGTGATTGATGCCGCGATCGGTCCCCACCCAAAGATCGCCAGTGTGATCGATGAGCAGCGCGCGCGTACTGGGGTAGACGAGCCCATTGCCGACATAATAGAACCGAACGGTCCGCTTCCCGTTCTCTTCGACAATATGATTGAGACCGCCATCGGTTCCTACCCACATGCTGCCGTCGTGGGCCTGCACGATGGCGCGGATAAAGCTGTTCAGCGTAGCAAAATGCTCAGTCCGTATGCCCGCGACACGAAACAGGTCGCTGCCATCGGTCCCAACCCACAACGCTCCGGAGCTGTCACGAAAGACGTTGCGAACATGGGCGCCATTGGGGACAGGTAGCCTTTCGGGAACAAACGCGCCGTTCTTCAGTTGAAAAAGCTGCGCAGATGCCATCCAGAAGCTGCCATCGCGATCCTGGTAGATGGTTCCGAAATCGGAATCGCTCGGTGTGGGAAAGGCAATAATGTTCACGGGCGACCGCGTCAGCCGAAGCATACCTGCCTGCGTCCCGATCCAGAGGTTGCGCTCGTGGTCTTCAAGAAAACTGAGCGCGGTATTGCTGGGCAGGTAGGTGGGCGCGAGGATGTGCGTGGTCCGGCCGTCTTGCATCAGGAACACTCCCTGTCCGATGGTTCCGATCCAAAGCACGCCGTCGCTGGTTTGGCGCAGATTCCGCACCGTGCTGGCAATGCCCGGCACAGGCCGAAAGCTATCTTGCCCGGGGGGCATAGACTCGAGACCCGCCACCGTGCCCACCCAGATGGTTCCGTCCTGCGTTTGAGTGATCGATTTCACCTGGTTCTGGCTGAATCCGGCACCGAGAGAATAGATCCGTGCCTTCATGTGCTCCAGACATGCCAGCCGGAATCCTCCGGCCCACAGCCGCCCGGTGCGATCCTGATAAATCGCATGCACCGAAAGCTCGGGAATAGTTGAGGTGCCATCCACTCGGACAAACCGGCCGTGACTGAACTGCATCAGTCCGTTGTCCGTTCCCGCCCACACGGTTCCCGACGCATCCTGAAACAGCGTGCGCACGAAGTCGTTGCTCAGTCCTTCCTTCGTGGTCCACGACTCAAAGCGGCTATCCGCCATCCGGACAACGCCCCCGCCTTCAGTGCCGACCCACAGCGCGCCATCACGCGAAACCATGAGGCAGAATATGCTGTTCTCGTGGAGCGCCGGAGTATTTTGCCGGTCAAAAATGATGAAGTGGACTCCGTCGAACCGCACAAGGCCGCCGCTGGTACCGATCCAAAGAAAACCGTCCGCGGTCTGGGCAAAGGCCTGCACCGTCTGCTCCGGCAACCCATCCGAAGCCTGCCAGACATGGCGCGTATAGCCGGCAAGAGGGCCGGTCTGGGCCGGGACGAAGGTGGCCGCGCCTACAATCAAGCTGGCGGCAAGCACGCGCGCTTTCTGCATTGCGGCGGTCAGTATATCGCGAAGCAAGCATCGCTGAAAGAGGCGCTCGGCGCAAGAGACTCCGCCGATCCGACTTTCGACGGATTGAAGAGAGACCGCCGGAGAATAAAGTGGTCATTCGCGAAGCCGTGGCATCCGAGTCGCGCCCGGCAGCGACCGAGGCTAAGGCAATGTTTTCCTGGATACGACCCATCTCGAGAGGCTGGCGGATTTGTTCCGCAGAGAATCTCATTGTGGCCGCGGCCTTTCTGCTCGCCGCCACTCCTGCTACTTCGCCATCGCACGCTCAAGCGCCCGCTACACCCATTCGCATCGACGCCAGCCGACCTGCCCAAGAGCCCGATTTAGCGCAATACGACGAAGGCTCGGCAACCGCGCCCAACGGAGACACGCTGGGTTTGAACAGCCGCTATCTGATGCGCAATGGAAAGCCCTGGCTGCCGGTGATGGGCGAGATTCACTTCTCGCGCGTTCCTCGGGAGCGATGGGAAGAAGAGATCCTCAAGATGAAGGCGGCCGGCGTCGACATCGTCTCCACCTACGTGTTCTGGATCCATCACGAGGAGGTCGAGGGCCATTTCGACTGGAACGGACAGCGCGATCTGCGCGCTTTTGCCCAGCTCTGCGCCAGGCACGGGATGATGCTGCAAGTGCGGATTGGCCCCTGGGATCACGGCGAGGTACGCAACGGTGGCCTGCCCGACTGGGTTCTGAAGCAAGGCCCAACGCGCGTCAACGATCCCATCTATCTCGCGAGCGTTCACATTTGGTACGCGCAAATCGCTGCCCAGCTCAAAGGCCTTCTCTGGAAGGATGGCGGCCCGGTCATCGGCGTTCAACTTGAGAACGAGTATTCGAAGCGCGGGCCCGGAGCCGGTGAGGCACACATCCTGGAACTGAAGCGCATCGCCGTCGCCTGTGGTTTTGACGTACCGTTCTACATCGTCACCGGATGGGACAACGCCTCGGTGCCGCCGCGGGCGGTCCTTCCCGTCTACGGCGGCTACCCCGATGCGCCCTGGGACAGCTCGATAACGAAGCTTCCGCCAGACGAGGTTTATGCTTTCCGCTCTCAGAGCCGCGTTACAGCTGGCGCGGCCGAAGACAGCACCCGACTTGCGCCCGACACGAAGACGCCGACCGCGGAACAACTGCCGTTCCTCACCGCCGAGCTCGGCGGCGGCATCGAGGATACCTATCACCGCCGTCCGGTGATCGCCCCTGATGATATTGCTGCGACGGTCCCGGTCATGCTGGGATCGGGCGTGAACCTCTATGGAACCTATATGTTCCAGGGCGGAACGAATCCCGACGGCGCGCTCTCGACGCTGCAGGAGTCACAGGATACGGGCTATCCCAACGATCTGCCGATCAAGTCCTACGACTTTCAGGCACCGTTGGGCGAGTTCGGCGAGGAACGCGCGGCCTTGCGCAAGCTCAAAGTCTTTCAGTATTTCCTCAATGATTTCGGAGCCGAGCTGGCTCCCATGACGGTCAGCGTGCCCGAGATGCAGCCGCGCAACCCAGCCGATTTTTCGGTTGCGCGGGCTTCGGTTCGTTCCAGCGGCAACTATGGATTTATTTTTTGCAACAATTATGTACGCGGCTATGTGATGCCCGCGCGGCCAGCGGCGCAGTTTCTGATTCGCCTGCCTCATGGAGAGCTCGCTGTGCCTCGCCATCCAATCGACCTGCCCTCGGGCGCCTATTTCATTTGGCCCTTCAATTTCAATGCGGACGGCATAACACTTCGTTACAGCACCGCGCAGCTCTTCGCGCGGGTCGCAGACTCGGGCATCAACACCCTCTACTTCGAGGCTGTTCGCGGAATCCCGGTTGAGTTCGCGTTCGATGCAACGACGGTCCGCACACTGAAGGCTTCGAGCGGCGAGACGCTGCGCGACTCCGGCACAATGATCGTGAGTGGATTTCAGCCCGGCGTGGAGTCGTCGATCGATGCCCTTTCCGCGCAAGGCAATCAAGTGCGAATCGTTGTATTAACAGCGCACGAGGCCGAGAATGCCTGGAAAGTGCGCCTGGGCGGCAGCGATCACCTGCTCATCACGGATCAGGACTTGGTCGCCGATCGCGATGCGCAACCGGGACAAATCTGGCTGCGCTCACGAGGCGCGCCGCGATTTGCCTTTACCCTGACGCCGCCAATTGCCAGTCCGCTAAAGGCAAACCTCCCGCTCGCACTTTCCTCGACGACCAGCGGGACATCCAGCTTCTCTGCAGAAGCCCCCTCATGGAGTGTGCCGCTGGAGTATCACCAAATTCAGACGGCTGGAACTGCGCCGCCAGTGAAGTTAGGGCCTGCGTTCGATTGGCGCCCGAACCGGGTGGCGCAAGCGCCGGGCCCGGGCGACCTTCCCCAGGCGGCCGAGTGGGAGATCACAGTGCCCGAAGGATCTCTAACCGGTCTGAGCGAACTCTTTCTGCAGATCGACTACCAGGGCGACGTCGCGCGTCTTACCGCGAATCACAGGCTTCTGGATGACGATTTCTATAACGGCAAACCGTGGTTGGTTGGTATCAGGCGATTTCTTGCTCCTCAAGGACCGAGCACCTTCGAGCTGAGCATTCTTCCACTGCGCGAAGACGCTCCCGTCTACTTCGAGCTTGGCGAACTGGCGCATTTCGGTTCGAGCGGTCAGATCGACAAAGTGGATGACATTCGCCTGATCCCGGAGTACCAATTGGAAATCACACCGGGCGAATCATTGGGCCGCAAGACGGACTGAGATTTGCCCGAAGATTTCCTTTCCCGGTGCCCGGATTCCACCTTCCGTACCGGCCGCCTCTGCCAGGCAATCAGAGATTTCTCAGCTTAATAATCTGGATTTCCAGCGAGTTACGCGCCGGATACGAGATTTTCTCCAATCCGACTTTCGTCGGATTCGCGGCCAATCTCGTGAGGACTATTATCCGGTACTGCAGACTGCTGGGAGTCCAGACTCGCCCTGAAGGGCCGGTGCGGGGTTCTTCGCAGTCTTGGTTTGCAGGAAGGCCAGGAGAAGAAAACGATGAGAACAATTACCCGTCTAGCTGCCGCTTTGGCCATCGCGGCATTGTGTAGTGCATGGGCCTGTCATGTCGCCTGGGCGCAGGGCAATACGGCCACAATCACCGGCACCGTAACCGACTCGTCCGGGTCCGTCGTTCCGAAGGCGGCCGTCGCAGTTACCGACGAAGCTTCGGGCGTAACCCGCTCCACCTCCAGCGATGGGGACGGCTTCTTCTCGTTCGTCGGCATTCCTGTCGGCGTTTATGACGTCAAGGTCTCTGCGCAGGGTTTCAACAGCCTGCTTCGCAAAGGTGTTGCCGTTCATATCGACGACCAAATCGAGCTCAGGACCATTACCCTGACGGTGGCTGCAACTTCCGCGACAGTGGTCGTATCGGCGAGCGGCGACGAGCTGACGCCAACCACGACTGGCGAGGTCAGTTACACCATCACTGATACGCAGCTCCACAACATGGATATCGAGGGCCGCAGCGCCATTGAGTTGCTGGGCCTGATCCCCGGCTCGGGCAATACGGGCAACTTCAACGGCGCCTACAACAGCGCCTCGGCCGGCTTCACGCAGAACTCGAGCGCATTTACGGTCAACGGCAACCGCTTCGACCTGGTCAATCTGGTCAGCGACGGCTCGCCAGTCTCCGATCTCAACACCGCTGGAGCGGCGGCCGTGACACCCAATGTGGATATGATCTCGGAGCTCAAGGTGGAATCGGCAGCCTATTCGGTTGCCGACCCCAACGGGCCGATCGTGGTCTCGACAGAGACCAAGTCCGGCGGACGCGAGTTTCACGGGCTGGCCGAGCTGACGGCGCGCGATCATGTGATGAACGCCAACGATTGGCAAGAGAAAACCAACGGACTGCCCCCTCCGCAAACCTCCCTCTATTACCCTGCATTTCAAATTGGCGGCCCGGCAGCAATTCCCGGAACTGGGCGTCTCAGAGACAAACTCTTCTTCTTCGCGGCCACCGAAATCTCGCAGCAGCATGTCGATTTGGGCGTGCGCAAATCGGCCACTCCCGCCGTCTCTGGATCGCCCGGCTATACAGGCACGGGTATGGCCAACGGCGACTTTACCGACTCTGCCTACTTGAGCGCGCTCTCGAACGCCGGCAATGGCTACCTGCAGTGGCCGGTTGGAAACCAGCCTTGCAGCGGCTCGTTCTATAGCCAGAACTGCGTCGACAAGACTTACGGCTCCGGCCCCTGGGGTCAAATCGCAACGGGCAACATCGATCCCGGCGGCAAGATTCTACTCAGCGCCCTGCCGGCGCCTAACGTCGATCCCGCGGCTCATGGCGGCTACAACCTGATCACCGACTACACTGTTTCGATGCCGCGCAACCAGGAGATTCTACGACTCGATCTCGCGGCCACCGACAACACTCACTTCGCCCTTCGCTACAACCACGAGAATGAGAGCGTTCCTTCGCCTTACGGCCCGTGGAACCTGTGGAACATGACTCCCTATCCTGCCTGGCAAACCCAGAAGAACGCTTCGAACTCCGTCAGCCTCGATATGACCAACACCCTTGGTCCTCGGCTGACCAACGAAGCTTCTCTGGCCTACACGCGCTTTTCGTTGTTTACCAACATCTCTAACACCGGCGCGGTTTCGACTGCTACGCTCAACTATCCATACGCCAACCTCTTCAAGACCCAAAACGAATTTCTGCCCAACGTCAGTTTTGAGAAGAACCTGGGCGATTTGTATATCTCGGGTGGTGAGACGCCACCCTATCTGGGCGCGCAGAACAACTACACCTTCAACGATGGCCTGACCTGGTTGAAGGGCACTCATCTGTTACGCGCTGGTTTCTATGCGCAATATGCACGCTATAACCTGCTCACCACGGGGAGCGACAACGGTTCGGTTGATACGGAGAACTATGACGCCATCACGGGCAACGACTGGGCCGAGCTGCTGATCGGCGACACATCCAATTTCACCCAGACCAGCGCGGACATCGACGCCGACATGTCTTACAAGCGCTTCGATTTCTATGGCCAGGACACCTGGAAGGTCAGCTCGCGCCTGACGGCGAACTACGGCCTTCGAGTCGATCACATAGGCTGGTGGTACGATCGCGGCGGTCGCGTGGCTATCTTCAACGCGGACGACTACAACCCCGACTCGACTTACACCACTTACTCCGGCATGGAGTCGCACTCGACTAACCCCAAGGTGCCCATGTCCGGCTCCAAACCGCTCGGTTTTGTTCTTGCTCCGGGCGTCGGCTTTGCCTACGATCTGACCGGTAACAGCCGCACTATTGTCCGCGGCGGTTTCGGCGCCAACTACTACAATGACCCGGGCATCAACGCCTTTTCAGCGATCATGGCCCCGCCCAACTTTTTGGTCACCAGCCAGTGGGCCGGTTCCACACCGTATACGCTTAGCGGAATTGCCTCGCTGACCGTCGCCGACGCCCTGCCCACGATCTGGGGCACGGCCAATCCTACCGATCATTTGGGTCCTGTAACCTACTCGTGGAATTTTGCACTTTCGCATTTGTTCTGGGGCGGGAACAAAGTAGAAGCAAACTACGTGGGCAACTCCTCGCATAACCTGGTTGGCTACGGCGTGCGCAATGCCGTTCCCGAAGGAAGCGAGACCGGCCCGTGGTATGGCACTTACTACGATCAGCTTTATCGCCCGTATGCTCTCTACGGCGACATCTCCACCCACTTTCACAACCTGGATTCGAATTACAACGCACTCCAGTTGACCGTCACCCGGCAGAAGGGCTGGCTCAACTACTGGGGCAGCTACACCTTTGGCAAGACCCTGGCTTACAACGCCGAGGATGCGTTCGTGATGCGCCGTTGGTATGGCCCGGCGCCCTTCGATCGATCGCAAATCCTCAGCTTCTCGTATTATCTGAAACTGCCGGCCTTTGGCAGCAAGATGAATCCCAGCAGCAGGGCCCTGAAGGAGACGTTCGACGGATGGCAGATCTCGGGCATCTTCCAAGCCATGCCCGGCGGGCCGATCGGCAACAACTTCGGATCAGAATACTCGGTCAATCAGAACACCTTCGGCATCTACGGAACGGTTTCCTATGCTGTCGACGGGACAACCGACAGCAGCATCAACGTAGGGAGCGGCGCATTCTCCGACGGCACACCGGACGAAGTTGCCGTGCCTAAGACGATCTGCAATCCGGGCAAGGGGCTCGCCAAGAACCAATACTTCAACCCGGCCTGTTTCGTGGCGCCGTCTTATCTTGACAACGGAACCTACCGGCTGCCCTACATTCACGGCCCTGCCTACATCAATGATTCGCTCGGCCTTTTCAAGGCTTTCCCGATGGGCGAGAAGCGCAGCCTTGAGGTACGGGGCGAGGCCTTCAACCTCTTCAATCATCCGTGGAACGAGTTCATCCCATACGATCCAAATATGTACATGGGGTTCTCGGCCCCTGGCGGACCGCCGACCAGCACCAACCCCGCGGGCACCATCGACAACAAAACCGGTCACCGCGAGATCTCGCTCGCCGCCAAGTTCAACTTCTAAAACCGGCGTAGCGGTACTGCACCTCATGCAAGGGAAGCAGGAAAAATGCGCTTCCCTTGCCGAACTCACAGGGGAAATACAGTTGTCGATCGTCCGTCTTCTTTTTCGGATTAGCGCCTTCATTTTATTTCTGGTTGCATCTCTCGCGGCTCGAGCGCAGGGCTACGCCGTAGGCGCCGACGTTTCGTTCCTGGCGAAGTGCGAACAGGATGGCGTGGTCTTCAAAGAGAACGGCCAGCCTATAGACGCACTTGCCTTGCTGCGCGAGCACCACTACAACTGGGTACGGCTGCGGCTCTTTCATGACCCTGCCGCCAGCGCCGACAAATTGCCCAATGACCTCGGCTATACGCTGGCTCTGGCGCGCCGAGCCAAGGCCATGGGCTTCCGCCTACTGCTCGACTTACACTACTCCGACAGTTGGGCCGACCCCGGGCAGCAGCCGACGCCGGCCGCGTGGAGCAAGCTCAAGCACAAGCAGCTTGTGGAGCAGGTCCACGATTACACGCGCGACACGATCGCCGCCTTTGTTCACGAGGGACTGGCGCCTGACATGGTGCAGATCGGAAACGAGATCACGAATGGCATGTTATGGCCTGACGGCAAGCTGCCCGACAACTGGGAGAACTTTGCCGATCTGCTGAATGCCGGCATCCGTGGCGTGGCCGAGGGCAGCGCCCCCGACAAGCCGCCGCGCATTATGATCCACAATGCGCGGAGCGGTGATTACGACACCCTCGTGTGGTTCTTCGACAATCTCATTGCGCACCGGGTGCCTTTCGACGTCATCGGCCTCTCCTATTACCCTTACTGGCAGGGCCGGATTGATCCGCTTCGTGGCACTCTACACGATCTCGCTCTCCGCTACCGCCTCCCCATCGTTGTGGTTGAAACCGCGCAGAATTGGACACCCAGCGGCGAATTGCCGAAGAAGGCCGACTTTCCGGAAACCCCCGAGGGACAACTGGCTTTTCTGCGTTCTGTCGATGCGGCAGTCCGCGCCGTTCCCAACGGGCTGGGCCAAGGCGTCTTTTGGTGGGAGCCGGCCGCGGATGGTCAATTACGCAGCCGCAGCTTCTTCGATGGCGACCGGAACGTGCTTCCGGTGATTAACGCCTTCGACCCATCGCCGGCGCCCTGATCCTGCCTTTGCATTTACAGCTGAAAACGCGCAAGCTGGAGGGAAAGCAGTGGACCAGCAGGATGGAATGAAGGAAGCGACAAGAATCAAGGTTCTCGTTGTTGACGATCACCCCATTATGCGCGTCGGCATCGCCGCCATCATCGAGGCCACTCCCGATATGACGGTCGTGGCACAGGCGGGCAGCGGCGAAGAAGCGATCGAACTCTTCGAAAAACATCTCCCCGACATCACGCTCATGGACCTGCGTTTGCCTGGAATCAGCGGCGTAGATGCCATTCGCAGGCTGATGGCGTGCCATCGCAACGCCAAATTCGTCGTGCTCACAACCTACGAGGGCGATGAGGACATTCATCAGGCGCTCCAGGCGGGGGCACGCAGCTACATCATCAAGGGAATGCCGCACGAGGCCCTGGTGAACGCTTTGCGGCGCGTGCATGGCGGCGGCCGATTTCTGCCCCAGCCGGTTTCACGCGCCCTCAATTCGCGCATTCCTAACTCCGACCTGAGCGCACGCGAGCGCGAGGTCCTCGATCTGATCGTTCGTGGCAGAAGCAATAAGGAAATTGCCTCCGATCTCGGTATCACTGAATCGACGGTCAAATGCCATGTCAGCGTGATTCTGATGCGTCTCAACGTTGAAGATCGGACGCAGGCCGTCGTCAGCGCGCTGCAACGCGGGCTCGTGCATCTCTAGATCCAGCTCCCAACCTCACGGATGCGTGGCGTGACCTTCTTCTGCGGCGATTTCGCCGGGCTCCGTTTCGTCGATAGCGTTCCAGGCCGGAGTGGGCTCGTTGAGCAGGTTGCGCACAAAAAAGTCCATCAGCCTGCGCTGGCCGTATCTGCCACCTGCTCCATGGCCGCCGCCGGGCACAACGAGCAGATCGAAGTCTTTATTGGCCTTGATCAGCCGGTCAACCACTTGCAGAGTCGATGAGGGGTCGACGTTCTTATCCATCTCGCCCATGACCAGCAGCAGCTTGCCTTTCAAGCGCCATGCATTGTCTACATTTGAGGATTCCGAATACTGCGGACCGATGGGCCAGCCCATCCACTGCTCATTCCACCAGATCTTGTCCATGCGGTTGTCGTGGCAACCGGAGTTGGAGACAGCCACTTTGTAAAACTCGGGATGAAAGAGCAGCGCGCCCATCGAGCTTTGGCCCCCGGAGGAGGTGCCGAAGATGCCCACCCGCGAAATGTCGTACCAGGGATATTTGGCAGCGACTGCCCGGTGCCAAAGAATGCGGTCAGGGAAGCCGGCGTCTTTGAGGTTGTGCCACGCCACGTCGTGGAAGGCGCGGGAACGGTTATTGGTGCCCATCCCATCGATCTGCACAACCACAAAACCCAGCGCCGTCAGCGGTTCCGCGCGTGCGCTGAAGCTCTTCGGCACAAACGAACCTTGCGGTCCGGCGTAGATGTCCTCAATGACCGGGTATTTCTTTTTAGGATCGAAGTTGAGCGGCCGGTAGATGACACCCCAGATTTGCGTTTCGCCGTCGCGGCCCGCGGTGCGGAACGTTTCCGGAGGCTGCCAACCGGCGGCACGCAACGGTGCGATGTCCGCTGTCTCCACCGTGGCTACCAGGCTCGCATCGGCGCTGCGATGCAGTTCCATAACCGACGCCAGGTCAATACGCGAGTATGTGTCGAGATAGAACCGGCCGTCTTCGGAATAGCTGAGGGAGTGATTGGCTGCCACGCTGGTCAGTTCTTTGAGACCCGTCCCGTCGAATGCGATCTTGTAGCCGTGAACGAAGTAAGGGTCCTCTCCGTCGTTCATGCCGCTCGCGGAAAAGTAGATTTCGCGCGCCTTCTCGTCGACGCGGTCCACTCCTCTCACCACCCATTCGCCGTGCGTGATCTGCTGCTTCACCTGGCCGGTGCGGCCGTCGTAAAGATAGAGATGCTCCCAGCCGTCGCGCTCCGAAGCCCACACAATCTCGCTGCCGTCACTAAGATCCTTGCGGAATCGTTTGCCGGTGTCGTACTGCGTGCTGACCAAATGTTCGTAATTGACGAAGGTTGAGCTGGTTTCTTCGATCAGCGTGCGGGCTTTCCCGGTGGCTGCATCCACTTCGATGACGCGATACACCTGATGCCCGCGCTGGTTATATTCAAAAGTGAAAGCGCGGCTGTCTTTCCACCACTGCAGATCGGAAAGTTCATAGGGATTAGGGAAGCACGTGTTGTCGATCTGGGTTTCAGTTCTTCCGGCGACGTCGAAGAGCACCGGTTGATCGAGCGCCAAGACGTCGCCGGGCTTGGGATAGACCATGGTCGAGTGCTCGGGCTGCAGTTGATCGGGCGGGGAGGATTCGACGTAGTAGATCAGGCGGCGATAACCGGGCCGGATGCGGTAAATGGCGACATGTTTCGAATTGGGCGACCAGACCAACGTGCCGATCGCGTAGTAATTGTCTTCAGAACCATCCTGACTTAGAACGATCGGCTTTCCGCGCTCAGCCGCCTTGACGTCAGGCTTCTGCGGCACAGGACGGACGACGACGTTGTAGTTCTTCACGTATGCCTGCCATTTGCCGTCGGGAGAGGTCTTCGCCAGCGCGTCGCCGTTGATGGCCTTGGGTGTGAAATCGTATTCGTCGCCCTCGAAATCGTCGTCATCGGGCGAGAGATCGGCTTTCTTTGCGCAAACATAGCCTGCGAGATCGCAGCGCCAGCGCACATCGTGGAAGAGAAACTCCAGCGATTTCTCATCGGCGGTAAAACGAAGACGGGCGAGCGGAAGATACTGGGGTTTGACGGGTAGGTTGAGCGCCTTGCTCAGTGCGTCTGCCAGCTTGTCGTGGTCGAAGGCGAGGCGCGACTCGCGGGTGTCGGCATCAAACAGAATATATTCGTGCGCCGGTTCGTTCTCACGCTCGCGGCCTTGTCCCTGGTAGGCGGGCGCCGCCACAGTACGCGAGTAGACAAAGCGATGCGTGCCTTCAATCCATTCTGGAGAAGACGGCAGGTGCAGGGCCAGGTTGCGGTACTTGTCCTGCAAGCCCAAAGCACGCTCGTAATCAGCCGGAGTCACCTGCGCAGCGAGAGCCCTCGCGAGAAGAAGCAACAAACCGATGCCGGCGATTGGGCAGACCGAAACGGCAGCTCGAAAGAACGTACGCATGATGCTGAGCTCCTCTCCTGCAGGGGAATTGCGTGTGCAACCAAATTGAGTGAAAGGCACCTTGAACCGGGGAGGGTACGAAGCAAGCTGACCGACATGATATACAAAATTGTACGCATCGTGCACCAGCTTGTTGTCGCAATTTCCCCGCCGCTTTTCTCGTCTCGAGCAAGGATGGAGCGAAAGGGGTGTTTTGAGAAGCACTTTGACCATCACCGTGAATGGAAAGCCGCAGGAAGTCCTTCAGGGCGCCACAGTGGCGGCTGCAATCTTGCAGGCCGGCACAAACAGCCGGATCTCGGTGCGCGGCGGACCGCGTCAACCTTTGTGCGGCATGGGAATCTGTTACGAATGCCGCGTTGAGATCGACGGGCGGCCGCACCAGCGCAGCTGCCAGATTCTGTGTGAGCCGGGAATGCAAGTGGTGACCGGTTGAATGCCGAATGCGATCTTGCGGTGGTGGGTGCAGGCCCCGGTGGTCTCGCCGCCGCGGCAACCGCTGCCGAGGCCGGCATGAGGGTTTGTCTACTCGACAACAACCCTGCTCCCGGCGGACAAATCTGGCGAAGCAGTGTGCGCAAGGGAACCAACTCGTCGGTGGAGCGGTGGTCGCGCCGCCTGCTTGCGCGGAAGGTAGAGGTGCGATCGGGTTGGCGCGCCGTGTTGGATGGCGGCGCGGATGGCGCCCGAGCCAGGACGCTGCGCATCGAGAGCAACGGCCGCTATGACGACCTCACTTTTGGCGCACTGGTTCTCGCCACCGGCGCGCGGGAAATGTTCTTACCGTTTCCCGGCTGGACGTTGCCTGGGGTTTTCGGCGCCGGCGGACTGCAGGCGTTCGTGAAATCGGGGCTGGATGTCGCGGGAAAACGTATTGGGATTGCGGGGACCGGGCCACTGTTGCTGCCGGTCGCGGCAAATCTTCGCGCGGCCGGGGCGCGCATCGTGGCCATTGTGGAGCAGGCACGGATGGCGCGGATGGCGCAGCTTTCAACGCAGCTGCTCTTCAGCCGGCCGGGAAAACTGATTGAAGGCGCTGCTTACGCGTTGAAGCTTCTGGGAGCGCCGTATCACACCGGTGCCTGGGTCGCGCGCGCTTCAGGCGAATCGCATTTGAAAAGCGTTACGATCACGTCAGGCAGCCATTCCCGAGAGATTGAGACCGATCTGCTGGCGGTGGGATTCCACCTGGTTCCTAACACCGAGTTGGCGCAACTGCTCCATTGCCGATTGGAGCGCGGCTACGTAGATGTGGATGAATATCAGCGGACGTCGGTCGAGAATGTCTATGGCGTCGGCGAAATCACAGGCATCGGCGGCTTCGAGAAGGCCCTGATCGAAGGACGCATCGCTGCGCTGACGGCTGCAGGGCGCACGACAGAGGCTCGGGCACTGTTTCCGGCGCGAGACCGGTGGATGCGCTTTGCCCGCCGTCTCGATGCCGCTTTCACATTGCGCCCAGAGCTACGTGCGCTGGCCGAAGGCGAAACGATTGTTTGCAGATGTGAAGATGTCTCTTTCAAAGATCTTGGCGCGTGCCAATCGTGGCGCGAGGCCAAGTTGCACACTCGTTGCGGAATGGGGCCATGCCAGGGGCGCGTCTGCAGTCCGGCAACTCAGTTTCTGTTTGGATGGACCGCTCCGGCTCCCCGGCCGCCGCTGTTTCCGGTGGAGATCTCGGCCCTGGCCGAGAGCTTCGCGCGGCGAGAAGAGCAAGATAAATCTTGTTTCACTTCCGAATCTCCAACCTAATTTGCGACGCGGTCGAGAACCAGAGCCAGACGTCGAGATGTGCCTTAGTGGACAGACAAGAACTGTTACCATGCATTGATTGCGCAGATTCGATTGAAGAAATTCAAGAAGTGCCCTTTGCCTGAGAGCGGACGCATGGCCAATTCGGCGACAACGGAAAAGAAGAGAGAACGGCGTTTCGCAGCGAAGGCAGAGCATGGCACCAGTGTCACCACCGCATTCCGGCAGATTCGCGAATTGATCGTCCATGGCCGGCTGTCGCCGGGAACCTGGATTGTGGAAAGCGATCTGTGCGCCCGCTTACACATGAGCCGCACGCCCGTTCGAGGCGCGCTTTATTTATTGCAGCGCGAGGGCTACGTGCAGGAGCATCGCAACGCCAGCAAGTCGCGCATACTGGTTACCTCGCTCACCAAAGAAGACGCCAACGAACTGTATTCCATCATCGGCCGCATCGAGGGCCTGGCCGACAAGCCGCCACGCTACCAGATCCGGCCCGGCTCGAGTTGGCGAAAAAGCTCAGGCACATCAATGGGAATTTGATCCGCATAGCCCAGCAACGCATTCCCGAGGGTCTGAGCATATTCGATCTCGATCGTGAGTTTCACCATCTCGTGGTCAGCGCCGGCGCGGGTCCCCGGTTGACCACTCTCCACCAGGCCATTGAGCCGCAGGCCGAGCGCTATTGGCGCCTTTATGCCAGCTCGATCGTCAACAATCTAACGTCTTCGACGCAGGAGCACGAAGCCATTATCGAGGCATTGCTCGCCGGCGATCCGGGCGGTCTTGAAGAAGCCCTCAAGCGCAACTGGGAGAATGGCTGCCTGCGTTTGGCACGCGTCATCGATGTTTTTGGCGAACGCGGAAGCTGGTAAAACGGCGGATTCGCCATCGACAGGCTCATAAAGAAGAGCTCATCAAGCTCATTTCGCGCAACATCTCCGATTCTGCCTCTTCATTCTGGTTCCAGCTCAAATTTATGCGCAACGGGCTGCGTCGTCTTTCTCTGTTCGGCAGCCAGCTCTTTGTCTTTCTCCACAATGGCCGCGGTCGCGGCGGATTCATCTTTGGTTTGAGGCGGTTCCACAGCAAGGATGAAGTTCGCCTCATCGAGCCGCGCGCGCTTCAGCTCAATCCCATCGACGTCCCGTGCCTGGCTTTGCATGGGAGTGGCATAGACCGCCAGGTTTACTCCCGCGGCGAGTTGCTCGCGGTCGAACGATGCGAGGGCATGTCCATCGATCTTCAACGTGTACCGCACTCCGGGCAAATGATCCACATAGAGCATCTCGCGGTCCATCGCTGCGACATCCGAGTTGTCGACAACAAATTTGACCAGCCCATTTTCCAGATCGAGCGGAAGAGGCAGTGAGCCATCCAATTCGGTCCACCGCAGTTTTTCATCGTGCGCCGTCAGGTCGGAAATCTGGGTATTCTCGGTCGCCACCGGCACGTCTTGCGCCGCGTCAAGATGCACACTGCTCACCACTGGCGACATTCCCCAATCTCGCGCCAGTGTGGCGGCCATCACCCATTGCGAAGCCTCGGCCGGATGGATGCGATCGGGAATCAGCAACGCGGCCAACGATGGATTCCTTTTCATCCCGGAATTTGCCAGGTTCGTGACCGCAAGGTAGAAGTCACTAAAGCCGAAATGAGACGACTCGGTCATCTCTTTCACGAATGCGGCATAACGGCTAATCGTGTCGTTGTAATGCGCGAATTCCGTGCCATGGGTGATCTCATCGTATGGCGTTGGCGAAACCAGCGTGATTCTGGCGCCAGGCAGATTCGTTTGGATTGCCGTAAGCAATTTGCGGTAACCATCCCCGTAGATGTCGAGATACTTCTGATCGAATGGCAGGTAGTAGCCGTCGTTCATGCCCAGCATCACGGTGACCACAGTCGGCTGATGCGGAAAAAGATCGCGTCTGAGCCGCACAGAAGCATCGCCGGTATAGCCGCCCTTCACTGTGTCGCCGGGCACTCCGGCGTTGAAGAACATGACATGCAGCTGCGGATAGCGCGTGAGGACGAAGTCCTCGACAAAGCGAGTGTAGAATCGCTGCGCTGTGATGCTGTCTCCGTAAAAGACGACGCGGTCGCCGTCGCGAGGCGCCATCTGCTGGGCGCTGACAGAAAGTCCAGCGACAATGAAGAGAAGGAACAGCAGGAATCGTCTTGACATTGCGGAAAGTGTCCGTTTGGTTTGGGCCGGCATTGCCGACCGGTTGAATTCAGTACCCGACCAGATAGGCCGCGCCCTTGAGCGTAATCGGATCTTTTTCTCCGGAGTGGAAACGCAGCAAGAGCGGCGTCCCAGGAGTCAGGTCATTCACATCGATTTCGCCAACGGCCCAGCTCAGACCGCTCCAGATCACCTTGTCGTAGTCGATGCGAACGGGAACTGAACGACCGTTTTGCGAAGCTGAGAGCGCAAAGACCTTGCCCATGTTTTCACCCGATGGCGGCCCACCTGCCCAGGTTCGGCGCAGCTTCCCATCTGGAGTCATTTCTTGCACAACAATGCGAATCACCCCATGCGCGGGCGGATCGATGGATGCTTCAATCGTTCCTTTGCCGGCGTCTTGAAAGGTAATCGGGAACGGCGAGATGGAGCGCGGAATCACGACATCGCTCTGGATTCCAAAGTCATAGGTCGGGGACGCGTAAGCGCCAAAACCCACGATCGCCATCTGGCCGGGGCCGAGCGAGATTTGCGTCCCGTTGAGCCGAAGCCGAAATCCAGCGTCGCGGAATTGAATGCGGCCTGCACCGAGCGCAGGTTGATCCGGCGCCAGCTTCGGCAACTTGATGGTGGCAACTGTCTGGCCCGGATTGACGACCACGTAAACCGACCCGCGCGTGGTCACGCCTCCAAAGCCGTAGGGTTCGACATCTCCGGGAACGCCGCCGAATGTGTGGATGCGGCCGAGTCCCTGCAACTCGAAGAAAAGCGACTGAGCGCGTGCCATCCATCGCGCGTCCTGGCCATCGATCAGTTCCAGATTGCCGTGGACGGTGTTTACCCAACCGCCGCGCGCCATCATCAGAATGTACGCGCCCTTCCACGCATGCATCGCGCGATAGTAAATCGTGCCTGTTTTGCCCACCATGAATCCTGTTGAGTCGATGCGCTCCAGGGGAAAACCAAGCTGCTCAAATCGACGCACCATGTGATCGCTGTAGATGTCCATCGAGCGCCAGAAATTGGCTTCCGGCACGTCAGAGGGACGCGGGTCGCCAGTGTACTCCATTTGGAAAACTTCGAGCCAGCGCAAATCAGTGGGATCGCTGAATGGCAACGATGAATAGGTGTTGTCGAGCGTACCGCCGAAGCCGTTAAACGCGAGCAGGACGGCCTCGGGGTTCTTTCTTCGAAACGCCAGCAACGCTTCACGAAAGGCTATGGCATTGCGCTCTTTGATCTCTGCCTTGCTCATCCTGGCAGCGTCGGCTGCGGTCGCAGCCGTCATATCGACAAAATCGAACTTGAACATCCGGATTCCATGGTCGTACCAGAACTGCAGCGCGTTCATGAAATCGGGCAGGAAGCCGCCTTCGAAAAACGACATGGCGCCGCCGTCAGCATTGAGCGAGTCCTTCCATGCGGGTGCAGCACGAATCTTCACCAGCGTATTGGTGCTGAACCACAGGCCGGGCAGAACGCGATTCTCACGGCACTTCTGAATCCACGCGTCCGGCCCGTTTGGCCAATTCGGCTTGCGCCAGGTGCGGTAGGCTCCGTCGGGCGCGAACCAGAAGGCGTCCATCATGTAGTAGTCGAAGCGCACGCCCGCGCGCTTCAGGCGAAGCAGCTCATCGAGCTCGCGCATCGCCAGTTTTTCAGTGAGCGGTATATTGTCGGAAAGCTCATCGTACGACGACCAGTTGTTATACACCGAAATGGGAGCGGAGATCGCCGGAGGAACTGGCTCATTCTGCGCCGGAGCCGAAAAACTCGCCAGCATGAAACCGGCGCATACCGCGGTCGAGCAGGCTCTGTGAGTCACCTGCGTACGCCAAAGCTTCATGCGACGAAGCCTGGTCATTCCTGGCCTCCCGGTGCGACAAGTTTTTGCATATGTGAATAATCAGGTGCGCCGAGGCGCGCGCGTACCGCACCGCCCAGGGTCGCGGCGTTCTGGAATCCATGCCACTCGGCGAGCAGGCGCCCAGTGACAGATTCCAACCGAATGGTTCCACCGGATGAAGCATCCTTTGTGATTGAGGCATCGCGTTCGAAATGCAAGGCGCCCGGATAAACACTCTCCAGATCCTCAAGGGCGTTGATCTCGGCGTCGCTCGGGCTTCGTGCCGGTAAATGCACGGTGATTGTCAGCCGTTGGGAATGGTATTGGCCCGCAAGGCTGCGCAGCACCAGCAATTGTCCGCACGGTTCGGGCATCAGCAGGCCGTCGTCATCGAGTGCGGGATCGATGCCGGCTTCAATATGTAGCGCGCTCTCGAGCGTAGGCATCGCCACCCGCTCAAGAGAGCTTCCTGTCTCATTCCCCGCCGATTGCAGGTCAGCGAGACTCACATCGTGCCGGTCGCCCAAGGTAAACACCGGATCGCCGCCGGTGCGATAGTCGTTATGCGATGCGGCCCACGATCCATTCACTCGATACAACAACGCCGAGGTCGACTCAACATGATTCTCGGAAAACACCGCTGGAGCGGCGCCGTCGATTTGCGCGTTGCTGACGATGGCAGCTGCACCCGGAGTGCGCGGACTCCATAGAATGCTGTTCTGCTCAATCTTGAGGCCGCGAATCACGCCGTCATTCCAGGTGGACACGAAAATGGCCCCCTGCAGTTCACCGAGCCGGGGGCTGAGGCCGTTGTCAACGCAAAGATTACCTCGCACCTCGCTGTTGCGAGTCACGTATCCAGCGGCGAAAACAGCGATGCAGTATCCCTCCGTGTCGTGCGCGTAGTTCCGTTCGACGGTATTGTCCGTATTGTCCCAGTCGATGTCGTACGCGCCGCCGTCGACGCCGGGACTGTCGGTGACGTAGGCTTCGTTGTCAGCCACGACGCAATCGCTGCATGTCCAGGTCCAGATCGCATTCGGCGTCCCAACGTCCTGTGTCGGCTGCATGCCCGTTTCCCATGCTGCGCTGGCGCGGATTGAACTTCGCGCATCGCGGAAGAGCACAATACCGTCACCGTAGACGTCGTGGGCCGTGGAGTTACGGATCTGGACGCTGGTGTTGAGGGGCGCGTCGTCTTTATATGGAAAACTGCCGCCGCCCACAAGAATGCCTGCCCATTGATTGGTGCGGGCCGCGTCGACACCATCGATGAGAATGTCGTCGAAGAAGACATTCACGCTACTCGGGCCGACAATCACCAGGCCGTTGTCTTTGTTTTTGAATGCGCTACCGTGGACGTCATGGACATAGAGATCCTTCAGATAAATATGGTGCAGCCACCCCTTGTCGCCGGTGACAAAGACTCCGTAAGTGCTGCCGCCGGAGAGATCGAGCGAGTCGACCTGCCAGTACTCTTGATTGAAAAGCAGAAGAATCTGGCGCGCGCTTGCCGGTGCTACAATTCGCGGGCGCGTTCCACGACCGTACGCCGTGAGGCGGATGACATGGCCTTCTGTGCCAGAACCCTGCGGCGCAAAGCTACCGTGACAGACCGTGCCGCGAGCCAGAGCGATCCGATCGTCTGCTGCAAATGGATGCGCCTCGGCCGCGGAAAGGCTATTCCAGGGATGGCTGAGCGATCCGTCTCCATTGCCAGCAGCCGAACAATCGAGATAGAACTCGTGCTGTGCAACGGTGGAAGGGCCTTGCGCGAGCACCGGTCTTTCCATGCACAGGCATTGAAAGCAGAGAAATGCAGTCACCCAGCCGCGAGCGCATGATCGAATGCCGGATAACAAGCCAATCACGGGATGACTCCAGAGCCTTACCATCCTAGCGCAGATTGCCCTGCGCCAGAAGAATTCGTCCTGCGAGGAATTCTTGAGAAATTGCGACTGCGCAACCAATGGCATCATCCGCAGGATAGGAGCTTGAGCCCTATCCAGCGAATGGCGGAACAACGTCGATCTGGGAAAGGAGTGGTTAGAAGTCCAGCCGGACGGCGAATTGTGCGGAACGCGGATTGTCCTGCACGCCGAGGATTTCACCGAAGGTGGACGAGCCGATTGAAGCGCTGTTTCCGCCGCAACCCTCAATGTTGTAGTAGTGCCGGTTGAACAGGTTGTAGAAGTCCATGCGAAGGGAAATGTTGTACCTTCCATCAGGACCGACTTTGTCGTTCTTCAGGAAGGTTGTGTTCTCATTCGCTTGCCCGGGGCACCGCAGGCG
>JBEKPO010000051.1:0-30902 GCA_049520675.1 Occallatibacter sp. | reverse complement strand
ATGAAAAAGTTTGTAGCCGGTGAGGCGGGCGAGTTCGCGCGCTACGGTGAGTTTCCCGGTCGCGGGCAATCCGAAAATGAAAACCAGCCTCATTCGCTTTGCTACTCCTCGCGCAGCACTTCGAGCGGACGCAGGCCGAGAATGCGATGGCTGGCGATCCATCCTGTGGCCGTAGCCAGCACCGATGTGCCGGCGAGCGCCGCAAAGGTTGCTACCCACTCGAACTGAAAGGGCACGTCGAGCCGGCGCAAGAGGATGCGAGTGAGCAGGTTGGCAAAGACCACGCCGACCGCGCCGGCCAGCAGCCCCAGGACGCTGAATTCAACGCTGAAGGTGCGCACGATTCGCATGCGCGTTGCGCCGAGTGTCTTAAGCACGACTGCCTCCTGCATACGCCGGAAACGCGTGCTGGCAATGCTGGAGGCAAGAATGGTGAGCCCGGCAAGGATGGAAAAGCCGGCCAGAAGCCTTACCACGAAGGTGATCTGGTCGACCACGCTCTCGATGCGCAGCAGCACGTCGGCAACGTTAATGACGGTCACTGTAGGATACGCCTGAAAAAATCCGCGCTCCATGGCAGCGACCTGTTTGGGGTCGATATGCGCGCCTCCGTACCAGGTGGACGGCTGATCGGAGATCAGGCCCGAAGGAAGAACGAACTGCACGCGCGCGCCGAGGTGCTGGCCATCGGCGCGATAGATCGCGGCCACCTTGAGCGTGCGCGAATTCGCTCCTGTCGCCAGCTCCATGGTGGAACCCACGCCCACGTGGATCCGCTTCGCGACGCCGTCGCTCACAGCAAGCTGATCGGCGTTTGCGCTTGTCCACCAGGCGCCCTCGGTCACTTTGTCGCCATCGGGCGGGGTGTTGGCCCAGGTGAGCTCGGCGCTCTCCAGCATGCGGCGCGGATAGTGCTCGTTCTTCATCTCTTCGACAGGCTGGCCGTTCACGGAAACAAATCTTCCCATCACAACGGGGATCAGTGTCAATTGCTGGCTGACGCCGGATTGATGAGCGAAAAACTGCTTCACGCCGGCGACTTCATCCGTCCTTACATCGACGAGAAAAACATTGGGCAGGCTGGGAGCGGCGGTTTCGTGCAGATCGCGCAACAGGCCTCTCTGCATGAGGTAGACAGCGAGAATCAGCATCACGCCCGTGCCCAGCGCGGCCAGAACGGCGGCCGATTGATTGCCGGGCCGATAAAGGTTGGCAAGCCCGTGGCGCAGTGACGAGGGAATGTGCAATCGAGTGCGATCGAGCAGCAGGCTCAGCGTGCGCAGAGCAACCGCGGCCAGAACCAACAGGACCACCAAGGTGATGGTGAACAGGAGCGCGAACCACGCGCCCACTTTGGCGGAATCGGAAAGCGCCCATGCGATGGCCCCGAGCGCGAGAATGACGAGCGCAGCGATTCCGACCTGCAGGCGGCGCGCCCACCAGCGCGCAAACCACCCGCCGATGCCTGCCGGTCCCTGTTCGACCAGCCTGCGCAAAACCAGCACCGGACGCACGGCGCGCACGTCGAGGAGCGGAGGCAGGCAAAAGAGCAGCGTTGTGAGCAAGCCTGTGGCCAGGCCCGCAGCCGCCGACTGCCAGGGAAACTTGAAGGCAAGATGGAAGCTAATCAACTGGCCGAAGGCCGCCGGAAGGGCGACCATCACGGCCAACCCCGCAGCAACGCCCAGCAGGCCTCCGGCCAGGCCAAGTGCCAAAGTCTGCAAGAGAAAGATCCGGAGCAGGTCGGAGGAATCTGCGCCGAGAGCCTTGAGAATGGCCAGCATGTCCATGCGCTGCTCGAGGTGTGCGTGCATGGCCATGGCCACGCCGATCGCCCCCAGAACCATGGCCACGAGGCAGATGAGGCTGAGAATCGAAGTCGCGTTATCAAGACCGCGGCTGATGGCGGGGTTGCCCTCGCGAAAGTCGATGACCTGCGCCTCCGGAAGCGCCGCTTCAAGCTGCTTGCGCACGGCGGCGGCCTCAGCGTCATCTTTGAGTCCGTTGGGCAGCTTGGCAGGCAGTTTGACCAGCAGCCGGCGCGATGCCCGGCTGCCAAAGGCCATCAACCCCGTGCCGGCGAGTGAGTCTTGCGAGATCATCACGCGCGGGCCCATGCCAACACCTGCGCTGATGCGATCCGGCTCCTGCTTCAACGCTGCCGTGATGATGAAGTTCTTGCTGCCGAGCCGCAGAGTATCGCCCACGTGCGCGCTGAGGCGGATAAGAAACTCATCGGCGACAACGGCCGAGTCGCCTTTGAGTGCCTGGTCGAGGGGTATCGACGGCTCGAGCTCGGCGGTTCCGTAGTATGGATATTCCGCAGGATCGACGGCCTTGAGCGAGACCAGGATCGGCACAGGGGCTGACGAAACAGACGCCATGGAGATGGTTTCAGTAACCCAGGTGGTGCGTAGACCGGCGGAGCCCACACCCGAGTCTCGCCCGGCAATGACGGCAATCTTGGCGGCTTCTTCGTTGGTCGGCTCGCGGAACATGCGCGCGCTCAGATCGCCGGCAAGCAACGACCGCGCTTCCGCGCTGAGGGTCTGCTTATAGCTGTCGCTCAGGCCGCGCACTCCCACCAGCGCGGCGACTCCCACGGCAACCGACAGGACGACAAAGCCGAACTTGCCGGGTGCAGACTTCAGATCGCGCCAGCCGATTCGAGCAGCGCGCTCCCAACTGAGTGCGCGCTTAGCCATTCTTCTCCTGGTTTTTCTCTTGGTCTTGGACGAGAGTGTCGGCGTGGCCAAGAAGCGTGTCTTCCACGATGCGCCCGTCTTTCAACACGATCTTGCGGTCGGCGCGACTCGCTACCTCAGGGTCGTGCGTCACCAGTACCAGCGTCGTTCCAGCTTTGCGATTCCGCTCGAGCAGCAGATCGAGCACCAAGCGGCCATTCGTGGAATCCAGGTTGCCGGTGGGTTCGTCAGCCATCACGATCGGAGGCTCTACGACAAAGGCGCGAGCCAGAGCCACGCGTTGCTGCTCGCCGCCAGAAAGCTGCACTGGATAATGGTCGATCCGCTCCTTGAGGCCGACTTCGTCGAGCAGGCGTCGCGCCTGCGCCAGGCCGCTGCCCTGCAAATTGAGCTCGTAAGGCAGGAGCACATTTTCAAGAGCGGTCAGGGTTTGAATCAACTGGTAGGACTGAAAGACAAAGCCGATCTTGCGGCCGCGCACCGCAGCCAGCTCGGTCTCGGCGAGGTTATGGATGGGCACGCCGTCGAGCCAGATTTCGCCCTCGCTGGGCGTATCGAGCCCGGCGAGCAGCCCCAGGAGCGTGCTTTTGCCGCTGCCACTGGCGCCCACAATCGCCACGAACTGTCCGGCAGGAATCTCGAGCGAAATGCCCCGCAGAATATCGACGCGCCGCGAGCCATTTTGAATCCACTTTCCGGCGTTCCTGACTTGAATCAATGCGTTCTCCAGTCTAGAACCGGTCTCATAAACCGACCTTGTCGACTCACCAACCCCATGGGACCCGCCTTGTCTTTGGGTCCCATCCTTGCGCGGTGCAATGCACTGCCATTTATGAGACCGGTTGTACTGCAAGTGTAAATAAAGCGATCTCGGCCGGGCGCGGCGGAGGAGGAGCGCTTCGCGAGCGTCCAGCTACACTCATTACGTGGACGTTCGCCGACTGGTTCCTGTTGCATTTATTCTGATCGCTCTCTTGCCCGCGCCTCTCCGCGCAGCGGATAGGCCGGTTATTGATCGGCCGGCCGCGGACCGGCAGGTGATCGTCTGCTTCGGCGACAGCATCACCGCGGGCTACGGTCTCGACGAAGGCGAGAGCTATCCGGCTTTTCTCCAGAAGAAGCTCGACGGCGCGGGCTATGCCTACAAAGTTGTCAACCAGGGCACCAGCGGCGCGACGACTAAAGACGCCGTTGCCGGATTGCCCTACGTTTTGCGCCTGCATCCCGCCATAGTGGTTGTAGAATTTGGCGGCAACGACGGATTGCGCGGACTTCCGGTCGAGGAGTCGCGGCGCAATCTCGACCGGGTGCTCACCGGACTGCAAAGCGCACACGCGAAGATCGTGCTGGCGGGCATCACCCTGCCGCCGCAGTATGGCCAGGATTACATTCATTCATTCGAGCAGATGTTCCGCGACCTGGCGGCCAGCCATCACGTTGCGCTGATCCCGATGCTCTACGTCAATCTGATCCAGGTTCCGGGATCGATTCAGAACGATGGGATTCATCCCACGGCGAAGGGCTCAGCAATCATTGCCGACACGATCTTCCCGGTGTTGAAGCCGATGTTGCGCAAGGGCCCGTAATCGGCAAGGGTCCGAACGCAAAAAGCCGGGATGGCTCCCGGCCTTTTTCCTGGTCTTGGATGAGAATTGCGGGCGTGGCCAGCCGTCTATGCCTTGGCGGCCTTGGCCGGCTTCGCGGGCTTGGCAGTGCCGAGAGCCTTGAGGCGCGCATTAAGGCGGCTCTTGTAGCGGTTGACGGTGTTGGAGTGCAGAACGCCCTTCTGTACGCTCTTGTCGAGCGCGGAAACGGTGGCGCGATACTGCGCCTGCGCGGCTTTGGAGTCGCCCTTCGCCAGTGCTTCGCGCAGAGCGCGCAGGCTGGTGCGCACGCGGCTGCGGTTGTTGCGGTTGACTTCGGTTCGGGTCTCGGTTTGGCGGGTGCGCTTCAGCGCCGATACGTGATTTGCCAT
This sequence comes from Occallatibacter sp., assembly GCA_049520675.1. Taxonomy (GTDB): domain Bacteria; phylum Acidobacteriota; class Terriglobia; order Terriglobales; family Acidobacteriaceae; genus Telmatobacter. Next base: position 26,222 of record JBEKPO010000051.1, on the reverse strand, counting down.
GATATTGCTTCAGTCTCCAGCCCTGAATTCGAGGCGGATGCGATCCTGCTTTTCAGGGAAAATGATGCGGGTGGGCGGGCCTTTCAAGGCGCATCCTTCGCAAACCTTAGTGTACGGGAAGGGCTGAGGCGGGTCAATTGGAGAGGGCTCTGCAGCGCTTCTGGGCGAGCGCAGAAATGCCGCATTTCCAACGCCAAGCAGGAAATTCAAAGGTGCCGAGCAGGTTTGACCCGCCTTCTGCAGCCCGGTATACTCGAACTTGCGTCAAAGCGGGAGTAGCTCAGTGGTAGAGCATCGCCTTGCCAAGGCGAGGGTCGCGAGTTCAAGTCTCGTCTCCCGCTCCATTCCGCGTAGTTGGTTCCATCCGGAACCAGACGAATCGTGGTTTGAAGCGATCCGCAACCCATGACGCAGGCGGCCCGAGGCGCGGTACCCAAGTGGTAAGGGAGAGGTCTGCAAAACCTTTATGCGCCGGTTCGATCCCGGCCCGCGCCTCCAATTCCTCCTCAGACTGCCCGTTCGGTCATCGCTCGCTAAGCTTCCTTGCTGCGCGATACGAATTCTCACCCGCCGCGCCCATAAAATGAAGAGTGACGCCGATTTCCGCGTCTCAGGCGGGGCTCTTTCCGCATTTTTCAGAGAAGAAGGTTGAAGCATGGACGGCATTGAGGCAGGGAGCCTGCAACAGCAGTTCGGAAGTGACAACTATGCGGGCATTTGTCCTGAGGCGTGGCAGGGGATGGGAGCTGCGAACCGCGGGCATGTGACGTCGTACGGCGACGACCCCTGGACGGCAAAGGCGGCGGATGCGTTTCGTGAGCTGTTCGAGACGGATTGCGAAGTGTACTTCGTGTTCAACGGCACAGCGGCCAACTCGCTGGCGCTGGCGTCGCTGTGCCAGTCGTACCACAGCGTGATTTGCTGCGACCAGGCGCACGTGGAGACGGATGAGTGCGGCGCGCCGGAGTTCTTCTCGAACGGCTCGAAGCTGCTGGCTGCGCCAAGCCAGTCGGGCAAGCTGACGCCGAATTCGGTCCACGAGCTGGCTACCAAGCGCAGCGACATTCACTATCCCAAGCCAAGAGTGGTGACCATCACGCAGGCGACCGAAACGGGGCGCGTGTATACGCTGGCCGAACTGGACGCGCTCGCCGATGCGTGCCGCACCCACAAGCTTTCGCTGCATATGGATGGGGCCCGGTTTTCGAACGCGGTGGCGAGCCTGGGCTGCCGGCCGGCAGAGGTGACGTGGAAGCGCGGCGTGGATGTGCTGTGCTTTGGCGGCGCCAAGAACGGCATGGCCATCGGCGAAGCCGTTCTGTTTTTCGACCGGGCGCTGGCCACGGATTTCGACTACCGCTGCAAGCAGGCGGGGCAACTGGCGTCGAAGATGCGATTCCTTTCCGCTCCCTGGGTGAGCATGCTCGATAGCGGCGCATGGCTGCGCAACGCCGAGCACGCCAACCGGTGCGCGCGGGAATTTGCGGCGCAGATCGCGGGAATTCCGGGAGTGAAGATGACGCAGACGGTGGAAGCGAATGCGGTGTTCGTCGAAGCGGCGGATGAAATCTTCGAGCAGCTCCGTGCCCGCGGATGGAGCTTCTACACCTTCATCGGCGGTGCAGCGCGCTTCATGTTCGCCTGGGACAGCGATCCCCAACGGATGGATGCGCTGGTCAACGATCTAAGAGAGTGCGCGACTGCGGCGCAGGTGGCGTAGCGCAACGGTAGTAGAGTCTGCGCTCGTGGTAAATCCGAGTGCGTCGCATAAGCCAAGGCGGCTAAATGCAGGTCCTTCGACTTCGCTTGGCTCCGAGTTCGGGCCGAGCGCCGCTCAGGATGACAATTCGTTTCTGGTGCGGACTTGCTAGCGCTCCGGCCTTTCCCACTGGCCTGATTCTGCCGAGCGGAAGATGGCGTCGATGACGGCCATGTTGGCGATGGAGTCCTCAAGCGGAACCGGCACTTCGGTATTTTCAAGAACAGCTTTGGCGAAGGCATCGCCCTGCAGCGTGTATTGATCGCTGACGGGAAACTCTTCGGTCGCGATGCCGCTTCCGCTCAAGTCGCCGGTGGAGTCGATGAAGATGCGGTTGGGACGGTCGGGCGGGGCGTTGAAGGGAATTTCGATTTCGATGCGGCCGCGGGTTCCGAAAAAGTTGACGCGCTGGTAGGCAACCAACTGCGTGCCGCAGGTGAAGATGGCGTGGCCGGTGGGGAAGTCGAGAAGGGCCGATGTCAGCCGGTCGATACCCGCCTGCGGATCGCGCTCGAGCGCCGCGACGACGCGGTTTGGCTCGGCGCCGAAGCCGATGCGCGCGGATTGGATGCAGTAGCAGCCGATGTCGTAGAGTGCGCCGCCGCCGGTTTCTACGCGGTTGCGGATATTGGCGGGGTCGGTGTTGAAGTAACTGAAGAAGGCGCCGATCGAGCGCAGCTCACCGATACGGTCTTCCGAGAGCAGCGCCCGCACACGTAGCCATTGGTGCGCACTGCGAATCATGAAGGCTTCGCAGATTTTGACGCCGGTGCGGTCGCGGACGCCAAGAAGCGTCTTGACTTCGGCAACATCCAGACCCAACGGCTTTTCGCAGAGCACGTGCTTGCCGGCTTCTGCGGCCTTGAAGGCGAGCGGCACGTGAAGCTGATTGGGTAGCGGATTGTAGATGGCGTCGATGTCGGGGTCGGCCAGCAACTCTTCGTAGGATCCGTAGACCGTGGGAATGCCGAGCTGGGCGGCGGCTTCGCGCCCCCTGGCGATATCCCGCGAGGCAATGGCAGTGACGGTGGTGAGCTTGCCCTGCTGCATGGCAGGGATCACTTTTTTGACGCCGATGTTCGCGGTGCTGATGACGCCGAAGCGGAGCTTGGTAGACATAGTGGACATGATAGCGCTGGCGGTGCGAGGTGGGCACGCACGTGCAGGGGCTAAAGCCCCGTATCAAATGGTGCCGGTTTTGGCGGCCCGGCTGAAGCCGTGCCCTGATACAAAACTGCATCGTTCTTCGGTGGGTACGTTAAATCTCGTCGATGGCCATTTGCAGTGCGGCGGCGGCGGTCGGGGCAACGCGAAGAAGCGATCTGTTTTTTGCGTAGATAAAGCCGGCAGCGATGGCGGTATCGATGAAATCGAGCAGGCCGTCCCAAAAGCCGGCCGTATTGATCAGAATGCAGGGCTTGGAGTGGAGGCCGATCTGCGCCCAGGTGACTGCTTCAAGCAACTCATCGAGCGTGCCGTAGCCGCCGGGCAGGGTGAGGATTGCGTCGGCCAATTCGTGCATGCGCGCCTTGCGCTCGTGCATCGAGGATACGAATTCGAGCCGGGTGAGGCCGTTGTGTTCGAGCTCGCGGCCCCGCAAAACTTCGGGGAGCACGCCGGTCACTTCCGCTCCGCCGGCGAGCGCAGCATCGGCAACAGTTCCCATGAGTCCGCAGCGGGCTCCTCCGTAAACCAGCCCCAGGCCGGTCTGTGCAATGGCGGCTCCAAGGGCCTGGGCCTCGGAGCGAAAGATAGGATTATTTCCATAGGCGGAGCCGCAAAAAACAGCGACCCGGCGAAGAGGATTTTGATGAGAGGTCATGGTTTACTCAGAATAGCGAGTCAGCGGGGCAACAGGTGAGCGCGGCGCAGAGTAGCCAGCGCAAACCAAACCAAGGGACCTCCCAATGAATGCGATGGAGTTAGCCAAAGCGGGATGCGCTGCAACGATGGCGGCCATTTTGGCGATGCAGCCTCTGGCCTCTGCAGCTCAGAACCGGAGCGCGGAGAAGGTCGTCGAGCTCGGACCACCTTCAAGCCCACTGGTTTCTCATTTCACCTCGGAATTCACTCGTCAGCAGCCTTTGAGCGAAGCCGACAAGCTTGCACTGCTGAAGAAGAAGATCAAGTACCTTTTTGTGCTCTTCCAGGAGAATCGCTCTTTCGATTTCTACTTCGGAACGTACCCCGGGGCGCGCGGGCTTTTTTCGCAGCCGGTGAGCAGGACGCCCGGCTTCGTGCAGCCGATCGTCGACACCAATGGCAAGGTCATCAGCATCTCGCCGTTTTTGATTCCCCAGACGATCGCCAATACGGCGGGACAAACAGTGCAGCTTTATCCGCAAGACATCGACAGTGTGAACCACGGGCACACGGCGATGGACGCCAAACTCGACCTGGACGCGAGCAAATTGGCGCGCAACGACCGGTACGCTTTTGTCGAGGAGGGATTGACGGGAAAACTAAGCGCGGATGGCAAAACCTATGTAGGACCGAATCCGACATTGGCGCAGAAGCAAATGGGCGAGCTCGTCGTGAGCCATGTGGATTGTGGCACAGCGCCGTTCCTGTGGAGCTATGCGGATCGCTTCACGCTCTTCGACAACTTCTTCGACACCGTGATCGGGCCGTCGACGCCAAACGCGCTGGCCATGTTTTCAGGACAGTCGGGTGTGACAGAGTGGGTCGAGCATCCATCGCTGGGCAGCAACGTGACAACCACGAACGCCCAACTGCCCATGACGGGCGATCCTCAGCCGTTCTGGGGATCGGCGCTGAACACGCTGGCGCAGACGCCGACGGGCAACTTCGAGCCCACAGCGAAGGGCGGCGCTCGCGCAACCGCTCCAGCCTCCAATCTGACCTATGCCAGCCTGGGATTGTCGTTCATGGGAAATCAGATCAAAGCCACCACGGCGCAGGATCTGGACCCGGCGTTCGATCTTGCCGACGTGCAGGACGATATTGCTAAGATCGCCGGCGACCATAATAAGCCTGTCAACTGGGCTTGGTACCAGGAAGGATACGACCAGGAACCGACCGATCCCCCGATCGGCGCAACGCACAAAAACTACATCGCGCATCACGATGCGCCGCAATATTTCGGGTATGAGGCGAACAACCCCGCTGAAATCAAGGCACACCTGAAGGGGTTGGGCGACTTTTACGCTGCAATCAAGGCGAATGCGCTGCCCGAAGAAGGCGGCGTGTTCTATGTGCGCGGCGGATACGGAAACCTTGACGGCATGAAGCCGCTATCGCCGAGCCCTTCAACGCAGGCGAATTTCCCCGGCAATGACGACCATCCGGGCTATTCAGACGCACAGATCAGCGAAGCCATGCTGGCCGACTCGATCAACGCTATTGCGACGAGCAAATATTGGCCGGAGAGCGCGATCATCATCACCTACGACGAAACCGACGGCCTTTACGATCACACGCAGCCGTCGATTCGCTCCTGGGATCCGTCGAACGGCGCGTTGGAGCAAGGCCCGCGCATTCCCATGATCCTGATCTCGCCTTACGCGAAGGTGCACGCGATTTCGCACGAGCCCACCGAGCACGGGTCGATCATCAAATTCATCGACAAGCTGTTCAACCTGACTCCGCTTGCTGAGCTACCCGATGAAGCCGCCGCGCAGCAAAAGGGCCTGGCGACCTATGGCCAGAAGTATCTCGAGCCCAGCGATGGCGCCGACACTCCGATCGGGTGGCTGTTCTCGGCGTTTGACGACGACCGGCTCAGAGGCAAGGCGGCTCCGCTTCCCTTCTGGTACGCGATGATTCCGCAGAGAGCGGTGAAGAGCATGCCGCACCTGGCGGGTCGGGGCTGCCACGTTCTCCGCATCACGCCTACCGATATCGTCAACGGAAGGGTAGTCGACCCCGCGCCGGCAGACTTCAATCCGCGGCCGAGCACCAATCCCGGACTACCCACGACACCGGGTTGGCCGACAAACTGAGCTGTTCCTGAAAGACGGCGGCTGCGAGCAGCGGGGCGCCTGCAACTTTGTGTAATTTGGAAAAGGGGAATCGGTCGAAGCGATCATGGAAAAACGCAGGTGGCCGATGTTGCTTCTGATTGCATCCTTGGCGATCGCACTGCCGGTGTGCAAAGCACACGCAGGCACAACCCTCGAGAGAGTTCGCGCGGCAGGCAGCCTGACCTGCGGCATCGACACTGAAGAACCGGAGTACACGCTGGACGACGCGCATGGAAATCGCGGCACGTTCGATATGGACCTGTGCAAGGCGGTTGCAGCGGCAGTATTGGGAGAGAATGCCAAGATCGTCATCAAGCCGTTTCGCGACGAAGCAGACAGCCTGAAGGCTCTGGCAGCGGGTGAGATCGATCTGCTGGCCACCGCTTCAGTGAATCTTCGCACCGGCAACGGCAGCTATGGCTTCGCGCGACCCATATTCTATGACCACCAGGGATTGCTGGTGAACAAGACGGCCGGCATTCACTCGATCGCGGATCTAAAAGGAAAGAAGATTTGCTTTCTCATCGGAACGGAGATTGAGCGTCAGCTGACCGCATACATGCTTCGCGAACAGATCAGCTTTGTTCCCGGTCCGTTTTCAGAAGAGGGCGAAATGGAAGCCGCGTTTGTGACGCGCAACTGCGCAGCGGTCAGCGCGGATGTTTCGCAACTTGCCTACGAGCGGATCGCATTTCGAAACATGGCGCAGAACTTCGAAATTTTGCCGGAGGTTATCGCCAAAGATCCGTTGGCGCCGGCTGTCCGGCTCGGCGACCCGCAGTGGGCCGCGATTGTCGATTGGACGATGCAGGCGCTAATTCAGGCGGAAGAGAGCGGCGTGACCCAGGCCAACGTGAAGGCCATGAAGGCGAGCGGCGACATGGTTCTACAACGGCTGCTGGGAACTCAGAGGGGCTACGGGCAGTTTCTTTCGCTCGACGACGATTGGGCGGCACGCACCATTGAGGCGGTCGGCAATTATGGCGAGATTTTCGAACGCGATCTTGGCTCTGGATCGCCGATGAAGCTGGAGCGCGGCATGAATAAGCTTTGGACGCAGGGCGGATTGATGTACGCGAATCCGATGCGCTGAGGCAGGCGATTAGATGGCGCGTCCGCTAGGGATTGCGCGTCGCGGTACCCGCGGTATTGGCTGTCGCGACGGCATGCGGCTTTGCTTTGCGGTAGACGTTGGCGACGGCGAGCGTCCACAGAGGGACGAGGTCGACACCGGGAACAAGCTTGCCCAGGAACGAAGGCGCAAACTCCCAGTGCCAGCCGAGGAGCCAGGTAAGCACCCCGCCGACACAGACGTCGACGATGTCGTCGACGGGCGACTCGGCGCCGGTAACGAAAATGGGAAAGACGATGAGCTGAAGCAGGTCGGCGACAATCGCCAGGATCATGGCGGTGCGCAGACGCGGGCCCGGGGTGACTTTAACGGAGCCGCGAGTGAGGTCGGCGGGCTGAGAGGTTCCGGCCATACGCAAAGTATCGCTCAAATGGCCGGCGAACGGAAATGGGCGCCGCGCAAAGGAGGGTTCAGGCGCGCGTGGCATCCCACCCTTTCCGCTGGAAGACGCGGAAAGGATGGGGCACGGGAGTCTACCGCGGCATCGAACTTCCCTAGAATGCGGGCGGAGCGCCGGTGACTGGCAGAGAAACGGTCGACTGGTTTTCGAGCGCGGTTTCAAGCGAGTAGCCTGGGCCGGTGCTCGAGGTAAGGAACGGAGTGAGAGCGGCGACCGCGGAGTTGGGCCCGTTGTACACCGCATTCAGGCCATCGGTGGATTCGTAGGCGAGATTGTTGGCCGGGTTGGTATTGCTGATGACGCGGCCGAGAACGCGGTGCTCCGACTCAACGCCCATGATCGTGGCCGACACCTTGGCGAAGTAATCGAGCTGCTCGGCTGTGAAGCCGTCATCTTCAGGTGAGCGCCAGCGATTGAAGCCTCCGCGCAGGGAAGCAGATTTTGTCGCGAATTCCTGGATGGCGTTGAGGTAGGCGCCGATGAACGCATTCTCAAGCGCGTTGAGCAGGCCGCAGAATGCGCTGAGCGTATCGAAAGTGCCGGCGGGGAAGTAGAAGGTCTGCACCGGATCGGCGCTTGCCGCAGAGATGCCCAGCAGCGAGCGAAAGAGGTTGGCATGGTCGATCTCTTGAGTCAGCGCTGCCTGAAGGTAGTTGACATTACCCGCATTGCCGGCGCTGGTGACGCTGGTCGCCGTGCCGCCGGGGCCGGCAAGGTTCGGATCCTGAATCACCGTCCCGATCAGCCCGTTGTAATAGAACGTGGTGGCGAGGTCTTCTGCAATCAAGGCGGCTGTGAAGATCTCTTTCACAGTGTCTTTCGATTGCTCGATTTCCTCGGTGGCTTCGGCCTGCGATTCCTTTTCGTCGGCAGATGCTTTCTGCGCGCCGAGGGTGAGCGTTGTGGCCGCACCGAGCGAGAAGAGGCCGGCCTGGGTGAGAAACTTGCGGCGAGCCAGGCGCTGTTTCGCGATTTCATCGACTGAGCCTGGAAGATGCAGAGTGGTCATTGGAACCTCCGTTTGGGGTAGATGGCCGAACGTTGATGTTGAGCACTGCAGCGCAGTGGGGTCGGGCGGGGAAGGCTGTCTGCAGACGTAACGCTTCGAGGGGGCAATTCGGATTGGTGAATCGATGAGATTTCTTCGATCGGTCAGAAGGAGTGGATAGAAGCGGGCCCTGCGCGGTCGAATCGAGATGACGGCAAGTTATTGAAAATAGACGATTAGCGTAAATTTTCCCCGATGCATGAACAACCCTTTGCGCGAAGCGGGAATCTGTTAGTGGAGCGGCGAAAAACGGAGTCCTGGTCTGGATTTCCGACGCCGCTTTTGTTTGAGGGTTGACAACGACGGAGCGAAAAAACGAGAAGAGGAGAAAACCATGCGTTCCCTGTTGAAGAGCTTTGCAACGATTCTGCTTGCGGCAGCGATTGCTTCGCCGGTGGTGATGACCGGCTGCACGGCGAGCGTGCGCGTCTACGATCCTTACTATCACGACTACCACGATTGGAACGGCGAGGTGGTGTACTACAACCAATGGGAGACTGAGACCCATCACGAACACAGGGATTTTCACAAACGCAGCGCAGACGAGCAAAAGCAGTATTGGGACTGGCGGCACAGTCACGAACAGCACTAGGGGGCACGGTCGTCGAAACACGGGCCAGTAAATCCCGCTTTCTCAGGCCTCAAAAACTGAGACTTGGAGCACCCAGGCCAGTGGGACATCGAACAGCACTTTTCACACCCGCGCTTCTGTGTCATGCTTGCCTGCATGGGAAGCAAAGATAAGGGCAGAAAAGAAACGAAGAAGGCTCCCAAGCCGAAGCCGAAACCGGAACCTGGACGCAAGCGCGAGATCTTTACGCCGCCGCCTCCGCCGAAGTAGAAACAACCGCTCGGTGAGTGTTTCGCAGCCCGCGCGGTGTTCGCGTGCGAGTTGACGTGTCGGCTTCGAGCCTTCAGAGAGCACAAGGATTGCGAATGGCAACCGAAGGTCGTCGCTCGACTACCGCGGCTTGCGCGGCCTCTGCTCAAAGCAGCTCTTGACCCGGACGCCCAGCGGCCGGAATGGCCGGGCATAGAACACGCCGAGAGGCGGGATTATCGAGCACCAGCACAAAGGCCATCCCAATGCGGGTGCAACCGAAAGAAGAGGTGAGGCTTTAAGGCTGCGAAGCTACGCTCTGGGAGGGCGTGTTGCGCGCCTGCGCTTTTTCGGCGAGGACCTTGTGCGCGTTGTCTTCGAGGGCCTGGGCTTCGGGCATGTAGGTGAGCGCCTTCTGGACCATGGGATCCCACTCGGCCATGGTGCGCAGACCTTCGAGCTGGCCGAACTGGATGGTGACGATATCTTTCTTGATGCGCGCCTTGATCCAATCGGAGGCACCGTCGATATCGGCGTCAGTGAACTCGACGTCCTGCGATGACAAGAACTTCTTGAACTCCGCCATCACCGCATTGTCGACCTGGAAGTTCTTGTCGACCGGGTGCGCCGCCACGTAGACGGGCGCGAAGTGGAAGAAGACGTCCTTGTAGAGGAGCTCGTCCTGGAAGCGGCTGTTCTTGGGTGGCTCGATCTTCTCGTCAGGCGCGATGCCTCCGCCGCCGTAAACGGTGCGGCCCGCGTCGGTGAGCTTGACCTCGCGATTGCTGGAGTTGGGGCCGAGCGCGCCGGCGTGGTTGTAGTAGTCGTAGAGCGACACGCCTTCGTAATTGCGCTGGATCAGGCGTCCCGACGGCGTGTAGTAGTGATATGTGGTGAGCGCCAGGCCGGAGTTCTCGCTGAGGTTGTACACGGTCTGAACCAGTCCCTTGCCGAAAGTGGTTTCGCCCACGATCAACGCGCGGTCGTGATCTTGCAATGCGCCGGAAACGATCTCCGCGGCGGATGCCGTGTTGCGGTCGACCAGCACAACGATGGGGAATGTCTTGCCGCTGTTGCCGTGGGTCGCGGTGTAGTTCTGGTCTGAGTAGGCGCGGCCGCGCTGGCTCACGATGGTCTGGCCTTTGGCAAGCAGATGGTCGCAGACGTCGACCGCCTGGCTCAGCAGCCCTCCGGGGTTCTCGCGGAGATCGAGAAGCAGGCCCTTGGGGTTGTTAAAGCTATCGATGGCGTCTTCCATCTCTTGGCCGGTGGTTTCCTGGAACTGGGTGAGGTGGATGTAGCCGACGCCCGGCTTGATCTCAAACTTGATGTCGATGGAGGGATGCGGGATTTCGTCGCGAACCAGGTCGAACACCAGTGGCTTGGCCTGCCCAACGCGGACCATGGTGACCTGGACATGCGTGCCTTTGGGCCCCTTGAGCGACTTGGCGACCTGATCGCTGGTCCAACCGTCGGTGGACTTGCCGTCGATGGCCGAAATCAGATCGCCGGGATGAATTCCCGCGCGGAAGGATGGCGTGTCTTCGTATGGCGTGAGCACATACACCTTGTTGTTCTGCTGTTCGATCATCATGCCCACGCCGTAATAACGGCCGCGCTGGTCTTCGCGCAAATGGGCATAGGCCTTGGGATCGTAGAAGTGCGAGTGCGGGTCGAGAACCTGCAGCATGCCGGGGATGGCGCCGTCGTAGATCACGTCGTCGGCCTTGTCGCCGGTGATGGGCTCGGCATAGTTCTGCTCGACGATGGCGTAAACGTCAGTAAAGGACTTCAGGCTGTCGCGAAGCTGGCTCTCGTCCTGCGACGACTGCGCGCCAACGCGGCGCTCCAGGATGACGCCGGCAATGGCGCATGCAGCAAAGAAAAGAGCCAGGGTGAAGATCGACCGACGGGCACGGGGAGTCATGGACAGACCGGACCTCCGGACGGACCGCTCAAAACTTTGGGAAGCGGACTTCGCATCTTCAGAGCTTGAACCCCGTGGCCCGATGCGGGCCCATCTGCCTTCGCCTGAGGGATTACGCCCCGATAAAAATTGACCTTGCCCGAATCCGGCAAGGCCGATGAGATGGAAGAGCCGCTCACGTCCAGTTTGCGGAGCCGTCTCCAGTGTGAGTATAGCACCGAGTGATTTGACGCGCCGGCAACGGCCCGGGTAGCTTGGTCAGCCTTCGACGGCCGACTCAAGCTGAATGAATTGCCGGCGATCACCTAATCTCCCACCCAGTTACCCGTGCGGTACCATCGGCCCAGTGAGGCTTGGAGCTTCGGAGCGGGTTGCGCCGCGCCGTTTTGCTGAATCTTATTGTTCTTGGCGTCGAGGTGGGCCTGCAGCCACGCGCGAGTCGCAATTCGACTGTTTCTGGCTGGCCTGCCGCAGGCCATTCGTCAAAAAGTCGGCGTGTTCTGCTTGGCGCGGTTGTTCTGGTCCTGCTTTTCCTTGTCTGCCGCCGCGTTCGCCGCGGCGACTGTCTTCATCGCGGCCTTGTAAGCAAAGGGCAAGTTCACCAGTTGCACGTTATACGAACCCAAAAGCTGCGGGTCGGTGCTGCCGCGGTTCATCGTGGCCTTCACAGCGAAGAATGAGGCGTAGCAGGTTTTCTGCTGATCGTTCATCGTCTGCGGCGGCCCCTTGGAGATGTAGCTCATGTATTGTCCGCCGTCGCAGGCTTGCAAATCCGCTGGAGCCGTCGCAAGCAGTTTTCCGCTCTGGTCGTAAATCCAGTAAAGAATCAGGCTTACCGGGTGGTCCGATGACATCGTCTCTTTGCCGTACTTCTCCCGCAGAGCCCCGACCAAATTGTTCAAAGCAAGGGGCGGCCCTCCCGCGCCCGGATAATAAACCCACGCTCGCGTCATCATCCAGACGGTCGAATCGTTCGGCGGCTGGGTCAGGTAAACATCGATCATGTCGGGATTCTTCGGGTCGCTGATGTGCAAATTAAAACTCAGGCTCGGATCCGAGCCTGGAGCCACCTGTACGGTCGTGGAATGCTTCTGAAGCTGCGTCCGGGCCGCCAGATAAGGCATCCCCGTGTAGATGCCCAGCAGATCGGGGGATTGAGAGGTTGCGGGTTGGCTTTGCGCCGGCAACTGCGCGGCGATACCAGCCAAAACCATGGTCAAGACAGCCATGGGAATACGCATCGTTTCGGCTCCTAGAGCTTCGGCGCGGCTTGCTGGGCCCCATTTTGCTTGATCTTATTGTTCTTGGCGTCGAGGTCCGCCTGCAGCCAGGCGCGAGTGGCAACGCGTGAGTTGTGAATCAACTCCGCGCTTTGCATCGCCACGCTCATGCCCAGTGCCACGGTGCTTGGGTCGGCGTAGTTGACTGAGAGGGTCGTTCCTAAAACGGATACGTACGCGTCGCAGGCGGGACCCACGTCGGTGTTATCTGGCTGCGACATGTACTGCAGCGTGATGGGCTGGTCGCCGTACTCGGTGCTCGGATTGTTGTCGTTGACGGGCGGATTCCCAAACGACCCGTCCTGATTGCCGTTCACAACCTCGCACGCAGCGTTGGTCCCGGTCAAAGGTTGGGTCACCGGCTGTCCGCTGTTCAGGAACATCCAATGGTACGAGTTTGCGTTAATATTGGTTTCTGTCCCGTACTTTGTCTCCATGGCCTTCACCAATGTGCCGTTGGCCGCGCCCTTCCCGCCAGCAAACATCACTTTGCGATAGACCCTGTCGACGACCGGGGGGTTTGGCGGCAGCGTGAATTCGATAATGATGTACTCCTGGCTGTAGTCTGGAGCCGGAGCCGGCGATTTATGCGCAACGATGTAATGCGGCACCTTCACGAACGCCGGATCGGTCGAAGGCATAATCAGTCTCGTCGTGAAGGTCTTGAAACCTAACGTAGGGCTGTTGGCCTTGAGCGCCGCAATCACTTGCGACGGCGTCATGCCCAGTTTGATGCCGACAATATCGACAAAACCCAAAGTACCCGCCAGCTTGTTTTGGGCGGCGGCGTTGCAGCAGTCTCCGCCAAAGTTACTTGCTGCGCCGGCCTGTGCCGGCGAATCGCCTACGGCACTTGCCTGTGCAGAACAGAACGACACGCCGCCGAGAAGCGCGGCTCCATATAGCAGCATTGCGATTCGGCCACTGGACATTCGCATCCCTATTGAACCTCCGAGATTATTTGTGTCGAGGTAGGGGAAGTGAGCCAACTGAAGTGGACAAAAGAGCTGTCCCGATTCTTCGAGAAAATGCTAAAACACACCAAAGTCTTTTGCAATATGGGGCAGCGGTGCTTGGCTTCTCGATTTTGGAGCGAAATACCCGCCTTGAAGACAACAAAAACTCAAATGCGAGGTTAACGGCATCTCCCAGGCGCAAGAATAACGTCGCCAGGCCCTCCACAGACGAAGACCAGTCTTTGGGGCCGAGGGGTGGGGGCACCCCGAGATTCGCGAAGCCGCTGCCAAGGGATTTACAATGACGTCTATCGGTCAGGCGGCGAATTCCGCATACCGGTTGCGACTCTATGACCTTGAAAAACCTTCGTAACTACGCAGTTTTGGCTCTCGGGATCCTTCTGATTTCAGGCACCGGACGCGGGCAGAACGAAGCCAACGCGCCCGAGAGTCCTTATGGCGGGACCACCGTCGAGGACATCATAGCCCGGGTCAACGACCAGATCATCACCAAGTCCGACTACGACCGCGCCCTGGGCGAGCTGGACGAGGAGGGGCGGAAGCGCGGCGATTCGATGCAGGCCATGGCAGCGGAGCGCAAAGATCTGCTGCGCAGCCTGATCGATCAGCAGTTGTGGCTTTCAAAGGGCAAAGTCCTGGGCATCACCGGCGATACGGAACTGGTCAAGAAGCTGGACGAACTTCGCAAGCAATACAATCTGGACTCGCTCGACGATCTGGAAAAGGCCGCGAGAGAGCAGGGTGTCTCGTTTGAGGATTTCAAGGCGAGCATCCGCAACGGCATCATCACGCAGGAAGTGATGCGGCAGGAGGTGGGCGAGCACCTGCAGATCACGCCGGGTGAAGCGGAGCGCTTCTACGAGCAGCACAAGCAGGAATACACTCAACCGGAAAGCGAGCGGCTGAGTGAGATTCTGATCGCGGCGCCGACGGACGATCAAGCAAAATTAGCGGCGGCCAAGGCTAAGGCTGACGATATTGAGGCCAGGCTGCACGCCGGTGGTGACTTTACCCAGCTGGCGCATAACTTTAGCGAGGGCCCGACGGCCTCAGAGGGCGGTGATCTGGGCCAATACAAGAAGGGCCAGTTGCCTAAGGCGCTCGAAGACCAGACGTTCGATCTGCAGACAGGGCAATACACCGATCCGATTCTCACGCGCCAGGGCTACATTATTTTGAAGGTGGCGCAGCATACACCCGGCGGCCCGAGGCCTTTCAAAGAGGTACAGGATGACGTCGAGCAAGCCTACTACATGAGCAAGATGGAGCCGGCGCTCCGCGACTACCAGAACAAGATGCGCGACGAGGCGGCGATTTTCATCAAGCCGGGCTACAGCGATTCCGGAGCGACATATGCCGAGCTGCATCCGAGCATAAGCTTCAGCGCGTACACGCCGCCGGCGCCCAAGAAGAAGGCGAAGGTGGAGCGCACACGGTTCCGCGAGAGTACGCACACTTTCCGCCAGAAGTCGGGCACGACTGCGCCTGCGGCGGCTCAGGTGCCCGCCGCAGATCAGGCAGCGCCAAAGCAGCAAACTGCGGCCGCCGATAAGAAGCAGAACAAGAACCCCCAACAGGCTGCAGAAAAGCCTGGCAAGCGCGAAAAGATTCGCTACGGCCAGGCGCCGCGCGAGACTCTGCCAACCGCCGCGACAAACTCTCCCACCGAGAACGCCGGCGCGCTGCCAGAGACAGCATCGAACGCCGACCAGCCGGCGAATCCGTTGGAGGCGACAGCGCCGACCAAGAAGTCCCGGTTTAGCGAACGCGCCAAGGAATCCAAGAGTAAGCCGGGCGCCACTTCTGCGCCGGCGACAGCTCCGGCGCCGGACGCAGCGGAAGTTGCCGACCAGCAGACTCAATCGGCTCCATTGGGGTTTCAAGGCGATACCGCCAACAAAAAGAAAAAACCGACTCCAACCACCTCAGAGAAGACGCGCTTAAGCGAGGAGAAGAAGAAACCGGCCGACACGACGCAGAAGGCGGCGCCGCAGCCGACACCGATACCTCCTGTCCCAGGGGCCCCTGCGCCTGCTGATCATCCTGAAGAGCCACAGGGACAACCGCAGCCACAGCAATAGATCCTCTGGTGCCCCATCCTTTTCCGCGCCCTTTGCAGAAAAGGGTGGGAGCTCCACACCGAGGACTGTGATAGGCTCCCCGCGTCCTCAGAATCAGCAATATTCCGGCCCGGAAGCACTTGGTGCGCTGCGTGGGCTGCAGCGCGAGTTTTACGCGCGTGAAAAACGGAGGAAAAAGAATGACGAAAAGGATGCGGACGTGTTTTTCCCTTGCAGTTTCATTGATTGTCGCGGCGAACGTATTCGCCCAGGCGCTACCCACGGCGCTGCCCGCGGATGAAGGCTTTTCGCCCGAACGCCTGGCATATATCGACAAGTTCTATTCCGACAAGATCGATCATGGCGATCTGGCGGGCATCGTGACTCTTGTTTCGCGCCATGGCAAGATCGTCCATTTCAGCGCGCTCGGTTATGCCGACATCGAGAAGCAACTCAAGATGCAAAAGGACACGATCTTTCGCCAGTATTCAATGACCAAGGCAATCACATCGACGGCGCTGATGACGCTCTATGAGCAAGGGCGATTCCAGCTCGACGATCCGCTCTCGAAGTACCTGCCCGAGTTCGCCAACCTTCGCGTGCTCCGCAATCCCGACGGTCCGCTCGACGAAACGGTCGCGCTGGAGCGTCCTCCGACGATTCATGACATCATGCGTCATACAGCCGGCTTCACCCACGGGCTCGACCAGAGCAAATTCGATGAGCAATATGTCAAGGCCGATCTCTTTGGCCTCGACGTGTCGCTCGAGGAAATGACGAAGCGGCTCTCGCAGATTCCCCTGCGCTACCAGCCGGGAACGAAGTTCGTCTACAGCGTTGGGCCGGATGTACAGGCGCGGCTGGTGGAGGTGCTTTCCGGTATGCCGATCGACGAATACCTGCAGAAGCAAATCTTTGGCCCTCTGGGCATGAAAGACGCGGGCTATTGGCTTGATTCCGCGAAAGCGGATCGCCTCGCGACAGTCTATTGGTCGAAGGATGGCAAATTGACTCCCATCGACGAGGCCCATGGGCGTCCCGGCGACATGTGGCTCTATCAGCCGTGGTCGGTGAACAGCTATACGGAGAAGCACAAGCACATGGGAGGCAGCTACGGGCTTGTGGCCACAGCGGAAGACTACTGGCGCTTTGCCCAGATGATCCTGGACGGAGGACAACTGAATGGAATGCGCATCTTGAGCCCGCAGACCGTCCAGTTTATGGGGCAGGATCACCTGAAGCCGGCGGGAATTCCCGATCTCGATAAAGACAACGGGTTCGGCCTGGGGTTTGCTGTGATGCAGAACGAAGCCGCCGCCGGAGGACTAGGTAGCGTGGGCGGGCTCTCCTGGGGCGGCGCGGCGACCACAACGTTCTGGATCGATCCCAAAGAAGACATGGTGGTGATCGCCATGACGCAGCACATGGGCGCCCCTGCCGCCAGCGATGCCGTGGGTCATTTGCAAACGCTGGTCTACAGCGCGCTGATGGACAAGTAATATGCGAGGGCCGCGGCAGATCGCGCAGCCGCCCTGTTTTTGGCCTTAAGGGCCGATTGATTTAATCTTTTCGGCAGAATGAAAGACATTTTTGTTGCCGATCTTGCCGCATTCGACGACGGCCGGCTCTTCGACGGGTTTTTCCTGGTTCTGGCCAAGCAGCAGCGGACAACCAGAGCCAACAAGCCTTACCTCAATCTCACACTTGGCGACAAGACCGGATCCATAGAGGCGCGTGCGTGGGAGCCGGCCGATCCGCGCATCGCTAAAGACTTCGAGCGTGGCGACATCGTCAAGGTACGGGGCTGCGTCTCGCGCTTCGAAGATCGCACGCAGTTGAAAGTGGATCAGTTGCGCAGGGCGCTGGAAGGCGAGGCAGACAGGATCGACATGCTGCCGGCGACCACCCATGACGTCGCCGAGTTGTGGAAGGCGCTCGAGTCGGCGGTCGATAGCATTGCCAATCCCGATCTGAAGCGCCTGCTGCAGGCCCTGCTCGCGGATGCGGAACTGGCAAAGGCCTATCGTGAGGCGCCTGCGGCGCGGCAATTGCACCATGCATGGCTCGGTGGCTTGCTGGAACACGTAGTCAGCCTGCTGGGACTCGCCGATCGCGTGGCCGCGCACTATCCCCTGCTCGACCGCGACCTGCTGGTAACGGGCGTGATCCTGCACGACATCGGCAAAGTGCGGGAGCTGGAGTGGGAGACGGGATTCGACTACACGGTTGAGGGCGTGCTGCTGGGACACATTCAGATCGGCGCGAACCTGGTGGAGAAGACCGTCGCCGGGCTGCCGGATTTTCCCGGCCGGCTGCGGACCGTGGTGCTGCACATGATTTTGTCGCATCACGGCAAGCTCGAATTTGGCTCGCCCAAGCTGCCCATGATTCCCGAAGCGCTGGCGCTGAATTTTATCGATGACTTTGACGCAAAGATGCAGGCCATGACCAGCGAATTCGAGCGGTCGGCGCGCGAAGGGCGCGCGCCCGACGAGCTGACCGGCAAGGTTTGGGCGCTGGATCAGCGGCAGCTGCTGAATACGAAAGAGTGGCTAAAGACAGGTGGTCGGTGATCGGGGGTTTGGGGAGGTTTCCCGAGTTAGAGATTCCGTCGTTCGCACCGGCAGATTGCCACTTCAGGCCAGGAACCAGTCCCACTGCTCTTCAGTGAGCGGGACAACCGATAAACGGCCGATGGTGACCAGTGGAGAGTTCTTGAAGAGTTTTTCGGCCTTAATGGCGTTGAGAGTCTTGGGATGCTTGAGGCGCTTGCCGGCCTTGACGCGAACAACGGGGACCTTGGGATCGGTGGCGTCGACGCTGACCACGGTTCCGGTTCCGACGGCGGTGCGCTCATCGCCGGTGTGATAGAAGATCCACTTGGTTCCGGATTTCATCTCGCGCAGGTTCTTGACGGCGGTCGGATTGGTGACACCGTCCCATACGGTTTCGCCGTCGCGCACGAGATCGTCGAAAGAGTATACGCCGGGCTCGGATTTGAAGAGATAGAAGCTCATAAGCAGGTCCCAGGTGTCAGGTTTCAGGGATCAGTGTACTACTGCTTTCCCCTTCGGACTGCAGTCTGAACCCTGACATCTGAGCCCTGAACCCTGATCTTATTCCCTGCCCTTTTTGCGGATCTCGATGTTGAGGCGCTTGATCTTCTGGTTGAGGGTAGAGAGCGGTATGCGGAACTGCTCGGCGGCATCGGTCTGGTTCCAGTTGCAGCGCTCAAGCTTCTCGACAATGATGCGTCGCTCGATAACCTCGAGGATGTCGAAGAGCGAGGAGTTGGGGTTGTGTTCGAGGAGCGCATCCTGGAAGCTGCGGCCTGTGATGTGGCCGGGCAGCAGATCGGCGCCGATCATCGGACCCGAGGAAAGCACGACGCCCCGCTCGATGGCATTCTCAAGCTCCCGCACGTTCCCCGGCCAGTCGTAATCGACAAGAGCGCGCATGGCGTCGGGCGAGAGCTTGCGCGGCGCGAGCGAGTTTTCATTAGCGTAGAGGTTGAGGAAATGCTGCACCAGCAGCGGGATGTCTTCGCGGCGGGCGCGCAATGGCGGCAGGTCGACGGTGATGACGTTGAGGCGATAAAAGAGATCTTCGCGGAAGCGGCCATCGCGCACCGCCTGGCGCAAATCCACGTTGGTGGCGGCGAGAATGCGCACGTCCACCTGAATCTCCTGGATGCCGCCGAGGTGCATGAAGCGCTTGTCCTGCAGCACGCGCAGGATCTTGGACTGTGTGTCGAGGCCCATGGTGGCGATCTCGTCGAGGAAGAGCGTGCCGCCGTTGGCGACTTCGAATAGACCTTTTTTCGAGGCGATCGCGGAGGTGAATGCGCCCTTGACATGGCCGAAGAGCGTGGACTCGAGCAGCTCCGAGGGCATGGCCCCGGTGTTGATGGGCACAAAGGGCTTGTCCTTGCGCGGGGAGTTGGCGTGAATGGCCTTGGCGATGATCTCCTTGCCGGTTCCGCTCTCGCCCTGAATGAGAACGGTAGAACGGCTGGGCGCGACCTGCGCGATGAGATCGAATACCTTGAGCATGGACTCGCCTTTGCCCACGATGTTGGCGAAGTTGTAGCGCTGCTTGAGGGTGCGCTTGAGCTGGAGATTTTCCTCCTCGGCGTGGCGCCTGGCGACCGCGGAGCGAATGTCGGCGAGCAGCTTTTCGTTGTCCCAGGGCTTCTGAACGAAGTTTTCCGCGCCGGCGCGAATGGCTTCGACGACGTTGTCGACGGTGCCGTACGCAGTGATCATGATGATGGGTACGTCGGGCTGGCGCTCCTTGAATTGCGGCAGCAACTCCAAGCCGCTCTGACCGGGCAGCGCAAGGTCGAGGAGGATAAGATCGAAGTTGTTGTGTTCCAGAAGGCGCATGCCTTCTTCGCCGTCGCCAGCCGTCTTTACCGCGTAGTTTTCAAGAGAGAGCAGCACTTCAAGCGATTCGCGAATTCCGGCCTCGTCATCGACCACCAGGATGGAGGCGATGGTGGAATCCTCATCGGCGGGAGAGTCGGGAAAAGACGTGCTCAGGGGCAGATCATCTTCGGTCGTACGCTCAGGCATGGACAGACTTCCTTAGCAGGGGAAACTCGAGGTGGAAAGTTGTGCCGGAGCCGATGGCGCTTTCCACATGGATTTTGCCGGCGTGCTCCTGGATGATGCCGTAGGAGACGGAAAGGCCAAGGCCGGTGCCGCGCTTGTCGCCGGGCATGTTCTTGGTGGTGAAAAAAGGATCATAGATACGCTTGAGATTTTCTGGCGCGATTCCGGAGCCGGAGTCGGAAACCAGCGCTTCAACGTGACCGTTGACCAGCGTGGCCACGCGAAGGCGTCCGCCGCCGGGCATAGCTTCCTTGGCATTCAACAGCAGATTAAGGAAGACCTGCTGCAGCTTGCCGGGATTGCCGTGGATAGATGGCAGATCCTTGGCAAGATTGAGATCGACCAGAATCTGCGCCGTCTTGAATTGGTGATCGAGCAGCGAAAGCGTATCGCGAATCACCTGATTCAAATCGGTGGAGCGGAACTCGGTGGTCGAAGTGCGCGAAAAGTTGAGCAGACCGTTGGCGATTTCAGCGGCGCGGAAGCTCTGCTGCGTGATCTTATCGAGCACGGGCCCCAGTCGATCATCGGCGCGCGCATCGCCGCGGAGCTGCTTGGAAAGCATCTGCGCATAGGAGGAGATGACTGCCAGCGGCGTATTGATTTCGTGGGCAACGCCAGCAGCGAGCAGGCCGATGGAGCTGAGCTTGTCGGCCTGGGCAAGCTGGGTCTCGAGCGTCACGCGCTCGGTAATGTCGTCGACGAGGACGATGCGGCCCACAGGGATGAAGTCGCGCGACAGCAGCGGCGCAATGGCGATGTTGGCAGTGCGCTGCTCGCCGGCGCGCGTTGTGAGACGGAATTTGTAGAGATGATGCACGCCGGGCTCGCCGCGGAACTCTTCGATCGCCTCAATGAACTCCAGAGGAAAAACGGCACGAAGTGGCTGGCCAATGGCTTCGGCACGGCTGAACGCGTACATCGCCTCCATCTGCGCGTTCCAGCTCTCAATGCGGTCGTCGAGGTCGATGGCGAATATGCCCACGTTGATGGATTCGACGATGTTTTCGTTGAACTCCTTGAGCCGCTCGAACTCGGCGATTTTTTCCCCGAGGCGAGCATAGAGGCTGGCGTTTTGCAGGGCGATGCCAATGTAGCTGGCGAGGGATTCGAGCAATTCAACGTCTTCGCTGGAGAGGAAGTCGCCACCCAATGTGCGGCCAAGGCCGATGACGGCGATGGTGCGGCTTTCGGCCTCTTCCCTCGGCCGGTCGACGGCCTGAAATTGCGCAACGCGGCAAGGCAAATAGTAGTTCAGGTCCAGTACAGCTGCAGCCCGCTGCTGCTTCACAGGCAGATGCAGGGCTTGCTGCGCGTTCTCGATGAAGATGTGGTTGTGATCCTTGGCATGATCGAAGTTGAGGAAGCCAAGGTCGAGGTGCTCCGCGCCCTTTGGGTTTTGGTCAATCTCTTCCGATAAGCCATGCGCCGCGGCCAGGCGCAGGCGCCCCGAATCCTCTGCAAGGAAGACCGCAACCCGGGCAACCAGAAGCGTCCGCGGCAACTGCTCAACGATGGAGTTGAGCAGAGCCTGGAGATCCGTTTCTGAACTGAGGCCGCGGCCGAACTCAACGAGGGCCTTGCGATAGTCGTAACGATGGCGGTCGAAGGCGCGATCGACCCAGCCTTGTATGCGGCGCTTGAGGGGATCGAAGATGGCCACCAGGACCACAATGGTGATTCCGAGAGCCCAGTCGCGCGCCTGCTCGGAAAACCCTCTATGGATCATCACTGCACTGAGCGCAATGACGCCGGAGGAGGCTCCAACAACCACGCCTGTGGCCAGCGTGTAGGCCACGCCGCGCTTGAAGATCAGGTCCGTATCCATCAATCGGTAGCGCACGATGGCCCAGGCGAAGGTCAGCGGCAAAAAGACCAGCGAGAGGCCGGCGAGATTGGTCAGAAGCCTTGGCGGCTCAAGATGCAGCAGATAGGGAATGGCGTAAAAAAGCGTGAAAGGCAGAACCGCCAGCAGAGTGCCGCGAGTGACCCATTTCAGTTGCTGGCGCAACAAAGGAGTGTGGGCGCGGCTGTAACTGCGCAGGAAGAGCACGGCGGCAAGCACGTAGAACAGTGCGTCGTAGGCGGTGGCGAACTGGTTGAGCCGGTCGAGGAGCAGCTTTGTGGCCTCGCGTGTGGCAATCGACCACGTCCAGAGCGCAAGAAGGCAAGCACCGGGAAGGTAGATCGCGGGCAAGAGCCAGCGGCGGTGGAGTTTCCTGAATCGCTCTTCAGGGAAGCTGAGCGCGAAGTGAAGGAAGAGGGCGGGCTGCAGCGCCTCGGCGACAACGTTGGTCCAGAAAACGGTCCAATCCAGGGCATCGAACGCCGTGGTGTACTTGAGCGCGTACAGTGCGAACGAAACCAGGCAGAAAAGGTAGAAATGTGTCGCGCGCGGCGCTCCCCAGCGACGAAAAAGAACGTAGAAGCCGATGATCAGGTAGATGAGGCCAATGACGCGCAAGCCGAGCTGCAAGTTGCGGTCAAGAGGTTCGGGAATGACTCGGACGGGCGTTTCAAGAGGGATTCCGTCACGTGTAATGGTATAGAAAACCTGGCCGTAGGCGCCGGTGCTGTAAAGGGCTCGCTCCAAATCGGAGATGCGGGAGACACTCTTTACGGCAGCAGACTGCGACTCACTGACGCCGGTCAGAAGGTCGCCTGGCTGGACGCCGGCACGCTGGCCGGCCGAGTCAGGCTGAACCTTATCGGCCCGCAGGCCGCCCTGGGACTCGTTCCACCATACGCCGTCGTCGGGCTGCTGGTATTGGCGCTCCTGAAGCAGATTCAGAACCGCGAGCACGAACAGAGCTGCCGTGGCTAGCGCCAGCAGCGTCGCCTGCACGCGATTGAGAAGGCTCGTCTCCATAGCTGGAGGGAACTAAGAGATCAACACTTTGTAAGCACGCGGGTTGCCACGCGGAAAGGAAGCGACGACAGTCCAGGCGCATCGCGGCAATCGCCTGACAATACGCATGATAATGGACTCCCGGTTCCGTGGAAAAGTCACCTGGAACAAGAAAAGAACGCGCCTGAGATGCAGAAAACGGAAGGAGGAATCCGCGGAAGAGAATCGTTCTATGGAAAATGGTAGGTTTTTGATCCGTAGCGAGTTATTGGCGTTTTCCCGATTCAAACCTATGGTTGATGCAGCACACCACAAGCTGCACAGGATCAGATCGGCCAGGAGTGGTGGCAGGCTGCAACCCGGCTTTGGCCGACGCGAAAAGCCGCCTATGGGCGCTGCCCGTACGTCGCCTTGGGGCCGTGCTTGCGGTGATAGTGGTGTTCGGAAACGTACACCGGGATTCCGGAATCGGACGCCCCGAGAAGAACACTGCGAAACGCCAGACGGGCAATGTATTCAAGGACATCGGCGTGCTCCACGGCGTCGGCGGGTGTCTGGCCCCAGGTAAACGGAGCGTGGCCGGCAACGAGAACGCCGGGAACGGCGACGGGATCGAGGTTCTGCTGCCGAAAGAGGCGGGCGATGACGGCCCCAGTGTTGCGCACGTAGGCTTCGGCGACCTCTTCGGCAGAGAGCGGCTCGGTGACGGGAACCGGCCCATGGAAATAGTCGGCGTGCGTGGTGCCGAGGCATGGAATGGCGCGGCCGGCCTGGGCCCAGGAGGTTGCGAACTCCGAGTGCGTGTGGACGATACCGCCGATCTGGGGGAACTCGCGGTAGAGGAGCGTGTGGGTGTCGAGATCGCTCGAGGGCCGCAGATCGCCTTCAACAATTCTGCCGTCGAGGTCGGTGACGACGAGGTCAGCCGGCGTCATAGTGGCATAGTCGACGCCGCTGGGCTTGATGACGACGAGCGGCCCCCGGCCAGAGCGGGCGATATCCGACCGGTCAATGCCGCTGGCGTTGCCGAAGGTGTGCGGCGCGAGACCGCGGCGAGCGATCTCCTGGTTGGCATGGAGGACCTGTTCGCGCAGGGATGAGAGCAGCATAGCGTTCGCTAATAGAGTAAATCTCCGGCCGCGAAGGAGGGTGTGGAATCGGCGGGGGCGTGATTGACGACACTGTGTGCCGGGGTGGACCTCAAC
Organism: Occallatibacter sp.; assembly: GCA_049520675.1. Classification (GTDB taxonomy): domain Bacteria; phylum Acidobacteriota; class Terriglobia; order Terriglobales; family Acidobacteriaceae; genus Telmatobacter. Next base: position 2,170 of record JBEKPO010000051.1, on the reverse strand, counting down.
TAGTCTTCGATCACCCTATGGCAAATCTCGTGGCGGAGCCCCTTCACGGCACCGCAAGCGTCTCTGGCTCCCATGCGTCGACCGCACCACGCGGCGTGGCCCGGACCTCTCTCGATGATCTGGCGATTCCCCCGCACCGGTGGATGATCGCCATCGCGGTGATGTCGAGTGCAGTCATGCAGGTACTCGACACGTCAGTGGTCAACGTGAGCCTGCCGCACATCGCCGGCTCACTGTCCTCAACAGTGGATGAGGCGACGTGGGTGCTCACTTCTTACCTGGTAGCCAACGCCATCGTGCTGCCCATTACGGGATGGCTGGCGGGCGTGCTGGGGCGCAAACGTGTGCTGTTGATGGCCGTGACTGGCTTTACGCTGTCGAGTCTGCTGTGCGGTGTGGCGCTGAATCTGCCCATGTTGATTTTCTTCCGAGTCGTGCAAGGCGCCACCGGCGGCGGGCTGCAGCCGCTTTCGCAGGCAGTCCTGCTTGAAGAATTCCCTGGCAGGGAACAGGGCAAGGCGATGGCCTTTTGGAGCCTTGGGATTATCGCGGCCCCGATCCTCGGCCCTACACTGGGTGGCTGGATTACCGACACGTGGACGTGGCGCTGGGTCTTCTTCATCAACCTCCCTGTGGGCGTGGTGAGCCTGCTGCTGATCTCGCAGTATGTTTACGATCCACACTACCTGCGGCGACGGACAATGGGCGTGGACGCCTGGGGCATCGGTATGCTGGCGGTGGGCATGGGCGCCCTGCAAATCATGCTCGACAAAGGGCAGGAGAAAGACTGGTTCGAATCGACCCTGATTCGCGGGCTGTGCGTCGTTGCCCTCGTTTGTCTCGCGGCTTTTGTGCTCCGCGAATTGCGCGCCAAGGACCCGATCGTGCACTTCAAGCTGATGCGCTCGCGCACCTTTGCCTCAGGAATTGTGCTGGTCACGGTCATGGGATTCGTGCTGTATGGCAGCCTGGTGCTGCTGCCGCTGTTCATGCAGACACTGCTGGGCTGGACGGCAACGACCGCGGGAATCTGGAACAGCCCGCGCGGCGTGGGAACCGCGCTGTGCATGCCACTGGTGGGCTTTCTGCTGGGGAGAGGATGGGACGCACGCCGCCTGTTGATCATGGGCTTCGCCATCTCAGGACTTTGTTTCTTCGGCTACGCGCGCATGACGCTTGAGTCCGGCACGTGGGACATCTTCTGGATTCAGATCGTTCAGGGATTTGCTCTTGGTTTCCTGTTTGTGCCCATGGCCACGCTGACTATGAGCCCGATCCCAAAAGCGGAGACTGGCTATGCGACGAGCCTGTTCAATACCATGCGCAACATTGGGTCGAGCATGGGCATTTCGTTTGTGACCACGATGATGGCGCGGCGCGAGCAGTTTCACCAGCAAGTCCTGGGCAGTCACTTCACGCCTTCAGGCGCGGTTGGCCAGCAGGCCATGGCGCAGTTCGCGCCCTTTTTGGCGCATCAGGGAGTTGACCGCGTAACCGCAGTGCAGAAGGCCGGCGGCCTTCTCTACGGGATGCTGCAACAGCAGGCGGCGCTGCTCAGCTATGGCGACGCATTTTTCTTGATGGGTATCCTCATCTTGCTCAACATTCCCGTGGTGCTGCTGATGCGCGGGGCGGAGCACAACCGGAAACATCTCGAGCAACCGTGGCAAAGCGAATGACGCTTCATTTCACACCTTCTGCGGAGAATAGACAAAGAGAAGGTAGCGTTGGTCGTGAGCGCAGTCGTCGTACACTCGCTCCATGATGTTCACCAAGCGGCTGCGGGAGGGCGTTCGGCGAGGCGAGATCACGTGCAGCGTGCGCATCTGGACCAAGCCGCATGTGAAGGCGGGCGGGCGCTATCGGATGGAAGAAGGCGAAATCGAGGTTGACTCAATTGAACCGATCGGTTTTCCCGACATCACGCCGGAGCTGGCACGAGAATCGGGTTTCCTGGGCGTTCTGGACCTTCTCAAGGTGGCCAAGCACGGACCGGGCGACAAGATCTACCTCGTTCGTTTCCACTACGTGCCGCCGACGGCTAAGAAGGCGCGTCCGGCAAGCAAGAACGTTGCCCCGCCGGTTAGCCGCGCAGCCAGTAAGGCTTCGGCACCACAGCGGCCAGCTCGGCGAACTCCGCGTCAGTTAGCCGAAAACCGGCCGCGCTGAG
>JBEKPO010000050.1:0-31793 GCA_049520675.1 Occallatibacter sp. | reverse complement strand
CGTCGAGAAAGTCTTGAATTGATCCAGAACTACCAGCGCGACCGCGACAACTACGCCGGCCAATCCCTGCCAAAGCAGCTTGGCCCTCGCCGTTAATCCCAGGCTGCGCCGCTGGACCACTTTGATGTAATCGTCGGCGAACCCAATGGCGCCATACGCAATCGTGGAAAACACTACCACCCATACGAAGGGATTGGCCGGGTCGGACCATAAGATCGTCGGCAGCAGAATCGCGATGCAAATCAGCACTCCGCCCATCGTCGGCGTGCCTGTCTTCTTCAAGTGCGATTGCGGCCCATCGTCGCGAACAAACTGGCCAATCTGGAACTCGCGCAGCTTCTGGATCACGTAAGGGCCGATGAAGAGCGCGATCAGCAGCGCCGTCAGCGACGCAAACGCTGTGCGAAACGTGAGATAGCGGAAGATCCGGAACGGGTGAAAAAACGGAAACAGCTTTTCGTAGAGCAGCCAGTAAAGCAAGAAGCCTCCACTGCCGGGATGGGGCGGGATTCAGCTAGATTTTACAGGGTTGGGGCTTGGCAAACGTGGAGGGGGACCAAAACGAGTACAGGCTGAGAATGCCTCTGGGTCCAGGCTTTCTGCGCCGATCAGCCGACCTTCTTGAAATCGAAGTAGGCCAGGTTCATCTGCCCTTCGGCAACAATGTGCCCGGTAAGTACATTCTGCCCGGCCTTGAGCTTCACCCTGGCAATGCCCGAAGCAACGTTCCAGTGCCGCCATTGCCGCCACGCCTGCGGGTCTTTTGCATGGTAAGATCGACGCACTCTTCAGCGGTCCTGTCGCAGGTTCTGCCATTCACGTCAAGCGAAATGGCCCTGCCGCGATTCGAGGTTCAGATCTGCCCCTTACCGCGCAGCTTGTTTCGGAGACTTTGAGCCAGGAGATTGCCGCCAATCTAGCCGCGACCATGGCAGAGAACTGACGGCTGACCGTCGCCTCACCGCGTCTTCGCCACTTCCTCTACCGTGACCGGGTCTAGGAACGGCATCTGTGCGCGCAGTTCCTTGCCGACGATCTCAACGGGGTGCTTGGCCTCAGCCTCGCGGAAGGCGAGAAACTCTTTCTTGCCCGAGTTCTGGTCGGCCAGAAACTTTTTCGCAAATGTCCCGTCCTGAATCTCGGCGAGAATCTGCTTCATCGCTTTGCGGCTCTCGGGGCCGATTACGCGCGGACCCGAGACGTAATCGCCATATTCGGCGGTGTCGCTGATCGAATAGCGCATATAGGCCAGGCCGCCACGATAAATGAGGTCGACGATCAGCTTGAGTTCGTGCAGGCACTCGAAGTAGGCGCTCTCCGGTTGGTAGCCGGCCTCCACCAGCGTCTCGTAGCCGGCCTTGATCAAGGCACTGACGCCGCCGCACAGCACAGCTTGCTCGCCGAAGAGATCGGTCTCGGTCTCCTCTTTGAACGTCGTCTCCAATGCCCCGGCGCGAGTGCAGCCAATGCCTTTGAGGTAGCTGAGGCTGAGAGCATGCGCGTTTCCGGTAGCGTCCTGATGGACGGCGATCAGGCCCGGCACGCCGCCGCCTTCGGTAAAGACTTCGCGCACGCGATGGCCCGGCGCCTTGGGCGCGGCCATGCCCACATCGATGCCTGCTGCCGGCACGATGGTCTTGAAGTGAATGTTGAAGCCGTGCGCAAACATGAGCAGCGTGCCCGGCTTGATGTTCGGGCCAATCTCTTCCGCGTAGAGTTTGGCTGCGGTCTGGTCGGGAACCAGCACCATCACCACATCGGCCCACTTCACGGCCTCCGGAACCGTTGCAACCTCCAACCCCGCCTTATGCGCCTTGGCAATCGATTTCGAGTTGGCCGCCAGGCCCACTTTCACCTGCACGCCCGAGTCTTTCAGGTTCAACGCGTGCGCATGTCCCTGTGAGCCGTAGCCGATGATCGCCACCTTCTTAGCCTGAATCAGCGTGAGGTCGGCATCTTGATCGTAATAAGTCTTTGCCATTCTTTTTGGGTTCCTTTTCTTATTGGTCGTATTCAGTCACTGCGACGAGGTGGCCGCAGTCGCCTCGGAGTCAGGCTGAGCGCCCATGGCCTTGACTACGCTGCTCAAGTGATGCCCACGCCGCATGGTCATCTTGCCACTTCGGCAGATTTCCAGAATGCGTCCCTCGTCCTCGCGCAGCACTTCAATCAGCCCTTCGATCTTGCTCTCCACGCCGGTCATCTCGATCATCAGCGATTCCGACGTGAGATCGACAATCCGCGCACGGAAAACCTCAACCAGGTCGAAGATTTGTGCGCGATTCCTCGGGGTTGCAGCCACTTTGATCAGTGCCAGTTCGCGAGTAACCGACGGCGCCTGCGCAATGTCGTCCACGTCGACGACGTTTTCCAGTTTATACAGGCTGGCGCGAATGCGGTGCCCTGCCTCCGCTGACGCCTCGCACACCAGCGTGAGCCGCGACAGTGCCGGGCGCTCGCTGCGGCCAACGGTGAGCGAGTGAATGTTGATGTTCAAACGCCGGAACAGCGACGCCACACGCGTCAGCACGCCCGGCAAGTCTTCAACGTATGCAACGAATGTATGAAGCACGATGAGCCTCTCTCACTTGGCGAGTGAACGAGTGAAGAAGTGAAATGAGTGAAGGAAAAGCTCGACCGTCAGTTCACTTATTCACTCCCTTCACTTCTTCATTGCCTTACTCGTCCTCCGCACTTTCTTCCAGCGGATCTCTATCCGGCCTGCGGATCATTTCATGCAACGCACTGCCGGCCGGAATCATCGGGTATACCGAATCTTCCTTTTCCACCAGGAAGTTGAGCAGATACGCCCCCTCCGCCGAGCGCGCGGTTTTGACTGCGTCCTCCACCTCTGCGCGTGCACGCACGGTGCGCCCCGGAATGCCGTGCGCATCGGCCAGCTTCACGAAGTCTGGGCTCACTAGCGGCGTAGCCTCGTAGTTGCCGTCATAGAAAAACTCCTGCCATTGCCGCACCATGCCCAGGTAGCCATTATTGATGACGGCAATGTTGATCTTGATCTTCTCCTGCACGATGGTCGCAAGCTCCGCGGCCGTCATCTGGAATCCGCCGTCGCCTGCCACCACCCAAACTTCCTTTTGCGGGCAGGCAATCTTTGCGCCGATCGCCGCCGGCAGCGCGTAGCCCATCGTTCCGAGTCCGCCACTGGTAATCAGCGTGCGCGGCTTTTCGTGGTGGAAGTACTGCGCCTCCCACATCTGGTGCTGGCCCACGTCGGTCACGACGATCGCGTCACCGCCGGTCATGCGCCATAGATCGTGCATCACGTGCGCCGCATAAAGGTGCCCCGAATCAGGCAGGTTCTTTATGTCGCGCACGGAGACAGCGCCTTTGCTGGCTTCGATCGTCTTGAGCCACGCCGAACCGTCGCGCCCCGAAATGCGCGGCAGCAGCATCTCCAGCACTTCGCATAGGTCGCCCACCAGCGCGACATCGACCTTGACGTTCTTGTTCACCTCGGCTGGGTCGACCTCAATGTGAATCTTCCTGGCTTTGGTCGCGTACGAGGTGAGCTTTCCGGTCACGCGATCGTCAAAGCGCATGCCGCATGCGATCAGCAGATCTGCCTCCTGAATGGCGTGATTCAGCCACGCCTCGCCGTGCATGCCCATCATCCCCAGGTTGAGAGGGTGCGATGCCGGAAAACCGCCCAGCCCCAGCAGCGTGAGACCTACTGGAATTTGCGCCCGCTCAGCCAGCGTGCGCACCTGTTCCATCGCACCTGATTCGATCACCCCGTGGCCGGCCAGAATGACCGGCCGCTTCGAATTGCGAATCAGCTCTGCAGCCTGGGTCAGCTCCGCGTCGCCAACGTGCAGCATGGGGTGCGGACGATAAGGCCTAGGCTTGGCTGCATCAAAGTCGAAAATCGCGGACGTCTGCTCGGCGTCTTTTGTGATGTCGACAAGCACAGGACCGGGCCGCCCCGACCGCGCGATCTGGAACGCGTGTCGCAGCACCTGAGCCAGGTCTTCAACCTTGTTCACCAGAAAATTGTGTTTGGTCACCGGCAGCGTGATGCCGGTGATGTCCACTTCTTGAAACGCGTCGGTACCCAGCAACTTCGAAGACACGTTGGCGGTGATGCACACGATAGGAATGGAATCCAGCATCGCCGTGGCGATTCCCGTGACCAGGTTGGTCGAGCCGGGGCCGCTGGTAGCGATGGCCACTCCGACTTTGCCCGAGGCGCGTGCGTATCCGTCGGCCATGTGCGCCGCACCCTGCTCGTGGCGCACCAGCACGTGCCGGATGGGAAACTTGCGCAGCGCATCGTAAGCCGGCAGAATCGTCCCTCCGGGATAACCGAAGACTGTGTCGACGCCTTCACCGACCAGTGTCGCCCAAATGATTTCAGCGCCGGTAAGCGGAGTGGGTGCGGTGAGGTGCGCGTTGGCTTGCAATTCGTTCGCCTTCGTTGCGTTTCCGTTCGTCTTGGTCCCCATGTGCTGCTCCTCAAGAAACCAGCTTTCAGCTATTAGCTGTCAGCCTTCAGTTTTTCGTGCTCGTACCAGCTGGTTCGCTTTTCATGATGCGATCTCGTTCACCACGATTTAGCTGATAGCTGAAGGCTAAGAGCCAATCGCTTCCTCTTAGGTCGTTGCCCCTTGCGACGCTGAATTCACGCGGTCAACATACTTGCGGAATACGCCTTTCGGCCAGCGCAGCGCCGGCGGCTTGAACTCCTTCAGCCGCGCCGCCATCTCCGCATCGCTGATCTCCACGTTGAGCGTGCGCTTGGGAATGTCGAAGGAGATGATGTCTCCCTCGCGCACTGCGGCAATCGGCCCACCGACGAATGCTTCCGGAGCCACGTGGCCCGCGGTGAATCCGCGCGTCGCGCCGCTAAAACGACCGTCGGTGAGCAACGCCACCTGCGCGCTCAGCTCCGCATTTGATGAGATAGCCGCCGTCACCTGCAGCATTTCGCGCATGCCCGGCCCGCCCTTCGGCCCTTCGTAACGAATCACCACCACGTCACCGGGCTTGATGCCGCCAGCCTGGACAACCTTGAAGCAGTCCTCCTCGCAGTCGAAGACGCGCGCCGGGCCGCGATGTTCGACCTTTCCCGCTGCGGCAATTTTCATCACGCAGCCTTCCGGCACAAGATTGCCCTTGAGAATCACCAGACCTCCATTCGGCTTGATGGGTTTCTCAAAAGTGTGGATGACATCCTGCCGGGGAGTCTCTTTCGCCGTCGCGGCTTCCTCCGCCAGCGTCTTTCCGCTGATCGTCAATGCCGAGCCATCGGCATATCCGGCATCGATCATGCGCTTGGCAAGCAGGCGCGAACCGCCGGCAGCCTGGTAGTCCGAAGCCACATACTTGCCTGCCGGCGTGAGCGAACAGATGTACGGCGTGCGCGTCGAAATCCTGTCGAAGTCGTCGATGCTGAGGTCAATGCCCAGTTCATGCGCGATCGCCAGCAAATGAAGCACCGCGTTGGTCGATCCTCCGCTTGCTGCCACGCTGGCAATGGTGTTCTCGAGGGACTTGCGCGTAATAATCTGCGAAGGCCTGCGGTTGGCGCGTACTGCATCCATCAGAATGTGGCCGGCCCTACGCGTTGCAGCGAGCTTGTCGGGCGAAGTGGCCGGCACGCCTGAGAGCTCGATAGGCGAGATGCCCAAAATCTCGCCGCTCATCGCCATCGTGTTCGCGGTGAACTGCCCGCCGCACGCGCCCGCTCCCGGACAAGCATTCGCTTCCAGCGCTTCGAGTCCTGCATCGTCGATGCGGCCCGCAGCGTGCGAGCCAATTCCTTCGAAAACATTCTGAATTGTGATGTCGATTTCCGTTCCGTTCGGCCCATTCAGCTTGCCGGGCGCGATCGATCCGCCGTAGAACATCATCCCCGGAATATCCAGCCGGCACAGCGCCATAATGATGCCCGGCATGTTCTTGTCGCATCCGCCGATGCCGGCAAGGCCATCGAAGAGATTGCCGCGCGCCATCAACTCGATGGAGTCGGCGATCACTTCGCGCGAAACCAGTGACGCCTTCATTCCCTGCGTGCCCATGGTGATGCCGTCGGAGATGGTGATAGTGTTGAACTCCATCGGCGTGCCGCCCGCCTCGCGAATGCCCTGCTTCAGCGCCTGGGCGATGTCGCGCAGGTGCACGTTGCAGGTGCCAATCTCCGTCCACGTATTCGCAATGCCGATGATCGGCTTGTGCAGGTCGTCCCTCTTGAATCCCGCCCCGCGCAGATACGACCGCGCGGCCGCGCGGCTTGGCCCCTCGGTCAACGGAATGCTTTGTCGCTTGCCTTCTACCGTCACGTAATCTGCCCTTTCTAATTGCTGCCGCCTGCAACTGGCAGGCTATCGATGATCGCTGTCATCGCGTTACTAAAGCGAGCCCAGTTTCCAAAGGCAGGATGCGGCACACAGAATGGCTCGTAGGAAATGCCGGCGATGCGCATTGCCTTCCGAACCATCGGCAAAACCGCCCGCATCACCACCACCACCGCCTTCGGTTCATATTCGATCAGCCGTTTTGCCAACTCCGGAACAGCTTCTTGGCGTAGCCTGGAACGCTCATGACTTTCCAGCTTGTTGATTGGCGTGAGTACCAGGTCGTCAAGGTAGAAGCCCCTCTTTTTGAAATCGTCAAGAAATGTTTCTTTATCTCCAAATGCCCGCTTGATTGCGCGGAAGAGGCTGCTGTTGCCGCGATAGAAGAACCTGCCACTTGCTGGCGCCGACTCGCCAACGAATAAAGTTGTGATGCAACCTGGGTGAAAGGTCTTGCGCAATTCTTCCAGCTTGGTCATGTCGTTCAGTCAGCCTCGACCACTCTTGCCTTCAGCCACCCCGCCTCATCGTGCTGCTTCTCAAACTTGTCCAGCTCCGCCGCGTGACGCAGCGTCAATCCGATATCGTCTAGCCCTTCCAGCAGGCAGAATCTGCGAAAAGGGTCGATCTCGAATTGTGCGGTGAAGCCGTGCCCGTCCGTCGCCGTCTGCGCTTCGAGCGAGACCGTCAACTGATAGTTTGGCGTCTTCTGCGCCTTCTGGAGGAGAGTGTCGACTTCTTCTTCGCTCAGGCGAACCAGAACAATACCGTTCTTGCCCGCATTCGAGAAGAAAATGTCGGCGAATGTCGGCGCGATCACCACGCGAAATCCAAAATCGCTCAGCGCCCACGCCGCATGCTCGCGGCTCGATCCGCAGCCGAAGTTCTTGCCGGCTACCAAAATCCGCGCGCCCTTGTAACGTGAGTCGTTCAGCACAAAATCGGCAATCGGCTGGCCGTCCGGCGTCTGTCGCCAATCGAAGAACAGAAAATCTCCGTAGCCGGTGCGCTCAATGCGTTTCAAAAACTGCTTGGGTATGATCTGGTCGGTATCCACGTTAGCGCGATCGAGTGGCATGGCCAGCGAGGTTAGAGTCTTGAACGGTTCCATCAGGCTTTTACCTCCTCGCCGGCAGGCTCGTGAACGGGCCAGTTGCGAATGTCCACAAAGTGCCCGGCGATTGCGGCCGCGGCGGCCATCTCCGGCGAAACCAGGTGGGTGCGCCCGCCGCGTCCCTGACGGCCTTCAAAATTCCGATTGCTGGTCGAAGCGCAGCGCTCGCCCGGCGAAAGTATGTCGGGATTCATTCCCAGGCACATGGAGCAGCCCGGCTCGCGCCAGTCGAATCCTGCTTCCTTGAAGATACGGTCGAGGCCCTCTTTCTCTGCTTGCGCCTTGACCTGCTGCGAGCCCGGAACCACCATGGCATTGACATGCGTCGAAACCTTGTAGCCCGCGGCGATGCGTGCGGCGGCGCGCAGGTCTTCGATTCGCCCATTGGTGCACGACCCGATAAAGACGCGGTCGATGGCGATCTCCGCCAGCGGGGTCCCAGCCTTCAGGTCCATATATTCCAGCGCCCGCTCGAACGATTTGCGATCGATCTCTGTCGCGGCGCTCGCCGGATCGGGAACCTTCGCCACTACTGGAGCCACCATACCCGGGCTCGTTCCCCAACTTACGTACGGCGTCAGCGTCGCAGCATCGATCACCAGCTCGCGATCGAACTTCGCGCTCGGATCGGTGGGCAGCTTACGCCACTCCTCAACTGCGGCCTTCCAGGCTTCTCCTTTTGGAGCAAATCTGCGGCCCTGCAAATAGTCGAAGGTCGTCTCGTCCGGTGCAATCATTCCGGCGCGCGCGCCGGCCTCGATGCTCATGTTGCAGATCGTCATTCGGCCTTCCATGGACAACGACCGAATCGCCGAGCCCGCATACTCGATCACGCAACCGGTCGCGCCGTCCGTGCCAATCTGGCCGATAATGGCGAGGATGATGTCTTTGGCCGTAACCCCCAGCGGCAGTTTGCCCTCGACTGCGATGCGAAATGTCGTTGGCTTCCCCTGTGGCAGCGTTTGGGTTGCCAGCACATGCTCCACTTCGCTGGTTCCGATACCGAAAGCCAGCGCGCCGAATGCGCCGTGAGTCGAGGTGTGCGAGTCGCCGCAGACAATGGTCATGCCCGGCTTGGTCAGTCCCAGTTCCGGCCCGATCACATGCACAATTCCCTGCTCGCGCGAGTTCACGTCGTAGAGCTCGACTCCGAAATCCGCGCAGTTGTTGCGCAACGTGGCAATCTGCGTCGCCGCGATCTGGTCGACGATGTTCAGCCTGCCCTCTTTCGTCGTGGGCACGTTGTGGTCCACAGTTGCCACCGTGCGGTCGGGCCGGCGCACGTTGCGGCCCGCAAGACGTAATCCCTCAAACGCCTGCGGCGAAGTGACCTCGTGCACCAGTTGCAGGTCGATGTAGAGCAGCGTGGGCTCGCCCTTCGGCTCAACCACCACGTGCCGCTCCCAGACCTTTTCGAATAATGTTTTCGCTTCACTCATACAGCTCCTAGCTCCTAGCTGTTAGCTTTTTCTTGCTGATCCAAATCGCTTATTCACTCCGGAGTGAATCCCCCGGGTTTCATTTCCCGATGCTGCCAAATCTCGCACGACAAGCTAGAGGCTAAGAGCCGACAGCTGATAGCTGCTCTTTCATCGTCTCGCGCACTTTTGCGCCCATCTCTTTTGTTGAAAGCACCGTCAGCCCCTGCGTGTTACCGCGCGCGAGATCGGGCATGCGGTAGCCCTGCTCCAGCACCTTGCGCACCGACGACTCGATCGCGGCCGCCTCCGATTCCAATCCGCCCGAGTGCCGCAAAATCAGTGCCGCCGTCAAGATCGCGCCCATCGGATTGGCCAATCCCTTGCCGGCAATGTCAGGAGCCGAGCCATGCACCGGCTCATATAAATTGACTTTGCCCCCGATCGTCGCCGAAGGCAGCATCCCCAGCGAGCCCGTGATGACGGCTGACTCGTCGCTGAGAATGTCGCCGAACAGATTTTCCGTGAGCACCACGTCAAAGTCGCGCGGCCGGTTCATCAGATGCATAGCCATCGCGTCCACATATTGGTGCTCGACCATCACGTCGGGAAACTCCGCGGCAACTTCATTCACTGTCGCGCGCCACAGTTGCGAAACCTCCAGCACGTTCGCCTTGTCGACACTGGTCAGCTTTCTGCGGCGGACTTGCGCCAGCTTGAACGCGATACGCGCTACGCGAGCCACCTCTTCCCTGGAGTAGACCATCGTGTTCCAGGCTCGTCCGCCAGAATCGTTTGTGGCCTTGTCCCACCCCCGCGGCTGGCCGAAGTAGAGTCCGCCCAACAGCTCGCGAACAAAGAGGATGTCGGCGCCGTCGACGATCTCGGCCCTGAGCGGACTGTTCACCGCCAGCTCCTTGAATGCAAATGCCGGCCGCAGATTGGCAAAGCCGCCCAGCTCCGCTCGAATCTTTAACAAACCCGCTTCCGGCCTCTTGTCCGGCGGCAGCGAGTTGAATTCATTCCCGCCCACCGCGCCCAGCAGCACGGCATCGGAGTTGAGTGCTGCGGCAAGCGTGTCGTCCGGCAGCGGAGTGCCATCCTGCACAATCGCCACGCCGCCAATGCGCTTTTCGGTAAACGCGAAATCGTGCCCGCCCAGCGCCGCCGTTTCCTTCAGCACGGCGACTGCTTCGCTGGTCACTTCGGGGCCGATGCCATCGCCGGCCGTCACTAGAATGTTTAGCTTCATGCTCGTTTTTCTCTTCGATCGTTGATTGAACCGCGCTTCTCGCTTCTCTCATCGAAAGCCCCCTTTGATGGGCCAACGCCGTTCCCCGGCCTCTGATCTCTGTTCCCTGGAATCCCTTGCTCCGTCGTCGCTTGTTCCATGCATTAGTCCAGTTCCGACACCGGCACGTTGCGCCGCTCGCGAATGTTGTCCGGAAGCAATCCAATCAAATCCTGGTCGTAAATGTTCTTCTTGCGATCGGCCAGCGCCACAAACCGGTAGTAGACGTGTTGCAACTCGTCGCGGTCTACCGTATACCCGAGCTGCTCGAGGCGGTGCCGCAACGCCGCGCGGCCGGAGTGCTTGCCGAGCACCAGATGCGTCTTGGCCACGCCCACCAGTTGCGGCGTCATGATTTCGTAGCACAGCGGATTCGCCAGCATGCCGTGTTGGTGGATGCCCGACTCGTGCGCAAACGCGTTCGCGCCCACAATCGCCTTATTGGGAGAGGGCTTGAACGTGATGAGATTGCCCAGCACCTCGCTGGTCGGGTAAAGCTGGTCGAGCTTGATGCTGGTTTTTACGCCATAGCGATCGCCGCGCACATAGAGCGCCGCAGCGATCTCCTCGAGAGCCGCATTGCCGGCGCGCTCGCCGATGCCGTTGATCGTGCACTCCACCTGCCGGGCGCCGGCCTGGATCGCAGCCAGCGAATTCGCCACCGCAAGCCCCAGGTCATCGTGGCAGTGCGATGAGAGCACGACGCCCTTTGCGTCGATTGCGGGAATCCGCTCGCGCACCTCGCGAAACATCTGCCCGTATTCCTCGGGAGTGGTGTACCCCACGGTGTCGGGCATATTGATGGTTGTCGCCCCCGCCTCAACCGCAATCCGCACCATCTCCACCAAGAAGTTGCGATCTGAGCGGGTCGAATCCTCTGGCGAAAATTCCACATCGTCGCAAAGCGAGCGAGCCAGCCGCACCGACTCACCGCAAAGATCCAGTGCCTCGGCCCGGCCAATCTTCAGCTTGTATTCAAGGTGCAGGTCGCTAGACGCCAGAAACACGTGAATGCGCGCGCGGTCGGCGAACTGCAAAGCCCGCGAGGCCATCTCGATGTCCTCGCTCTTGGCGCGAGCCAGAGAGGCAATGCGCGGCTTGCGAATTGCCTGCGTAATGGTTGCGATGGCAGCGAAGTCGCCTTCTGAGGCCATGGCAAACCCAGCCTCGATAATGTCCACTCCCAAATCTTCGAGGGCGTGGGCCATGGTGAGCTTTTCCTGGGTGGTCATGCTGCACCCGGGCGATTGCTCGCCATCGCGCAGGGTGGTGTCAAAGAAAACTACATGATCTGAGCTCATTCAAGCGCCTGCTGGGGAAGGATCGACCTCATCCAGCTTTCTTATTGTCGTTGATTTTGGCTATATAAGGCAAAGTTATAATTCTTTGATTCGCGATAAGAATGAGTTATAAAGTGAAAGAGTGAAAGAGTGAACGGGCGGCCCGGTTTCGAATTGCAGAAAGCCCGCGAAATCAACGCGCAGCTCACCGACCCGTGACCCCTGGCTTTACTCCTTCACTTCTTCACTTTTTCACGCTTCTTCACACCTTCAGGAGCGCCCATGGACCTCAGCCAGCTCGAAACCTTCCTTGCCGTTGCTGAAGAACGCAGCTTCTCCCGTGCCGCCGCGCGCCTGCACCGGACGCAACCGGCCGTCAGCCAAGTGATTCGCAAGCTCGAGGAAACGGTGGGTGAATCCCTCTTCGACCGCGCTGCCCGCGACGGCTCGCTCACAGCGGCCGGCGAGCTGCTGCGCGACTATGCGCTGCGGCTGCTGGCCCTGCGCCGCGAGGCTTCCAGCGCTCTCGACGAACTAAAAAGCCTCGAGCGCGGTCACTTGCAATTGGCCGCCAACGAGTACACCTGCCTGTACCTGCTGCCTGCCATCGACGCCTTCCGCCGCGAGTTTCCCCACATTCCGGTCACCGTGCAGCGCATGCTGGCTTCGCGCATTCCGGAGGAACTGAGCCGCCGCACCTTCGAACTGGGTATCATCTCGTTTCGCCCCGATCCGGCACAGATTCGCACCATCGCGGTCTATGGCGACAGCCTGGCTTTCATCGTCAGCCCGCGCCACAAGCTAGCCTCGGCTCAGGGTGTCTCGATCAAGGATCTCGGAAACGAGAACTTCATCGCCCACAATGTGGCCTCACCCCTGCGGCGCAAAGTGATTGAAGCCTTCCAACGTTACCGCACTCCGCTCCACATGGGCATCGAACTGCCCACCATCGAGGCCATCAAGCGTTTTGTCGCCATGGGCAACGGTGTCGCTCTGGTTCCTCACCTCGCCGTAGCGCACGAACTGGAGAGGGGAGACCTGGTGCGCGTACCGGTCGTCGAATTGGATGTAAAGCGCGTGCTCCGGCTGGCGCACCGCCGCCAAGCAACGCTCTCTTATCCTGCCAAGGCATTCCTGGCGACGCTCAAGAGTCTGGCCAAACTGCATGGCCCGCCGTTCTTCTACCATGTTGAGCGGGCAGCGTGAAGCAGGGGCCGAAGCGTGAGCGGGCTCCCACCTCGTCGCAGAGCAATGGGAACCAGATTCTGTCCTCCGCCGCCTGTTCCCTGCTCTCCACCTTCCCGTTCGTCCCGTCTATAGACTCAGCGGTTTCCGTGCATGCGCTACCCCGTCCCGGCCATTTACAATGCTGAGAGCGGCGCACGTGCGCCGGAATCGACAGAGTTTCTTGCCAGCCGGTTGGTTGTGCAGTTGTGAGGATCTGCAACGAATGAAGAAGATCGCCGTTTTAGCCTTTCTGCTGGCCGCGTTTGCGGCTGCGGGCCGCGCTCAGGAAAGCCGTCAGGACATCAGCTTGAGTGGAACTGGCCTCATCGAGCCATTCATCGCCTCTTCCACCACCGTTCAGGTGAACTCGACTCCCGCCTATGGCGCGCTGGTCAGTTATCGATATATGCTGACGCCGACGGCCGCCCTCGAGGCCAACTATGGCGTCACGTATGAGAACAGCATCGGCTATTACGTGAATCCGAATCACTACAAGGTTCTTACCAGAAATCAGGAGATTTCGGGCGCGTTCGTAAAGTCGTTTGTCTTCAAGAACTGGAACCCGTTCGTCGAAGCGGGGCCGAGCGGTTTCATCTTCCTGCCCATCATCGATTCCGGCACTACCACCCACGACGTAAAGCAGCAAACCCAGGTCGGCGCTATGTACGGCGCCGGTTTCGCCTACGAGATCAGCCCCAGCTTCGACATTCGCGCCGAGTACCGCGGCTGGGTCACAAAGGTGCCGACCTTCGGTAACACGCAGTTCACCACCGATCGCTGGTACAACATCTTCGTGCCAACTGTCGGCGTCGCATACCACTTCTAGAGGCAGTGGACGAGGGAACAAGAGGGGCGATGGTCCGCTTTGCCTCCTGCTTTCTTGTTCCCTCGGCCCCTCGTTCCCTTGGCTCCCGCTTCAAGCGCCTCTCGCCTCCCGGTACCGCCCCAGTTCCTTGACCATGCCGCAATGCGCCCGCAACGCGTCGAGCGCGCGAGCACTGTCTTCCGGGCTGCCGATTTGGCAATCCACATAGAAGATGTACTCCCATGGCTTGCCCTGTACAGGCCGCGACTCGATCTTGGTCAGGTTAGTGCCCTGCGCGGCGAGTGCGCTCAGCGCCGCCACAAGAGAGCCTGGCCGGTTTTCCAGCGAAAACGCGATGCTCAGCTTGTTCGCGCCCCGATTGCTCGCCTCCCGATCGGTCCCGGCCTCACCGCTGCGCAGCACCAGGAAAAACCGCGTGTAGTTCTCCGCGTTGTCTTCGATGCTCTCGGCCAGCACCTGCGCACCGTACGCCTTCGCCGCCGCTTCGCTGGCAATCGCCGCCGCGTGGCGGTCGCCCTGCTCGACGAGTTGCTTCACGCTGCCTGCCGTATCGTAAAAAGCGATTGGTCTCATCTTTCCGTGGGCCGCGAGAAATCGGCGGCACTGCGCCAACGCGATGGGATGCGAATAGACCCGATCCACGTCCTCGATCGACCCACCTGGAATGACGATCAGGTTGTGCCGGATGCGCAGCAGCGTCTCCCGCACTACCTTCACTTCATGCGTGAGCAAGAGATCGAAGTGCTCCAAAACCGAACCTGCCAGGCTGTTCTCAATCGGAATCGCTGCTGCGTCGGCGTTTTGAGCATCGAGCGCAGCGAACACGTCGACGGAAAGCGCGCAGGGCATAATCTTCGCTCCCGGAACGAGCTTTATCGCCGCTTCGTGGCTGAATGACCCCGGCTCACCCTGAATTGCAATCTTCATCGCGTCATCTCTGTTCCCGGTTCTCTATTCCCCGCCTTTTTCACCGCCGCAACCACAAATCCGCCGACACAAACGCAAGAAACACCATCGCGATCACGCCGTTCATGGTGAAGAATGCCGCATTGAGGCGGCGCAGGTCTCGCGGCGAAACCAGCGAGTGCTCATAGGCAAGAAGGAGTGCCACGGCGCCGATGCCCAACCAGCCAGCTAGTCCGAAACTGAACAAACGAGCAAACCAGACCAGGAGTCCCAGCATTGCCAAGTGCATCAATCGCGCAACCCAGAATGCCATTGTCAGGCCGGTGGCCTGGGGCAGGCTATGCAATCCGGCAGCGCGGTCATGCTCCTGGTCCTGGCATGCATAGAGCACGTCGAAACCTGCCGCCCACATCGTCACTGCCGCCGTCAGCACCAGAATCCGCGGATCCAGGCTCCCTCGCACGGCGATCCAGGCTGCCGACGGCGCCAGGCCCAACGCCAATCCAAGCCCAATGTGCGACCAGCGTGTGAAGCGCTTCAGATAGCTGTAGCCGAGCAAGACCACGAGCACCACTGGCGCAAGTTCTAGCGTCAACCGGTTCAGTGCTCTCGCAGCCACCATGAAAACCCCAACCGCCACCAGCGTGAATCCCAGGACAAATGCCCGCGACAAGAGTCCCGCAGGGATGGCCCGACCGCTGGTCCGCGGATTGGTAGCGTCCAAATCGGAATCGGCCCACCGGTTAAATGCCATAGCCGCCGATCGCGCCGCCACCATCGCCACCACGATCCATGCCACAGTTCGCCAGCCCGGATGTCCGTGGGCCGCCAGCAGCATCGCGGTGAGCGCAAAAGGCAGTGCAAACACAGAGTGCTCCCACTTGATCATCTCCAGCGTAATGCTAGTTTTTTTGAAGAACCCGGGCATAGACTGTCCTGTTGGCAGTTTAATCGACCGTGTGAAATCAGACCCCGGGAGGGGAGATCGACCGGGTTCGCCTTTGTGCTGCCACATGCCTAGGCGGAAACAAATTGAAGACCGGTCGGGCGAGCGTCTTGGACTAACTGGGTCCACAAATCACAGTCGAATTTGTCGCCTAAGGCGGCGATTTTCAATAACTTACTGCGCATGTCTCTTGGACTTGACCCGGCTAACCATCCACCAGTGATTTACATCACATGTGGATAGCTCAAGCGATGAAAAGATGAGTTTGACTGTTATGCCGGTCCATCCTATAAACGCTTCAGCCCCTCAAGAAAGGATTCTCGTGCAGCCGGATTCCTCTGCGTTTGTGGCTGAGCCGGATCTTCTCAGCGTTCTCGAGGCACAATCCACACCCGTAGTCTGCGACGCCGAAAGAGTTCTCTTCAGCCAGGATGAGCCCGCTGAAGGTGTTTACCTCTTCCTTAACGGCGCGGCCAGATTGACGATGTGCTCTCACGATGGACGGACAATCTTTTCCATTCCGGTGCAACCAGGCTCCATCCTTGGTCTTCCCGCGCTGATCAGCGACCAACCGTATTCGCTTACGGCGATTGCCGGTGCAGGCGCGCAAGTACGATTCGTGGGCCGCAGCGAATTCTTCTCGCTCATGCAATCGAATCCGCTGCTGTCACTGAAGATGCTCAAGGTCCTCGCCGCTGAGGTTCGCACCGCCCGCAAGGCGCTTTATTGACCCGCAAGGCGCTTTATTGATGGGTTACTTCGGCGTGCGATTCAACGCGTGCCTGGCGTCCCGGTTCTGACCATCACCTGCTACACTCACTCGTTGTGCCCCTTGCCACCGTCACTATCGCGGCTGTCGCCTATCTGCTCGGGTCCGTTCCATTCGGATACATTCTCGTTCGCGTCTTCCGCCGTCAGGACATCCGCTCGGTGGGAAGCGGTAATATCGGCGCCACGAATGTATTGCGCTCGGGCGCCAAGGGCCTGGGCGCCGCAACGTTCCTCCTCGATGTGCTCAAGGGTTGCTCGGCCGTGTGGCTGGGCGCCTATCTCGCGTCAATCCTCGATCCCGCGATGCACCCTCGCAATGCCGAAGCAGTTGCGGCTCTATTCGCTGTGATCGGCCATATGTTTCCTGTTTGGCTCCATTTCAGCGGAGGCAAGGGCGTCGCCACAGGGTTTGGGGTTTTCCTGGTCGCGGCGCCGTGGGCAGCGCTCTCTGCGATCGGCCTTTTCTTTGTCGTTCTCGCCACCACCCGCGTGGTCTCGCTCGCGTCCATCATCGGTGCAGCCAGCTTTCCCATCTTTGCCTGGTTTCTGACCAGTGGAGACCGGCCGTCCTTTTTTGTTGCCGTTCAATTCGCAGTGGCCCTGTTCATTATTCTCAAGCATCACCAGAACATTCGCCGCATGCTGGCCGGAACTGAAAACCGGCTCGGAGCTAAGAAACTCGCATGAGCCGCATCGCCGTTTTGGGAGCCGGAGCGTGGGGAACCGCAATCGCCCTGTCTCTAGACCGTCGGGGCGGGCATGAGATTACCCTCTGGGCGCACGCTCAAGAACTCGCGCGGCAGATTGTCGACGCCGGAGAAAACACTCAGTTTTTGCCGGGATTCCCTCTCCCGCCCGCGATTGCAATTACGGGCAACTCTGCCGCCGTGACCTCAGCCGACATTGTCGTCTCCGTCATACCCTCCGAGTTCCTGCGCCCCACCCTGATGCGGCTCCGAAGTCACCTGCGCAATGGCCAGTTCATCGTCAGCGCCACAAAGGGTCTCGAAGATCGAACCGATTACCGCATGACACAGGTGCTCTCTTCGGTCTTTGAGCCAGCCGGATTGCTGCTTTCCATCGGCGCTCTGTCGGGGCCGAGCTTCGCCATCGAAGTCGCTCAAGGCCAGCCTACTGCCGTCACCGTCGCGTTCAGCGATTCCCAGGTCGCCGCACTAATTCAGCAGGAATTCTCGTCGGAGTCGCTGCGTCTTTACACCTCTACCGATGTGATTGGCGTTGAGCTCGGAGGGGCGCTCAAGAATATCATCGCGATCGCTGCCGGCATCGCGGTAGGCGTGGGCCTTGGTCACAACGCCATCGCCGCGCTCATCACCCGCGGTATCGCCGAGATTACCCGCCTCGCCGTCGCCTCTGGCGCGCGCCGCGAGACTCTCGCCGGACTCTCCGGCGCGGGCGACCTGGTGCTCACCTGCACAGGCAGCTTGAGCCGCAATCGTACCGTCGGCCAGGCTCTCGGCCAGGGCCGCAAACTGCCTGAGATTCTCGATTCGCTCGGCGGCAAGGTGGCGGAAGGCGTGCTGACCACCCGCGCGGCGCTCGGCCTCGCTCGCCAGTACGGGGTCGAAATGCCTATCACCGAGCAGATGGAGCTCATCCTCAATGAAGGCAAAGACCCGCGCGAAGCCATTCGCGAGCTGATGCTCAGGCCCGGCAAAGGCGAACACTAGACGCATCCCTAGCCAGCGGCAACCTGTTCGCTACGCCCTCCGGCGATGGCGCCGATGATCATGAGCGGCTCTCGCCCGGCGACGATGTCCTCGGGCAACTCGCGGTCCATCGACTCCAGCGACCAGTCTTCGGCGCAGACGAAGAACCGCAGGAATGCGCGCCGATTCCCAGTCTCGTATTCGCGAATCGTTCCCCGCAGCATGGGGTAGCGCTGTTCGAGCGCATCAAGGACAGCGCGCAGCGTGATTGGCGGAGCAACCTCGAGGGACACATCGCCCTCGACCTTGGCCAGGTTGCGCAGATGATACGGCAGCGCCACCCGGATCTGCGCCCTGCGTGCGTTGTTAGCTTCGAAAGGTTTGTTTTCCACGCGGGCCCTTTTCGTCGTTCGGTGCCGGTAGCTGGTAGCCAGCAGCCGGTAGCTTGGCGGTTTTCGCAATCGCTTTCAGCGTGCACTCCCACCCTTCACCAGAGTACGCGGAAGGATGGGGCACCGGACGGTTGTGGGAGGACCGAGATTTCAGAAGGCAGGGTGGATCGTTACCTGCCTTGTTCCCTTGTCCTCTCGTTCCCTTCTAGTGGGTCAATTTGAATGAGCCATCCCTCAGGGGCTGAAGCCCGCACTCATTTTTCCGGCTCTCACGGCACGAGTAAACTCGTGCCCTTTCAAGACGAATTCAAACTGAAGGATTCCTTGTCGCCTAGTTCCCTGTATTACAGCGTCTGCACTTCGACCGAGAGCACTGCCGGCAAGTCGCGCACGATCGGCGCCCAGTTGTCTCCGGCGTCGCTCGAGGCATATACCTGCCCGCCAGTTGTGCCGAAGTAGACGCCGCAGTCATCGAGCGAGTCAACCGCCATGGCGTCGCGTAATACGTTTACGTAGCAGTCTTTTTCGGGCAGCCCCTTGGCAAGGGGTTCCCAATCATTTCCGCCGGTCCGGCTGCGGTAGACGCGCAGTTTGCCCTCGATTGGAAAATGCTCTGAATCGCTCTTGATCGGCACCACGTAAAGCGTTTCCGGCTCGTGGGCGTGCACATCGATCACAAAGCCGAAATCGGTGGGGAGATTGCCGCTGACTTCATGCCAGTTGTCGCCGGCGTCGTCCGATCGCATCACATCCCAGTGTTTCTGCATGAAGAGCACTCCGGGACGCGTTGGATTCATAGCCATGTGATGGACGCAGTGACCGACCTCGGCCGTTGGATTGGGCATGAAATTCGATTTGAGCCCTTTGTTGATCGGCTTCCACGTCACGCCGCCATCGTCGGTGCGGAATGCTCCTGCGGCCGAGATCGCTATAAAGATCCGCCTGGGATCGCTGGGGTCGAGAATGATCGTGTGCAGACCCATTCCGCCAGCCCCAGGCATCCAATGCGGACCGGTACCGTGACCGCGCAAGCCCGAGAGCTCGTGCCAGTTCTCGCCACCGTCGGTGGAGCGGAACAGCGCAGCGTCTTCGACCCCGGCGTACACCGTATCGGCGTCGCTGAGCGAGGGCTCGAGGTGCCACACGCGCTTGAACTCCCAGGGGTGCTGGGTGCCGTCGTACCACTGATGCGTGGTCAGCGGCCTGCCCGTCTCGGCCGACGTATCGTACTTGAATCTGTTCGGCAGCGCGGTTGGAGGACCGGGAGGCGGAGTTCCCTCATTCACCAGTCCCGGCTGATGCCAAGTTTTGCCGCCGTCGTCAGAGCGCTGAATCAGTTGGCCAAACCAGCCACTGGTCTGCGAGACGTAAACCCGGTTCGGGTCTACCGGCGAGCCTTTCATGTGGTAGATCTCCCAACCGGCGAAGAACGGCCCGCTGACCGTCCAATCCCTTCGCTTGCCGTCCGCAGTCAGAACGAACGCTCCCTTGCGCGTTCCCACGAGCACTCGCACGCTGCTCATTTCGACCTCCCTGCTTGCGGCTGCTTGAACCGAGTCCGCACCTGATCGAGCCGTCGAGGGCCGGACCTGGGATTGTGCCGCTTTGCGATTTTTCCCGATTCCCTTGCACAATGCAAGTGAAAACCAACCGATCCGGGTTGAGGACTCACTTCCCAGGCCCCAGCATCCGGGGCTGGATGCCGAGCATCAGCTCACGGTTTCCTTGCCGGCACCAGGGTCGCCCGCGTCGAACCGGTCGAGATGCCGCCATCAACCAGCAGTGTCTGCCCGGTCACGTAGCGGCTGGCTTCGGATGCGAGAAAGACCACCGCACCATCGAGATCGTGGGGCTGGCCGGGACGATTCGCCGGGATGCGTTCGACGAGGTATTCTACCCAGCCGGGGTCCTCGTATAGGACTTTGTTCTGCTCGGTCTTGAACCAGCCGGGCGCCAGGCAATTCACCGTCACGCCGTATTTACCCCAATCGGCGGCGAGGCTCATGGTCAATTGCCGTACGCCGCCGCGGCTGGCGCCATAAGGCGCGAGACCCGCGTATCCAAACACGCTGGTTACCGATCCGATGTTGACGATGCGACCATAGTCCTTGGCGATCATGCGCCGTGCCACAGCCTGCGCCACAAAAAACGTCCCACGCAGATTCGTGTCGAGAATCTGGTTCCAATCGGACCATGTGACTTCGAGCGCAGGCTTGCGGATATTGCATCCAGCGTTGTTCACCAGAATGTGAATCTGGCCGAACGCGGCCTCCGCATCTGCAGCCATCCGTTCGATGCTCTCCTGGTCGCGCACATCGAGATCCAGCGAAACCGCGCGCCGGCCCAGTGCTTTGATCTCGTCTTCAAATGCAGCGAGCGTTTCGCGCTTGCGGGCTGTGAGCACCAGGTCAGCGCCGGCTTTCGCCAGCGCCCGGGCAAAGTACTGGCCGAGTCCGCGGCTGGTGCCGGTCACGATGGCTACTTGCCCGGTCAAATCGAACAATCCCTCACTCATGGCGTCAGAATCACTTTCATCAGGTTGGGCTCGCGCGCGTGCAACCGCCCAAACCATTTGGGACCGTCTTCCAGCGGCGCGACGGCA
The DNA here is from genome assembly GCA_049520675.1 of Occallatibacter sp. Taxonomy (GTDB): domain Bacteria; phylum Acidobacteriota; class Terriglobia; order Terriglobales; family Acidobacteriaceae; genus Telmatobacter. The sequence continues at coordinate 11,033 of JBEKPO010000050.1, read as the reverse complement.
GTGATGAGCGGGCCTACCTTGATTTTGCCGCTCGCGATCAGCTCGATAGCCTGCGGATACTCGCCCGCTGAGGCGCATGAGCCCTGAAGACGCAACTGCCGAGAGACAACCTTTTGCAGATGTATTGTCACTTCCGGCTGGATGTTGCCAATCAACGTCACTGTGCCGCCCTTGCGCGTGCAGTCGATCGCCGCGGCCACAGTTTCGTTTCTGCCCACAGCCTCGTAGGCGAGATCGACGCCGCAACCTTCGGTGAGTTTCATAATCTGGGCGATCAGTTCGGGGCCGGAGCAGTGCAAGATTTCGTCTGCGCCAACTTCTTTTGCCTGCTTCAGCCTCGTCGCGTCTATATCCGTTGCGAATACCCGTGCGCATCCAGCAGCGCGCGCGGCCTGTACAGTAAGCAGGCCGATCATGCCCGCGCCAATTACCAGCGCAGTCTCTCCGCCTTTCGCCTCCGAAACGTGAACAGCATGCAATGCCACCGACGTCGCTTCCAGCATCGCCGCCTCAGCGAACGAAATGCCCTCAGGCAGCCGGTACACGATTCGCGCTGGAACGGATACAAATTCGGCGAACGCTCCGTGCCGCCGGTAGTCGCCGCAAGAGACACCAATCACCTGCCGGTTGTCGCAAAGATTGATTTCGCCGCGCCGGCAAAAGGAGCATTCGCCGCAATAAACCGTCGAGTCGAAGGTCACGCGATCTCCCTCGGCGAAGCCGGTGACTCCGCTACCAACAGCAGCCACGGCTCCGGCCGCCTCGTGGCCCATAACGATGGGCGGAATGCGGCGGCCTGATGATCCGTCGTAGCCGTGCACATCGCTTCCGCAGATGCCGCATGCCTCAACGCGCACCAGCACTTCGCCGGCGGCCACCGCCGGCAGAGGCATATCTGCGATTTCAAGTTGATTGTATGCAGAAAGAAGAAGAGACTTCATGGGTCACTAGCTCGATCGATTGGTCAGGTGGATTTCGTGCAAAAGACGTAGCCCTTCAATGCAGGTCCTTCGACTCGTTAGCTTTCGGCGAACATCGCTCAGGATGACTGGTCGGTAGTGAGTTACACATCGCAAAGATCAACGGCTTCGCGCAGGCTGCTAATCGGATCGCGTGCGGGAACAAACTCCTGCGCTACGTATCCCTTGAAACCGAGCCCGGCGATGGCCCGCATCACTCCGTCCCATTGTACCTCTTGCGTGTTGTCGAGCTCGTGGCGGCCAGGAACGCCGCCGGTATGGAAGTGGCCCATCCATTTGAAGTTCTCGGTGATGGTGGCGATCAAATCGCCCTCCATGATCTGCATGTGGTAGATGTCGTACAGCAATTTCACGTTAGGCGAATTCACTTCCTGAACCACCCGAACTCCCCACGCCGTGTGGTCGCACATGTAGTCGTGGTGGTTCACCTTGCTATTCAGCAATTCCATGCAGATGGTCACACCGTTGTCTTCGGCAATTTTCTTTACCCGGTTGAGCCCGACGATGGTGTTTCGCGCGCCCTCTTCGTCGCTCATACCATTCCGATTGCCTGAAAAGGTGATCACGTTGGGCACGCCTGCTTTGGCCGCGAGGGGGATGTTGGTACGGAAGGCGCTTTCAATGGCTGCGTGCTGCTCAACGCGGTTGAGGGCGTCAGCGATCGTGCCTCCGCCGGCGTAGCCCATGGTGCAGATCAATCCATAGCGCCGTGGAACCTCATATTCGGGGACTTCGAGCAGGTCGATGCCAGCGAGCCCAATCTTCGCTCCGTAGTCGCAGAGTTGCTCGAGCGGAATGTCTTTGTAGCACCACCGGCATGCCGACTGATGGATTCTGTTCTTGCGCACCTGACCAGCCTCCTCACTGCGCGAAAGGGCAGGCAGCGATGCCATCGCAGCAGCGGCCAGTCCGGACTTCATTGCCGAACGACGACTTAGTTTGGGGTGGCTCATGGTCTTTGCCTGGGTCTGGAGTTCGCGATTCAATGCACTCCCACTCTACTCCACTCGCGGCCGTCGCGCACCGGCAACGACGAACGAAATCTCCGCTCCGAATCAATGCGAAGCTGAATTCGAAATCAGAAGGTGAAAGCGAGGCCGGCTCGTACGCTGCGCTGGTCCTGGGCGAAGATCAGCAGCGAGCCGTCGCTGAGGATGTAGGGAGAATAGCCCTGGGCAAGAAGGTTCCTCACGTCGAGAAGCGCTTCGAAGCCTCCCGATCCGTCTCGCGTCAGATGAATGGGCTGGCGAACCAGAAGATTCAGGAAAGGTGATTCTGCCATCGCCTCGTAGGGAGCAACGGCGGTCACGGTCTCGTCGGGCTGCCAGCGGTAGCTCGCTCGCCAACGGGTCCCAGTACCATCGAGCGTCCCGGAGAGTGTAATGGCATACGTTTGCGCTCGATGCGGATGGACACCGGCGATGATCTGACTCATTGTCGATGGCTGAGGCAAGGCGGGCACCACCATTGCGCTGCCACTCGCATAACTTACACGCACAAAATTGCCGCCGGGCAGGCGATGCCCCAGGCTGGCCTCGACACCCGCGGTCGAATATCCTGGCCCTGCAACCCGCAGCAGGTCGCTGGACCGGTCAAAGAGCGCTGCCGAAGATGCCAAAGAATCCCCTGCAGCAAAGTGCCCGAGTGCCTCGATCACCGGGTTCTCAATATTGTCGGCATAGACCGCCATCGACACGCTCGAAGCGTCGGTGCGCCGTTCCCAGCCGATCTCCTGATGAACACCGCTTTCGATACTGAGCCTACCTCCGCGCTCCGCCAAAGTGGGCTGAAAGAACCGAACCTCCGATTCGTCGGAACCGCTCCCCGGGACCATTGTTGTCAATTGGTAATGAAACGTGGAATTACCATCGCGCCGTGCCACGGCGGCAAAGGGCAGCATCGCGGACACCGCGCCGGCAGGCATGCCATTCATGCGGCCCCATATAAGATTCGCGCCCGCCTCAGCTTCGATCGCATCCCCAAAGCGCATGGTTTCTTCGCTGTGGATTGCTGCTTCATCCAGCCCTTGGCCCCCGCCGCCTTCAACCTCTGGGTCCATGGTTACTGCAGCCACCGACTGCACCGAACCGGCAAAGCCCAAATCCTGCCTGAATCCCAGCATCGACTCCATGCTGCCGTCGCTACCAGGGGCAAAATCGACGCGAGCTAGAAGCTCACGGCCTTTAGCAGGCGAGTCCTCCAGCGAAGTTGAGATTCGTTCGCCGCTCTCGCCAAACGTTCCCGTCTCTCCGGTTGCGATCAGGCGCGCTTTGAGTTTCGGCTGGCCTCCCGAGCCATCCGAAACTACAACCAGTGGTCCATCCTCAAGCCAGCGCAGCAAGGGCCGATTGGCGGCGGAACGCAGCGTCCAGGCCCAATCGTCTTTCTGATCGCCGCCGGTGCGCGGATCTGCCGGCAGCCATTGAATAACCTCGTAGAGGGTATTGAGCGTCAGATTCACTACGGTGACGCCGCGCACTCTCACGTCTTCGCGCAGCGACGGAAGAAACGAGGGACTCATGGCCTTCACGGCGTACCGACCAGGTAACAGGGATGAGATGACGAACCGGCCTTCGTCGTTGGTGTAAACGCTGGTCACCACGCTGAGGTCAGGGCGTAACAGCTCGACCTCTGCGCCGATCTGCGGCACTCCAGACGAATCGCGCACCTGGCCCGACACAGATGCCGTCGGCGCCCCGAAAAGCGGACCCGCGCCCAAAACGATCACCGCGGCGAAACCGGCGATATGTCTAATGCACATCATTGACACAGGTCTGGGTTACCCACCCGCCGCGTCCCTGGCATGGTTTCCTTAGGCCGAAACCGCGCAAGCCCCGAATTCTTCTGTCCGGCTGGCATATGCGCGGATTGTTTCCTATTCGACGACAAAAGACGCCGATTGCGCAATCTCTTGTTTCGAAATTGCGTCGTTGATCTTCACCGTCACCTTATATTTACCAGGCGGCAAGCCTGCGATGGGGAGGGTTTTCTCCACAGTCAGCTGGTCGCTGTGCGCGCCTAAATCCTTTGATTCCAATTGTTTCTCCAAGATCACTGCATTGGTCGCCGTGTCCGTGATCTGGTAGGTAACCGTCGCAGAGTTACTCTTGGTCGCTTCATCGATACCAAGATTGTAAACCTGCATCCAGAAATTCAAGTCTTGGCTGCGCTTGAAACTGACGGGCGTGGCAGCGTTGGAAGTGACTCTGGGACGGACGAATGTGTTCCCGATGATGAACTTGTCGCCGCCGATCTGGCGGGATGGCACCGTGTACATTTCATCGGCCAGAATGAGGCTGGATGCACCTAGCTTCTCATCGTTGTAGATTGGAACCTCAATTCCCCTGCCGTAGACGCCGATGTGATCGGGGTTGTTCACGTCCTTGATGGCGATATCGAGGCGATAGAGCCCCGGTTGCAGTGGCAATGCCTTCCAATAGACTCTCTTTCCGTCGAGACTCTTTTCCAGCAATTCTGCCGGCTCGTCCACCTCAACTGTGTCTTCAAAAGTCTGCACAGTCTTATGCATGATGGTGGTCACCTTGCCCAGAATGTTCACTACGCCTTTGGACACGCCATCTTTCGTCACAAACGTAATGTCGCGGTTGCGGATCTGAATCGTGACAGGCACCAGGTCGGTGCTCTCGGTCACCTTCACGAAATCGGTGCGAACGTCGAAGGGAAATGGCGGGCCGGTCAGGACTTTGTGCTCGGAGACGAAGGCGTCAAGATCGGCGAATTTGATCGGAGGCGGAGCGAAGATCTTGGCCTGCAGTTCGATGCGATCGAATTCCTTGCTTTGGTTGGCGTCGCTTCCAGGTCCCTTCCCGAGATTTTCCATTCCGCCCTGAAAGCGATCGGTCTTATCCTGGTGCTGCATCTGCTCATTCAAGGTGAGCCCAGCGCCGGGAACGTGCAGCAAAGCGTCCTTCTCGCTGCGATCGATGGTGAAATGGTAGTCGCCGCACTGGCAGCTATCCACAAACTCCAGGTCGACGTTCTCGCCGATCCCCTCGAGATATCGGTAGTGCCAGACCTCAAAAGGAAACGTGGAGGTCTCTCCGCCACCCTCGTCCATCGGCCGTTCATACATGCCGCCTGAAGGATGGGAATCGATTGAATCGGCCGGACCCCACATAATGTAGATGCGCCCACGATCGGTCTTCCAACCTGGCTTGCCGGCCGCAAAATGTTCGTTGGCGTAGGCAATCCGCCGATAGTGTTCTTCGCGAAACTCGTTCTCAGGCGAATCGGGGTTGGGGTTACGACGCAGCCAGAAATTCTCGATAAAAGCCTCTCGCTCCTCGTCGTTGCTCAGGCTCATGAATGCCTTGCGCTCTTCATCGGTGATGATGTAGGGGACTTCCTGATCCAACCAAGTCCGGTAAGGGCCTTTTAACTCCCTGCGCAGCTCACTTTGCGCTTTTGCGCGTTCCTTGTCGTTCATTTGGCGCCGAAGTGGATCGGGCTCCTGGCCCTGGCCATTGGCCGGCGCAGCCTGCGCCTGGCCCGGCTGAGCGGCATTTTGCTGCGCCAGAAGGCATTGTCGGGGAATTGCGATAAGGCCGAAAACGAGAGCAGTGAACAATAACCGGCGCCTGCTGAGAATCATTGCCTTGGATACTCCTGCAACCCTTTATTCTACGGCCCAAAGACGCGCCGGGCAAGGTTCCGTTCACGGAGCTTCAGCGGTTGGACGCACCCGGAACGCCAAGGTGATCCCCGAAGGACCCCAGGTGTTCTGCTGGTTGCACCCCCACGCTTCAGAGCTCATGTAATCCGCTTTTGGGGCCGAGCCACAATCAGCGTCGGCCTGAACCCGGGCGTTGGTGTACCAAACGGGAGGGCGGCCGAGCGAAAAGAGGACGCGAATAGTAAACGTGTTCACCATCTTCCAAGGAACTCTTGGCTCGGGAGTCGCGTAAACTAGATGTGAGCCGTTTTATTAAGCGCCCATGAAGAAGATCCTGCTATTTTCTCTTGCCATCGTAATCGTCGCCGCCCTGGTCACAGTAATGGTGGTCCGACAGCAGTCCGGATATACCAAAGTACTGACAGCCAAAGTCGTGAGCCAGGATCTTGCGACGATCGTCAGTGGAACCGGACAGATCAAGCCCAAGACCTATGTAAACGTTGGAGCGACAGCCATGGGCCGCGTCACCCACCTCTATGTCAAGGAGGGTGACCGGGTGACCAAAGGTGAAACCGTGGCAACCATCGAGAACGTGCAGCAGGAGGCAACCGTCAACGGCCAGGAGGCCGCGATCTCCGCTGCTAGAACTGACATTGCATCCTACGTTGCCGCGGAAAAGACCGCCGAGGCGAATCTTGCTCACGCGCAAGCTGACCTTGAACAGAAGAAGCTCGACTGGGACCGCGCTCAGGCCCTCTACACAGACGGCATTATGGCCAAACAAGACTTTGACGCCAAGAAGGCCGCCTACGATCTCGATGTGGCCTCGGTTGCGCAGGCAGTGGCCGGCGTGAACCAAGCCAAGGCCAATACCGATTCTGCCCGCGGCCATTTGCAGACCCAGGTTGCAACCTTGCGTGCCAACCAGGATCTCCTCGACCGCACCATCGCGGTGGCTCCGTTCGACGGCGTCGTGACCAATGAACCGGTTCGCGAGGGTGAAACCGTGGTGGAGGGGATTCAAAACACCGAGGGTTCCACGTTAATGACCCTGGCCGACATGAGCATCATCACCGCCGAGGTTAAGGTCGACGAAACCGACATCGTGAATGTCCAGCTCGGCCAACCTGTTGATGTGACGGTGGATGCGTTGCCCGGCAAGACGTTCAAGGGGCATGTGACCCTGGTCGGCGACCAGGCTCTGCTGCGCTCGACCGGCGTGGCCACTTCGCAATCGACAACCGGCACCGAGGAGGCCAAGGACTTCAAGGTTGTGGTGACCGTCGAAGGCTCTATAGAGCAACTGAGCGATCTCAGGCCGGGTCTCTCCTGCACTGCCAAAATCACCACCGCCCACAAGGCCGACGTGCTTTCGCTACCCATCCAGGCTCTGACCATGCACGACCCCGCTATGGATACCGCGAAGGGTAACGGAGGAGTCCAGGCGGCATCGGTTCCAACCAGTCCCGCTGCGAAACCGAATCCGATCCAAGGCGTGTTTGCGGTGAAGAAGGATTCAAGCGGCCGGCTGCGCGCCCGGTTCGTCCCTGTCACCACAGGCATCACAGGCGCCACCGACATCGAGGTGCTCTCGGGCCTGAGCGCGGGCGATGAGGTCGTTACCGGCCCTTACAAGATACTGCGCGACCTCAAAGGAGGCTCGCTGCTCAAGCGCGACACCGCTAAGCCGGTGACTGCTTCTTCGAGCGGCAGTTGATCGAAAGTAACGGTTAGCGGTTCCAAACGCTGGGACCGGGGCGAACTTCCGCCGCTTCTTTCGCGCAACCGCTGCGGCGATTCAGTCGGATGAGGGTATGTTGGACATGGCAATCAACGGAGTCGGCGTCCAGGAACTTCCGCAACCCGCAGTGGTTTCCTCTGATTACGTGATCGTGGTCGAGGATCTGTGGCGCACCTACGATATGGGCTCGGAGCAGCAGGTGCAGGCTCTGCGAGGCGTTTCCCTGCGCATCCACCATAACGAATACGTCGCGATCATGGGACCTTCGGGTTCGGGCAAGTCCACGCTGATGAATCTGATCGGCTGCCTCGACACGCCATCAAAGGGACGCTATTGGCTCAACGGCCAGCTCGTGAGCGACCTGGACGACGACCAACTGGCGCGCATTCGCAACAAGGAAATCGGTTTCGTCTTCCAGACCTTCAATCTCCTGGCGAGGGCAACCTCGCTGCATAACGTGGAACTGCCTCTAATCTATAGCGGTACCCCGGCCCTCGATCGAATTGCCCGCGCCAAGCAGGCGCTTACGGACGTGGGGCTGGAGTCGCGGATGAATCATAAGCCGAACGAGCTTTCCGGCGGCCAGCGACAGCGTGTCGCGGTTGCTCGTGCTCTCGTCAACAATCCTTCGATCATCCTGGCCGACGAGCCGACCGGGAACCTGGATTCCAAGACTGGAATCGAGATCATGGCGCTCTTTGATCACCTGCACGCCCGCGGTAATACTATTGTGCTCGTCACGCACGAACAGGATATTGCTCAGTATGCGCATCGCGTTGTCCACATCCGCGACGGGCAAATCTACTCCGATGAGCCATCACCCCGGGCCAATAAAGCAATTTAGAAGCCCGTTATCTCCGCTTCTTGCCCGCCGCTTAAGTGGCGCAACTGCTCTGACATTCAGGGAGAATTGAACCGTCTGCTCTTCCCTTCGTTCGCAGCCCCGCGAGGCATTTCCCGACCCGCATTCCGACTCGCTTAAGCCACCTGCCGATTTTCCACCGCGAAGCAATCGTTCTTGTTACACGTTTCATCAAATCGGCTTGACAACTGGAAAGTTTGGGGTCAACATTTCCACAGATCAAGCGGGGCGAACGCGGTCAGGATGACAATTGATCATCCGTCATCCTGGCCCTCCATCCATCCCCTCTTGTCGACCGGCGCAGAATATAGCCACGCCAGCATTTCTGTGAAACATGTTGGCGCAGCCTGCGGGTCCGAGCCTGCTTTAGCCGGTTGATTGCGCAACGGATGCCTGAGGAGCGCGGGATTGCTCCGATGTTTTCCCAATCTGCAGGTTTCTCTTTCTAGCCAAGGTCGCTTCGGTTGAGAAAGACGGCAACATCCATCATCCGAAAGTCGGGTTACCTCCAGAAAGACCCCGTCGGCGCCGCGCCGTGATCTTCGCAACCGACGGGGAGTCATTCAGTCTTGTGATGCCCGTTCGCCGACCATCGCTTCGGGCACACTGCGCAGCTTCACTACGCGATGCACGTGACTGCAGTTCAAGCAAGTATTCTCCGCGTTGTTCGCGAGCTGGTGCCTGGTTCGGATAGACCTTGCGTGAGGCGGAGGGGAGCTATGCTCGTTACATCGCAGTTCGACGGCAACCGGTTGACCGGCCTTTACATTGGCGCAGACAATGTGCGCCGCTACTTCCCAAAGCGTGTCTCCAGAATCGAATTGCGGCTCGATCATCTGCGAATCGAATGCGGTCTCACCCCGCTCTTCTGGAACGGTCAGCCGGAGATCCATGATCCCCGGCTTTGCCTCTGGCTTGAGTCGAAGCAATCGCAAAGAAAAGAACGCCGGGCGCCGATGCCGCTCGCCATGACTCCCGCTGGAGACCACTGCTTCACGCTTGGCCCGGTTTCCCACGCCGAGCAAACCATGGCCGAGGACGCATCGCGAGCACACGACGAAGCGGCGAACCGAGTGGTTGACGGCGAATTCGCGTTGGCCAGTTAAAGGTCTAACGAGGAAGCGCGCAAAAGGGGTCTGACATGAGAACCAGCGAATCGAGAATTGCGACTCGGCAACGCGCCGAGGAAGCGCTCAGGTTGCTGCTTTCCGAGGTGTCAACCATCAGCCTCAGAGAGATTTCCTATCCCTGGCCCGGCGAGCGCACCAGAACGCGGTTTGTCGCTCACATTGAAGTCCTGCACCGAAGCTCCACGTTGGTGTGCGAGGTGAGGACGACCTGCCTCCCGGCAAACCTGCGCAGCACTCTGGATGAGTTGCGCCAAGCCACGGCTCAACACTCCGCAGATGCCGCTCCTATGCTGATCGCACCGAATCTCTCACGGGAAGCTCAGGCCGTATGCAAAGAATGCAATGCGGCATTTCTCGACTTTGAAGGGAACGCACGCCTTGTATTGGGCGAGACATTCATCGGGAAGCGAAACAACTCGGCGCTTAACGCAGATGGTGCTCGCATCAGCGGCGGATCTCGTTCAGCGAGACCGTGGCCTGCACCAACTGTCTACATTGCGTCGACCATCCCGGCGGCCATACCCCAGAGTCGCATTGACGACGTGATTGCCGTCGGCGCCGCCTAGGATCCCGCGCTTAGATTTCGAGGATGACCGGCATAATCATGGGCCGGCGGCCGGTGGACTTTTGAATCAGGCGTTTGAGTTCAACGCGCACTCTCTCATTCACCATCCCGTAGTCAGATTTCTGCTCGGTGCTCAGTCCTTCCAGCGTCTTGAGGACAACTTCGCGTGCCTCCTCGGTGATATCGGCGCCGCCAAAGCCGCGCATCAGCACCTCCGGCTCGCGCTCCACCTTGCCGGTCTTTTTGTTGATGGCAAGCACTGCCAGCACCACGCCGTCTTCCGACAGGATTCGCCGGTCGCGAATCACCAGGTCCTCCACAACGTCGATCGACGAGCCTGAATCGATCAGAATCCGTCCCGCCGTGACCTTGTCGTGCTTGCGCGCATCGTCGGCGTCCAGCTCCAGCACGTCGCCGTCCTCGATCACAATCGCGTGGTCCACCGCGCCAGTTTACATTGCTAACTGCGCGTGCCGGCGCAGAAAACGATAGTCACCGTGGATGGGAATGAAAAACTTGGGCCGCACCAGATTGATGAGTAACCGCATCTCCTCCTGGCTGCCATGGCCGCTCACATGGATCAATCCGTGCTGCCCGTCGTCGTAGATCACGTTGGCTTCGCGCCGGCTCAGATGGTCAATGACGCGGAAGATGCCCTTCTCGTTTCCGGGAATGATGCGCGAGCTGAGCACCACGGTGTCGCCCGGCTCGATGTGCGCATGCTTGTGGTTATCCACTGCTGCGCGGCTCAGCGCGCTCATTGGCTCGCCCTGCGTGCCGCTGATCAGCACCATGATCTGCTCCGGCGGAAAGTCGCGCAGCTGACCGGGATTGATCACGAGGCCTGGCGGAATCTCGATATAACCAAGGTCCTGCGCGATCTCCGTGCTGTCCTGCATCGAGCGGCCAACCACGGCCACCTTGCGCCCATGCTTGCGTGCCAGCTCCATGGCAATACGGATGCGATAGATTGAGGACGAAAAGCAGCTGAAAAAAAGCTTCTTCTTGGTTTGCGTAAACACTTCATCGAGTCGCGGAATCACCGCGCGCTCGCTCGGCGTGTAGCCGGACCGCTCCACATTGGTCGAGTCCTGGAATAGCGCCAAGACGCCGCGCTTACCA
>JBEKPO010000049.1:0-31932 GCA_049520675.1 Occallatibacter sp. | reverse complement strand
AACTTCTGCGATGGCGCTTTCGCCGCCAACTGGGGTTACGGAGGCTACATCAGCCAGTGCCGCCCGATCCTCGCCAACAAGTCCGCGCCGATCAACTCGGTCGGCATCAACGCCGGCAATGGTGTGTATGAAAACTACGCGACCGGCGCCGTGGGTGATCGCTCTTCGTTCCATTGGCTGTGGAACAACCAGGCCGAGGCGCTTGCGCTGAATAACCCATTCCCCGGCGCGGGCCGCAACATACTGCGCGGCGACACGTGGAACGATCTGGATGCCTCGATTGGAAAGAACATCAAGGTGACGGAACGCGTGCAGGTGCAGCTCACCATGAACGTCTTCAACGTGCTGAATCGTGCCTACTACGGCGTCCAGGATCCAAACTTCGAGGACAGCCTGAATAGCCCGAATACGTTCCTCAACCATACATATGACGGATATGACTCGGGCACAGCGGCAGGCGGCGGCGCGTATTATGCCGGCTTCGGCAACCGCAACGTCGAGCTCAGCGCGCACATCAACTTCTAGCGCTGGACTTCACGCACAAATCAAAAGGGCGTCCGTTTTGGCGGACGCCCTTTTTGCTGGTCAGGTGATGGTCAACTCCGGCCGGGCGACCGCCGTTTCCCCGCTGCCTTCTTGGACGCGGCGTTCCGGGCCGGAGATTTCTTTGCCTTGCGCTTTGCCGGCTTTTTCTTCGGGGCAGTCTGGCTGGCGGCTGGGCTGGCATTCTTCGCCCTCGCCGGCTTCTTTGCCTCGGGTGCGGGCCCCGCGGCTTCCTTGCCGCGCGCGGCTCGGGTCTTCGCGGCCAATGCTGCCTTCAACTCCGCATCAAACTCGGCGGGGGTCAGCGGCCGCGCCGACTTGCGCAGGCGCTCGATGTCATAAAAAGCGCGGCGCTCGGATAGGAAGATGTGAACCACAAAGTCCACATAATCAAGCAGAATCCATCCGCCGTTGCGGCGGCCCTCCACCGAGTGAGCAAAGACACCGAAGTTGCGTTTGAGCCGCAACTCGATCTCGTCAGCAATGGCGACCGCCTGCCGTTCATTGGAGGCGGAGGTAATCAGGAAAAAATCGGCCAGACCCGAGTCCACCGGATCGAGTTCGAGAATCCGTGTGTCCTGCCCTTTTTTCTCTTCGCAAACCGCGGCAGCGGCCTGCACCAGGATGCCTACTTGGTCTTTGGCGAGCGTTTGCGCCTGCGCCGGCGAGTTGTTCATGCGTTCGGCTGAATCTCCAAGCCTCATGGTAGTCGAGGGGGCAGGGGATAGGGAAATGGGAAGGAGGCGCTGGCGCTATTCCATTGCGGAAATCGCAGCCCATGCTCAGCCGTAGAGGTGATGCGCACGCACATACTCGGCCACAGCCGCAGGCACCAGGAGCCTCAACGCCTTCATCTCACGCATGCCACTTATCCCTGCGCGGATCGCCTCTCGAACCTCCGATGCGCTGATATCCACGTGCAATCCCGGCAAGACGTAGAACGGTGCATGCTGGCCAGTCGCCGCGTTCGCCAACCGGAATTCACGCACTTCAACTCCGGATTCATCCCGCGAATGACCCGATTCGAGATTCAATCCCTCCGGCAGGGCAGCCCGCAACTCATTCATCGGCTCACCCGGCCGGTAAGCCACGATCAAAGGAGCCGCAAAGGGAATCTCCGCCGCCCGATGCCATCGGCGTAAGCCCCAAAACGAGTCGGCTCCCATCAGGCAATACAGTTTGCTGCCGGCGGTGAGCTCGGCGCGCAGACTCAGTAAAGTCTCCAGCGTGAAATTCGGTTCGCCGTTCGCATTCGGCGCATCGGCCAGCGAGAGATGAAAGCCCGGCTCCCCTTCGATCGCCAGCTTCGTCATTTCCACACGATCGTCAAAGCCGGCAGTCGAGCCTTGCGGCTTCAAAGGCTGCGCACCCACGGGAGCGAACAACACCGAATCCAGCTGGAAGGCAGCCCGCGCAGCTCGCGCCACCGCCAAATGGCCCAGGTGCGGCGGATCGAAGCTTCCGCCGAAGAACGCCACTCGCCGTGCGGTCAAGGCGCTTGCGGTTGGTCGGTCTCCGCTCTCCGGCTCGAGCATGGCTTCATCCTATCGCGAGCAACTCGCCCGTTCAGCCATGACCTTGGCAGGTTCTGCTGCGGCGCTGCGTGGGCTACAATCGGTTCAGCAGACAGTTCCCCAATCGTTCCTTCCGCCATGCGATATCTCCTCATCTTTCTGGCCCTCGCGGGCGTCGTCATCTCAGCCCTGGCGCTGCGCATCCACTATTCCACGGCGACCGAACCCTGCTCCATCAACGAACATTGGGATTGCGGCATTGTGAACCACAGCTCGTACTCCGAAGTTGCGCATATTCCCGTCGCCGCCATCGGCATCGCCGGTTATCTCCTCATCGCGCTTCTGGCGTTTTTGCGCCGGCGCATCCTGCTGTCGGGCACCGCCGTTCTCGGACTCGCCTTCGCCCTTCGTCTCTCCAGCATCGAACACTCCGTCTTGCAAGTCTGGTGCCTTTACTGCGTTATCTCGCAGGGAATCATTGCTCTCATCACCCTGTTGGGCATTGCCTGGGCCGTCGCGCATGAGATGTCGAAGCGCCGCATGCAGCCCGCTGCCTGAATTCATCTCCTAAACCGCCGGCAATCTCTGCCGCTTCCGGAAATCGGGGCACGCCCACTGCTTGTCGCGCCTCCGCTCCCTGCATTGTTAAACTTGATCTATCGGCATGTTCTGGGACTGGTATGCGCGCTGGATGTATGCGTGGGAGACACGCCTGACCACGCGCGATGAAAATCGCATCGTTCGCCCGCTGGAGTGGGGATTCGAGTGGATCGCTCCCTTCCTCGAATCCCACGGCTTCGCTTCCGCCGTCCCTGGCCCCGAAGTCTTGCACGATGACGCGGCTGCAGAAGCCGCCATGGTCCGCATCAACCAGCTCATCATCCGCAACAGCCATCTCTTCTTTGGCTACAAGCGCCCTACCGACTTCCGCCTAGAAGAGCGCCATCCCCAGCTTTATCCGACCAATGTCCGCCCTGAGACGCTCGCCAAAGACGCGGAGATCAAACGGCAGGCCGCCGACGGCAAGCTGCCCCGCGCGCAATTCTTGCGCTTCACCTCGCCCGAACGCACGCCCTACGCCGTGAACGATCTCGCCAACGCACGCTGGTATCCCGCGCCCGCGCATAAAGATCCCAGGCGCCCAAAGCAAGCCATCGTCGTCCTTCCGCAGTGGAACTCCGACGGCTTCAGTCACAATTCGCTTTGCACGCTCTTCAACCGCATGGGCGTTTCGGCGCTGCGGCTCTCCATGCCATATCACGACATCCGCCGCCCCGAAGAGCTTGAGCGGGCCGACTACGCCGTCAGCGCCAACGTCGGCCGCAACATCTCCGCCTGCCGCCAGGCCGTGGTCGAGATACGCTGCTGTCTCGACTGGCTCGAGGAACAGGGTTACGAGCACTTCGGCGTGCTGGGCACCAGCCTTGGCTCGTGCTATGCCTATCTCGCCAGCGCCCACGATCCGCGCCTGAGGGTCAACGCCTTCAATCACGCATCCACTGCTTTTGGCGATGTGGTCTGGGCAGGCCAGAGCACGCGCCACATCCGCCAGGCCATCGCGGAAGCCGGCCTCACGCAAGATCGGCTTTGCGCGCTGTGGTCGTGCGTCAGCCCGGTGAGCTATTACGATCGGTTCAAGAGCGTCGAGGCCAACGGCCCCGGCAAGAATGTGCTCGTTATCTACGCCAACTACGACCTGACATTCCCGAAGGAGTATTCGCTGCAGGTCGTTGAAGCCTTCCGCCGCGACAAGATCAAATTCGAGCCGCATGCGCTGCCGTGCGGCCATTACACGACCGGTGAAACTCCCTACAAATATCTCGATGGCTGGTATCTCGGCTGGTTCGTCTACCGCGCTTTCAGAGCGCTGCGCGACGAAAAGGCCGCGAACCTCAAATCCGGCGCCGCGCAACCGTCCGAAATCGAAGAAGAAGCGCTCTCGCGCTAGCGCACCGCACTCAAATTCATCCGCAATATCTTCGCCGGATCGAGATAGGCGTCTTGCCAGCGCACCGCCCAGTGCAGATGCGGTCCCGTGACGCGGCCCGTCGCGCCGCTCAATCCGATTCGATCGCCTGTGCGCACGTGCTGGCGCTCTTTCACGTCGATGCGGCTCAAGTGCATCGAGACTGTGAACAGCCCCAGTCCGTGATCGATCACCACGCAATTGCCCTCGTAATAAAGCGGCCTTGCCAGCACCACCACGCCGCTGTTGCTCGCGTGGACCGGCGTTCCTGTCGCCGCGCGAAAATCCATCCCCTTATGCACGTTGGCCAGCTTGCCGTTGTACGTGCGCCGCATGCCGAAGCTGCTCGTCGCCGGCGCCGTCACTGGCGCGCGAAAGTTTCCGCTCCACTGCGGCTCCGCCGCGCTCGATGCAAACACCTTCTGTTTCAGCTCGACCTCTGCTTTGATCCGCGCCAGTTCCTCCGGCGGTGGCTCCACAAATTTCGGCTCGACGGTCAGCGTGCCCGTCGCGTAGTGAGCAGCATGAATCTCGACGTCGCGGCTCAGATCGATCGCGTTGCGGCCGGCATTTCCTGGCAACACGCGAATCCGAAGGGCGGAAGTGCCCACGGCACCCTCAACGTCTATTCCGGCCAGAGCATACCAGCTCTTCCCATCGCGCCCTCGAAAGAACTCCAGCTTCTTTCCCATCCAGTCACCGTCGATCATTGTTCCTGCCGGAGCGCTCACGCGAATCAGCTCCGGCGCGCCGGCGACCACAATCGGCGGCGTCAGCGTCAATTGCGCGAATGCAGCGAGTGGCGTCAGGGCAAATACCCCAACTGTTCCCGCAATCCGCCGAAGAGTCGTCTCAGGCTTTGTATCTCGCATTCGTGATAGGATAAATCCCGTTTTATACCCGAAGCGGCGCTTCAAACGATCTTGGTGCTGTTTCGCAGCTCCGAGGCTTCCCCAATGCCCCAACTCCAATCGATTTCACGCCAACACGCCGCGATGGCTCTTGCCATCGTCGCCGGTCTCTGTCTCTCCCCGGCGACCGCTCAGCAATCGCCGCCCGCAACGTCAGCCACTCCGGTGCTGGTCGAGCTATTCACCTCAGAAGGGTGCTCCGATTGTCCGCCGGCCGATGCCGTTCTCGAAGAGCTTGACGCCAAGCAGCCCGTCCCCGGCGCGCACGTTATCGTGCTCAGCGAGCATGTCACCTACTGGAATCATCAGGGCTGGAGCGATCCTTTCTCGCTCGATATCATCGACCAGCACCAGGAGCAATATGTGCGAGATTTCTCTCTTCCGTCGCCAGCCACACCGCAATTTGTCGTCGATGGAGCGGAGCAGGTGGCCGGGAACGATCCGCCCCAGTTGGCTCAGGAGATCACTCGCGCGGCGGCAACAGCCAGGCCTGCGCTGCAAATCGCCGATGCCCATCTTGCTGCCGACGGCTCCGTCGATTTTTCAGTGAAGGCAGACGCGAACCACAAGGGCACTCTGGTGGCGGCCGTGGCCGAGAATGTCACGCAATCGCAGGTCGCTCGCGGAGAGAATGCAGGCAAGACTCTTCACTATGTCGCTGTTGTGCGCGCCTTCAAGGAGTTTGGTTCGAATGCCCTCGATGGGCGGCCGCTGCGCCTCTCGGGCTCCGATCTTCAGCGCGCAGAAAAAGACGGCGAACCATTGCGGCTCGTCGTCTTTCTCTATAAATCCTCTAACGGCCGGGTGCTCGCTGTGGCGCAGCAGAGCTTGGGCCGGTGAGGTCGAGTTATTTTCCGCTGTGCTTGTCTTTGTAGATTGTGCGGCTGGTGCCATTGAGCTGTTTGTTGAGCTGCCCTTTTTGCTGCCCGGTCAGCTTGCCGCCGTTGGCCTGGCGATCCGCATGATCCTGCTCATTGATGCCCTGCTCACGGTTCTCGACGTGCGCGGCCTGATTCGCATTCATCGTCCCGTTGCGCAACCCGTTGGCGATCCGGTCCTGTTGATTCTGGCGGCGCTGGCCGACTTCGTTGTTGCCATAGTGTGCTGTGTTGGCGTTGTGCTTGTCCTGGTAAATCGAGTGGCTCAGATTGTTCTGCTGATGGTTGACTTGCTGCCGCTCCTGCTGCGTCAGTTTGCCGCTGTCGGCAGAGCGATCGTCCTTGACTTCGCGATTGATGTTGGATTCGCGCGATTCCAGGTTCTTGGTTTCGCCGGCTGTCAACTGTTTTGAGTCGATGCCGTTCGCGATGCGGTCCTGTTGGTTTTGCTCGCGCTCATGAATCGTCGGCGCTGGCTGGTTCGGTTGGGTCTGCGGTTGGCTCTGTTGAGCAAAGGCCGGTCCCGAGGCGATCAGGGCGGCCACGGCAAGCATCGTCATTCTGTGCTTCATGTGGTTCCTCCACGGGCCTTTGGGATTTGTTTGACGGCCCATGTCACCACCAGACACGCCTCAAAAAAAGTAGTTGTGCTACTTCGAGATTTTTTGCAACCAAAATGCGGTCTGGTGCGTCCGAGCTGATTTTCTCTGGGAATTTGTCGCCTCGAATGCAACTTTCGTTGCAGGCCCGTGTTCAAAGTTCCCCTGCCAGGCAATTGCGGTCCACCCTGAACTCCCGGGGACGGCTAACCCTCTCCACAGCCCGCTCGCTGCACCCTTGCCGTAAAATTTCGTTATGACCGACCGCATGTCCCTCTCCCTCGCCCAAGCCGATCCCGAGGTCGCCGCCGCCATCGATCACGAAACCCTCCGCCAGCACGAGGGGTTGGAAATGATTGCCAGCGAGAACTTCGTCTCCGAAGCAGTCCTTGAGGCCGCTGGCTCGGTATTCACCAACAAGTACTCCGAGGGGTACCCTGGCCGACGCTATTATGGTGGCTGCGAATTTGCCGACCTCGTTGAGAATCTCGCCCGCGACCGCGCGCGCCAGATCTTTGGCGGCGAGCACATCAACGTACAGCCGCATTCCGGTTCGCAGGCAAACGCCTCGGCCTATGCCGCCGTTCTGCGACCTGGAGATACCATCCTCGGACTCGATCTTTCGCACGGTGGCCATCTGACCCACGGCCACCGGCTCAGCTTCAGCGGCAAGCTCTATCGCACCACCTTCTATCATGTCCGCCACGACACTGAGACCATCGACTACGACGAGATGGAGAAGGTCGCCGAGCAGGAGAAACCGAAGGTCATTATTGGCGGCGGCAGCGCCTATCCGCGCTTCTGGGACTTCGCTCGCATGCGCCAGATCGCCGACAAAGTCGGAGCGACCTACATCTTCGACATGGCTCACATCGCCGGCCTGGTGGCTGGTGGCGTTCACGATTCACCCGTGCCCCACGCGCACATAACCACGACCACCACCCATAAGACGCTGCGCGGTCCACGCGCCGGTCTTATCATCGCTGGTAAGGACTACCAGGTTGGCGAAAAGCCTGAACAAACCATTGGCAAGGAGATCGACAAGGCCGTTTTTCCCGGCCAGCAGGGAGGGCCCCTCGTCCACATCGTTGCCGCCAAAGCTGTCGCCTTCGCCGAAGCTCTGCGTCCCGAGTTCCGCACTTACGCGGCTCAAACCGTCGCCAACGCCAAAGCCCTCGCCGAAGCACTGCGTGCGGCGGGCTTCCGGTTAGTCTCCGGCGGCACCGACAACCATCTCATGCTCGTCGACGTCTTCCAGAAAGGCATTCTTGGTAACGAGGCGGAAGGAGCACTGGGCAAGGCCGGCATCACCGTCAACAAAAACTCCATCCCCTGGGATACTAATCCGCCGCTCAAGCCTTCAGGCATCCGTGTCGGCACGCCCGCGCTCACCACGCGCGGTATGAAGGAGCCGGAGATGCGAACCATCGCTGCGTGGATCGCCAAAGCGCTGGAACAGCGGAACGATGAGGCTGCCTTGGCGCGGATCCGCGGAGAGGTGGCCGAGTTGGCCAACCAATTTCCGCTCTACGCCTGGCGGCGTGCTCCGGCGACGGTAAATGCATAACCCCGGCCCAGGTTCTGCCGGATTTCGACCCAAATGAACCGGCAACCTTTGCGCGAGAATAGAATCCGCGAGCGCAGCGCCGCGCGCAAGAATCCGGGATGCATCTAACCTTGAGGAACGAGAGGGAGTCTTCATCCGCGTAGACTGACTTATCCCTCCGGCCAACAAGGAGGTAACTATGAAATCGATGCAATTTGTGGCCGCAGCGATTCTGACGCTCGCGGTGCCGGCTTTTGCGCAACATCCACAGGAGAGTCATCCTCCCATCCCGAAGAGCGGCCCGCCGGCCTTTCACGGTACCCCGGTTGCGCCTGGGCCAAACCGGAAATTCAGCGATCAACCCGGCCACCCGAATGCTCCCCACGTCGACAAGGGAAAAACCTGGGTTGGTCACGATACGGGCCCCAACGATCCGGCCTACCATCTCGACCATCCCTGGGAACACGGCCGCTTCAGCGGAGGCTTCGGTCCCAAGCACGTGTGGGTTCTGGCGGGCGGCGGTCCCAGCAGATTCTGGTTCAACGGATGGTATTGGTCGGTTGCTGCTGCCGATCTCGCCTTTTGCAGCGATTGGCTCTGGGACTCGGATCAGATCGTCATCTATGAAGATCCGGACCACCCCGGATGGTATCTTGCCTACAACGTGCGTCTCGGCACTTATGTTCACGTTGAATATCTCGGCATGTAAGCAAAGGGCTAGCGGTGGAAACAAACGGGGACGGGCGGCAGCGCCTGTCCCCGAATCTTTTCCGGTCGGACTCTGGTCTCAAGCGGGCGGAATCCCGTCGATCCGGCCTGCGTCCCGCTCCCTGCGAATGAATTCGTCGACAGCCCCTATCGCTATCGGGAAAGTCCTTATAGCCCGGTTTGCGCCGGGGCATCTAAGTCGCGACTTTCACTCACGCTCAAATGGAGCGTCAGAACCAATTTCTCAAGCAGCGATTCCGCCTTGTCATATGTCTCATGCCAGGCTACACGGCAAATCGCGTGCCGGAACCGACCCCTAACTTGGCGGCTAACTCGGCAAATTTCACCAGGCAAACGATTCTAAAATCCGCTTCCATGAGTTATTCTTTAATCTATGGCGATTGAAAACATTCTTGCACAAATAGACTCCGAGATAGCAAGGCTGCAGCAGGCACGCACGCTGCTGGCCAACATAGGCGTCACTGCGACCAAGGCAGGGCGCGGCGCCAAGAAGCCTGCCGTGAAGGCAAAGCCGGCGAAAAGGCGCAGGATCAGCGCCGAGGGACGGAAGCGCATTGCCGAAGCCCAGCGCAAACGCTGGGCCGCAGTACGCGCCAAGGCCAAGCCGAAGAAGTCATAGATATCGACTTCGCTTCTCCTCGCAATTACGGTCAATGAAGAAGACTCCGCAGGTGCGCTTCCGGCGTCTGCTCTGCCGTCTGCGGAGCGGACGCTATGAGCGATTGTTCCCTGGTTAACCGGGCCCAGTATCCGACGCGCGGGCTATCTTGGCGCCGTCATCACCAGCATGCGCGGCTCGGTCATTCCTTCGATCGCAGACCGCAGGCCTTCGCGTCCCAGGCCGGAATCCTTGACGCCGCCGTAGGGCATCGGGTCCAGTCGCCAGCTCGGCGTGTCGCCCACGATCAGCGCGCCGACTTCCAGTTCGCGATACGCGGTGAGGATGCGTCCGGAATCGCGCGTCATCAGCCCTGCCTGTAATCCGTACTTCGAGTGATTTACCGCGGCGAGCGCTTCCTCGAAATCGTCGTAGGGCTCGATCGCGACCACCGGACCGAAGACCTCCTCATCGCGTACCTTCATTCCCGGCGCGGTCGCAGTCAGGACGGTGGGCATCATCACTGCACCCTTTCGTTCACCCCCTGCCACCAGCTTGGCGCCGGCGTCTACGGCCTCCTTCACCCACGCTTCCACGCGCTCGGCATCGCTTTGCCGGATCATCGGTCCCACTTCCGTCGCTTCGTCTGCCGGATCGCCAGTCGCCAGCTTGGCCGCCAGATCCACGACTTTCCACACAAAACTCTGAAAGATGCTGCGCTCCACAAAAACCCGCTGCACGCTGATACACGACTGGCCGGCATAACTGAATGCTGCATGCGTCGTCCGCAGCGCCGCGTCGTCCAGGTCCTTCCAATCGCTGTGAACCACCAATGCGGCATTGCCTCCCAGCTCGAGCACTACGCGCTTGCGCCCGGAGTGGGCCTTCAGCTCCCATCCCACCTTGGCCGAGCCGGTAAAACTAACGAGTTTGATGCGATCTTCCTTTTCTGCCAGCCATGCCGTGTCGGTGTTCTCCAACGGCAGCACGGCCAGAGCTTCTTCAGGCCACCCGGCTTTCAGCATCACCTCGCCCAGCGCCAGCGCGGTGAACGTTGCCTCCGGCGCCGGCTTCAGGATCAACGGACAGCCGGCGGCCATGGCTGGCGCTGCTTTGTGGGCAACCAGGTTCAGGGGAAAATTAAAGGGCGTAATCGCCAGAACCGGCCCCACCGGAAATCGCTGCACCAGTCCCCAGCGGCCTTCATTGCCCTCGGTCAAATCCAGCGGGATGCTTTCTCCGCCCAGCCGTACTGCTTCCTCTGCAGCAGTCTTGAAGGTGAGCACAGCGCGATCCACTTCTGCGCGCGCCAGCCGCACCGGCTTGCCCGCTTCAGCCACCATCAACTGAGCAAACCGCTCCTTCTGCTCGATCAGCGCCGCGGCCACGTCTTCCAGAATTTCGCGCCGTTTCCATCGCGGCAGGGCTCGTGTTCGCCGGATGCTCACGACGGCGTGATGAACGGCCTGACGCGCATCAGCTCGCGTGGCCACGGTCACCCGTCCTACCAGGCCCTGGTCCCAGGGCGATCGCACTTCCATGGCTTCGCCGTCAATCCACTCTTTCCCGCACAGCAAGAACCCGGTCTGCGAACCTGGTCGCATCTTCATTTGAGAAGCTCCTGGAAACTACTTCCTCGATGGTAAAGCGCCTGGGCGCCGATTGTCCGTCATTTGGTCACTGCGCGGTTCGCCGCGGCCCGGATTGGAACGCAACTGCGCTCCGCCTCGATTTTGCGGAATTCAACCTCGCGGTGGCGTGGATGAGGTATAGTTTCTGCAACTCGGATCGAGTATCTGAAAAGGCTCGTCAACTCTGTAACCGCTCTAAAACCCTTTGAACAAAGGAAGAGACCATGCCCGACACACCTGACAATCAAGGCTTTCAGCCAGTTCCTTCGCAGCCAACAGCGCCGCCCGTTCCGCCCTACCCGCCGGTCGCTGCACCGCCGCCCAAGCAAGGCTCGAGCGCCCTCAAAATCGTCCTGATCATCGTGGCGATTTTCGTCGGCATCGGTATTGTTGGAGCCGGCGTTGTCGGCTATGGCATCTACAAAGTCGCCAAGGCCGTGAAAATGAGCACCAACTCGGGGCAGCCGGTCACGGAAAGCGACCTGGGGGTGGCAATCTATCCCGGCGCCACGCAGGGCAAGGGAAATCTGCACATGACCATCGCCGGAAAGACCATGACGACGGCCAATTTCCTTACCTCCGATTCCAAAGACCAGGTAATTTCCTTCTACCAAAACAGCCTGGGCCCGGCTGCGCAAGTCACAACCAATGGCAATGGCGGAACATTGGTTTTGACCAGGAGCTCGGGTGAATCGGTGACCGTGACTGTGGTGCAGAATCCCGGCTTGCACAATGGCCAAACGCAAATCGTCATCGTTCACGCGGCCAACGCATCGTGAGAACGGCCGCTGCAGGGCCTCCGACATAGCAGCGCGGGAGGCCTTCTTGCTTGCTAGATTGACTCATGCGCGAATCACATACCGCGCCATCACATCTTCCCCGTACCACATGATGTAGTTCGTGCCCCACGCGTTGTTATAGAGGCACGAATGAATTCCCTTGATCAAATCCGGCTGATCGTTCGAGAACGCCAAAGGCGTCCGCTCCCCCAGCGCCACCACCGGCGCGTCGATTGTGTCAACGGCAAATTCGTGGTTGTGGTCGCGGTAGCGAAAGCCGGTCGAGAGCGCGTGCATGTGCCGGTTGCCTGACGCCACCACATCAAACGCCGAGATCCAATCGCCCGATTTCTCGAGAGCCCATCCCTGCGCGTCCTCCGCGATCGGATTAAACGTCAGCCAGAGCGCCTCGGGCATGCGCGTGGCCGGCTTGCCGAAATACTTGAGACTCAGAGAGACTTCCGGCTTAGCTTTCGGCAACCCAATTTCGACGAGCGCGTGCGCCGGAAACGCTGCGCGGCCTGAGGCAGACGCCTCATCGTCCTTGAATTGCAGGCGAATCAGAATTTGATGCGACGCTTCGATTTCTGCCACTGATACTGTCGCCGATTGAGGTTGCCACTCTTCGCGCCGAGCGCCAAAGCGATCGATATTCGGCTTGCCGAAGTCCTTTGCCGCCCAATCCTCTTTCGTGGTGAGATAGCCGGCCTGATAGCGCTGGTAATCCTCGGCTGAAAGTGTCTGATAGGTGAGGAGCGCAATCGGATTCTTCTCGCTCGCCCACTCGCGCCCACTGGCCTTACTCCTAAGCTGCGTGATGGCTCCAGTTCGCGGGTCGATCCTCAGAATGAAATGCGGGGTTTCAATCGGCACGCCCGGAGCGTGGGGAACGGGCTTGCCTGCAATCTCGTACTCACCCGGGACGGTCAACGCCTGAATCGCATCCTTCGCCTCGGCGCGCAGACCTGCGGGTAGCGTCGCGATCCCATCCAACAAATCCTGCCTTTTCTCCTGCCAACTGAACTCCACGACTTTGTAATTCTTCGTATCGAGCATGCGGGCCAGATCGGCCGGAGTGTAGTTGTCGAAGTCCAGCCAGGTTTTTGTATCGGTGCCCCACGTGTGCTCCGCCTCCAACAGCACATGCCTTAATAGCTGCAAATCCGTCTCGCTGCCGACCTGCAGCTTGCCGTTCGCGATCCACTGGTCGCGCAGGCGCGAAATCTCTCGATAACGGGCCACCTTGAGCGGATCGCTCGCGCAGCCGTAAATCCACGTATCGCCGATCTCTTCCGACACCACCGGTAGCTTGCCGTGATAGGCGGCCAGCGCATCCGCCATCTCCGACAAATTACTCGCCTTGATCTCCGCGTTGGGGAACCGTGCCGCCAGATCCGCATGGATCTGGTCGATCTCCTCGGGCGTGTGCGGGCCGCTGTTGTCATCACGCACCTCCGTGACCAGGGCAAGATCGGAACCCGGAGCGACCGCGACGCCGCCATATTCGTGGTGGTACATCACGGCAAGGCGCGCCGTCGATGGATGCTTCCAAAGAAAGAGCGGCGGCAACTCAGCGGGCGTCGATCCGCCGTTGACGCCAATCTCGAGAAACGTCACTCCGTGGCTTGCCAGCGGCACAATGATCCCGCGCGTATGTCCCGGTACATCGGTCATCTTCGCGCCCGTCGTCGTCTTGCCGAATCGCTTATCGAGCGACCGTGCCAGCCCCAGGCTGCCCTCAATCATCGACTGGCTCATCATCTCGGTTTGCCATGTAAACGGAAGCGCGTGCCACGCAATGTCGCCGCGTGCGATTGCCTCTTCCATCGCTTTGCGATCTTCGGGGGTCGCCTGCTCCAGGTACTCATACAGAAGCCACGAACCCGTCGTCCACACATACCGTCGCTTGCCGCCGGAGTTCGCCTTTCGCGCCACTTCGATCGCCCGCGGGAAAAACTTATCGAAGTACCGGCGGTGCACCACGTTGTACTGCGTGTCGATGAACCCCGCGTCGAAATGGCATTTAAACATCACCAGCACGCGTTTCACGCG
This sequence comes from Occallatibacter sp., assembly GCA_049520675.1. Taxonomy (GTDB): domain Bacteria; phylum Acidobacteriota; class Terriglobia; order Terriglobales; family Acidobacteriaceae; genus Telmatobacter. Next base: position 18,186 of record JBEKPO010000049.1, on the reverse strand, counting down.
CATGTCCGGCTCAGCCTGCTTTCCCGCTCCCAATGCAAACTTTGGCCCCAGCAGCGCGCCCGTTCCGGCGGCTGTCATCGCCTTCACAAATTCCCGGCGCTTCATCGCCCGTCTCCTGTTCGCTTGAAATCGCAGGCAGTGTACCACTCCAGCCATGGCGTTTGTTCGACTCGCATGACGGCACTCGGCCGTCATCGCCGCATTTGGCCCGTGCGATACACTCCTCCCATGATGCACACCGGCCGCAGCCGAAAACTTCCCTTCAACCCTGAGGAAGCGCTCGCCCATCTGCGCGCCAACGATGCGAAACTCGCTGCGCTCATCGATCGCGTCGGACCATTCACCTTGCGCCTCGATGCCTCGGCTTCGCCCTTTGACTCTCTGCTCGAGTCCATCCTCTACCAGCAACTCCACGGCAAGGCCGCGGCGACCATCCATCGTCGCGTGCGCGAGTACTTCGGCGGCGATCCCACCCCGCAGCTCTTGCTCGACACTCCCGACGAGCCGCTCCGCGCCGCCGGCGTCTCCGGCAACAAGATCAAGGCCATGCGCGACCTGGCCCGGCGCACCCTCGACGGCACGGTGCCCTCGCACGCGGCCATTCTCAAGATGTCCGATGCCGACATCGTCGAGCGCCTCACTGAGGTTCGCGGCATCGGTTCGTGGACCGTGGAAATGCTGCTCATCTTCCGCCTCGGCCGCCCCGATGTGCTGCCTGTGACCGACTACGGCGTCCGCAAGGGTTTCGCTCTCACCTTCCAGCGTGTGCCCAGGTCGCGTCCGCTCGAAGCTGCCGACCTTCCCAAGCCCGACGAACTCTTCCGCCGCGGCCGGCGCTGGACTCCTTTCCGCTCCGTTGCCAGTTGGTATCTCTGGCGCGCGTGCGATCTGGCCAGAGACAGTGAACCCGCCGGCCGTTCGTGCCGATAACTCCTGCGGCGAAGGCTCTAGAATAGCCAAAGCGCTCAGAAATCAGCTCCGGCGCTCGCGAACGGATTGATCATGCCACAGGCCAAGCGTTTTGTTTGTATTCACGGCCACTTCTACCAGCCGCCTCGCGAAAATCCCTGGCTGGAAACGGTAGAAATTCAAGACAGCGCCGCTCCCTATCACGATTGGAACGAGCGCGTCTGCGCGGAGTGTTACGCGCCCAACGGCGCCGCGCGCGTGGTCAATGACGCGAACCAGATCGTGCGCATTGTGAACAACTACGCGCGAATGAGCTTCAACTTCGGCCCCACGCTGTTTAGCTGGATGAAAGAGAACGCGCGGCAAACCTGCAACAAGATCATCGACGGAGAACGGCGCAGCCGCGATCGATACCGCGGGCACAGTTCGGCGTTGGCACAGGTCTACAACCACATGATCCTGCCATTGGCGAGCACGCGTGACCGCCTAACACAAATCCGCTGGGGCATTGCCGACTACAAGTCGAACTTTGGCATCAAGCCCGAGGGTATGTGGCTGCCTGAAACCGCGGTCGACCTGGCCACGCTCGAGTTGCTCGCCGATAACGGCATCAAGTTCACGGTGCTCGCGCCGCACCAGTGCAAGCGCATTCGCCCGCTAAGAAGCGACGATGAAAGCAAGAAGAGCGAGAAAGGCGATGGCAAGAAAAGCGAGGCCGGGGAAGACAAGACGGCCGATCTCGGCTGGATCGACACGCCTCACGCCTCGGTCGACACCACGCACCCCTATGTCGTGCGCTTCCCATCTGGCGCTTCGATCGCTGTCTTCTTTTACAACGGGCCCATGTCACGTGCCATCGCCTTTGAAGGCCTTCTCAACTCGGGCGACGACCTGGCCAAGAGGCTCAAATCCGGCTTCAGAGATTCAGTGCAGCCGCAATTGGTCAACGTGGCCACCGACGGTGAATCCTACGGCCATCACCACAAGCACGGCGAGATGGCGCTGGCCTATGCCTTGCGCCTTCTGGAGAAAGACAAAAACGTCAAACTTGCGAATTACGGCTGCTTCCTGGCGCAGTTCCCGCCCGAATTCGAGTGCCAGATCGTCGAGGAGACCTCCTGGAGCTGCGTGCACGGTATCGAGCGCTGGCGATCCGATTGCGGCTGCAACAGCAAGCCCGGCTGGAATCAGGCCTGGCGTGCTCCTCTGCGCGAGGCCCTCGATGCGTTGCGCGATGCGTTGATCCCCCTCACCGAAAGGGAGAGCGGCAAGCTCTTCAAGGATGTTTGGGCGGCGCGGGATGCATACATCCAGGTGGTCCTCGACCGCAGCGCAGAGACCGTCGACCGCTTCTTTGCCGAGCATCAGCCGCACATTCTCTCCCAGGCCGAACGCGTACGCGCGCTCGAGCTGATGGAAATGCAGCGTCATGCGCAGCTCATGTACACCAGCTGCGGATGGTTCTTCGACGACATCTCCGGTATCGAATCCGTGCAGATCATTGTTTACGCCGCGCGCGTGCTTCAGCTTGCCGGGCAGGTCTTCGGCGAACGGGCCGCCGCGCTTGAGCCTGCCTTTCTGGAGCGTCTTTCCCAGGCCAAATCCAACGATCCCGAAGCCGGCGATGGCGCCGCCATCTACAGGAAGTGCGTCGCAACCATGGAGTTGCACCTCGAGCAGGTGGCCGCTCATTACGCGATCAGCTCGGTCTTTTCCTCATTTGCCGATGAAACCGAGCTGTTCTGCTATCACGTCAGTCGCATCTCTTACGATATTCACGCCTCGGGTCGCGGCCGCCTCGCGCTGGGCCGCGCGCGCCTCGCCAGTCTTATAACCGGCCACGCGCAAAGCTTCTCCTTCGCGGTGCTTCACTTCGGCGATCAGAACATCACTGCGGCCGTCAAGGTCTATGACGACGCCGATGCCGCCTCGTTCGAGGCTTTCTCCGTCCAGGCTGCGGAACAGGTGCAGCGCGCCGACTTTCCCGAAGTGATTCGCCTGCTCGATCGTTATTACGGCCACGCCGACTACTCGCTCACTTCGCTCTTCACCGATGAGCAGCGCCGCATTGTGGATGTGATTCTCAACTCCACCCTCTGGGATATCGAGAACTCGCTCACCACCATTTATCAGGACCACGCCAGCCTGCTCCACTATCTCTCACAAGCAGGCTTGCCCAAGCCCTCAGCCCTCAACCTCGCCGCCAGCTTCGCCATCAACGCAGGGTTGCGCCGCGTGCTCGAGGGCGATCCGGTAGACCAGGCGCAGCTGCGGTCGCTGCTCTCCCTCGCCAAGGCGGACCAGGTTCCTCTCGACGCGGCTACGCTTTCGTACAACGCGGATCAGCGCATGAAACGCGCCATGATCGAGCTGCACATGTCTTCGGGCTCGATCGAAATGCTCGAAAACGCTCTTCTGCTCGCCCGCACACTCGTCGAGCTGCCCCTCGAACTCAATCTCTGGCAGGCGCAAAACCTCTGGTACGAAATCCTGCGCACGCCCAGCCGGGGCCTTACTGCGCTCGAGCCCGAGGACCGCCCTCGCTGGGAGAAGGAATTCGATGATCTTGGCGCCTGCCTCAGCTTCGACACCGAGGCCATTCGGGCCGAAGACGAGCTCGCCACCCCAACCGCCGGTGATTAGAGCAGAACCTGAGTAACAGTGCCCTCGCCGAATACGTGCAAGGCGGCTCTTTCTTGAGGAAAAAGCCACCGAAGCCGGTGACCCGGAGGTTCAATCTACTCGGATTCTGCTCTAGTGCAGTTACTTTCCGCCTCGGCTTGCCGGCGGAACAATGCCGTTCATTCGCAGGTACTCAACCAGTTGCCCGTAGTGGTCCATGAAATGGGAGGTTCCACGGGCTACATTTCCCGCTCGCGTTGACCCATCGGGCAGCGCAACAAATGCATTCTCCGGCGTCATGGAGTCGATATAAGCGTGGCCCGCCGCAAACGAATCCTTCAGCGCCTGCACGATCTCCGCCTTGGTCTTGAGCTTTTCGAAGGATGCTCTGTCCGGCGCCGGTTTGGAGGGATCGTGGAAGTAAAACGCGTTGGCCTCGGCAACGTGTTTCACCTGCTCGGCGAACGTGCTCACCCCTTTGTACTCGCCCATCGTCGTAGCCGGAACAAAATCGTATTTGTCTTCGGGCATCGCCTCGGCAAGAGAGACAAACCAGTCCTCAAGATGGCTAAGCAACGGTCCATAAACCTGTGCCGGTGCCACTTGCGTGCCGGCAGGCGGCTTGGCCGGCGCCGGATTTTGCGAAAACACGACCGTCGATGCGGCAAACAGCATGCAACAGCTCAGAATTCCTCGCCGAACCTGATCCCGGATATGCATGAAGCGTCTCCTCTCGCGGCCCTGCCGCGTGAATGCAATGTACCAGATCGTGCGCGGCATTCAATACCGCGCGAATTTGAATTCGCACCTGCCCCAGGTCGCGGAATTGCGGCGCGATATGAGTTACTCAGTCGCTCCGCCTTTCCTAGCTCCGCTGACCCGGCTTACACCGCTAGCTCCGCTGTTCCTTTTCCAGCTTCCCGTTCTTCAGTACGAACTGCTCCCCGCGCCACACCACCGTGTCACCGGCGAAACCCGCCACCCATAGGCCAATCGCGACCACGTCACGAAACGGAAGCAGCCACAGATACTCGAGGACCTGATGATCGCGCAGCACCGATGCGCCCACCGTCATGGCCTGTGCCAGGCGCAGAAAAAAGCTCAATCCCAGCAGCCAGAGGCTCACCGGGCTCAGTCCACTGGCGAGCACGTTGAGCAGAGCCCAGCCCAATCCGTGCGTAAAGACCAGCCCTGCGTAACCTGCCGGCCGCGCCTCGCGCACCGTCCTCAGCCAGCGCAACTGGTGATCGCGGAATGCGCACCAGTCGTATGCAGGGACTCCGGTTTCCACGACCTCGGCGCTCAGCTCCACGCGATAGCCGGCCCGCGCCACGCGCGCGCCCAGTTCGTAATCGTCGGCCAGATAATCCACAAGCGGAAGCAGCCCGCCGGCCTTCTCGAGAGCCTCGCGCCGCACGGCAAGTGTCGAACCAAGTCCGTAATGCAGGCCACCCTCGATCATCTTCGACAGCAGAACACCGGGCGCAAACTCCGTCGCAATGGCCAGCGCTTCGATACGTGACGGCAGTGTGCGGTGAGCGCGCCCGCGATAGAGCGCCGTCACCAGGCCCACCGCAGCTCGTCCCTCTCCATGTTGAAGGATGCCAGTTTCAGCCCGTGCGTCAAGCTCCGTGAAGGATGAGGGGCTCTGAGCCCCTTCGGTGGCCGGATCTCCGAAGCCCGCCATCACCCTCAGCAGATAGTGCGGGCCGACTGTGATATCGGAATCGTTGATCAGGAGAAAATCGTGCCGCGCCAGCCGGGCAAGCTGCACCAGCGTGCTCACCTTGCCATTCGTTCCCAACTGCTCCGGACACTGGACCAGCCGGATTGCCCGTTCGGGGAACTCGTTTTGCAGTCGCTCCACGGCAACTGCCGCCGGATCATCGTGCGACGAGATACCAAACAGCAATTCATATTCGCCGGAATAGTTCTGGCGGCAATGGCTGCGGAAAGCATCCATCATGCCGGGGTCGACACCTTTGAGTGATTTGAGAATGCTCACGCCGGGCGCGAAATTGTCGTGAGGTGCTCGTCGCTGCCGCAGAAAAACCCAGGCTGCAATGAGCGATGCCAGAAAGTAACCCATTCCCGCCGCAGTCAGCGCCGTCGTCGCTATCTCCACGGTCTGCGCCAGTGCGTGCGGCATCACAGCAAAAGTGTAGATGAACGGACCCTGGTGCGAGGGAACAAGGGAACGGGGGAACGAGCAGGAACTCTGCGTGCCGAGGGTCACGGTGCCCACCCTTGGTCTGCTCTATTCTTTAGCGATATCCAATCGGAGCGAGCGAAAGGAGCGAAAGATGGGTGCATCGTTCAAGGATCTTGTAGTTTGGCAGCGTGCTATTGAACTCAGCACGGCAGTCTATCGTCTCACGTCGACATTTCCAGCACCGGAGCAGTTCGGGCTCATCAACCAAATGCGGCGTGCCTCTGTTTCCATCCCAAGCAATATCGCCGAGGGCTACGCAAGGTCCACCAAAGGTGAGTATCTGCAGTTCTTGGGGCACGCGCGTGGCTCAAACGCCGAGCTCCAAACGCAGCTCATCATTTCGCAATTGCTCGAACTCGGGGAGAAGAAATGGTATGAATCGGCAGAGAAGCTCTCCGCCGATGTAATTCGCATGCTGAACGCACTGATGACGAAACTGAAAGGCTAGCACTTTCTTGTTCCCTTGTTGCCTCGTTCCCTTGGTCCTTGCTATTCGTACCGGAGCGCCTCAATCGGGTCCAGGTTCGCCGCTTTCCATGCCGGATAGATGCCGAACACCAATCCAATCACGCACGCAACAACGAAAGCGACCAACACCCACACCAACGAAAGCGCGGCATGGAGGAACGAGACCGCGTAATGCAGAATGAGCGTGAACAGCCCTCCGGCAAGGATGCCAAGCAGCCCGCCGACCATGCAAAGCGTCACCGCCTCCAGCGTGAATTGCAGCAGTATATTCTTCTTGGTTGCGCCGATCGCCTTGCGAACGCCGATCTCGCGGGTTCGTTCCGTCACGCTTACCAGCATGATGTTCATCACGCCCACGCCGCCCACCATCAGACCCACCGATGAAACCGCAACCATAAACAGGAACAGTCCTCCGGTCAGCTGATTCCAGAGCCGGGTAAGCGAGTCGGGACTGAAAATGGCGAAGTTGTCGTCCTGTTGCACGTGCAGCTTGCGCCGCACGCGCAGCAGCTCACGCACTTCTTCGGTGACCAGCGCCTTGTTGGCTGGGTCGTCATAGCGCACCACGATCCAGAAATCGAGGATCTCGGGGTGAATCTTGCGGAACGTATCGAGCGGGAAAAATGCCTGGTTATCTTGCGTGTTGCGCCCGCTGCCGAAGGGTTGGGGCTGCTTGTCGAGCACGCCAATCACGGTGAAGACATCGCCATCGCACTCCACATCTCTGCCGATGGGTGATTCGCCGGGGAAAAGATTCGCCGCCGCGTCGTATCCCAGGACGACCACATTGGCACGCCGCTCCTCCTCCGACTCCGTCCACATGCGCCCATCAATAAGATCCACATTCTGCACCTGATTCATCGCCGTGGTGGTGCCGCTCAGGATTGTGTTCTCGATCTTGTGCGTTCCAGCCTTCATCGATACGCTGCCTAATCCCGTTTGAAAGTTCTGGTAAGTCAGCTCCGGATCCACGGCAACCACGTGAGGCAGGCTGCGCATGGCTACCCCGTCATCGTAAGTCAGTTTTTTGCGATTCAGCTCCTCGGTCGTGGGCCGATGGCCAAACGGCTCAAATTGAAAAAGCCACAAGTCGTTCGTGCCCAGCGTACTCACAAAATGGTCGATGTTGGTATTCAGGCCATTGATGGCCGAAGAGATGAGGATCACGGTTGAAATTCCGATCGAGATGCCCAGAATGGTCAGCCCCGAACGCAGCTTGTTCTTGCGCAGCGTGTCCAGCGCCAGTTTGATCGCTTCTCCGGTTTGGCCAACGGCTGGCATAATTTTCAGTGGTCAGCGGTCAGTTTCACTCCTGGACCGCGTAAACCGTTTTTCCCAATCCCTCTCCAACCTGATTTGCACTTGATCTCTGACCCCTGCTCTTTACATCTCCGCCCTCAGCGCAGTGATCGGATCCAGCGCACTGGCCTTGTGCGCCGGATAAATCCCGAAAAAGATGCCCACTGCTGCTGCCACAAAAAGCGCCACCAGGACCGACCAGAGCACCACCTCGGACGGAAATCCGACGGCCAGAGTGACAATCTTCGCGCCCGAAATCCCCAAGATGACCCCAATGATCCCGCCGATCAATGCCAGCAGCGCGGATTCAATGAGAAACTGCAGCAGAATGTCGCTGCGCCGGGCTCCCAGCGCCTTGCGCACGCCGATCTCGCGCGTTCGTTCGGTTACGCTAACCAGCATGATGTTCATGATCACAATTCCGCCCACTACAAGTGAAACGGCGGCGATCGCGACTACCACGGCGCCAAAGTTGTTCAGAATACCTTCCAAAAGGTTCTGGAATGTCGCGCTGGTGTCGATAGAGAAGGCGTCAGGAGCGCTTGGGGCCAGATGCCGCTGCGAGCGCATGATGGTGCGCAGCTCGTCCTGCACCGCTTCCATCACCGCACCTCCGCTGCCCGCATCTACGAAAATCTCCAGGCTTTGGTGGGCGCCGTAGGCTTCAAGAAAGTTGTTCAGCGGAATCGACACCCAGTTGTCCATGCTTTGGCCGAACATCTTGCCCTGGCTCTCGCCGACGCCGATCACGGTGTAGGGTGCGCCGTCCACGCGGATCTCTTTGCCCAGTGGATCGCCCGGTCCGAGGACATTGTCCACGATATCCGAGCCCACAATCGCCACGTGAGCACTGTGCTGGTCCTCCACCTCGGTAAACGAACGGCCCAGGGCAATGTTGAGGTTCGAAATTGGGGGCATCGTCCACGTCCAACCCCGGATGGTCGTGTCCGTGGTGGACTGTGTTCCGCGAACCACCTTGCCCGTGGTGCTAAGTTGCGCACCCACCGAGACGCAGGACCGGCATCGATCGACAATAGCCCGATAGTCGTCGTAGGTGATGTCTCTGCGCTTCTGGAACTCGATAAACTCATCGATCGTGTTCCAAACGGCGGGCATCTTGCTGATGGTGATCACGGCCGCGCCGTAGGTGTTGATCTTCGACGTGACAAACTGTTTGGCACCGTTGGTCAGCGTGACCACCATGATCACCGAAGCCACGGCGATCACCACGCCCAGCAGCGTGAGAATGCTGCGCAACTTATTTGCCCAAAGGGATTGGAGCGCGAGTTTGAAGGCCTCGCCGAAGAGCATGATCTTCTATATGATACGCAAGCGGCGGCCACAAGGGTTCCCGCCCGGCAATCCAGCGGGCCGGCGGCCTCGCTCCCAGTCTCCCGATCCCCGACCCCCGCCTTAAGTCCCCGAGCTTCCAAATCCCTTTGCCGCCCGCGACGAGCCCTCCAGGCTTTCCACCTCTTCAACGGGCCCCGTCAACACAGGCACCGGAACCATCTGTGCGATCTTCTCGCCGGCTCCCAGTTCCAGATGCACATCGCCGAGGTTGGTCATCACGATAAGGATTTCGCCGCGGTAGCCGGCATCGATCACGCCGCCCGTGACCGCCAGCCCGCGCGCCGCCATTGAAGACCGGTCGCGCACCAGCAACCCCAGGCCCTCGCTGGTTCGCGGATCGCGCGCCTCCACGGCAATCCCCGTTCTTACGCGCACGGTTTGCCTCGCGCCCAGCCGCACCGCCTCCAGTGCAAACACGTCATAGCCCAGATCCTCGCCCGGATGCGCCACTACCGGCGCCCGAGCACCTGCCTCCAACAACTTCACTCGCAGCATGGATTGATAGTAAAACAGCGAGTCAGCAAGTCAGCGAGTTGGCAGGTTAGCTGGCTCGGCGGCGGTACTTCGGGGCTCGCCCGAAAGCTGATGTAGGTGTTTCTGTAGCAGGCTTTTCGGCTGGTGCGTGCAATCAGAAGAGCGCGGGCCGTCGGCTCCAGAGTTTCCTGCTGGGTTCGCCGACTTGCCAGCTCGCCGACTCGCAGCTTCTGAAAATGGTCAGCCCCGGCCGGGTGTTCACCCAACCGAGGCTGTCGTCTGTTACCCCAACGACGAAGACCTGTCGTCGGGGACCCCAGCATTCGGCAAAAGGACTCGTAAGCCGAATTCTGTTTTATGCGGTCATTCCTCTAGGCGAAGCGTTGCCGCTTGCGCTCATCAGCGACCTACCCGGAGGTTCCGGCCCATTGCATGGAGCAGCCTTACGGCGCCGGGCCGGCACCGAGCACGAACCTTGCTCCGGATTCGCGCTTCCCTCCCTATTTGGTCTTGCTCCGTGTGGGGTTTACCCTGCCACCGGCATTACTGCCGGCGCGGTGCGCTCTTACCGCACCTTTTCACCCTTGCCGCCGCACGGAACAGCTCCAAAGGGCTGCCCCACGCAGTGGCGGTATGTTTTCTGTGGCACTAGCCGTCCACGGGCCTTGACGCCCGCGTCCCGGACGTTATCCGGCACACTGCCCTGCGGAGTTCGGACTTTCCTCTCCCGGCAACCCATGCTTGCGCAGAGATTTCCGGCAGCGACCGCCCGGTCCTCCTGCCAGACACTAGTTTACCGCGATTCGTCCCACATCTGCTCCGCGCAACCCGCCGAGAAAGATGCAGGTTTGACCCGTTTGATATAAAGGGTGCCGACAACCGGCCACATCCGGCACTTCATTGAAAAAGGCGCTGCCCATGCCCCCATTGCAGAAGACCCTCGCCGCAATCACCGCCCTCGTCCTCATTGCCCCCTCCGGCCTCCGCGCGCAGCAGCCCGCTGGCCCTGCAATCGACATGACCCCAGTCAAACCAGAGTCAGTCGGCTTCTCGTCTGACCGGCTCGAGCGCCTGCACTCTTTCATCCAGGACGCCGTCGACAAAAAGGAGATCTCAGGTGCGGTCACCATCCTTGCCCGCCACGGCAAGGTGGTCGAATACCGCACCTACGGCGTGCGCGATCTCGCAAGTGGCGCGCCCATGACCAACAACACCATCTTTCGCGACTACTCCATGACCAAGCCGGTCACCGGCGTCGCCATGCTCATCCTCTACGAGCAAGGCAAGTGGCTGCCTTCCGATCCCATCTCCAAGTTCATTCCCGAGTTCGCCAACCTCAAGGTCTTCGCCGGCCTCGACTCTACCGGCAAAATGATTCTCGTCAATCCCGACCATGCGCCCACCATGCGCGAGCTGATGACGCATACCGCCGGTTTCAGCTACGGCGATGGGGACGGCCCGGTCGACGACCTCTATCAGAAACTCAACATCCGTCATGCCACGACCTTCAAGCAGACGATCGATGGCCTCGCGCAGGCGCCGCTCAACTATCAGCCGGGCACGCAATGGCGTTACAGCGTCTCCATGGACATTCAGGGCTACATCATTGAGAAGATCACGGGCCAGCCGCTTGCCGACTTCATGCGCGACCAGCTCTTTACGCCGCTCGGCATGCGCGATGCCGGCTTCTTCGTTCCCCCGGACAAGCGCTCGCGCTTCGCCACGCTTTATGAAAACGACGATCATGACAGCCTGCGTCCCGACACTTCGAACGGCAGTGGCATGGGAGACTTTCTCTCGCCGCCGGTACGCCCCTCCGGCGGAGGCGGTCTGGTGTCAACGGCCGAGGATTATTACCGCTTCGCCCAAATGCTGCTGAACAGCGGCGAGCTCAGCGGCGTGCGCATTCTCGCGCCATCGTCGGTCCGTCTGATGGACACGAACCACCTGCCGCCCTCTCTGCTCACTGGCGAATTTCACGTCGGCTCGCAAACCATGCGCACCGGCCTCGGCTACGGCTACGATTGCGCGGTTGCCTACGATCCACAGGCTGCCGATCTGCCCGACGGCAAGGACACTTTCTTCTGGGATGGCGCTGCCGGCACGTGGTACTGGGTCGACCCTACCAACGACATTGTCTTCGTCGGCATGATTCAGCGCCTACATGGCGGCAAGCCTAACATGGAGTACTCCGCGCACCAGCTCATCTACCAGGCGCTGATCGATCCGTCGAAGTAACCGAGCACACCACGTGTCACTCCGGCTGGGTGCCCCTCCAAGCTTTGCTTGGGTGGGGACGTCGCAACCCTCAACTCGGCACGAAGATGGGGTGCCCCGGGTCCGGATTCTCGGCCCTGGGATACCGCATTCACTTACCGCGAAAACCGGCGGCTCCCCATACTTCGCAAAATCAATTGCATCGCCCCGCCGCGCTCCCCCATCTACCTGCTTGCGGGGTAAGATCACCCCGACAGTCCCCTCTCAGGAGCAGCGTTTTGAAAATCGTCTCTCTCATCGCCCGGATTCTGCTCGGTGCCGTTTTCGTCTTTGCCGGTTCCAACCACCTCTTCAATTTCTTTGGCAATCAGCCGTTGCCACCCGGGGTGGCCGGTCAATTCGTTGGCGCGATGATCGCCAGCGGCTATTTGAACTTCATTGGCGTCTGCGAAATCCTCGGCGGCCTGCTCCTCCTTGTCAATCAGTTCGTTCCGTTGGGCCTTACTGTACTCGGCCCCATCGTCGTCAATATCCTGGTGGTCAACGCGCTCATCATGCCCAAAGCCCTGCCGGCTGCATTCGTCCTCATTCTTCTCTGGATCCTTGGCGCCTGGCCCTTTCGTCCAGCCTTCTTCCCGCTGCTCCGCCGCACAGCAACTGACTGAGGGGAGCGGCGTACGGGAACTCGAATCGTGACGCCCGTCCGCCTACAATCGAATCAACCGATGATCCATTACCTCTATCTTGGCCGGGTCGATTACGGCGAAGCCCTGCGCCTGCAGCAGGAGCTGGTGGCGCTGCGCACCGAGCAGCGCATCGGCAACGTGCTGCTGCTTCTCGAGCATCCCCCGGTACTCACGCTCGGCCGCAACGCACGCCGTGCCAATGTTCTAGCGTCCGACGATCTCCTCGCCTCGCGCGGCGTCACGCTGTACGAAATCAATCGCGGCGGCGACGTTACCTATCACGGCCCAGGCCAGCTCATCGGCTACCCCATCTTCGACCTGCGCAGCCTGCATAACGAGAAGGGAGCGCGCCTCGGCCCCGTCGACTTCGTCCGCCTCATTGAAGAAGCGCTGATTCGCGTCTGCGCAGAATTCAGCGTGCCCACCGGCCGCATCTGCGGATTGACAGGCGTCTGGTGTTCTGCGGTCGGCAGCCTCGCAGACAGCGGGCCTTCGGATAAAGGCTGTGACTCAAGCCACAATCGCGCCGAAGGCGCGGTCCGCCCCACCGAAGGTGGCAAAATCGCCGCCATTGGCATCCACGTGGCGCGCGGCGTCACTTCGCACGGCTTCGCATTAAATGTCACCACCGATCTGCGCGATTTTCAGCTGATTAATCCCTGCGGCATCACCGACCGGCCCGTTACCAGCCTCGAAAGGGAAGTCGCCAATCCAAAATCGCTGCCCGGCCTCGAAGACCTCGCGCATCGCGCCGCGCGCCAGTTTGGACAGGTCTTCAATCAGCAGGTTCTGGCGCTCGAAAACCTCGATGCGCTTCGCACCCATGCGCGCTCCGTCGGGCCCGGCCAGGAGACTCCCGCGCCGGAATCCGCCGCTCCCGAATCTCGTGCGCCGGAGTTTCCTGCCGAAGACACGCCTCTCCAGGTTCCCCCCGAGATCGATCGCCTGCGCCGCGCCAAGCCCCGCCCCGTTTCCGCCTGAGCAAAGGACCATTCCCGTTTGGAAGGGTGCGGGCTTGAGGCCCGTTTGTTGGCGCGCACGAGTCGCAGCATAACTTGCCGGGCTTTGGCTTGTACGCCAAAGCACTTCATGCTGAAGAGTTAATTAAATGATTAATAATGAAGAGGTACTTGGCGTTCAAGTAAACATACAAGTGATTGATTTCATTAAGTCTTTGTGTTGGCTGGGCGATTTTGCACCAATTCCGGTGCTACTTTTGAGAGATTTTTTTTTGCGAGGGATCAGGGTTTATCTGGCGCGGCGGCCGGGGGCGGGAGTGAGGGAACGCGGTTCCAGCGGCGTCGAGGAGCTGCCTGGACTCACGGTTCTATGTTGCGCCCGAAGAGGGAAATTCTTCGCAAGTGCGAGGCAGGAAATTTCGGGCCGAGGCGTAGAGCGCAAATATGAGGTGGGGTTGGGGTTGTGGGAAGGGCTGGCGAGAGAAGACGGGGGCGAGGGGGTTGACAAGGAGATGGGGCGGCCGGTTGCGGGCCACCCCTCAGGGCCTAAACAGCCCCGGAACGCGTGCGATCCCCGCGATTTATAATCCGGCAGGAGTCTGCCGCGTCGAGTAGAGGCGAGTCGAGGGCGAGCTGATGCTTCTCTAACTCCGCTAACCCAGCTAGCACAGCTAACTCCGCCAAGACGAGGAACGCATGTCCACCGACGTCATCATGCCCCAGATGGGCGAGTCGATTTTTGAGGGCACCATCACCAAATGGCTCAAGAAGGCCGGCGACGCCGTTGAAAAAGATGAGCCCCTCTTCGAAATCTCCACCGACAAGGTCGACGCCGAAATCCCCTCGCCTGTGGCCGGGGTGCTCACCGAAATCAAGATCGAGGAAGGCGCCACTGTCCAGGTCAACACGGTCGTCGCCGTGATTGACGGCGCTGCCCAGGCCACTACGCTCGTCCAAGAGCCCGCCGCAACGCAGTTGCCCACAGCGCAGGTGGTCGTCATGCCTCAAATGGGCGAATCCATCTTCGAGGGCACCGTCACAAAGTGGCTCAAAAAGGTTGGAGACGCGGTCGAGAAAGACGAACCGCTTTTTGAAATCTCTACCGACAAGGTCGACGCCGAGATTTCCGCGCCGTTGAGCGGCATTCTCAAAGAGATCCGGGTACAGGAAGGCGAAACCGTCCAGGTCAACACTGTTGTCGCCGTCATCGGCGGCTCCGCCCCGGCCACCACTCTCGCCCAAGAGCCCGCCGCGCGGCCAGTGCCACCACCGCAGGTGACGCAGGCGCCGCAAAAAGCTCCCTATGTTCCACCGGCTATGAGGGCGGTTGCCGCCAATGCGCTGGAGGCGCCTCCTAAACGCATCCGGTCGTCGCCGCTCGCCCGCCGCATCGCCAAAGAGCACGGTATCGATGTCGGCCGCATCGCCGGCACCGGCCAAGAAGGCCGCATCACCAAAGAAGACGTGTTGCGCGCCGCACAATCGCCAGTCCCAAGGGCTGCCGCACCGCAGGTGGCGCAGGTATCCGGCGAAGTTGTGCCCCTATCTCGCATGCGCGCCATCATCGCCGAGCGCATGCTCGAGAGCAAGCGCATCAGCCCGCACGTCCACACCGTCTACAAAATCGACATGACGCGCGTCGTGCGTCATCGCCAGCACCACATGGCCGCGTTTGAGCAGCGCCACGGCGTCAAGCTCACCTTCATGCCGTACATCGCCACGGCGACAATCGCGGCGTTGCAGCGCTACGCCATCGTCAACGCCTCGCTCGAAACCGGCGCCGATACTCGTTCGGGGGGCGGCCTCGGCATCCGCTATCACCAGAACGTCAACCTTGGCATCGCCGTCGCGCTCGACTGGGGACTCATCGTGCCCGTCGTGCGCACTGCCGAGCGGCGCACCTTTGCCGATCTCGCCCGCACCATCGCCGATCTAGCCCATCGCGCCCGCAACAAAAAGCTCTCGCCCGACGAAGTCGGCGGGTCGACCTTCACGCTGACCAACGCCGGCGTCTTCGGGGACGAGTTCTCCACGCCGATCATCAATCAGCCCGAGTCGGCCATCCTCTGCATCAGCGGCCTCAAAAAAGAACCGGTCGTTCTCACCGACGCCGAAGGCAACGACACCATCGCGATCCGCTCGATGCAGCATTTCACTCTCGGCTTCGACCATCGCCTCATCGACGGCGCCGATGCCTGCAAGTTCATGCTGGAGCTGAAGGGCCTACTGGAGAACTGGAACCAGGAGATCTTGTGAGCGCCCGGAGCAAGCACAATGAGCCGAACGACACCTTTGCGCCTTCCCGTGTCTTTGAAAACTGCCCTCGAAAAAATCGCTGAGCGCGACGGCACGAGTTTGAATCAGTTCCTGGTGATCGCAGCGGCGGAAAAAATTGCCGCCATGGAAACCGAGAACTTCTTTGCCGAGCGCCGCAATCGCGCCGACGACGCTGCCTTTCTCCGCATTCTGAATCGGAAAGGCAGCGAACCGCGAAGGCCTGAGGACACAATTGATTAAGAGGCCTTAGTAAAATCTGACTTCGAAGGGGCACGACAGCGCGCAGGCTTTCTCGTTCCCTTGTCTCCTCGCCCCCTGTTTTAAGTCCACGCCTTCGCCCGCTCCACGGCCTTTTGCCAGCGCGCGCGCCGCTCGGCACGCTCCGCCGCGCTCATTCGCGGCTCAAAGCGCACATCGCCGGCTCGTCTTTCGCGCAGCGCCTCCGGACCGGGCCAGAAGCCTGTTGCCAATCCTGCGAGATACGCCGCACCGAGCGCGGTCGTCTCCGTGACGCGCGGCCGCACGACGGGAACTCCGAGGACATCGGCCTGGAACTGCATCAGTAGATCGTTCACTGCCGCGCCGCCGTCCACGCGCAGGGCCTCAAGCGGCGCACCGGTCTCGCTGTGAACGGCCTCGAGCACATCCGCCACCTGGAACGCGATGGCTTCGAGCGCTGCTCGCGCAATGTGTCCTTGATTCGTGTCGCGCCTGAGGCCGATCAGCATGCCCGCCGCGTGCGCATCCCAGTGCGGAGCACCCAGCCCGACAAACGCCGGCACAAACACCACGCCATTGGTATCGGGCACGCTGGCGGCAAGCGCCTCCACATCCGGCGACGCTTCTATCAGCTTCAAGTTGTCGCGCAGCCACTGCACCACCGCGCCGCCAATAAAGATGCTGCCTTCGAACGCGTACTCGAGGCGCTTTTGGGCGCTGGCCGCCACCGTCGTGATCAGCTTGTGCTTCGACCGCACAAACTCCGTGCCGATGTTCTGCAGCAGAAAACATCCCGTGCCGTAGGTGTTCTTTGCCTGGCCCGCGCTCCAGCACAACTGCCCGAAGAGCGCCGCCTGCTGGTCGCCGGCGATGCCCGCAATCGGCACGCCGCCGAGACCCAGCGTCGTAGTCACCTCGCCCACCTGCTCGCTCGACCACACCACTTCCGGCAGCATGCTCTCAGGCACGCCGAAAAGTTGGAGCAGTTCAGCGTCCCACTCGCCCTTCACCACGTTGAAGAGCAGGGTCCTCGATGCGTTGGTCACGTCGGTCACGTGCTTGTGGCCGCTGGTCAGGTGCCAGATGAGCCAGCTGTCCACGGTGCCGAAGGCCAGCTCGCCGCGCTCGGCCTGCGCTCGCGCGCCCGGCACGTTGTCCAGGATCCACTTGACCTTGGTCGCCGAGAAATATGGATCGAGCACCAGCCCGGTCTTCGCCGAGACGCTTTCTCCAGCTCCGCTCTCTTCCAAAGCGCTGCACTGCGCAGCAGTCCGCCGGTCCTGCCACACAATCGCCGGATGAATGGCCTTTCCCGTCGCGCGCTCCCACACAATCACCGTCTCACGCTGGTTGGTGATCCCGACGGCGGCAACGTCGCGCGGCCGCGCGTTTACTTTGCCCAGCGCTTCCACGGCGCAGGTCATTTGGCTGGTCAGGATTTCGGTCGGATCGTGCTCGACCCATCCAGCCTGCGGGTAGAACTGCTGGAATTCCTTCTGCGCCACGGCGGCAATCGCGCCGACCTCGTCAAACAGAATGGCCCGCGAACTCGTGGTCCCCTGGTCCAGCGCAAGTACGTACGCCATAATCGCCGTCACCTTTCCGGCAACCAGTCAATCACGCAGGGCAGGGAAGCGGCAAGACTGCGACAGGGCCGAATTGGGACCCAGATTCCCACATTTGCCATTAGGTTCAAGAGCCGCCATTTTCTTTGACTGCGCAGTTTCGGCGCTGCTACATTCTGTCTTAGCCATGTGCGCAGTGTCGGATTTCTTCGCTTGGGGCGGCATCCAGCGAACCATCCACGACGAACCAAGATTCGGAGCAACTGAACGATGGCTCGGAACCGCCCAAGCTTCGCGGATCTGACGGCCAGGAGGAAACTGATCCTCGCAGGCCTTTACCTTTCTAAATTTGATTCGCTTGGGATAAAGCGCCTCGGGTTCGACAACTTCGTCGAAGCCTTTAACGTAATCGGATACGCGCTAGGATCGAGGCCCGCCTCAGTTAAGAACTATCGCGACGAGTTTGACCCGTTCTTCCCAAACAAGCGAAAGGGCTGGCACAAGAGGCCAACACGAGAGTACTGTCGCGAGGTCTACGAGGAGTACGGGAGCCTAGGCCTGGCGGAGTTTACCGGACTCGTGAGGTCGTTCTTTGGCTTCGATAACAGCGCACCGGTCGAGGACGCGCACGCCGAAGAGGCTGACGGCGAGGCAGCCTTCGCGCAGAGACTTGTAACGGGCCTGGCAGCGGAGCAGTATTTTGAATCGGTACACGCGAGTCTTCCCATTTTCGAAGGCCTCCGATTGGAAAATACCACGCGATTCGGATGTGGATACGACTTTCGATTACACCAAGCGCAGAATCAAGGGGACTTTCTAGCAGTCGAAGTGAAAGGGCTGAAGGAGCAGTCCGGCAGCCTCTCAATGACGCCCAACGAGTTCACCGCGGCATCAACGCTGAAAGAGAGGTTCTTCCTCTTCGTCGT
>JBEKPO010000048.1:0-32572 GCA_049520675.1 Occallatibacter sp. | reverse complement strand
GCGCAACATAGAACCGTGAGTCCAGTTTGCTCATCGACGCCGCTGGATTGGTCCTCATTTCTTTGCGCATCGCGTCCCACACTCCCGGCCAGATGGAACCATGATCCCTTGCAAAAAAAATAAAATCCCCAAAAGCGGCACCAGAATTGGTGCAAAATCGCCTCGCCGACACAAAAAGTGATTGAAATCAATCACTTACATTGTTGTTTAACAAGCAATAACCTTCCGACTATTAATCACTTAATCAACTCTGGCATCGAGACCCGCGAAAACCGCGTTGACGAAATCCGATGCGGACATTAGAGACAGGGGCGGCGAGTCCGGGCCGTGGGCTCTTCGATCCCCCTGCTACACTTCTCGTGGGCGTCCTTCCCGCTTCCACCTCACGCTCAACCTAAATCAGCCGGGAGCACGCATGTCCGTCGTCGAGCTCGCAGGAGTCACCAAGGCCTACGAGAATAAAGTCGCGGTACGCAACCTGGACCTATCCATTGACGCCGGCCAGATGTTCGGCCTGCTCGGCCCCAACGGCGCAGGAAAAACCAGTTCGATCCGCATGATGATGGGCATCACCATGCCCGACTCAGGCCGCATCAGCCTCTTCGGCAAACCCTTCGAGCGCGCCAGCCTCGAGCGTGTCGGCTACTTGCCCGAGGAGCGAGGCCTCTACAAGAAGATGAAAGTCCTCGAGCAGCTCGTCTTCTTCGGCGAGCTTCACGGTCTCGATGCCGCCGAAGCCCGCAAACGAGCAACCAGCTGGGCCACGCGCCTCGAGATAGCCGAATCTCTCGACAAGAAGACCGAAGAGCTGTCGAAGGGCATGCAGCAGAAGATTCAGTTCATCGGCTCCATCCTTCACTCACCCAAGCTCATCGTCATGGACGAGCCTTTCAGCGGCCTCGATCCCGTCAACGCGGTTCTGCTCGAGCGTACTCTGATCGAGCTCAAAGACCAGGGGGCTGCCATTCTCTTTTCTACGCATCGCATGGATCAGGTGGAGAAGCTCTGCGATTCCATCTGCCTCATCAACAACGGCGAGGCCGTACTCAGCGGCCGCGTCC
Source organism: Occallatibacter sp. (assembly GCA_049520675.1). GTDB lineage: Bacteria > Acidobacteriota > Terriglobia > Terriglobales > Acidobacteriaceae > Telmatobacter. Next base: position 31,511 of record JBEKPO010000048.1, on the reverse strand, counting down.
GCGAGATCAAGAGCCGCTACGAGCGCAATCAGATCATCGTCGAATTCGAAGGCGACGCGTCATTCCTCTCGAGCCCCGAGGTCGCCGAGGCGAGGAACTTCTCCGGGCACGCTGAAGTTCGCCTCAAGCCGCACGGTGACGCGCAAAAACTGCTTCACGAGGCCTCAGCCGTCGCCACCATCTATCGCTTCGAGCTAGTCGAGCCCTCCCTCGAAGAGATCTTCATTCGCACTGTCAGAGGCAAAGCCGATGCGTAACATTCTCCTCATTGCGCGCCGCGAATTTCTGGAACAGATCCGCGGACGCGCCTTCCGCATGTCCACGATCGGGCTGCCAGTGCTCTTTGCGGTCATTCTTGGCATCGCCTACCTGGCCAACCAGGGCATGGGCTCTCATAAGCACTACATCGTCGCCTCGCAGGACGCTGCTCTTGCCGATGCGGTCCGCGCGCAGCTCGTCAATCAAAGGGAATCCAAGCCCACCGTCGACATCGTCGATCTCTCCGCCCCTGGCGAGCGCGATGCTCTGACCCAGATGGTTCGCGCCAAGGCTGTCGACGGCGCACTCGTGATTGAAGCTCATGCCGGCGGCCTGCCCACCGCCGCCTTCTACTCCAACTCGTCCGGCGACTTTATTACCTCTGCCAAACTGAACGATGCGCTCGACAACGGCCTCGTGGACAGGGACCTCACCGTCGAAGGAATGCGGCCCTCCGACGCCGATGCTGCCGTCAAGGGCATCACCATCGACACATTCCAGGTGAAGAAAGACGGATCAATCGTCAAGAGCAACGCGCAGGCCTCGTTCTGGAAGGGCTATGTCATGGCCATTCTGCTTTCCATGACCACCCTGATCTACGGCCTCAACGTCGCTCGCTCCATCATTCAGGAAAAGACCTCGCGCATCTTCGAAGTAATGCTGGCCACCGTGAAGCCCAGCGACATGCTCGCCGGAAAGCTGATCGGCGCAGGCTCTGTCGGCCTCACCCAGATCCTTATCTGGGTGGTCGCCGCCGCACTGCTGCTCGCCACTCCTCTGGCCGCGGCCATCCTTACGGGCCAATATGCAGTTCACTTCTCCTGGACCGAAGGCATTCTCTTTCCGGTGTACTTCGTTCTCGGGTTCCTGCTTTACAGCGCCCTCTTCGCCGGGCTGGCTGCCACCTGCGAAACCGAGCAGGAGCTGCAGATGTTCACGCCGCTGGCTGCCGCGCCCACCTGGCTCAGCTTTGCCTTGATCGTCGTGATCATGAATGACTCCAACTCCGCCTGGGCCGTCGCCGCATCGCTCTTCCCGCCCACCGCGCCCATCATCATGTTTCTGCGCATGGCCTCGGAAATTCCTCCCGCGTGGCAGTTCGCTGTCTCCATCGCCCTGATGCTCTTGAGCATTTGGGTCATCCTCCTGCTCTCCTCGCGCCTTTACCGCGTCGGCATCCTGATGTACGGCAAGCGCGCCACCCTGCCTGAAATCTTTCGCTGGCTCCGCTACTCCTGAGGTCGGCCGTCACGGACGGCCGAACGCCTGAGCCAAACCCTGGTCCGAGTTGAGTTCCCGACCGGGAACAAATACCATGGCAAACGACTTCAGATCGCGATACCGCCATGTCTCTTGCCAAGCCAAGCTATTTCCTGACTCCGTTCATTTGCCTCTCGATGACTGCGTTGGGCGCTGCTCAAGCCTCAACCGCAGCGCCTCATCGACTCAAAATGGCGGACTACTCGGTCCAGTTTGTTGCCGATGATCCGCCGCGGATGCAGATTGAGCGCGCAGGCGAACCGGTCTTCATCGTTCCGCTGGTTGCCGAGCTCGATTCCGATACGCAGCAAGAGCATCTGTCGCACATTCAGACGGAGTTTCGTCAGGACAAGCAAGGCAGTGCGGAAGTTCTGGTTTCAGCGACAAGCAATCTTTGGAGCAGCCGCCGGTTCGTGTGGAAACTGCTGCCTGATCACATCGAGTTCCAGCAATTCGCTGGGGGAAGCGGCAGGCTGGGACGTTGTTATTTTCTTTCCAGCGGCGTATCCGATCGCTGGGGCAACGGCTCGACGCCCGGCCACCTTTGGAACACGACGATCTACGCCGACCGCTACTTCTCGCCAAGTCCCAACCATGCCAACCAGTTCGAATTCAATATCGCGATGGCGCAGACTCTTGGGTTCAGCATCGACCGGTACCCGGACTCTGAAGCGGATTTCCGGCCGGAACGGATGACTGGCCTTTTTGGGCCGCCGCCTTTGTTTCTGGCATTTCACATGGGGCAATCGTGGACTGGGATCGGTCTTGGCACGGAACCGGGCCGTTATCAGTTTCCAGCGCTTGAGTACACCGGCTCGCGCTATGCAGGAGGCTCGTTCTATATCGACTACATGGGGTACGTTCGCGTGGACGGCGAGTTCGCTTCGCCCGTTCTGGCCGTGAATTTCGGACACGACCCAATGGATACGCTGGGCGGCTATACGCACTGGCTCGACAAGAGCGGATTTTCCACCCAGAGCAAGAGCGCCGATGCCCTCTGGCATCATCTGCCCATCTTCTGCGGCTGGGCCGAGCAGACGGTGGAGTCGATCCCATTTGGCATCGCGCCGAACACGATTGCGACTCAGGCCAACTACGAAAAGTGGCTGGCCACGCTTGAATTGCGCGGGCTGCCGGTGGGCACGGTGGTGATCGACGATAAATGGCAGAGCCATTACGGAACCTTCGAGATTGATGAGAAGAAGTGGCCCGACCTGAAAGGCTTTGTGGCCGCACAACACGCAAAAGGGCGTCACGTGCTGCTCTGGGTCCCGGTGGCTGAGACCGATGGATTGCCGGCAGATCTCTGCGTGATGTCGCAAGGCAAATGCGTGATCGCCAACGTCGGGGCGCCGGAATATGAAGCCTACATGCGTCCGCGCATTCGTCACCTCGTCGACGAGATCGGTATCGACGGTTTCAAAGAGGATTGGGTTGCCGATCCGGCTGCGCCCGGGCTGCCCCTCACGGGTTCGGCGGTTGGCATTGAATTTGTGCGCCGGTTTCAGTGGATCCTGTGGAGCGAGGCACACAAATGGAGACCGGATGCGATGGTGGAAACGCAGACGCCAAACGCCCTCTTCCGGGAATCTTCCGACCTCATCCGCCTGAATGACATCTGGTATGCGACGCGCAATGTCGCGGATGTCTTGCGCATTCGCGCAGAGATTTCTCATGCCTCGGGCTGGTCTTTGGTTGACACCGACAATGCATCTTCTACGACTTTGAGGGACTGGTGGAGCTACATGCTGGCTCAACCCTCCATCGGAGTTCCTGCTCTCTACTTTGTCACCAAAACGGAGGCGACGCAGGAGAGCCCAACGGATGGTCAATGGGCGGAACTGGCCCGCATTTGGAAAAACTATGTGCAATCGGTGCATCGCAGTTTACTACCGCGCCCTGCCGGTGTCTCCCGCTGAGCGTGGACATGCTCCCTCGCTCTCTTGGCCCCGGCTTCTAAAATCATCCCAGTGACCACCGGCTCCAGTGACAGATTCACCTTTCGCCAGCATCTCGTTCTGGCCGTCGTGCCGCGCCTGGTCTGGGCGCTGCTGTCGATCGTCGGGCGCACCTGGCGGTTTGAGGTCGTCGCGGAAGAAGGCGCCACCCCTCTGCCCTACGGTGACGGGGCCGGCGCAGAAATCTTCTGCTTCTGGCATCAGTGCGTGCTGCCTTGCACTTTTTACTACCGCCGCACCGGGGCCAGCATCATCGTCAGCCAAAGCTTCGACGGCGAGCTCATTGCCCGCACTCTCGAGCTCTTCGGCTTCAAGACCGTGCGCGGCTCCAGCTCCCGCGGCGCACGCGAAGGACTGCTGGGCCTGCAATCCGTCATCGAGAACGGCAAGCCAGCCTGCTTCACCGCCGACGGCCCGCGTGGCCCCATTTATCAAACCAAGATGGGCCCCATCAAGCTCGCGCAGATGACCGGCGCCCGCATCGGCGCCTTTCACTTGCAGCCCAGACGCGCCTGGATGATCAATTCCTGGGATCGCTTCCTCATTCCCAGGCCATTCACGCGCATCGCCGTCGCCTGGTCGAGGTGGACTTCGGTTCCAACCGGCACTCCCGACTCGGCGCTGGAATCCAGGCGCGAAGAGCTCAACGCAGCGATCGAGCGCGCGCGCCTGCTGGCGTTCCGTCACTTCGGGATGAAAGCGGAATGAGCGATCTCCGCGTTCAGGACTTCGACTACGATCTGCCTCCCGAGCTGATCGCGCAAGAGCCGCTCGCCGAGCGAGGCGCAAGCCGCATGCTGGTCCTCGATCGCCACACCGGCGCATTCCGCGATTCGTTTTTCTCTGTCTTCGGCCAACATCTGCAGAAAGGAGATCTCCTCGTCCTCAACGATAGCCGCGTGATTCCTGCGCGCCTCTTCGCACGCCGCACTCTTGTGCGCGAGCGGGAAAAACCGGGGTCCCCAACGGCAGGTCCTCGCCGTTGGGGTGGAGAAAAACCATCCGGCCGCATCGAAGTCATGCTCACAGAACCGGTTCCCGACGCCACAGGCGGGAATCACTGGCGCGCTCTGGTCAGGCCCAGCCGCAAAGTCGCCATTGGCGAGCGCCTGGTTTTTCCCGCGCCCGACGGCCGCATCGCTCTCGAAGCCGAGGTCCTCGAGCGCGGCAAATTCGGCGAGCGTCTGCTCGAGTTCGCGCCAGTCGATGAATCGATTGCAGGGGACTTCTTCGCTGTTCTCGACCGCATCGGCCACGTTCCGCTTCCGCCCTACATTCATCGCGACGATGCCGAACCGGATCGCGATCGTTATCAAACCGTCTTTGCCCGCGAGCCCGGTTCTGTGGCTGCGCCCACCGCCGGCCTGCACTTCACGCCTTCACTGCTCGCCGATCTCGCCGGCCGCGGCGTCGAGATCGCCCATGTCACGCTGCACGTCGGTCTCGGCACCTTCGCGCCCCTCCGCGTCAGTCGCGTTGACGAAGTCCGTCTGCATCGCGAGCGCTACTCGATCAGCGAAGCGACCGCACGCGCGCTCAATCGCGCCGTTGGTGATCGGCGCCGCATCGTCGCCGTCGGAACTACCGTCGTCCGCACCCTCGAATCCGCCGCTCTTTCTACCGGCGACGCACCGCTCGCGCCGCACTCCGGCTCGACAGACATCTTCATCTCTCCCGGATTCGAGTTCCGTCTCGTCGGCGCGCTTCTCACCAACTTCCACCTGCCACGATCGAGCCTGCTCATGCTGGTGAGCGCCTTTGCCGGACCTGAGCGCGTTCTCGCCGCCTACCGCCATGCGATCGCGCAGAAATATCGCTTCTTCAGCTACGGGGATTGCATGTTTGTGCAGTGAAAGAGTGAGAAGTGTGAAAGGAGTGAAAAGAGTGAAGGAGTGAACGGGGAACCGGTGATGGGGAAGAATTCTGCCTAGCTTTCGGTTTTCCCAACGATTCTCCGTCAAGGAGTGTTTCGCCCCAGAGATTCGTTAGCCCATCGATTCACTTCTTTCACTCTCTTCACTCATTTCACTTCTTTACTCTCTTCACTCATGACCTGCGATCCACGGTCCGCCTCCTCTCCGCCCTGCTATTCTCTGTACCGTGACAGACCAAAATAAACCGCCTGTCTTCTTGCTCGACGCGATGTCGTTCATCTTCCGGGCCTATCATGCCATGCAGCGCTCGCGGCCCATGTCGACGCGCTCAGGCCTTCCCACGGCGGCAACCTACGTCTTCGTGAACATGATCAAGAAGCTGCGTCAGGACTTCGCGCCCAAATACTTTGCCGCCGTCTTCGATCCCTCCGGCGAAGTTTTCCGCGACGAGCGAGCCCGATCGATTTCCACGCTGCGCCGCTGGAACAGCAAACTGCAGTCCTTCGAAGACGTCAGCTACGACGGCTACAAGGCCAAGCGCGAATCGATGCCCGAGGATCTGCGCCGCCAGATTCCCTACATCCGTCGCGCTCTAGAAGCACTGCGCATCCCCATCCTTGTGGCAGAGGGCTTCGAAGCCGACGACGTCATCGGCACGCTCGCCCGCGAGGCTGCCGAGCAGCAGCACGAGGTCTTCATCGTAAGCGGCGACAAAGACATGATGCAGCTGGTCACCGACCGGGTGAAAATGCTCAACCCGCAGAAAGACAACCTGATTCTCGATCCTGCCAAGGTCACCGAGACACTTGGCGTCTCTCCCGACAAAGTCGTCGACGTGATGGCCCTCCGTGGCGACAGCGTCGACAACATCCCTGGCGCTCCGGGCATCGGCGACAAAGGCAGCATCGAGCTGATCAAGGAATTCGGCAGCGTTGAAGTGGTTCTCGACCGCGCCGCCGAGGTTAAGCGCAAAGCCTATCGCGAATCGCTCGAGCAGAATCGCGAGACTGTGCTGCTTTCGAAGGAACTCGTCACCATCGACTGCCACGTGCCATTGCCGCTCGATCTCGACGCCATGGAAACGCAACCGCCGGATATCGAGGCCTGCCGCGTTCTCTTCACCGAGCTCGAATTCACCTCGATGCTGCGCGACCTGGCTCCCGCGGAGGGCACACTTTCGGTTGAAATCATCGATGAACCCACGCTGGAACAGATCAACGCGTTCTACGCTGCCGCGCACAAGAACGGCTTCGCCTTCGCGCTCGACGCCGCCGAACCGCTCGCCGAAGAGTCCGACGAAGAACCAGCGTCGGCACCGTCTCTGCTCGATGCCCTGGAGGCCGCCGAGCGCAAGACTCTCTCCAACGTGGGAGTCTGCGCCGAATCCTCCCGCGCCCTCAATCTTCCACTCACGCCAGAGCTGCGCGACCTGCTCGAAAATATAGCCGTCCCCAAGCGCGTCCACGACTGGAAACTCGCTCTCCACGTCCTTTCGGGCCTCGGCGTCACGCTTCGCGGCCTCATCGACGACACCATGCTGCTCAGCTACGCGCTGAACCCCACACACGCCACACAGACTCTGGCCGACGTTGCCGCGCGCAATAATCAGAACCCCCCAACCTCACTTCCCGCTGCTGCCGCAGCCATCAACGCGCTGGCGCCTGTCCTGCGCGATGAGGTCGAGAAGGGCCGCCTCGTGCGCGTCTACTCCGAAATCGATCTGCCCCTCGCGCCGGTTCTCTTCCGCATGGAACAAGCCGGCGTGCGCATCAATACAACTGCGTTGAGCAGATTTTCTGAGAAGTTGAGTACTGAGATAAGCCGCGTCGGCGAGCGCATCTTCGAGCTCGCCGGCCAGCGTTTCAATATCAATTCCCCCAAACAGCTTGGCGTCGTGCTTTTCACAGATCTCGGACTGCCTGCGCCGGTGGTGCGCGGAAAAGGGAAAGCAATCTCCACCGCGGTGGATGTGCTGGAGCAGCTCGCCGAAACGCACGAAGTCCCGCGCCTGGTTCTCGAGTACCGTCATCTCACCAAGCTCAAGTCGAATTATGTCGACGCGCTGCCGCTGCTGGCCGACGCCGACTCGCGCGTGCACACAACATTCCAGGCAGCGGCCACCGCTACGGGCCGGCTTTCTTCGGTCAATCCCAATCTCCAGAACATCCCCATCCGCACCGAGCTGGGCCGCGAGATTCGCGCCGCATTCGTCGCCGCACCCGGCACGCAACTCCTTTCTGCCGATTACTCGCAGATCGAGCTGCGCCTGCTTGCCCACTTCAGCGAGGATCCGCTCCTGATGCGCGCCTACGCCGAAGACATCGATATTCACACCCTCACGGCAAGCGAGGTCTTCGGCGTAGGCGTCGAACAGATGGACAAGGAGACGCGCAATCGCGCCAAGGCGGTTAACTTCGGCATCGTCTACGGCATCTCCGCTTTCGGTCTCGCCAATCAGCTGGGAATTCCGCAGGCTGAGGCCAGGGCCTACATCGATCGTTATTTCGCGCGCTACCAAGGGGTGAAAACATTCATCGAAAAAACCCTCCAGGGGACGCGGGCGGAAGGCAGCGTGCGCACCATGTTCGGCCGCATGCGCCCCATCCCTGACATTGAAAGCCGCAATCCCAACCAGCGCGGATTCGCCGAACGCACGGCCGTCAACACGCCGCTACAGGGCACGGCAGCCGACCTCATCAAGCTGGCAATGATTGCCATCGACCGCAAGCTCGCCGAGCGCAAGCTCAAAACCCGCATGGTGCTGCAGGTTCACGACGAGCTGCTTTTCGAAGTGCCGCTCGGCGAAATCGAAGAAGTGGAAGAACTGGTTCGCGCCGAGATGGAAGGCGTTGTCCAGCTCAAGGTTCCGCTGGTGGCCGATGTCGCCTTCGGGTCGAACTGGCGCGACCTGAAATAGCCGGAGCGGAGCGGGCGCGGGCGGCGGGTAAGCGTTTTCCGATAAACTGTTTGGCGACGCGCAATCTGGGGGTGAGGTATGAACCAACTTAGCAGAAGAAAATTCGCCAAAGGCCTGGCCGCGATTCCAGTTACGCTCTCCGCCGCATCCAGCCTCCTGGCGCAAGCAGACGGCGCCGCTGCCCAGACGCCGCCGCAACCGCCCAAGAAAGCGCCTGTACCGGCGGACCCAGACCGTATCTTCCGGGTCGATGAGGCCGATCCCTTTGCCGAGCCGTTCATCTTTACTCGCAACGAGATGAAGCCGAAGCTCGTGCCCTTCGCCCTGCGCGACGTCACGCTCGGCGAGGGCCCGCTGCTGCAGTCCCGCGAGTGGAATCGCGGCTACATCATGCGCCTCGAAAACGACCGCCTGCTCCATAACTTCAGGGTGAACGCCGGATTGCCGTCAACTGCCAAGCCTCTCGGCGGGTGGGAAGAGCCGAAGTGCGAGCTGCGCGGCCATTTTGTCGGGCATTATCTGTCGGCATGCGCGCTGCTCTACGCGGCCACCGGCGAGCTAGCCGTGAAGACCAAGGCCGATGAAATCGTGGCCGGGCTCGCCGAGTGCCAGGCCAAGCTCAATGACAACGGCTACCTGAGCGCCTTCCCCACCGAGCTCTTCGACCGGCTCGACCGCCTGGAAAAGGTCTGGGCGCCCTATTACACGCTGCACAAGATTATGGCCGGACTGCTCGATATGAATACCCTGGCGGGCAACCATCAGGCTCTCGATGTGCTGACAAAAGTGGCCGTCTGGGTCGATGCGTGGACCGCCGCGAAGACCCCGGAACACATGCAGGCCATTCTGAACGAAGAGTTCGGCGGCATGAACGAAGTCCTCTACAATCTCGCCGCCGTCACCGGAGATGACCGCTGGGCGCGCGCCGGCGACCGCTTTACGAAAAAGGTATTTTTCACGCCGCTGGCGCTGCGCCAGGATCAGCTGAAGGGCCAGCACATGAACACCCATGTGCCGCAAGTAACCGGAGCTGCGCGGCGCTACGAACTCACCCAGGATTACCGATTCGCAGGCGTGGCGCGCTTTTTCTTCGAGACCGTCTCGGAGGCACGCACCTATGCGACCGGCGGCTCCAGCAACAACGAGCACTGGCTGGTTGAACCGAACCACCTCGCCGTCGAGAAAAACATCAGCTGGAACCACCAGGAGTGCTGCTGCAGTTACAACATGATGAAGCTGGCGCGGCACCTCTATGCGTGGAGCGGCGAGCCGAGCCTCATCGACTACTACGAGCGCAACCTGCTCAATCACCGCCTCGGAGCCATTGAGCCGGAAACCGGACACACTTCCTACTTCCTGTCGCTGGCGCCGGGAGCGTGGAAATCGAGGTGCACTGAGGACGATTCGTTCTGGTGCTGCACGGGCACAGGCGTGGAAGAATTCGCCAAGCTCAGCGACACCATCTACTACCACGACGACGAATCGCTCTTCGTCAATCTCTACTTTGCCTCGACCGTCAACTGGGCCGAGCGCGGTATTCGCGTCACGCAGAAAACCCATTTCCCCGAGTCGGATCGGACAAGCCTTGTGATTGAAAAGACTCCGACAACCGAGTGGGCGCTCCGCCTGCGCATTCCCGCGTGGACGACCTCGGACAACGCGGTCTCTATCAACGGAAAAGCTCTGGAGGCGGTCAGCGCGCCAGGCAGTTATCTCACTCTAAAGCGCCGCTGGAAGCCCGGTGACCAAATCGAGCTCAGCCTGCCCATGCGGCTCACGGCCGAACCGCTGGCCGACGACACCACGCAGCAGGCGTTTCTGTATGGCCCTCTGGTCCTCGCCGGCCAATTCCCGAAGGCCGGCGTTCCGGACGGCCTTGAACACGAGGAGGGACCCGAGGTTCACAAGGCGCCCGCCGTCGATGTTCCGGCGCTCCAAGCCAAGAGCGCCAACCCAGCCGACTGGATCAAGCCCGTCGCGGGCGAACCGTTGACCTTTCAGACGAGTGGCCAGGCGAGCGCCGTCAGGCTGAAGCCGCTCAATCAAAGCTGGGAGCGATATGCGGTGTACTGGACCGTCACGTCTTGATTTGTGGAGAGTCGCAGGCTGATCGCTGTCATTCCGATCGGCGCAGGCGTCGCCGGGTGCTCCATCCTCCGCGCGTCTCTGTCTTTGCGCCCGGGGTGGGGTCGGGTTCATAAGAATCGCAGAATTGCCGCCAGCCCGAACATGGCGCAAAATGTCGCCAAGCGGGCTTGAACCGCAGGCGCCCTCAGGCCCGTAGACCGCTATGCTCGATCTCGGAAAGGCAATCGCGCTCGTCCTCAGCATTCTGTCGCTCTATCCCGTGCTGCTGAGCGCCTTCTTCGTTCCCGGCGCGCGCTGGGAAGATCGCCTGGCCATGTCTCTGGTCCGAATTGGGCTTGCCGCCTGCATCTGTTTCGCCAGTGGAGTTCTCTTTGCCCTGCGGCCGCGCCCCAGCCTGCGAAACCTCGCCACGGTGACGAGCACGCTGCCGGTCCAGCTGTTTTTCTGGGCGATGCTAGCGATGGCCCTCTTGTTCGCCGTCTCCTGGTATCTCGAGGAGTATTACGTGCCGCTGCTGTGGCGAAATCAGCCGTAGGGCGAACGAAGCTCGCTACCGGCGTCCCCAAATCACGCTTCCCTCGTTCACTTCTTCGCCCGGCCGCTCTTTCACTCTATTCCCGTTTGTCATTCACTTCACTTCTTCACTTTCCTCCAAAGCTCCCCTTGCATACTTATCCATCTCCGTTGTATATTTATTCAAGCGCGGTTTCCGCTCTGCGGACCGCGCCTTTGCTTTGCACTCGAATGGGCACGGGCACACAAATCGTGAAAGTCGAGCGCCTCAACATGATCCGCGAGGTGCTGGCCAGTTCGCACGTTACCAGCCAGGACGAGCTGCGCCGCAAGCTGCGCCGTCGCGGCATTCGCGTGACGCAGGCCACGCTTTCGCGCGACATGCACGAGCTGCACCTTTCCAAGGGTCCCGGCGGCTACGCGCTGCCCAACGGCAACGGAAACAATGGCGCTGCTCGCGCAACCGAAGACGATGAGCCGCCCTCTTTCAGCGAGGTGATCGAGAGCTTCGGTCTCCGCGTGCGCCAAGCCATGAACCAGGTTGTGGTGGCAACCGCCATGGGGGGCGCGCAGCCGGTGGCCGCGGCCCTGGACCGCGAAGGATGGGCCGAGGTGGTGGGCACCATCGCCGGCGACGACACCGTGCTGGTGATCTGCGCCGATGTGCGCCGCGCCGGTGAAGTGGCGGCCCGCATAAGGACGATGCTCGAATCATGACCAGGAAGGTACAAACCGCGCTGGTGGGTGTGACCGGCTACGCCGGAGCTGAGCTGGCACAGCTTTTGCTGCGGCATCCGCGCCTTGAGGGCGCGCCGCCGGTTTTTGCCGGCCGCGTGGACAAGAAGGACCAGGAGCGCGGCGGGATTCCGCTTGCGGAGATCCATCCCCAATTTGCCGGCCACAACGGCAACGGCTATCTCAGGCAGGAGCCATTTTCGTGGGATCTACTGGACCAACGCGGCGTCGACGTGCTGTTTCTCGCCACGCCTCATGAGCAGTCGCGCGAGTGGGTACCTGAAGCGCTGACCCGCGGCATGCGCGTCATCGATCTCAGCGGCGCCTGGCGGCTGACGGATCCGGCTCATCGCGCCGTCTATTGCTTCGAAGACGACAGTTCTGCATTGGCCGCGGCTACCCAGGAAAAAGCCGTCTACGGGCTGCCGGAGCTCTATCGCGACCGGATTCTCGATGCTCATCTCGTCGCCAACCCTGGCTGTTATGCAACCTCGGTCATTCTGGCGCTCAAGCCGCTGGTTGCCGCGGGGGTGGTCGATCTCGATCGCGGCATTGTTGCCGATGCCAAGAGCGGCGTGAGCGGGGCAGGCAAGGCGCCGACGGCAAAGACGCACTTCATGTCCGCAGCCGACAATCTTTCTGCGTACGGAGTCTTCGCGCATCGCCATACCGGCGAACTGCTGGAACAGATCCCCGTTGGCGCGAGCGAAATCGTGTTCACGCCGCACCTGCTGCCCATTCCGCGCGGAATTCTTTCGACGATTTATGTCGCTTTCAAAGAACCGCAAACCCACGAGAGCATTCTCGGAATCTATCGCCGATTTTTCATGGGAAGCCCCATGGTGCGGATCTACGAAAAATCGCTGCCGCAGATCCAGTACTCGGTGCGCACCAACTACGCCGACATCGGCTTTCAACTCGATGCCGGCGGGCATCGCGCGGTTCTGGTCAGTTGCCTCGACAACCTGCTGAAAGGCGCTGCAGGACAGGCCGTGCAAAACATGAACGTGATGCTCGGCTGGCCCGAATCGGAAGGCCTGGCATGAAACTCGCCGCGGAGGAGCTGGAATGAAGTACGTGATCAAACTCGGCGGCGCCGGCCTCGAAACGCCGGCTCTATTGCAGGGCGCGATGAAGGCCATTGCCGACCTGGTGCGCGACGGGAACCATGTTGCGGTGGTGCACGGGGGTGGCGTGCAGCTGACGCGCACCCTCGCGGCGCTGGGCAAACAGAGCGAATTTATCGACGGGCTGCGCGTGACCGATGCGGAAACCCGCGATGCCGCGCTCATGGTGTTCGCAGGTCGCATCAACAAGGGATTGGTCGCCGCTCTGGGCGCTCTCGGCCAGCCTGCGGTGGGCCTCTGCGGCGGCGACGGCCTCACTTTTCGCGCGCGCAAGAAGCGCACCGCGCCCGATCTCGGTTTCGTGGGCGAAATTGCCGCCAGCGATCCGCGATGGATTCAAGCCATCTGGCAATTAAGCGGCGTGCCCGTGATTTGCTCGATGGCGCTGGGCTTCGATGGCGAATACTACAACATCAATGCCGATGAAATGGCTGCTGCCTGCGCCATCGCCTGCCGCGCCGATGCACTGGTCTTCCTCACCGACGTGCCCGGCGTGAAGGGAGCCGACGGTGAAGTCCTGCGCTGGCTCTCGATCGATCAGATTGCCGAAATGGCAAAGAGCGCCATCATCTCCGGCGGCATGCTGCCCAAGCTTGGAGCCTGCCGCGAAGCATTGTTGAGCGGCGTGAAGCGGGTGCGCATTTTGCCCGCTGAAGCGGCCGCTTCCCTGCCCGATTTGTGCAGCTCGCGGGTCGCGCACGGAACTGAAGTGATGGTGGCATGAAGAATCTTGGAGTTTAGGAGACTGATTCAAGAGATGACGAAGCTCGATCAAATTCGCGCCGCCGAGGCAAAGCTGCTGCTTTCCACTTACGATCGCAGCCCGATTCTTTTCGTAGACGGTGAAGGGGTCTACGTCCAAGACGAGAACGGTACGAAGTACCTCGATCTGCTCAGCGGCATCGGCGTCAACGCGCTCGGCTATAACCATCCGGCGATCGTCGAGACCATCGCACGCCAGAGCCGCCGTCTCATCCACATTTCAAACCTCTTCTACCATGAGGGTCAGGCAGAGTTGGCGATGCGGCTCGCAGAACTCTCCGGGCTCGACCGCGTCTTCTTTGCCAACACCGGCACCGAAGCCTGGGAAGGAGCGCTCAAGCTCGCTCGCGCCTACGCCGGCCTCAAGCGCAGTGAAGGAGTGACGATCGGGACGAGGTTTCTGGCACTGGAACAAAGTTTTCATGGCCGGACATTCGGCTCGATGTCGACAACGTACAAGGCCAAATACCGCGAGCCGTTTGCGCCTGTGGTTCCCGGCGTGGAATTTGTGCGGTTCAACGATGTGGCCGATTTGCGCGCCAAATTTTCCGGCGAAGTCTGTGCGATTCTCGTCGAGGCCATTCAGGGCGAGGGCGGCATTCGTCCGCTCACGCAAGAGTTTTTCGCGGAAGCGCGTTCACTGACTAGTTCGACGGGCGCGTTGCTCATCGCAGATGAAATCCAGGCTGGGATGGGACGCACCGGCAAGTGGTTTGCGTATCAGCATTACGGCATTCGGCCGGACATCACCACTCTTGCCAAGCCGCTCGCCGGAGGACTTCCGCTTGGAGCCGTTCTGTGCACTGAAGACGTGGCGCGAGTAATGCACGCGGGGATGCACGGCACCACTTTTGGCGGTGGCCCGCTGGCCTGCGCGGTCGGCACCGCCGTCGTCGACACCATTGAGAAGCAAGGCCTGCTCGGGCACGCAACCGAAGTCGGCAATTACTTCCAGGATCGTCTGCACTGGCTCGCCACGCGGCATGAAGCCATCGTCGATGTCCGCGGCAAGGGGTTGATGCTCGCGGCCGAGCTCGATTCTGCCGAACTCGCCAAGCTCACCGTCGCCGAAATGCTCAAACGCCGCATCGTGATCAACTGCACCAGCGATACGGTGCTGCGCTTCCTGCCGCCGTATATTCTCGAACGCTCTCACGTCGACACGGCCATTGCCGCCCTCGACGAGATCTTTACCGAACACTCTGCCGCGCACGCTTCGGCGCGGCCCTCTGGAGGACACCAACATGTCTAGCCGCGCGACCCTGGAGCGCAAGAGCCCCAGCATTCCCGTGCAGAAAGATCCCGACATTCTTGCCGCCGCCGCGCGCATGGCGGGAGAGGACCTTTGTTCGATTTCCGATCTCTCGAGTGCCGAAGTCCGTGCCATTCTCAAGCTGGGCCACGACGTCAAGCACAATCCGCGCGAGTACCGGCACGCGCTCGACGCCAAACAGATGGTGCTGATGTTCGAGAAGGCCAGCCTGCGCACGCGGCTGGCGTTTGAGACCGGCATCAACACCATGGGCGGCAACGCGATCTTTGTCGATCAGACCAGCTCGCCCCTCGGCGAGCGCGAAACTATTGCAGACGTGGCGCGGAACCTTGAACGCTGGGTCGACGTCATCGTGTTGCGCACCTACGCGCACGACACCATTACCGAGATGGCTGCCAACTCGCGCGTTCCGATCGTCAACGCGCTCTCTGACTTCGAACATCCCTGTCAGGCGCTGGCCGATTTCATGACCATCGAGGAGCACTTCGGCTCGGCCGACGGCCTCAACTTCACTTACGTTGGCGACGGCAACAATGTTTGCCATTCACTGATGCTGACCGGCGCGCAGCTTGGCGCAAATGTGACTGTGGCCACGCCCCGCGGCTACTCGCCCGATATCGAGATCGTCACCATTGCGCGCGAGATGGCCGAGAAGAACGGCTGCGAGATCAAGCTACTTCAGGATCCGCAGGCCGCCGCCGAAGGCGCAGACGCCATCTACACCGACGTTTGCGTGAGCATGGGGTTCGAGCACGAATCGACCAAGCGAGCGCCCATTTTTCGCCCTTTCCAGGTGAACGAAGCACTGATGTCGAAAGCCGCGCCTAACGCTGTCTTCATGCACTGCCTGCCGGCGCGGCGCGGCGACGAAGTGACCGACGCTGTGATCGACGGCCCACAGTCCATCGTCTTCGATCAGGCGGAGAATCGGCTGCACGCGCAGAAGGCGCTGTTGCTGCTACTGCTGGGCGGACTGGCCAACGTGGCAGGTTTTCAAGGAGCGGGCTTCAGCGATCAATAGAGATGGCGAACGAACCAAAATCCGTGAAGATGTGGTCCGGGCGCTTCCGCGAGCCGCTGGATGCTGAATTCGAAGCGTGGCAGCGCTCGATCGTCTTTGACTGGCAGCTACTCGACGAAGAGGTCGCCGCCGGCAAGGCGCACGCGTCTGCCCTCTGCGCCGCTGGAATCCTGACCGAAAGCGAAACCGCGGAGCTGCGCAAGGCGCTCGACGCGATCGCGGCCGAATATTCATCCGATGCCGGCAAGGCTCTTGTACGCGACGATCCCGCCGCGGAAGACATTCATCATTTCGTCGAACTGCGGCTCACGGAGCGGCTCGGCTCGCTTGGCCTCAAGCTTCACACCGGTCGCAGCCGCAACGAGCAAATCGCCACTGACCTGCGTCTCTACGCGCGCGCGCAAATCCACCGCGCCGTAGAGGGTCTCGCCGCCTGGGCCTCCGCTCTCGTCGATCAGGCGCGTAAGTCGGGCGACGCGGTGATGCCGAGTTACACGCATCTGCAGCGCGCTGAGCCTGTCCTCATTGCGCACTGGCTGCTGGCTTACGTCGAAATGATTCTGCGTGACGCGTCGCGCCTGGCCGACTGTGCGCAGCGGCTCAACTTATGCCCGTTGGGCTCGGGAGCGGTGGCCGGAGCAACGCTCGCACTCGATCGCAACCTCGCCGCGCGCGAAATGGGGTTCGACGGGCCTACGGCCAACTCCATCGACGCTACCAGCGATCGTGACTTCATCCTCGAGTATCTGCAGGCGCTCACTTTCGTCGGCCTGCACCTCAGCCGTTTCGCCGAGGAGATCACGTTGTTCGCTACGGCCGAGTACGGCTTTGTGATCCTGCCTGAGGCATTTTCGACCGGCTCCAGCGCCATGCCGCAGAAGAAGAACCCCGATTTCACAGAGCTGATTCGCGCCAAGGTGGGACGAATTCACGGCGCAGCGCAGGCCGTCGCAATCGAGCTCAAAGGCCTTCCATTGGCCTACAATAAAGACATGCAGGAGACCCAGGAGCCGGCCTTTGCGGTCAGCTTTGTTCCGCAAATGCTCGATCTCGTGGCCAGGTTTACTGTCGCAATTCAATTCCATCACCAGCGCATGCGCGTCGCGGCACAGTCAGGCTTCCTTAATGCCATGACCGCGGCGACCTACCTTGTCCACAAAGGCGTTCC
This sequence comes from Occallatibacter sp., assembly GCA_049520675.1. Taxonomy (GTDB): domain Bacteria; phylum Acidobacteriota; class Terriglobia; order Terriglobales; family Acidobacteriaceae; genus Telmatobacter. The sequence goes on along the minus strand of JBEKPO010000048.1, from coordinate 14,557 downwards.
ATTCCGTACTGCGCACGAGAAGATCGGCAACGCCGTGCGCTTTGCTCTGGAGAAAGGCGCCGAGCTGGGCGAACTTTCGCTCGCTGAGTTGCGCCAATTCGGCGACGAGTTCGACGAAGACTTTTACGCAGCTGTCACGCTCGATGCCACACTCGATTGCCACGACGTGATCGGCGGAACCGCGCGTGAACGTGTGCGCCAGGCACTCGCTTCGGCATCGGAGAAAATCGCTGCGCTCAGGAGAGTCCAGGATGGGGAGGTTGCTCATGCTGGTGCGTAAGGCGCTGCTGCACGATGCCTCCAATATTTACGACTTGGTAAACTCTCTTTCCGGTGACGGAACGCTATTGCGCCGGCCATTCGCCGAAGTCTGCGAGAACATTCGCGACTTCACCGTTGCCGAGTCGGATGGCGGCGTGTTCCTCGGCTGCGGCGCGCTGCACCTTTACGGGCCGCACCTGTGCGAGGTGCGCTCCATCGTAGTAAAGCCCGAGGCGAAGAGCCGGGGCGCCGGCGGCAGCATTCTGAGCGCGCTCATTGAAGAAGCCGAGACTCACGGCGTTCATTCGGTCTGCCTCTTCACGCGAATTCCCGACTTTTTCTTCAAGTATGGATTTCGCACTGTGGAGGACAAGTCGGAACTGCCCGACAAAATCTTCAAAGACTGCCAGGTCTGCCCGCGACTGCACCGCTGCGACGAAGTGGCCATGGTCCGCGGCCGCATTCCGCGCATGTCGATCCTTGGCCCGCGCGAGGAAGCCCAGGAACTCGTGCGACTATCCGGGTGAGTCGCCGCAACCGATTCTTCTTCTGTTCCGCGACCTGCCGGCACTCCTAGGAGCTACCTGACTGCCGGCAAATTCTCGAATCCCTGCCCTTCGCGGTCTCGGTCGCGCCTTTCTGCGCGGAACAAACCATTTCAATGCCAACACTTCCCTCCCGTTACTTTGGTTTGCGTTGGTGCACGGAACTAGACCAACACATGCGCCCTGACGATCATCGAATCGAAGCATCAACCTTCTGCAGGCAACAATCGCCGCCAAGAACGATAGCTGAACTTTCTTGAATTGGAGGAGACACCATGAAAAAGATCGCCGTGATGCTTTCTGTAGCCGCTATTTCATTCTCAGGTTCTGCCGTTCGGGCGCAGCAGGCTGGCGCCGCCGCGCAAACCGGCGCGACAGCCAACGCAGGAACCGGCGCGGGCAACGCGCATGTGAGCCAATCGACGGACGTAAACGCCTCGGCATCGGCCAATCGGAATGGCGCCACGGCCACTGGTGACGCTCAATCGTCCGATCAGGTGCAAATGCATCCCGTGAACGGCCAGCTTGTGGGCAAGCTCGACTCAAAGACCGCGAAGCCGGGCGACCCGGTCGTAGTGAAAACCACCGAGGCGTTTCGCACGTCGGAGGGAGTTGTCATTCCCAAGGGGTCGCGCCTGGTCGGCCACGTAACCGAAGTACAGGCGCATGGCAACGGCAATCAGGACTCGCGGCTTGGAATTCAGTTCAGCCGGGCTGAGCTGAAGAGCGGCGAAAGCTTCCGGGTGCAATCGACGATCGAATCGGTTGCGCCACCCGCAGGAACCATGGCAGCGGCCTCGATGGATAGCAGCCAAGACCTAGGCGCACCGGGCGGCGGACGAGCCATGGGCAGCGGCGGCCGCACCGGTGGTGGCCTGCTCGGCGGCACATCGGCTGTGACGTCAACAACAGCCGGCGTCGGTTCCAGCCTGGACCGCACCGTCGGCAGTTCTGTCGGAACCGCAGGCAGCCTGACGAGCGGTGCAGGCGCATCAGCCGGAAACGGCCTCAATGGTGCCGCCGCCGCGACCAGCGGAATCTCAGCACACGCCACTTCGGTTCCTGGCGTGATGCTTGCAGGCAGCGCGACGGGCTCCGCCTCAGGAGTGCTCTCCGCGTCCAGGCACAATCTTCATCTCGACTCAGGCACTCAAATGACGCTGGGAATTGCCGGCGCTGTGGGCCGCTAACCCGCCGACTCCAGGCGCCGCGGTTGCTCTCCGCGCCGCGGAGCTAACTGGATCGCCTCATGCCCGGCTGAGGATTTGGTGGACCCTCGCGCAGAATCATGGCTGCGCAGCTCGCGATAGCCGTGCCAAACAAGGCCAGCACTGGGCGGGATTCGACGTTCACAATAATGACCGACGCCATACTCGTACAGTAATCGAGCGAGGAACACTGCCTCCAACCCAGAATCGCGCACGTCACCACGTAAGCGATCGCCAAAATCACCTGCCCGATTGCCGCCCTACGCCAGACGAATCCAAAGACGAAGACGGGAAAGCTGGCGATGGGCAGGACGTAATAAAGCGTTGAAGGGACCCGATTGAAGCGGATGTCGATGCCCATCGCCGAATACAGGCCGTAGCCCAGCATCGCGAAGCTGAGAAAACCCGCAATCCCGTTCAAGCCGAATCGGATGAGGCGGCGGTTTGTCATCATTTGCTCCCTCGACTGACTCACTTCTTCTTTAAGATGGCAGCGCCGATCGCCGCCTGTCCATAGCTCAGCCCGCCGTCGCCGGGGCTAACCGTGCGATGCCGATAGATCTGGAAACCGAGTTGCTCAAGCCCCTCGTGCAAGAGGCGCGCCAAGCGCCGGTTGTGCAGGCACCCGCCGGAGAGAACCACCTGCTGAATGCCCGTGGCTTCACGCGCGAGCTCCGCAGCGTGAATGAATCCTGCTGCAACCCCCGCGTGGAATCGCGCCGCTATCTTTGCCTGGCCGACGCCGTTTTCGAGATCATCCAGCACTGCACGCCACATCGCCTTTGTAGCGATTGTCGCAGCTTCACGCCTAGCCCAATCCCCTCCGACGACCTGCAGGGCGTAATCTTGCTGAACCGAATCATCCTGCTCATCGATTGCTATCCCTTCCAGCTCAATTGCCGCTTGCGCCTCGTAATCAACGGTGCGCCGACGCAACACCACCGCCGCAACCGCGTCAAACAGGCGACCCAGGCTAGACGTCAGCGGCGTGTTGATCTTGCGCGCGATCATCTGCTCCAGGACACGCGCCTGCTGTGGGGTGGTCGCTGTCAGCTTTGCCGCCAGCTCGCCGTCGATCCCGGCTGCAATCAGCGCACCGAAGGCCATGCGCCATGGCTCGCGAATCGCTGCCTCACCGCCTGGCATCGGGACATACTGCAGATGGGCAAACCGCTCAAACTCATCCAGCCGGGCAATCAGCACTTCCCCGCCCCAAATTTTGGCATCCGTGCCATAGCCGGTGCCGTCGAGGCTCAGCCCGATGGCCGGACCGGTGAGCCCATGCTCGGCCAAGCAGGCGGCGATGTGCGCGTGATGATGCTGCACCGCGATCAGCCGTAAACCGCGCTCGCCGGCCCACTCTTTCGCCCAGCTCGTCGAAAGATATCCAGGGTGCATGTCGTGCACTAAGGTTTCCGGTTCGATCTCGAAGGTGCGCATCAGGTGCGCAAGCGACTCGCGGAAGAAATCGAGGCCCGTCAGGTTCTCAAGGTCACCCAGGTGCTGGCTCTGGTAAGCAAACCGGCCACGTGCCAAGGCGAACACGTTCTTCAGGTGCCCACCGACGGCCAGCAGCGGGGGCGTCTCGCCGAGGAACTCGGGCAGCTCCACGGAGAGCGGCACGAATCCCCGGGCACGGCGGATGATTTGCGGGCCACCGTCGACCAAAGCGATCACCGAGTCGTCGCAGCGCTGCAGGATCTCGCGATCGTGCATCAGGAAGGCGTCGGCAATCTTGCCCAGGCACGCTAACGCCTCATCGTTGTCGATGGCGATCGGCTCTTCGCTCAGGTTTGCGCTGGTCATCACCAGCGCCTTCACACTCGCATCGGTGAAGAGCAGGTGTTGCAGCGGAGCGTAGGGCAAGAAAATCCCAAGCCACGGAATTCCCGGCGCAACCGAAGGCGCAATGCCATTTTCGGCGCGAGCGCGAGCCAAGACGATCGGCCGAGCCGGCGTCATCAGCAGCGCCTCTTCCGCCTCACTCAGCTCGCAGATCGCGCGCGCAGCCCCTACCTCGCGCACCATCACGGCAAGGGGCTTTCCGTAGCGATGCTTCCGCTCGCGCAGGCGTATCACGGCAGCTTCGTTGGTCGCGTCCGCGCTCAAATGGAACCCACCAATTCCCTTGATGGCCATGATGCTGCCCTTCATCAAGCGACCGATGGTTTCGCCCACCGGGTCCGCGGAAACAATCTGCGACCCATTGGCCGCCACCAGCCGCACGCGAGGCCCGCACACCGGGCAGGCATTCGGCTGCGCGTGGAAACGACGATTCATGGGGTCGTCGTACTCCGCCTGACATGCAGGGCACATTTTGAACTTCGCCATCGAGGTCTGGGGACGGTCGTAAGGGATGCGCCGCGTGATGGTGAAGCGCGGACCGCAGTTGGTGCAATTCAGGAACGGGTAGCGAAACCTGCGGTCTGCCGGATCGAGCAGTTCGCGCAGGCAATCGCTGCACGTCGCGGCGTCGGCGGGAATCCCGGTCGAAACCTGACCCCGCGCCTCGCTGGCCACGATCCGAAATTCTTTTTCTTGTTTCGGAGGAGCGGATCGGTAAGTCACCGCGTCGATACGAGAAAGGGGAGGCGCCTCTGAGCGCAGCCGCCGGCGAAAGGCTTCCATTCGATCAGCCGGGCCCTCGATCTCGATCGTGACGCCGCTGGTGTCGTTGCCGATGAATCCGGCCAGGCCCTCCTCGATAGCAAGCCGGTATACGAACGGACGGAATCCCACGCCCTGCACTACGCCGCGCACCTCCAGAATCTCGCGACAAGGCGCTTCGGGCGGTCCTGGTTTTGGATGGGATCCTTGCTTCACATTCGGTTCCCGCACGCAGACAAGAATAGCGCACGATCGCATTCGAGGCTGCATCGCCTCGCATCCAATCAGTGAAGTGCCGCGGTCATAAAGAGCGCAAACGAACCGGCCAGGCATATCCTGAAAGTGAGGCAAGATCAGTTTGATCGATCTCAAGCTACGGAGCGCGTCGCGGGCGACGGGATCGGTCGTTCTCGCAATCCTAGCTGGAGTTCTCTCAGGCTGGGCCCAGACCGCGGAATCTGCCGCGATCGTCAGCCGCATCGACGCTGCAGCCCAATCGCGGTACGACCATGTTCTCGGATTCACCGATATCGAAAACTACGCGATCTATCGAAGCAATGATGAAGCGCATGCCGCGGCCTCGATGACGGTGAAAACGACCTACCGAAAAGGTGAAGGCAAGAGCTACCAGATCCTTTCTGAAAGTGGATCAGGAATACTGTTGCACTTCGGGCTGCACCCCCTTCTGGAGAACGAAAAGGCCATCAATGTGCCAAGTAACGTGGAGAAGTCCTGGTTCACTTCGGCGAATTACGACATGAAGCTCAAGCCGGGCGTAACGCAGCAGATCGACAGCCGCAGTTGCCTCGCCATCGCTATCATCCCGCGACGCAAAGCGTCCAATACGATCGACGGGACTCTCTGGGTCGATGCCAAAGACGCCTTAATTGTCAAAGTCGAAGGAGTAGCCTCGAAAGATCCGTCGGTGTTCTCAGGAACCACACACATGATGCGGCAGTACTCGAACATCGAGGGATATTCGATGTCGAAGCACGCGCGTGCCGAATCGAACAGTTCCCTTTTCGGCCCAACGGTGGTCACCATCGACTACGGTAATTATCATCTACAGACTGAGCCGGACAAGTAGCTCTCAGCTTTCAGCTATCAGCTTTCGGCAAGAGCGTGGAAAACCTATCGGGTGCGCTCGATTCTCAGGATTTCTTAATTGGTTGCTGATCAAACGCCGCAATCGACTCGAGGCAGGCGAGAGGCTCGCAGCTAGAAGCCGGAAACCGATCCCAGCCCGGCACACATGTCCGTGATTGCTGTCACGGTTTGCCTAAACCTCCGCCACGTACAACAATGATAGGCATCCATCGGCAATCGCGCGGAATCGGTGGTCCCTTTCTTTGAGATGCGCGAGCCGTGCCGCAAATGCAGGGAGGAATCGTGCCAGCATTCACCCCACCGCCTCTACCCAGCGAAGACAAACGATGGAAGATCGTGAACGGCACTATGCGCAAGAACGGGTTTGCCCGTTACGCGCTGATTGAAACGCTGCACACGGTGCAGTCGTCTTTTGGCTATCTCGACGACGATGCCATTCGCTTTGTCGCCCAGTCGCTGCGCGTTCCCCTCAGCCAGGCATACGGAGTGGCCACCTTCTATCACTACTTCACGCTCAAGCCGCCGGGAAAGCATACTGTGACGGTCTGCGAAGGCACCGCATGCTACATCAGGGGCGCGGACAAGTTGATCGGAGTGGCCGAAAAGCGGCTGTGTATCAAGCAGGGTCAAACTACGCCTGACGGCCAGGTAAGCCTGATGGTGGCCCGTTGCGTGGGTGCCTGCAGCCGTGCGCCGGTGGCGTTGTGCGATGGCGAAGTGGTGGGCGAAATGACCGAGGACCAAATGCTCGAGCAACTGGAAAGGTGGACCACGGAATGACAATCGAGGAGCTCGAACAGATTGCAAAAACGGCCCAGCAGGAGCGCGACAAGTACGACTACGAAGTAAATGTGTGCATGGACCTGGCCTGTGCCAGCCAGGGCGCCGGAGCTCTGAAAGATGCCCTGGAAAAAGCAGCGCAGACGTGCGGCAAGAAGGTCTGCGTGCGACGCACCGGCTGCATGGGCCCTTGCTCGCATGGGCCGCTGGTACGCGTGGATCCCGATGAAACGTTGTATCGCAAGGTCGCCGCAAAAAGCGCCGAAGCGATCATCAACAGCCTGGGCAACGAACCGGTGCCGGAGCTGAAGAGCGACCTGAGTGAACATTTTGACCGGCAGGTTCGCGTGGTGCTCGAGAACGCCGGCTACATCGATCCCGAAAAGATCGAGGATTACATCGCCCGCGACGGCTACAAAGCCCTGCTCACGGTGCTCACTGAGATGACGCCCAATGGCGTGGTTCATCGTGTCACCGAGAGCGGCTTGCGTGGCCGCGGCGGAGGCGGCTATCCGACGGGACTGAAGTGGGGCACCGTGGCCAAAGCCTCCGGCGGTCTCAAATACGTGGTCTGCAACGGCGACGAAGGCGACCCCGGCGCATTCATGGATCGCAGCGTGATGGAAGGCGATCCGCACCGCGTCATCGAAGGTATGGCCATCGCCGCTTACGCTGTCGGCGCCAGCAAGGGCTTTATTTACGTTCGCGCCGAGTATCCGGTGGCCGTTTCGCGGCTGACCACCGCGCTGCGCGACGCCCGGCGGCACGGACTGCTCGGCAACAGCATCTGCAATACGTCTTTCAACTTCGATGTGGAGATCCGCTTAGGCGCCGGAGCTTTTGTATGCGGCGAAGAGACGGCGCTGATCGCCTCGATCGAGGGCCGGCGCGGCACGCCCAAGCCGAGGCCGCCCTATCCGGCGGCAAGCGGCCTGTGGGGCAAGCCCACGCTCATCAACAACGTCGAGACCTACGCCAACATCGCGCCCATCATTCGCAATGGCGGCAAATGGTTCTTCAACATGGGCTCGGAACGCAGCAAGGGCACCAAGGTCTTTGCCCTCACCGGCAAAATTGCCAATACAGGCCTGGTGGAAGTGCCCATGGGCATCAAGTTGCGCGAGATCATCGAAGTCATCGGCGGCGGCGTGCCGGACGGCCACACTTTCAAGGCGGTGCAGACCGGGGGGCCTTCCGGGGGCTGCATCCCCACCGAGATGCTGGACGTTGGCGTGAGCTACGACGCGCTGCTAAAGATGGGCTCGATCATGGGCTCAGGCGGCATGATTGTGATGGACGATACCTCCTGCATGGTCAACGTGGCGCGCTTCTTCATCGAGTTCTGCATGACCGAGTCGTGCGGCAAGTGCATTCCCTGCCGCGCCGGCACGGCGCAGATGTTCACGCTGCTGACGCGCGTTTGCACCGGCGTGGGAACCATGGACGACCTCGAACTGCTCGAAGAGCTCTGCTCCACGGTGAAGGAGGCCAGTCTCTGCGGCCTGGGACAAACCGCGCCCAACCCTGTGCTGAGCACGCTTAAGTATTTTCGCCACGAATACACTGAGCATATCCTCGACAAGCGCTGCCGGGCCGGCGTTTGCAATATGGCGGCGATCAAGTCGGAAGCCCAGAGCGAGGTGGTGGCATGAGCGACACTGCGGAAGTCAAAACTCTCACCATCGACGAACAGGAAGTCAGCGGCCGGCGCGGTCAAACCATTCTCGAAGTTGCGCTGGAGAACGACATCTCGATTCCTACGCTTTGCCACCTGGAGGGCCTCAGCGAGGTGGCCGCCTGCCGGCTTTGCATGGTCGAGATCAAGGGCAGCAACAAGCTGCAGCCTGCCTGCGTGACAGCCATCTTCGAAGGCATGGAAGTGAGTACCCAGACCGAGCGCCTCAAGAAGCATCGCCGCATGATTCTCGAGCTGCTCTTCGCCGAGCGCAACCACATCTGTTCGGTGTGCGTCTCCAACGGACACTGCGAGTTGCAGACTCTCGGTCAGGAACAGGGCTTGACGCACATTCGTCTGCCCTATCGCAACCCCGATCTTTCGGTCGATGCCTCGCACGAGCGCTTCACCATCGACCACAACCGTTGCATCCTTTGCACTCGCTGCGTGCGTGCCTGCGCAGAGATTGAGGGTGCGCACATTTGGGACGTTATGGGCCGCGGCATCAATTCGCTGATCATCTCCGACCTGCACCAGGACTGGGGAAGCTCGGCATGCACCCGCTGCGGCAAATGCGTGCAGGTTTGCCCAACAGGAGCCCTCTTCGATAAGAGCAAGGTCGGCTCCGATCATCCCAAGTATCCCGATTTTCTGCCCTATCTGAACCTGATGAGGGAGGCGCAATGAGCAAACTGAAACTGGCGACAGTCTGGCTCGACGGATGCTCCGGATGCCACATGTCGTTTCTCGACATGGACGAGAGGCTGCTCGAGCTGGCGGAGCTGGTTGACGTGGTGTACAGCCCCATCGTCGACGCCAAAGAGTATCCCGATGAAGTAGACATTGCACTGGTCGAGGGAGCGGTGTCGTCGGTCGACGACGAGAAAAAGATCAGGAAGGTTCGCGACCACTCGAAAACCCTGGTGGCCATGGGCGACTGCGCGATCACCGGCAACGTTCCATCGATGCGCAATCCCATCGGGCCGGAAGCGATTCTCGACCGCGCTTACATCCAAAATGCCAGTGCTCAGCCGCAGATTCCCTGTGTGATCGTGCCCAAGCTGCTGCGCGTGGTGCGCCCCATCCACGAATTCGTGAAGGTGGATGTTTTTCTGCCCGGTTGCCCGCCTTCGGCCGATACCTTTCACACCGCGCTCACTGCGCTGGTCAACGGCGGACCGCTGGACATTCCGGCGCTTACCCGCTTCGGTGCTTAACGAAATGGAGCAAGCCCAATGAGCCAGACCATCACCATCGATCCCGTAACGCGATTGGAAGGACACGGCAAGATTACGATCCAGCTCAATGGCAAGGGCGAGGTCGAGGACGCCCATTTTCACGTCACGCAAGTTCGCGGTTTCGAGCGCTTCAGCGAGGGCCGGCCGTTCTACGAGATGCCGAGCCTGATGGCACGGATCTGCGGCATCTGCCCGGTTTCGCATCTCATCGCTTCCGCGAAGGCCTGCGAAGCCATTATGTCGGTGCGCATTCCGCACACCGCGGCGCAGCTCCGGCGCGTGCTTAACCTCGCTCAGATGGTGCAGTCGCACGCGCTCAGTTTCTTCTATCTGGCTTCGCCCGATCTGCTTCTCGGCATGGAAGCCGATCCCAAGGTGCGCAACATTCTTGGCGTCGCCGCGGCAAGTCCCGAATTGGGCCGTGCTGGAATCGCCCTGCGGCGTTTCGGCCAGAGCATCATCGAGATTCTTGGCGGAAAGCGCATTCACCCGGGATGGGTCGTTCCCGGAGGCGTCACCGAGCCGCTAGAAAGCGCCCAGCGCGACAAGATTCTCGCCATGATTCCCGAAGCCTATGCCAATCTTGCACTGGCTCTCGCGGCCTATAAGAAAATCGCCGGGCAATTCAAGCATGAGATTGAAGTTTTCGCCAACTTCCCATCGAATTACCTGAGCCTGATCAATGAAGACGAGTCGATCGAGTTCACCGATGGCGCGCTGCGCATCGTCGATGCCACGGGCACCATTATTGAAGACGGCATGACCGCCAGCCGGTATTCCGAAGCAATCGGCGAAGCCGTTGAGCCCTATAGCTACACGAAGTTCGCTTATTACAAGCCGCTCGGCTATCCCGCGGGAAGTTACCGCGTGGGTCCGTTGGCTCGACTCAACATCGTGAAAACCATGGGTACGCCAGAAGCCGACGCAGAGCTCATCGAGTTCAAGCAATTGGCTTCCGGGCCGGTGGAAAGCTCCTTCTACTATCATCACGCGCGGCTGGTTGAGATGCTGTACGGCATCGAAAAAATCGAGCAGATTCTCGCCGATCCGCGCATCCTTGAGAAACACGTACGCGCCACGGCCGGTGTCAACCGGAATGAAGGCGCAGGTCAGGCAGAGGCGCCGCGCGGCACGCTGCATCATCACTACAAAGTCGACGATAACGGCAAGATGCTGTGGGCCAACCTGGTGATCGCCACCGGCCAGAACAACAAGGCAATGAACCTGGGCGTTCTTCAAGTGGCGCAAAGCTACGTAAAAGGCGGAAAGTTCACTGAAGGGATATTGAATCGCGTGGAGGCCGTGGTGCGGACGTTCGACCCGTGCCTGAGCTGCTCCTCCCACGCAGCAGGCCAAATGCCTCTTGAGGTTTTGCTACTCTCTGCCGCGGGCACAGTGCTCGATCGCGTGGCCCGATGACGACCAGCTCGCCGATGGGCGAAGCCAAGACTCGCTGTCTTGTGCTGGCCTGCGGCAACACCTTGCGCAGCGATGACGGCGTTGGGCCAAAACTCGCCGAGTGGGCTACGGAGCGGTTCCACGAAAACCGCGATGTGCGTGTCGTCGCACGCCAGCAGTGGACCCCGGACTTAGCTGAGGAGATTGCCGCGGCCGATTCGGTGCTGTTCGTGGATGCTTCGGCCAAGTCGCGGCCGGGCCGAGTCAGCCTGACTGCCGTTCCCTCCAATCGAGGAAGCGGCAGCACGGGGTCACACCACCTGGAGGCGCACGAACTGATCGGCCTCACACGAAGCCTCTATGGTTCCATCAAATCTCACGCCATGCTGCTGACCGTGGGCGCGGCATCGACCCAGCTTGGCGAAGAATTCAGCAAGCCTGTCGAGGCCGCCCTTCCTCGCGCACAGGGCCTTCTGGAAAAAGCCGTCCTGCGCTTCCTGGCGAACTGAGGGGGCCTGCGGCGCTGGGCAACAGGCGGCCGCGCATCGCTCTTTCCAACGAGGAGCTCCTGAATAGAGATCGGCCAGGGGGCGCTGTATCCCACGATTCGTCAGTTTGGTTCACGTCCCGGTTTCTCCACGACGGCCGTAGCCCAAAGGAATCCGCCTACGGCTTCTTTGGCGTTCACGACCCGCTTGCAGCCCACGTAGTCCGCATAGCTTGCCTGCACGCACAAACCGTCGCACGCGCTCAAAATGTCGACGAGGCCATCGCCGTCCACTCGCGCGTTGTGCGTAATGGAGCGATAGCCGGCGGCCACCAAGGGCGCGTATTCGGCGCGATCCAGGACTCCCAACTCAATCCCGCGCTCAAGCGCGTAGGTAAACATCGCGCTGCCTGAAGTGTCGATCCAGTTATCGCTGCGATCCGGCTTGTCTACGATGAAGAACCATCCGCCTGTGGCGGAATCCTGCATGCGCTTCAGGCCTGCGGCCAGGCGCTGATAGATGTCGAGCACATCGGCGCGCCCGGGATAGCCGGCCGGCAGATGGTTCAGTGCTTCGACGACCACCAGCGCATACCATCCCAACCCTTCGCTCCATACCTCGGGTGAAAGCCCCGTCACCGGATCTGCCCAGTGCAGTTTTCTAGCGGGCACGACAGTGGCCAGGCTGGGATCCGCGGCCCACGCATGGTAGTAGAGGCCGCTGTCGCCCTTGAGTGCATGATGCGCGAAAACGGTAATCTGCTTCACAGCTTCATCGAAGCAGTACTTGCGGTCACCGATCGAGTCGCCATAGCGAAGCAGAAACATCTCGCCCATGAAGACTCCATCAACCCACATTTCGCCGTTCAGCCGCGGATTGTGCCAGAAACCGCCGTCCCGATTGCGCGGATAATGGTCGAACAACCTGCGAATTTGCGTAGCCGCGGTGTGATAGCGAGGGTCGTGCGTATCCTCGTACAAGCCGACAACAATGTTTCCCGCCATCGCGTTGTCGAGGCTATCGAGCTTGACGTTGACGAGATTGCCGTCGCGATCGATGAAGGGGTCGATCTGCCGCTTGATGTAGTCCAGGTAGCGGGGGTCACCGGTCGATCGCCAAAGCATCTCGAAGCCGTTCAGGGTATAGCCCTTCCAATAGGACCACGGCGTGAGCGAGTCACCGGGAGCGCCGGTGTTGCGCTTCATGATGGTGTCGGCAAGCGCGACCGACCAGTACCTGGGCCGTTGCGCAGAAAGAAAACCGGTCGCGTTGATCGACCAAAGGCCGACCAAAACCCACACTGAGAGCTTCACGTACGCAGCTCCTCGGTGAATCAAGCAAGAACTCTTCATCGATTGAATCCTCCGAAGTGGCAAAGAAAACACTGCGGTAAGCGGTTGCCGGCCTTCCGCCTACCTGTGAATCTCCATCGCAGCAGCGGATTTGGTCATCTGTTCCAGATCGGTGGCGGTCGCGGCATTGCACTTGAAGACGATCAGAAACTGGCCAACTGTAGTGACGACGCCTGCGTTAAATGCGCCGTCCTGTGTGTAGTCAAATTCGTCAAAGACGAGGCCGCTGGCCCCGGCGAAATGTTTCTTCGACAGGATGACCACGTGCTCTTCCGGGTGAAACCGCATCAACCTGTCGAGAAAATCGGCGCTATCTCGAATGCCTCGCGAATGCGGCGTTGGGTAATTGAGCCTTTCTGCAAGAATCACGATGCCATCCGGAGCGTCACCCTGCCGCGCGGCAAACAGCAGGAACTCATTTCCGTAAGGAGACCCGGGACCGAGCTGAAGAGCTCTCATATCGGTTGGCTGGAGAATTCCGGGCCAACGATAGGTCAGGTGAAAGTAGGAGTTGACGTAGGCGCCTCCTTCTGTTCGGCCGTCAGTTGGCGACTGCGCCTGGGCAGTAAGGCAGGCGAGGGCGGGAATTGTGAGAAACGCGAGGGAGAGAAGTTTCCGCATGACTGGAACCGTCTCAAGATGATAGCGTAACCGCCGCATGTCGCTCGGCCCGGTTCGAAAAAGATCGGCGGCTATGTACTGAAGCGCAGCCGCCGTTACAAGAAAGAATAGGCGAGGTTAGAACGCAGCCACCGTCTGCCGCAGGCTGTATGAGCTGAGCGTCTTGATATAGTTGCCGCGGTCGTACGGCGAAGTATCGGGAACCGAGCGCCGGCTCAGGCAGCCGCGCGTCTCGGCGAGCGAGGCATACTCCCGCTTTTCGAGCCAGTAGCGCAAATCGGCCAGAACGCGCGCGATGTGTTCGATTCCGTGAATATGGAGGGCGGATACCATCATGGCTACGCTGCCGCCGGCCATGATCGCCTTGAGCACATCTTCGGCTGAGTGCACGCCCCCGGTAATGCCGATGTCGCCGTTGAAATTGCCATAGAGAATCGCCGCCCAGTGCAGCCGCGGCAACAGCTCTGACGGCGTGGAGAAATGCAGCGTCGGACGCACCTCAAGAGCCTCGATGTCGAAATCCGGCTGATAAAAGCGGTTGAAGAGAACCATCCCCCTCGCGCCGGCGCGTTCCAGCCGCGCACCAAGATGCGGCAGGCTGGTAAACGACTGCGAGAGCTTGACGGCCACGGGAATCTTGACTGCCTTGCAGACGCTGTCGACCAGTTCCAGGAGCTGCAACTCGATTTCGGCCGAAGTCTGGCTGCGGTCGGTAGCCAGCGCAAAAGTATTCAGCTCAATGGCGCTCGCCCCGGCCTGCTCCATCTCCTTCGCCAACTGCACCCAGCCACCGCTGGTGGCGCCGTTCAAGCTGGCCAGGATGGGAATACCTGCTGCCTCGCGCGCCCGCCACAGATACTGCAGATAGCCGTCCTGGCTCATGCGGTAATCGTGCTGCTCGGGCAGATAGCCGAGCGACTCCGCAAAAGAATCGGTGCCGCGCGACAAATCTTCATCGAGCGCCCGTGACTCCAGCGCCAATTGCTCTTCGAAGAGCGAAGTCAGCACGATCGCGGATGCACCTGAATCTTCCATACGGCGAATGTTGTCGATTGACTCGGAAAGCGGCGTGCTAGCAACCACGATCGGGCCGCTGAGCTGCATGCCGAGATACTTCATTGACAGATCTGTCATGCCTCACCTCCGGCGGTCGTTGCCGCCAGTTTTGCTTCGGGCTTTGCCTCTTTTACTTCAGGCGGAGCGATGTGCGGCGTCTCTCCACGGCCAGGCATCGCCGCCCGCGCCGAATAAACGCGCCACTCCCGCTCCACATCATC
>JBEKPO010000047.1:0-33201 GCA_049520675.1 Occallatibacter sp. | reverse complement strand
GCCCGGTCCTCCCATGTGTACATCTCTTTCGATACGATGTCGGTTTCTTCGCCCACGCTGCGGGCAAAGAGCGAGGTGTCTTCGAAGATGGGAGTGCGGATCTCGCCGAAGTTGTAGCGGGCAAAGACGGCGCGCGCCGTGGCTTCGATGCGGTTCCACAGGGCCGTCTCGGGCGGCAGCAGGTCGCGCGTGCCGCGCACGGCTTTCAGAGTTTGGCTCATAATGCTAACAACAGCAACAACTTCTTAGGATACTAGGTGGGAGCGATGGTCCTTCATGTTGCTTCAATAGTGGCTCTTTTCGTGGATACGGTAGCGGCGACGCCGGTGGAGATTCGATGTGCTCAGCAGCCCACACCTGAGTCGTGGGTGAAGTGGCTGCTGCCGACGATCATTCAAACCTTGGTTAGCTTGGCGTCGATCGGGGCGGGCGTTGGGATCGCCGTCTGGTCATTCAGAAGGAACCGCCAGTCGGAGCACGAACAGTGGCTCCGAAATCAAAATGCGGGGCATGAACAGTGGGTTCGCGATCAGAAGAAGGCGGAGTGGAAGGAGCTTCTAGCGAAGGCCGCCGAAATCGAGCGTGTGCTTCCCTCGGTACCGTTGCCGCTCAAGGATCGATTGTCCAAAGTTGCGAACCGCCTCAAGCCAGCAGTGAACCGGCTGTCGGTAGCGAGAGCGAGTAGCGTGTTCTTGCAGGACTTCTTCGAGAGTGAGGCGAATGTAAATCGATTCACTTCTTTTATCAAAGACGCAGACGCCGCTGACACTTATATTTGGGCTTTTACCGAGGTACTGAGAGGCAGCGCAGAAATGTTCGTTAACAAGACGATTAGCCAGGATAAGGCAGAGCGGGATTTGGACGAGGGTGATAGAAAGATAAAGCTCGAAATTGAGAGGATTTCTGCTGCGTATTTCAATTTTATTGAATGGCTTCGTTGCGAGGCGGCCAAAGACCTCAGAACGGTTAAGTTTCGATAACTCCACTAAGCGCGGCGCTTGATTGACTTCAGCAGCGCGCTGTCGATGCGCGTTTGCCAGCCGGGGCCGGTGGAGCGGAAGTGATTGATAACTTCGGGAGAAAGGCGCAGTGAAACCAGCTTCTTCGTCGGCATCTTCTGCGGGCCACGCTTGCCGCGGCGAACAATCTTGCCATGGCGAATCAGATCGGCCTGGGCAAAGAAGGCGCGAGTGGCGGTTGTGTCATTGGGATCGTAGGGGCCATCTTCAGGCCCGTAGAGAATTGCGTCGCCCTCTTTGTAGGCCAGCACGCGGTCCCAATCCGTTTTACTTTGTGTCTTCTTCATATTGTTTGCGCTCCGTACGAGAAGCGTTCCGGAACGAGATCACCCGGATTTCTTCGTCCTGCTCCGTGTATACCAGGGTCAGCAGTCTGCCTTTAACAATCGCTAACGCCACGTCCATGAAGCGGTATTCGTCTTGGCGGCTCGCATCGTAGGTGCATTTGTCCGGGTTTTCATAGACGAGGTGAGCGTCTCGAAAATCGAGCCCATGTTTCTTCAGGTTTGACTTCCGTTTTGCCTCGTCCCAGACGTACACAGTTTAATTGTAGCTACAAAATACTCTGCCTGCAAGGTTGCCTGAGCCAGCGGTGTTGGTCGCACTCTCATAATCCGGGGGATTCACGGGCAGTTGCAGATTTGGGCGTGATTGGTGTCACGGTATCGGCCCGGCACGCGCCGGTAATCTCGAAACATGGGCGCGACATGAACGCAGCCCGATCAAGGAGCAGTCCCCCATGGCTTATGTCGTGACCGATGCCTGCATCAAGGATTTTGTTTGCGTGCCAGAATGTGCCACTGCCGCCATCGCGCCAGCCGGGAACGAGCCGGCCGCCGCAGGCGTTTCGCAGGTTTTCATCAATCCCGATGAGTGCATCGACTGCGGCAATTGCGCGACAGTCTGCGCGCAAAATGCCATCTTCGCGCTGGACGAACTGCCCGCGGACAAGGCCGAGTTCGCCGAGAAAAACCGAGCTCACTTTAACTAGGATCAAGCCTCGAGATCGAGACCCGATATTGGATTGCAGGTCGCCGCTCGAGTTCGGCTAAGGCTTGATGGCGTGATCCTGGGGGCCTTCAACGGGAGTGGCCGGCGAAGCTGACGGCGATGCTGCGGGAGCATCGGCCGACCCAGGCGCCGGCAAGACAGCAGCATGCGCCGATGCGGCAGCCGGAAGCACCAAAGGTGTCACTGGCAGCGTGAGCGTCTGCGCCGTGGCGGGGTCGTCGCGCAGCTTTACATAGAGCACGCCATTCGCAGGATGAGGGACGATCAGCTCGGTTCCCGTGAAATCGAGCTGCACTTCAGTGGCGCTGTCGAATGACGGCGTCGCCGCGAACGAGGTGGCCAGGAACAAATTGGTCCCGTCGAGCAGGCAGGGCTTTGCAGCGGCATGCGGGCAGCGCAATTCGACGAACCCCGGCAGGCGCACAAGAGTACCCAATGGCACCCAGTCGCCGGTGACCCCATCGGCCGCGATGGGGCGCACTCGCACCGAACCGAACGCAGAAAAGCCAAAGCGTTCCAAGGGCTTGACGCTGCCCATCGCGGTAGCAGCGTCTTCAAGTATGAGGCTGCCGTCGTTCAACGACAACAGGGTGTGGAAACTCTCGTCAGCCGCGGCCAATTCGATCTTCTCGTCTCGAGGAAAAGCTTCGGGCACTTTGGATTTGAGAAAAAATACCAATCGCCCGTCGATGGGCAAGTCATCGGGGCTGCCCATCTGCATCGGAGGCAGCGATGATGCGGATTCGCTCTGAACGCCTTTGCTGAGCAGAGTCACCTGCGGGCGCGGCGGATCCACCACCACAGGCGCCTCGAGAGTACGTCCATCTTTCAGATTGACTTCGGCAGTATAGGCATCGCCGGGTGCGAGGCTCGAGGTGACGCCGCTGGCATTCAAGAGTAATTGATCGGAGTTTTCGACGCGGTTTAGAGCCGCCGGCGTGAAGGCCACGCCGCTCACCTGGGCTCTCGCGACTTCGTCGAGGCGAGTTCCCCGCAGCGATGCAGTAGTGTCACCGGAACTGAGCGTCAATCGCTCCAGCGAAGCTTCCGCGTCATAGGCTTCGAGGTCGAGCCTGTCGGGCCTCGCCTGTCCGTATTCGTAGATGGCGAATTTGATGGGGCCTGGCGCGACATCTTTGAGGGGAGCGGAAACCAGGAGTTCCTCCGGTTTCGGCGATTCCCAACGCAGCTTCAGCGGACGTCCGCCACCGATCTGCTCCTCAACCCTGTCGACACAGACGGAACTTTCGCCCTCGAAGTGAAGCGTGTCGCTGCGGCCCACAACGAGCGCCGTGCGGTCCACCGTGTCGAGCTTCCATTTCTCCGGTACGGGGGAGAAAAGTTGGAACTGCGGACCCTCCCACTCGTCAAATCCCCATTTGCCTCGCACTACGCCCGTCAGTTCGCCTCCGGGCAGATCTTTGATGGGCTGAGCGGGAGCCAGCCCGCCGCTGGTCGCGTCCGCTTTCAAAGGAATGTCTGGCACACTGCTTTTGGCTTCACCGGGCTGAAAATGCAGAACCAGATCGTGTGCGAGCTCGCTAGCGAAGAAGAGGGGGCCTCCTTCGGCGGGCAGCACCAAACCCGGTTTCTCGGCGCAAAAATTTGCTTCGGGATCGACCGGATGAAGGGGTTCAGGCTTGGAGGGTCCGATGGGCGGCAGCGCCACGACCACAACAGACTTGGGGTTGCGGAACGAGGGCGGCATATTCAGCCGCAAATTCAGGGTGTCGGCCCTCGGCAGGGCCAGCGCTGGAATGTACTGGAAATGGGCGGTGTGCAGTGAGCTCAGGATTTTCGCTGTATCGACGATGGCGCCGATATAGGGGCTATAAGCGCCTCCACCGGCAAGAGTCGAATAGCTGATCTGGTTCATCAGATCGAGCGTTGACCCGTTGGCCAGTTGCTGCATTAGAGACTGCGTGTTGGCATCGTCGAGCACCATGCCTTCGGAGTTCTGCGAAAGGCAAGAGGCCTCCTGGTCGACGGGTTTGGCGAAGCAATTCTCGTTAATCTTGATTCCCAAACTGCGCGCCGCCATCTCTGTCCGAAATTTAAGCGCCGCAGGATTGAATTGCGAAGTGACTCTGACGCCGGACAGATAAGCCTCAAGACGCATGCGCTCCCAGCTGGCGGCCTGCAGGTCCTGAGCAGCGCGTACAAACGATCCGGGCCGGTCACGCACGGCGCTGCGTAAGGTATTGAAGTCGCCTCCGGTCTGCGGCGCAAGAAACAGCAACGCCTGCTGGGCTTCATCGGGAACCGTGACAAACACGCCCTCGTCCCGCACCGAGCGGGTCCAGGTTTCGACCCGAGTGAACCATTCCGGCGGAGGAGGATTCGTCGATCCCCTAAGGAACGCAACCACAAGAACGAAGTTTGCCGCCTGGCTCTCTGGAAGGTCGGGATGAATCCAAAGCCGGTCGCCGGGCAGCAGGTTGGGAACCTGAGAAACGGGAAGCGTCAAATTGCCGCGCTTGACGTGGACATCCACTTTAGGTCCAGCGAGGTCGAAGGGCGGCGCGTCAACAGCGTGCAGGCATGAAGACGCCATGAAGGCAAAAAGAAACACTCGCAGACAATGCCGCATATCTTCTATTTTACGAATTTCGCGCCTAGGGCGCTTGATCGAGGGCGCGCAGGTGATTTCTGCCGAGAATTCCTCAGCCTTCGCGGAATTAATGGTTGCAGTTCCGCGCCAAATCATTTAGTGTGCGCTAGAATTCTGTCACGAAACTTCCTGGTCAGGAACGATTACCGAAACGACCCGGAATCAAATCACCAATTCCTTATCGTAGCTTTGAAAGCTGCCTTAGGCAGCTGGTTTTCCGGTTGGATAGATGTTTGTGTATAGGGCCGGCCGGTCGATGCTCATATCGCACTCTTACGGCATTTCTCCCTCAGATGTAGCCGGATCGAAGGTAGTACAGGGTGGCGCTTTTATGCAGAAGCGCTATGAATCGTGGCTTCGGTATGCATCAGAAGGAGAATTCCTTTAGGGCGCGGTACGGACAGATGGGACCTGTCTTCCTCATTACAAAGAGCTTTTGAGGGACTCTCGAACGTGGTCTGCTCGGGGGGAGGCGTTCCGGACAGTATCTGGGCAGGTAGCCATGGCTGGTGTGGCAGCCTTCAGGGCGGCTGCCGGGGGCAATCGGGGGAAACCATGAAAGGAACAAGAGGGTTGCAGAACGGGTTGGAGAATGGCAATCTGACCATTCCTGAGGCCGAGGAGATTATTGAAGAGGCGCTGAGCGAACTGGCATATTCCCAGGATCCAGGCCTGGCGCGGGCGCTCCGGTTCCTGGCGCCCGCTGGTTACCAGGTTATCGTCGAGCTGTGCAGTGAGAATGGACGCAGCAAGCGCCGTAGCTCCTCGGCCGATACCTGGTCGCCCGATGACGATGAGGTGCGCATCTATTTTGAGAGGATCGATGGCGAGGAGTCTGCTGCGAGGTCGAGTCGCGCGCCGCGCACCGTGGCGAGCCGCCCCATGGAGTTTGACTACGAGGAGCCGGAAGCCCTGATCCCTGCCGACATGGATACGCGAGTGAAAGAACTTTGCGGCGCTTTGGCTGAAGCCGAGCGCGGCGGCCACGCATTTATAGCGCTGAAATGGTTCCGCGATTCGTTCCTGCCGCGCAAATCGTTCCGCTGGAACCAGCTGCCCGAGACGCGTCAGGCAGTGCTGGCCGAAGCAATTCAGCGCGGCACCGTAGTCACCAGCAAGATCGCCAATCCCAAAACCCCTGCTTATCCCACCACGACGATCCGGCTGAATCGTGCTGAAGCAGGCATTCCCGAAGAAGCGCAGCGTTTTCATCCCGTCGAGGCGCAGGGCGAACCAGTGGGCGCGGCTATCGACGAGGATCGGGGGAGTGCGTGAGTTTCTACTTTCTCGAGACCACGGCGTTCGCCCGGCTGTTCGTACGCGAGGCCGGCAGCGATGCGCTGATTCGCCTGCTGGAGCCGATTGAAGATAACCGCAAGCTGATTTCGGCCGCAACGCCACTCGAGGTTTACGCTGCCATCCGGCGAAGCGAACGATCGGGGCAGATGGCGCCGGAAGCCGCAGCCTCAGCTCTGGAGATGATCCGTGGCGAATCGGCGCGCATGGTGCAGCAGCCGCTCAACCCGGCGGTTCTTGAAGCTGCACGTCAGTTGCTTGACCACACCACGCTGCGCTGGCCCGAAACGTTGCAACTGGGCTCCGCACTCACCGCGCGCGATATGTTCCCCGGCACGGAAATCAACTTCGTCACCGCCTCTGCCTCGCTGCTTGAAGCGGCCAGGTCGCAGGGGTTCGGGACGATTGACCCGGCCGCGTTGCCGGAATCGGAACATGACGTAGAGCCGCAGTTGGCCAAGGGAGCGGGTTAGAGCGGCTCCGCAGTTATTGCAGCCATTTCCAACTTCGGTGCAAGGTGGAATTCTCTCAAGGGAAAAATCCACTTGGCGGCCTTGGCTTCGGGACACAGCAGCTTACGGGGCCGCTGTAGCTCAGCGCGCTCTTGTCTCGCCCGTCATGGCGGCACAATCATGAGGGCGTCTGATTGAAGC
Organism: Occallatibacter sp.; assembly: GCA_049520675.1. Taxonomy (GTDB): domain Bacteria; phylum Acidobacteriota; class Terriglobia; order Terriglobales; family Acidobacteriaceae; genus Telmatobacter. Next base: position 26,611 of record JBEKPO010000047.1, on the reverse strand, counting down.
CGAGGGCTTTGATAGAGGAATTGCGAAACAGCGGCCGGCGGCGCGAGTCTAATTCTTTGGTACGCTCAAGCGACCCGAGATGCTGTTCCCTCCATTCCGGTTGATCATTGCCTCGATTTTCGCCCTTGCTCTGTTGCCGGCGCCCCGGTTGGCGCGAGCACAGCTTGTGAGCACGACGAGTGCATCGCAGGCTTCACCGGCCGGCCGATGGAAGACCATCGATGACACGACCGGAAAAGCGAAATCGATTGTTCGGATCCATGAAGAGAACGGCAGGCTTTACGGGACCATTGAGACTCTCTTCGATCCGCCTGTGCCACATCCCACCTGCTATCTGTGCAGCGGCGCAAGAAAGGACCAACCTCTGGTGGGGCTGCAGGTGCTTTGGGGATTTCATTCGGACAGCGGTCAATGGTCGGGCGGACAAATTCTCGACCCGGAAACCGGAAAAATCTATCGTGCCTGGCTGGCGCTTGAGGACGACGGCAGGAGACTGCGGCTGCACGGCTACATCGGGATTCCGATCTTTGGCCGGACCGCGTATTGGGTGCGAGCGGAGTAAGAAACAGCCGGCAGCTGGTAGCTTGTTGCCGGGAGACTCCGAGAGAGCGGACTCAGAAACTTAATGATGTTCCGAAGCTTCTTCGATCCGGGGCAATTCCGTCTCCGTGTTCTTTCCCTGTTCCAGCTTGCCGCCGTGGCGCCGATCTGACCGTAGCAGGAGAAAGGCGAAGATGAGGCCGGCCACGCCGAGGCAGGCGAACATGATCTGGGTCGCGGTGTAGGTTCCGGTCACGTCGCGAAGCTTGCCATTCAGGAGCGGGAAAAGCCCGAGGCCCAGGTTCTGGATGGCCGTCATCAGGCCAAAGGCTGTGCCCACGCGCTTCTCCTCCACTACCAGCGGAACCGACGGCCACATTGCTGCAGGAACTAGTACGAAGGCTGCGCCGAGCACGATCATGCTGGGGACTGGATTCCAGTGCGTGATGCCCATGACGAGGTGAGCGGGAATCAGCACGAGAGAGCCGACGATCATGAGCGTTGCTCGCTTGCCGATACGGTCAATCAGGTTGCCGGCGAAGGGCGCGAATACCATGGACGCGAAGATGATGATGCTGGTGATTCCCGGCGCCGTGGAGAACATGTGGAGGAAGTTGCCAAAGACCTGGGTCAGGAACCCGCCTGCTGTGTCGCTAACGAGCGGGAAGCCCCATTTGTCGTGGAACATGTCGGTGGCGAGGGCGGTGAAGGGGAAGATGGCGCTATAGAAAGTGACGCAGAGCAGAACAACGTACCAGTACGAGGATGTGAACTTCCGGATATCGGAGAAGACGATCTTGTCGCTGCCCTCGGGCTTAGGGAGCGCGAGCGCCTTCTCACCGTGGAGGTCCATGGCGTTGTAGATCAGATTGCAGAGCAAAGAGAACAGACAGAAACCTGCCGCCGCCCAGAGCGCAATGCGGTAGCTGCCAAAATACTCGGAGATGAGTTCTTCGGTGTTGAAGCTGAAGAGGGTCCCCACTCGGCTGACAGTGAGAGCGATTCCGAAGGCGAGCGCCATCTCCTTGCCTTTGAACCAGCGGCTGATAATGGCGCTCTGCACCGCGATCAGCGTCTCCGAGCCGGCGCCGAAGATCAACCGGCCGGCGAAGAGCTGCCACGTGGAATGCGCGAGCGCCACGACCAGAGCGCCCACAAAGATGAGGGTACTGAACAGCAGGCTGGAGCGCCGCGGACCCAGCTTGTCGTAGAGCATGCCCCCGAAGAAAACGATGAAAACGGCGGCAACGGAGTACGCCGTATAGAGATTGCCGATGGTGCTGCGGTCCAGATGGAGCGCCTCGATGAGCGTGGGCGCGAGGGCGCCGATGCTGTCATAGGCGAAATAGGTGCCGAGGACCAGCAGGCTGATGAACAGCAGAATAGTGAAGCGGTAGGGGCGTCCGGACGGATGAAAGAATCCCAACGAATCGGAAGCTGCTGTCGCGGACGCGGCTGAAAGGCGTGCAGGATCGGACATGAAAGCGACACTCCCCGAAGGACGGCGGAGCCTTAATCTCCGGGGGTCAGCTCCGCAACCTTGAAGATAGCAGACGGCAGGGGCGCTGGGGTTTTTCTGGCGGTGAGTCAGTTTGGCAAGATCATCCCTCAGGGGCTAAAGCCCCGAGTCATTTTGCTGCCGTTACGGCACGACTGAAGTCGTGCCCTTTCAAATCAGTTCAAACTGCGCCAGTACCGGTTTTTGCGCGGGCCGACCGAGGAAGCCACTGGTCTGCCGGATCTTCGGTTTGACGCATGACCTTGCTCAACCCGGGAGGGGAGACTGCGCCTATTCCTTTCGGAACTTGTTGGCCTGATCGAATTCGTCGCGCAGGACGGGTGTGCGGAGGTTCTCGCGCAGATGTGCGAGGCGCTGTTCGAGGGCCAGCAGTGCGCGCTCGACGGCCCCGGTGTTGGTGTGGGCGATGTCGCGCCACATGGAGTAAGGGCTTGCGCCGAGCCGCGTCATCTCGCGGAGCGCGCGGCCGCCCACGTCTTTAAGCTCGGGCGCGTCGCCTACTTCCTCTTCGAGCAAAGCGCTGAGCGCCGTGGCCGTGAACTGTGGCAGATGGCTCACCCAGGCAACCAGTTCGTCATGGCGGGCGGGATCGAGATCGAGGGTTTTGGCGCCCATTTTCGTCACCCACTCTCGCCACTCGCGCATCAATGCCGCTGCGGTCTCGGAGACTCCCGCAGGGGCTAAAGCCCCATTTACTTCTTGCGAGTTTTCGGACGGGCTAAAGCCCGTACCCTTCAAAGTGAACAGCCACATCGCACCGCGAAAGAGCGTTGCATCGGCCAGCGCCGCGCCGCCGCGCTCCTTGCCCGCCATAGGATGGCCGGGGAGAAACGCTGCACGCTCGGGCGTGTTGTAGAGGCGCGCGGCGGTTTCGGAAATCACGCGCTTGGTGCTGCCCACATCGGTCACCAGCTGATCGGGGCCAAGGACACCCGCCAGCTTCTCCATGAAGTCGATGGTGGCGAAGATGGGAACGGCGAGGACCGTGACTTCGTTGGCGTGCGCTGCTTCGATCGGGTCAGGCGCGACGGAATCGATTGCGCCCATCGCGAGCGCAAGCTGTGCCTGCTCGGGGCTTCGGTTCCAGCCGGCGATCGCGCCCTTGAATCCACCCTCGCGCAATGCGAGGCCGATCGATGTGCCCAGAAGGCCGGTGCCGAGGATGGCGATGCGATCGATCATAGTTAGCAGGTCAGCGAGTCAGCGGAGCCAGAACTTCAACCCCGTTAACCTACGCTAACACCGCCAGCGCCGCTGCCTTTCAGAGCGATCTTCCCACCGCTTCCGCCAGCACGCGGAGCTCGCCGACCAGCTTTTCGAACTGGTCGAGGAACAGTGTCTGCGCGGCGTCGGAGACGGCCTTGTCGGCGTTGGGGTGGATCTCCACAATGAGCGCATCAGCGCCGGCAGCCACCGCGGCTCTAGCCATGGCCGGCACCATGTCGCGCCGGCCGGTGCCGTGCGAGGGGTCAGCGGCCACAGGCAGATGCGAGAGCTTCTTGATTACCGGGATGGCTGCGATATCCATGGTGTTGCGCGTCGAGGTTTCATAGGTACGGATGCCGCGCTCGCAGAGAATCACGTCGTAGTTGCCGCCGGAGAGGATGTACTCGCTCGAAAGCAGAAGCTCTTCGATGGTGGCGGCGATGCCGCGCTTGAGCAGGATGGGCTTGCGCACCTGGCCCAGCTCGCGTAGCAGGTTGAAGTTCTGCATGTTGCGCGCGCCCACCTGGAAGCAATCGACCAGCGGCAGCATGGGCTCGATCTGCGCGATCTCCATGACTTCGCTTACCACGGCCAAGCCGTTGGCGTCGGCGGCTTCGCGCATCAATTCCAGGCCGGGGATGCCCAGGCCCTGAAACGAGTAGGGTGAGCTGCGCGGCTTGAATGCGCCGCCGCGCAGAAATTTTCCGCCGACTCTCTTGACGGACTCTGCGGTCGCAAAGATCTGCTCGCGGCTCTCTACCGCACAAGGGCCGGCGATGATGGCAACCTGCTGGCCACCAATTTTGGCGTCATTGGGAAATTCTATGACTGTGCCCTCCGGCCTCCACGCGCGGCCTGCAAGCTTGTAAGGCGAGCTAATGCGGTGCACGTGCAACACGCCGGGCAACATTTCAAACTTGGTGAGGTCGAGACTGGCTGTGGGTCCGACGGCGGCCAGGATGGTCTGGAACGCGCCCGTGGTGCGATGCACGTCGACGCCGGCCTCTTCCATCGCATTGATCACGGCATCGATCTGTTCTTCGGTGGCTTTCTCTTGCATGGCGACAATCATTTTTCTCTTCCTGTCTCTGGCGCCGGTTTCGAGTCCCCGGCAACGGTTTGCGCTTGCTTGGTCAGCGATCCGCCCGTAGCACTGCCTCGCATGCTGCCCTCGGATCGGGTTGCCTGGGCGATTCTCTGGCTAGCAAGCTCATTGCGCTGCAACGCTCGCATTACGTCGATGATGCGCTCGTAGATATGCGTCAACTCGATGTCGGGCAGCGGACCCTTGTTGGCCGCGTGCACGTTGGCATAGATGGTTTTTTCGCGTTCGGGTTCGTATACGGGAAGCGAAGTGGCGGCCTTCAGCTTTCCGATCATCTCCACGGCGCGCGCCCGCTCACTGAGCAACTCGACCAACTGGCGGTCGAGTTCGTCGATGCGGATTCGCAATTCTTCGATGGTCATTGAAGCCCCTAAAACCAGCTTTCAGCTTTCAGCTATCAGCCCTCAGCTTTCAGCTCAACCCGCTGAGATAAGCCTTCTCGGTCAGTCCGGCAACGGACGAACTGAAAGCTGATAGCTGACGGCTGCTTTTTTCACCGGGCCAGCGCCGCACTGGGCAAGCGCAGACCCTTGATAAATCGAGCGACTGAGTCGGGAGCTGTGTCCGGTCCATTCTCCCGGGTTGCCCGTTCCACCAGCTCGACGATCGCGCTGCCGATTACCGCGGCATCCGCGAACTCCGCCACCTGCGCAACGTGCTCGGCGTTGCTGATGCCGAACCCTACGGCCACCGGCAGGCCGTGTCCAGGAGGACCCGAGAAACGGCGGATGCGCGCCACCAGTGCGGCGGCATCGCCGGCGACGTCTTGCTGCTTGCCGGTGACCCCCACGCGCGAGATGGCGTACACAAAACCCTTCGAGTGCTTCGCGATCGCCTCAAGCCGCTCGTCGGGGCTGGTGGGCGCCGCGAGGAAAACCGGCGCGAGTGCCACGCGGTCCATTTCGACAAGATACTCAGCGGCCTCTTCGACGATCATGTCGGTGACCAGAACGCCATCGGCGCCGGCAGCCTTGGCATCATCGGCAAACTTGCGCAGCCCGTAGCGCAGGATTGGGTTGAGATATGTGAAGAGAATGAGCCCCGCGGCAGGGCGCGCCGCGCGAAGCTCGTGCGCAAGGGTGAGAACATCCTTGAGCCGCGTACCACGCGCGAGCGAGCGCTCGCTGGCGCGTTGGATGATGGGCCCGTCGGCGAGCGGGTCGCTGAATGGCACTCCCAGCTCGATCACATCGGCGCCCGCATCGATTGCCGCGATGGCAATCTCACGCGTGGCTGCCAGCGAGGGATCCCCGGCGGTCAGGTAAATCACCAGGCCCGGCTTGTGTTCGAAGCGAATCGGCATTCAAGAGCAACCGCAGATCCTTCGGCTACGCCTCAGGATGACAAATTCGAACCAAGGTGGACGCGGCGCGGGTGCCCCAGGTCCCGCATTTGGGGACCTGGGAGCGGCCCTCACACCAGGGTTACAGCTTCAGTTCCCGAGCCAGGATGCCCATGTCCTTATCGCCGCGTCCTGAGAGATTCACCACCAGTATTTCACGGGGCGACATGCTGGGAGCAATGCGCATCGCTTCCGCTACGGCGTGCGCGCTTTCGAGCGCGGGCAAAATGCCTTCGGTGCGGGCCAGCTTCTCGACGGCATTGAGAGCCGCGGCATCGTCCTGCGAAACATACTCGGCGCGGCCGGAGTCGTGGAGCATGGCGTGTTCGGGGCCGATGGATGCATAGTCGAGGCCAGCCGAGACCGAATGCGTGAGCGCGATCTGGCCGTCTTCATCCTGCAAAACGTAAGAGTACGTCCCCTGCAGCACACCCGGCGCGCCGCCCTGGAAGCGTGCCGCGTGCTGGCCCAACGCGGTGCCGCATCCTCCGGCCTCCACACCAATCAACCGCACCTGCCGCTCGGGAATGAACTCGTAGAACGCGCCGATGGCATTCGAGCCGCCGCCCACGCACGCCACTACCGCATCAGGTAGCCTTCCTTCCTTTTCCAGGATTTGGGCTCGGATCTCCTTGCCGATCACGCGCTGGAAGTCGCGTACCATCGTGGGATAGGGATGCGCGCCGAGCGCGCTGCCCAGCAGATAGTAGGTGGTACGAACGTTCGTCACCCAGTCGCGCATGGCCTCGCTGATGGCATCCTTGAGCGTCTTCGAGCCTGAGGAGACGCCGCGCACCTCGGCGCCGAGCAGCCGCATGCGCTTCACGTTCAGATCCTGGCGCTCCATGTCCACTTCGCCCATGTAGATCACGCAATCCAGACCCAGCAGCGCGCACGCGCTGGCCGTTGCCACGCCGTGCTGGCCCGCGCCGGTTTCGGCGATCACGCGCTGTTTGCCCATGCGCCTGGCGAGCAATCCCTGGCCCAGCGCGTTGTTGATCTTGTGCGCGCCGGTGTGGAGCAGGTCTTCGCGCTTGAGGTAAATCTTCGCGCCGCCGAGGGATTCGGTGAGGCGCCCGGCAAGGTAGAGCGGCGTGGGCCGGCCAGCGTAGTCAGCCAGCAGCGAGTTGAGCTCGGCCTGGAATGCGGCGTCGGCCTTGGCGATTTCGTATTCGCGCTCGAGTTCCGTGAGGGCCGCGACCAGCGTCTCCGGCACATAGCGGCCGCCGTAAACGCCGAAGCGTCCGGGCCGCGACTCGGAGGGATTGGCCGGAAGAATGACCGATGCCATGGAAGCTCCTGATGGATTCGCCGCGGGGTGCGGAACTCTAGAGCTGGTTGCATAAATGGTCTGAAGCGATGAAGAAACTTCCCTCAGGGGTCAAAAGCCCAATGTTTTTGAGGCTTTCACGGCGCAAGTCGTGCCCCTCAAAACCGGATTTATGCGACCAGTTCTAGTGTACTAGGGCGCGGCTTTGCAGAGGCTGAGGCGAGCTCCTGGTGAGTTCAGCCTTGAACGGCCTATCCTCGGTGGCGCAGATTTTCTGGCCGTAGTTCTGCATCGGCTTGCTTGCCCAGACGGACAATGAGCGGCGGCAGGGCTTCAATATCCGCCTGCGTTGTGCGGAAGTTGACGATGCATACGCGCAATGCGAACCTGCCGTTCACAACAGCATTTGAAAGGTAGGCTTCGCCGCTATTTTGCACGCGCGTCAGCAACTCGTTGTTCAATGCATTGAGATAGTCCTCGGCCGCGTGGCTTCCGGAAGGGAGATCGGGAGGCACGAAGCGGAAGGTTGTAATGCTGAGGCCCAGGGTGAGCGGCTGGAGTTCAGGATATTGCGGGATGAGCCGGAAGAGTTCTGCTGCGAGACGGATATCGTCGGAGATCATGCGCACGTAGCCTTCGCGGCCGGCCTGTTGCAGGGCGAGCCAGACCTTGAGTGCGCGAAAGCCACGTGAATTCTGCGGCCCGAGATCGAAATAATTGATCGCCTCGGTTTCGAAATGGTAATAGGGCGGATGATATGCAAAGGCGTCGCGGAGCTTCTCGCGGTCGCGTACCAGCGCGCAACCGGCCTCAAGCGGAGCGTAGAGCCATTTGTGCGGATCGATGGCGATCGAGTCTGCTTCGGCCAGGCCGGAAAATTCGGGGAGCGCATCGGGCAGAATTGCCGCCATCGCTCCATAGGCGCCATCTACGTGAAACCAGAGATCGAATTCGCGGCAAACTTCGGCGAGCTCGTGGAGCGGGTCGATGGCGCCCGTGCTGACCGTTCCCGCAGCGCCAACAACGAGGAATGGCCGATCGCCGGACGCAAGGTCGGCTCGGATCTGCTGCCGAAGGGCGGAAACGTCGATCTGCATGCGATCGTTTGTGGCGATCCAGCGAATGGAATCCGTGCCGATGCCGGAGATATCCGCGGCTTTCTGGATCCAGGTGTGCGTTTCCTTCGAGCAATAGGCCCGCAGCCGTGCGCCGCTCAACCCGGCGGTACGCACATCGTGTCCCGCTTTCGCCTGCCTGGCGGCGAGAAATCCGACAATGTTGGCCATATTTCCGCCGCTGACGAAGAGGCCTCCGCAGTCGGCCGGGTAACCGAGCATGCCAGCGATCCAGCGGATGGTCTGTGCCTCAATTTCGCTGGCCATCGGCGAAAGCGGCCACGCACCCACGTTGGGATTCACGGCAGCGGCGAGAAGATCGCCCAGCACACCAATGGGAGCGGCGGACGAGGTGATATATCCCCAGAAGCGCGGATGACCGTTGAATAGCGAGTGCTTGAAAAGGAGATCGGCGGCATGGTTCAGCAGCTCTTCGGGCTCTGAGCCGAGTTCCGGCAGAGGACGCTCAGCCTGCAGGGCCTGCCGAATGCTTGTGGGCGATGCGGCCGGAGTAACGGGACGATCGGGAAGCGACTCCAGCAGACCTGCGATGCGGTCGATGAGCGCGTGGCCTAGCGAGCGAAACTCTTGCGGATCGATCGCCACTGGCGAAATGCGCCAATGAAGGTTTGACTGCCCTTCCATTACTGACCTCACTGAAGTGGCTTGGCGGGCCGCAGGTGAAGTGGTTCTCGCGTCTCCCCGGGCGTCGGCGCGCAGCTTGTGTACAGGAACTTTACAAGGCGTCATCAGCGACCGTCCACGAGATTCTCAGGGGAACGATCTGGTTGAGCCTGCCGGCATTACCGCAGGCTGGCACCACTACTTCCTTTTCCGCGCGATATCGCACAGCATATCGGAGTGAATGTTGAGGCCGATATTGGTCATGTTGTAGAAGTGTTCGCTGGCCACGAGCCAGACAATTTCGCAGATGGCGCGCTCGGAATAATGCTTCCTGAGCCGCGCGAAGGTCTCGGGCTCGACTTTCTTGTCGCGAGTCAGCTCGGTCACGTAGTCGAGCAGGGCGCGCTCCGCATCGCTATAGAGCGGGCTCGTCGCGTAATCTTCCATGGCATCGAATTTCGCTTCGTTCATGCCCGACTGAATCGCGAAGGCGCGGCCGATGTCGATGCAGAAGAGGCAGACGTTGAGCCGGGCCACGCGCTCGCGGACGAGCATTTGCGTCTCAGGCGGCAGTTCGAGCTTCTTATCGAGTTTGCTGATCTTGCCGACGAACATGCCGAAGGCGAGCGGCATGCGCGCCGCAAAGACCTTGAGCGGCGTCATGACCTTGCCGAACTGGCGCCGCGACATGGCGTAGACCAGTTTCATCATCACGCCGTGCGGATTTTCGATGGGGGGAAGATAAGTGCCCATGATTGAGACCTCCCTGGGGATTAGGGTGAACGATGCTTTCAGCGGCGGAATGCTGCAGTCTGGCTCGATTCCGCTTGCCTGAACTAATGACGATCGGCAAGGGCGAGACGTGACAAGGCCCGTCCATTCTTACGCGCTGAGGGCCGGAAAGGTTACACGCCGGCGGCGTCAGGTGCCTGCGGCCGCGCGCGCGTTGGTGACGAAGGCGCGTACCTTGTCGGGATCTTTGCGGCCAGCGGCGGATTCCACGCCGCTCACTACGTCCACCCCCCAGGGGTGCAAGGTCTTGATGGCCGAGGCCACATTGTTGGGCGTAAGTCCGCCGGCCGCAATCAGGTGCTGACGCACCTCCGGGTTCTGGAAGAGGGTCTTGCTGACCGCAGACCAGTCGAATGTGACGCCTGTGCCGCCGGCGGCGTAGGTGGTGTGCGAATCGACGAGAATCGCGTCGACGCTCGACGCGGACTCCGGCGCAAACGCGGCGGTCACGCCGCCGCCATCGGAATAGACAACGCGCAGGATGCGGAAGCGCGGCCCGAGCCGGAAGCGAAGCTTCAATGGCAGATCGCGGGGAGCGTCCCAGTGGAGTTGCACGCCGGTCAGCCCGCATTGCTCGACGATCGACGTAATCTCGTTGAGATCGGCATCGACGAACACGCCGATCTTTTCGAGCGTCGACGGCAAATGCGGCACAATGGTCGCAATCTGTTCCGGGGACATGCGGCGCGGGCTGGGCGCGAAGACGAATCCCACGGCATCGGCCCCGGCCTCGGCGGCCAGTTGCGCATCGGCCAGCGAGGTGTTCCCGCAGATTTTGATCCAGATACTCATTCTTCAGTTGATCGGTTTCGCGCGCGCATCCTAGCGCCGACATGCAGTCATTGCAATCATTTCAAGGAAAGACCCGTGGAAGTCAATAACCCGGCCAGGGCAGCGCCGGGATCTGGCTGTCGCATCAGGCTTTCCCCAATAAGAAAAGCGTCGAATCCCGCCTTGCGCAGGCGGGCGATGTCTTCACGCGAGGAGATGCCGCTCTCCGTTATGCGTACCACACTGGATGGCATGCGATCAGCGAGCGCAAGCGATGTTTCCGGACTCACCTCAAAGGTTCGCAGGTCGCGGTTGTTCACACCGATGGCGTCGGCGCCGGTCTCGCCCAGTGCATCGAGAACCAGCGCAAGTTCCTCCGCGCTATGCACCTCCACCAGCACGTCGAGCGCGAAGGCATGCGCAGCCTGGGCGAAGCGTTGCAATTCCGCACCGGTGAGCGCGGCGGCAATCAAGAGAATCGCGTCAGCGCGATGGGCCCGGGCTTCGAGGATCTGGTACTCGTCGATCATGAAGTCCTTGCGCAGGCACGGCAGCGGAGTGGCCGCTGAGGCCAGCTCCAGGTTGCGCAGGCTACCCTGAAAGTACGGCTCATCGGTAAGCACCGACAGCGCAGCCGCTCCGCCTGCACGATAGCGCCGCGCCAGCCACTCGGGATCGAAGTCGGCCCGGATCAGGCCTTTCGAGGGCGAGGCCTTTTTGATCTCCGCGATGACGGCTGGGCCGGAGGCGGCTTTACGGCGCAGCCCGGCGGCCCAGCCTCGCGGCCGGTGCTGTGCGGCACGACGCTCCAACTCCGCGACGGGCACGGCGTTCTTGGCCGCGTCCACCGTGGCTCGCGTCGAGGCCAGGATGGTGGAAAGAAATGTGTCGCTACGCGTGGGCATCTTCTCAAGTCGAGTATACGGTTCGACAATCCCGCTGCGCGGTTGCCGCGGAAGCTGATTTAGACCGTTGGTACCGGCGCAGCCGCGGCTGAAGCAGCCAGCTCACGCGCCGCCTGCCGCCCCAGCCGGATGCAATCGGAAACGCCGATGCCATCGTACGCGTTGCCGGCAAGGCGCAGGCCTGGAAGGGCCGCAACTCGATCTCTAACGCGCTGCATGCGATCTTTGTGGCCGACGGCATACTGCGCCATGGCCCGCCGCCAGCGTGAGACCTGAGTGTGCTCGGGCTCAACGGCCGCATTGAACGTTTTGGCGCCGAGAATCTCGCTCATCTCTCGCCGCACCGTAGCCAGCAGAACATCGTCGCTCTCGGCCAGCAGCGCTTCGCCACGCATGCCACCCAGGAAGGCGCGAAAGACAGCCTTGCCCGGTGGCGTGCGGCCCAGAAACTTGCGGTGGGCAAACGTGCAGGCCAGCATCGCGCGGCCCTCGACTGCCGGGACAAGAAATCCGAAGCCCTCGGGCAGCGTGCCAATCTTCGCCTCGTCGTATACCAAGTTGATGGTGATCGAAGACGAATAAGGAATGCCGCTCAGGTCGCGGCCAAGCTCCGCATCCACCGGCTCCAGCAGCGATCCTGCAGCCCACGCCTGCGCAGCCAGGATGAGAGCATCGTATTCCTGCTGTCCGCCGCCGGCCTCGACGCTCCAAACGTTCCCCGTCTTTGCGATCGCGCGCACCTGTGTCCCGGTTCTCAAGCTGGCCGGGTCGAGCCGCGCTACGATCGCGTCAACCAGCTGTTGCATGCCGCCTCGCATTGCTGTAAAGATCGCCGCTCCGCGGTTTTGGGTCTTGGAGGAGGTCCTGGCGGAAGCTCTCATCTTGCGGTGTGCAGCCAACATGCCGCGCGTCAGCGAGCCATATTGGCGCTCCATCTCTACCAGCCGCGGCAGCACGGTCTGCGCGCTCAACTGCGTTGCGTCGCCGCCGTAGATGCCGCTCAAGAGCGGGTCGGCAAGCAGGTCCACGGCCTCCCGGCCGAAGTGCCGCTCGACCAATGCGGCGACGGACTCATCCTGCCTGGCTGGCCGCGGAGGGTGCAGCAGCTCGACGGCCATGCGCGCTTTGGTGGGAACGCCGAACAGCGGCGTGAGCGCAGTGGGAACCAGCTTGGTCGGCACCAGAAACATCAAGCCGTCGGGCAACGCCACCAGCCGGTTGCGCACGACGATATAGGTCTTGCGGGCCGCGTCGTTCGATGGGATCAGCTCGCCACCCAGGCCTAGCTCACGGCACAGCTCGGCCGCCGCCGGCTTCTCCGTCAGGAACGAGTCAGGTCCGCGCTCGAGCACGGCGCCGTTTACGGTCTCCGAGGCCAGCGACCCGCCCAATCGCAGACGCTCCTCAAAAAGCGTGTACTCGACCGCTGCGCCCGCCTTGCGCGTCTTTTCCAGTTCGTAGGCGGCGGCCAACCCCGCAACGCCGCCGCCGATGATCGCAATCCGCATTCTCGACCTCACTTTATGTTTACAGCAACTTGCAAAGAATTGTCTTGGAGGGGGAAAGAGCCGCCTTTCAAAAGGGTGCCGATTTGCTTGCCGACAGCGCCCGCTTGCCCCGCGGTAGCATCGGCATCGAAATCAGATCCAAGCGCTGGCTGCCGTAGCAAGTGTTCAATATCACCGGAAGAGCTAGAATCGGAAGCGGCACGGGAAGCCTTGATTCTCTGGGCTCGAACCTTGCACCGAGGCTGCCCTCCACGTCTGATCGCCCGCCGGTTCAAGGGGCGCAACCCGCGGCAGGAGACCTTCGATGAGCGCCGAGATCATTCACCGGCTGCATTTCGCCTTCACTGTTACCTTCCACTACCTTTTTCCGCAGCTCACGATGGGACTGGGTTTGCTGATCGTGGTGCTGAAGACCGTGGCACTGCGTACCGGCGACGCCACCTGGGACCGCGCGGCGCGCTTCTGGGGCCGGATCTTCGCCATCAACTTCGTCTTCGGCGTCGTCACCGGCATTCCCATGGAGTTCGAATTCGGCACCAACTGGGCACGTTTCTCGCGGCTTTCAGGCGGCGTGATCGGGCAGCCGCTGGCGATGGAAGGCGTGTTCAGCTTCTTCCTCGAGTCGGCGTTTCTCGGCCTGTTCCTTTACGGCGAAAAGCGAGTCTCGCGATGGACCCATTGGTTCTCGGCGGTGATGGTCTGGCTGGGGTCGTGGATCTCGGGCTTCTTCATCATTGTGACTGACGCGTGGATGCAGCACCCGGTCGCCTACGAGCGGATGTCTGACGGCCACTTTGAGGTGCTCAGTTTCTGGCAGCTTCTGCTAAACCCGTGGGGGCTGCTGCAGTACGCGCACAACATGACAGGCGCGGCCGTGACGGGTTCGTTTGTGATGGCCGCGGTCGGCGCGTTCTATCTGCTCGAAGGGCGCGATCCGGCGCACGCGCGCATCTTCTTGAAGGTCGGCGTGATCGCGGGAACGATTGCGTCGATTCTGATCGTCTTTCCGACAGGCGATCTGCACGGCAAGTACGTGGCGCGCAATCAGCCGGCAGCCATGGCGGCCATGGAGGGGTTATTCAAGACAGAAGCCGGCGCGCCTATCGTGCTGCTGGGCCAGCCCAACCCGGAGACGGGCCAGATCGACAATCCGATCGTGGTGAATGACGTGCTGAGCTTCCTGATCTACGGCACCACCAAGGCGGAGGTGAAAGGGCTCGACCAGTTTCCGCAGGACCAATGGCCCACTGCGCAACCGCTGCTTTTCTACGCCTACCACATCATGGCCGGGCTGGGGACGTGGTTCATTTTGCTGATGGTGGTGGCCGCGTTTCTGCTGTGGCGCGGGCGGCTTTACACAACGGGCTGGGCGTTGTGGGCAATTCTGCTGAGCTTTCCCCTGCCCTACATTGCGAACACCGCGGGCTGGATGACCGCCGAGCTGGGCCGGCAGCCGTGGTTGATTTACGGATTGATGCGCACCAGCGAAGGCTATTCCAATACTGTCTCAGCGGGTAACGGATTGTTCACCCTGATCGGGTTCATGGGCCTCTACGCTCTGCTGGGGTTGCTGTTCACGGTGCTCATCTATCGCCAGATCGCGAGCGGACCGGAGGCGGGGACTAAGGCCCCGAGGTAGTTTTTGGAAACGGCGCGACTGAAGTCGTGCCCTGATACTTCGTGCTGGCTCGAGACGGAGAGGAGAGTTGCGATGGGCTTCATCTGGTTCTGGCTGGTCGCGGTCATGATCGTCGGCTATGTCGTCCTCGACGGGTTCGACCTGGGGGTGGGCGTGCTGCATCTGTTTCTGGCGCGCAACGAAGCAGAACGCCGTGCGACCCTCGCGTCGATCGGCCCGGTATGGGACGGAAACGAAGTATGGCTTTTGGCCGGCGGGGGCACTCTCTACTTCGCGTTTCCGCTGCTCTACGCGTCGGCATTCAGCGGGTTTTATCTGCCGCTTATGATCGTTCTGTGGCTGCTGGTGCTGCGCGGCGTCAGCCTTGAGCTGCGCAACCACCTCGATGTGGGGGTGTGGCGGCAACTGCTCGACGGTGTCTTCGGGCTGGCCAGCGCACTGCTGACGATCTTTTTCGGCGCGGCGCTTGCGAATGTGCTGCGCGGCGTTCCCCTGCAGGCCGACGGATACTTTTTTCTGCCCTTGTGGACGGACTGGAAGCCCGGCCTCACGCCCGGCATCCTGGATTGGTATACGGTGATTGGCGGGCTGGTGGCGTTGGTGGCGCTTACGTTGCATGGCGCGCTTTGGCTCTCGCTCAAGACTTCAGGTGACCTGGAGCAGCGCGCGCGAAAGATTGCAGCGCGGCTGTTTCTGGCTTTGGTCGCGCTTACAGTCGTGAGTTTGGCCGCCACGATCGCCGTTCGGCCGGCGAGTCTCAATAACTACTTCCAATACCCGGTTACATTTGTCGTCCCTGCCGGTGTCGTTGCATCGCTCGCGGCCATCTGGATGTGGAATCGCGGCCGGCAGCCGCTCAAGGCATTCCTTGCCTCATGTTTGTATCTCTTCTTCATGCTTGCGGGCGCGTGCTGGGGCGTGTATCCAGTGCTGTTACCGGCAACCACCGGCGCGGCGAACGACATTACGCTCGACCGCGCAATCTCGGGCCCGCACACGCTGGCCGTGGGACTAGCCTGGTGGCTCTTCGGAATGACGCTGGCTGTGGGGTACGTGGTGTTTGTCTATTCGCGGTTCAAGGGGAAGGCCGACGCGGCCGCTCGCGGCCATTGAGACACTGATCGAATCGCTTTCCATGCTTCCGCATGGAAGCTGAAAGCTGATAGTTAGCGGCTGTCCTTTACAGCGTGACCAGCGTGCCCTCCGGCAGCGGCTGTTTGAAAGCTTCGGCCGTCTGCTCGCGCTCCGGGTCCCAGTTCTTCGGCTGGTAGATGCAGCAGGGCTCCTGCGCCAGCGGGTCGCCAGTGATGGCGTAGGCGCGAGCTCGAGAACCGCCGCAGATCTCTTTGTATTCGCAGGCGCCGCACTTGCCTTCAAGCCTCTTCGTATCGCGCAGAGCCTTGAAGATCGGCGCGTTGCGATAGATCTCGGCCAGGGGCGTCTCACGAATGTTACCGGCGTGAATGGGCAGGAATCCGCTGGGATAGACGTTGCCCACGTGGGAGATGAAGACAAACCCCTTGCCGTCGTTGACGCGGCGAGTGGCCCAGCCCATGGCACGAGTCTTGCCGTCGGCGGTCGGAGTGCCGGCCTGATACCCCACGGACGAAGACCTGTCCGTGGGGACCCCGGTCTGAAATGGGGCCGCTCCATGGGGATGGCCGTGACCATGCCCCAGCTTGCGCTCTTCAAGATTGTGCTGCAACAGGTAGCGGCGGTAATGCATCGCTTCAGTAGTTTTGATCTGGAAGTTCACGCGGTGCGAGAGCTCGTAGATCTTGCCGAAGACCTGCTCGAATTCCTCGCCGCTCAGCAGATCGTCGAGCTGGCCGCGGCCCACGGGAACCAGGAAAAACACATTCCACATGACGATGGCCAGCCTCTCGAACAATCTGCACAGGCCGTCGAGATCGTGCTGATTGTGGCGGCTGATGGTCGAATGCACCTGGATGGGAATGCCGGCTTCATTGGCCCATTCAATTGCCTGGATGGTGCGCGCCCATGCGCCGGTCAAGCCGCGAAACGCGTCGTGAATCTCGGGTGTCGAGCCGTCGAGCGAGATGCCGAGCCGCACAACGCCTGCCTCTTTCATCTTGAAGATCTGCTCGCGCGTGAGCAGCGGCGTTGCGCTGGGAGTGACCGCAACGTGCACGTCTTTGCTGGCGGCATAGCGGATCAAATCGAAAACGTCGGCGCGTTTTAGTGGGTCGCCACCGGTGAAGACGAAGACGGGGATATGCATCTCGGCGATCTGGTCGATCAGCGCCTTGCCTTCTTCGTGGGTCAACTGATCGGGGTGTGGAATGGGTTGCGCCGCGGCGCGGCAGTGCTTGCAGGCCAGATCACAGGATTGTGTGACTTCCCAGATGGCCAGGAATGGCGATTCATCGTAGTCGATCCCGCCCCGAGCGGGAATGGTATGCATCGGCCGCATGAGACCTCCCGTTTGAATCGCGCCCTTTCGGTTCTGACAGGAACCGGTTGGGGGTGGAACGGCTTCCTGCTCACTCGGCAAAACGGCAACCAGGAGAGACGTTCAGCGAACAGGAAACCGTTCCATCAGCGATCCCGGTGCTTCAATCCATCACCGGAATGGCTGGAGGGCTTCGATTCCGTTCTAGGAGAACAGGTTTTGCGGGTGGCGGGCTGTGATTGAGATCACTTTAGGCGCATCAGCACTGAGCGGATGGCCATTGGACAGAAAAGGAAATAAGGGACACAATCTTCTCAGCAAAGCGGTGTTTGATTGGCGGGACTCCTGTCGGCAATGGCTGGTTGACTCGCCGCTTCATCGAACCGAGCTCGATGCAGTGGCTTAACGTGAGCCAAATCACACCTTTAAGTGCGGCCGAACACCGCGAGCTGTTCATCCGTTTTGTCACTATTTGAGCGCACCCGAAGGAGGTTCCCATGGCAGCCGTAATGAAGCCAGGCTGGAGCAGGCCCTCGACAATCCTCTTTGCGTCCGAAATCCCAGCCAATGAAAAGGCCTTCGCGTTCGCTCTTGCCCAGGCCCGGGAATTCGGCTCGAATCTGATTCTTTTTCACGCCTACGACACGCTGATCGTTGCCGCGTCTGAAAGCTCGGGCGTTCGCTATTACGACTACGCTGCGGCGGCGCGCAGCGAGAAACAGCAATTGGAGCCGTTGGCGCAACGCGCGCGCGATGCCGGCTTGAACTGCGAAGTCGTAGTGCGTCCAGGTTTGCCTGCCGATGAAATTCTGGCCTTTACGCGTGAGCGGCAGATCGACCGCATCGTGATGGGTACGCACTCTCCGGGACCCATCGGCAAACTGCTGGTTGGCTCAGTGGCCGAAGCGGTGCTGCGCAGCGCAGCTTTGCCGGTTTGTATTGTGGGCCCCGAGGTGGTTGACGGCAGCTATCGCAACTTTGCTACCCGCACCATCTTGTGCGCCGCCAGCCTGAACGAATCTACCTCGCCGGTCGCCGCGTTTGCTGCGGAAATGGCCCACCAGCACCATGCGCGTTTGATCCTGCAGCACGTAATACGGCCCCAGGACCGGGCCGAGTTTCTAGCCGGCCGCTCGCTCGACGAAGTCGAATCGCAGATGATCGCGTTGGTTCCAGAGAAACTGCAGGACCAGATCGAAATTCAGACCGTGGTTGTGCCGGGCGATCCCACCGAGGAGTTGCTTTATCAGGGTCGCGCGCAACAAGCCGACCTGATTGTGCTGGGCGCCCACGGCGCTTCGGCCTTCGCAGCCATCACCCGCCATGGCGTGGTCTACAAAGTTCTCGCCCACTCCCATTGCCCGGTGATGACGCTTTCGCCGCTGGTGCTGGCCGAATGCGGTGCAAGACCGGAGAAGGTGGGCCACGCCGAAGCTTACATGGCCGGCGTTTTCTAGCCGACGCGCACGCGCGCTGCGCGCGCCGCTCACCGATGAATAGAACTTGTATCCTGTTGCGCCGGGTTGGCAGATCGCGCTCGTCGACGCGAAACATCAAATCACTCTGAGCAGCAACAGAATGACAATGATGACCAGAATGAGGCTGATGCCTCCGCCCCCGTAGTAGCCCCATCCCGGCCCCACACGGTACCCGCCGTATCCAAATCCAAAGATCAACAAGATCAGAATGATGATCAGCAGCACGCTGTCCTCCCACGCGGCACGCGAAACGCGCGCACTCGCAAACTCTGTGATCTGATGCCCGCTCCTCGCGCCGGGGTGCCTCGGCCGCGCGAACAGATTTCGACGGATGGAAATCCCAACTCAAGATCCCCGTTCGAGGGCGCTTGTTTGCCGCCGAGGGATGCGGAATTGCGTTTGCCGGTTGCGCGCAGACTTTCTTTTTTCCGCGCGCAAAAGGGAACAACCCGCGCCTCCGCCGCGGCGTCAAAGGGTGCTGGCGAGAAGAATCAGTGGCGCTGAATTCTCGCGGAGGTGAGCGATGCTTTGGACGATTTTTATCATTCTCCTCGTTCTTTGGCTCTTGGGCGTTGTTTCGTCGTACACGCTGGGAGGGTTCATTCACATTCTGCTTGTGCTCGCACTGGTGGTGTTGCTCATCCAGCTCATCACCGGGCGAAGAGCTGTCTAGAGCGGAAGTTCAAACGGAAGGTTTTTGTCGCCCGATGCGGGCGACGCGACCCAACGCAATTCAACGTAGATAGAACCATGGGAGAGGACCATATGGACAAGGATCGAGTGAAAGGCGCAGTGAACGACGCGGCGGGACGCGTGAAACGCCAAATAGGCGAGTGGACAGGCGATACCAACGCCCAGGTCGAGGGTGCCGCGCAGCAGATCAAGGGCAAAGCCCAGAAGGTAGTCGGCACGGTGAAGGATGCCGCGCGTGATGCCAAGGACAACATGAAAAGCGAACAGCAGAAGGACAACCAGGTTGAGCGCGGGCGGCAGCAGAGCGAAGCCGAGGCCCGCCGCAAGGAGGAGCAGGAACACGCGCACAGCGGTTACAACCGCTGAGCAACACGCACTGTGGCCTCCACCTGGAGGACCGGCGATCGAGCCGTAAATTCGTTAACCCAACCAACCGGAAAGTCAGCTCGTCGGCGGGCCGCGGGACGCGCTGTCAGCTTCGCCGCTGCCCGCTCTGACGCGGGAACCAATTTTCATGTAGGCTCGTTGTCGGGCCCACCTACGCAGCCGGCGAGCGTCGGAGCCGGGAATCTTGTCTTGCGCTATACTGAGCGCAACGGGCAGCATGTGTCTTGCTTCGCCCCGAAGCGGGGTGCGTCTTCCACAGGATCTTGGACGCCAGGACGGCCGTCGTTCCGCCATCGGAAACAACGCGGTGGCGCGCAGTGGTTCGCGTGCTCCGAAGTCCCCTGGATAGTTTAAGTTGCACCCTCCTTCCCGCTTCCTGCTCTCTTTGCGGCTCACCTCTGCCGCGGCTATCTTCTATTCCAATCTGCTCTGCTTGCTGGACGGAGTTCCCCGCCCTGGCCGACGCATCGTGCGTGTGCTGCGGCGATGCGCTTCGACCCACGCCAACTCCTTCGACCGCAGGGCTTTGCCGCGCTTGCCGGTTGGCGCCTCCACCTTTTGCAAGGGCAGTTTCGCACGGCCTTTACCAGGGCCGCATGAGGCAGGCAATTCATGCGCTGAAGTACGATCGTTTGCACCCGGTGGCGCGCCCGTTGGGCCAATTGCTGGCTGAAACGATCGCGAAGCTCGCTGCCGAGGCTCCGGCGAAGATGCTGGTGGTTCCGGTGCCTTTACACCGCACGAAGTATGCGCAGCGCGGCTTCAATCAAGCGCGGTCGCTCGCCCACGAGGCGCTGGGGTCCCTGCGCAAAGACCATCCTGAGTGGCGGCTCACGCTGGCGGCGAGTACGCTGATGCGTCTGCGCGCGACCGAAAGCCAGGCCGGGCTGACGCCTCGCCAACGCCGGCAGAATCTTCGCGGCGCTTTTTCGGTTTCAGATCCCACGCAGATTGCCGGACGGGATGTTTTGCTCATCGACGACATTCTGACCACCGGGGCGACGGCGCGCGCGGCAGCAAAGACGCTGGTTGAGGCGGGCGCGGCTTCGGTGTGGGTGGCCACGCTGGCCCGGGCGCAGCGAGTTAGCGGGTTCGACCCAGAGTTCGTCAATGAAGAAAGAGAGAGTGCGCAAGCCGGCGCCGGCTCGGGATTCGCGGCGCCAGTAGGCTCGGCAGAATTCAATTTCATTCCACCTGCTTCTTCGAACTTGAAAGAGAACGCATCTTTTTGATGACCTATCAGCACCCGGGGGGCAGCAGATGTCGTTGGGCAAAGCAATGATTCATGCGCGCAAGCAGAAAGCGATGGCCAAGGCCGTGGTGCTCTCGGGCGATCATGGGCCGGCGCAGTATCCCCAGATCCACATCTTGCAAATGCCGGTGCTGGTTCTCAATGCTTCGTACGAGCCGATCAATATATGCGGCGCGCGGCGCGCGCTGGTGCTGGTGCTCAAGGGAATCGCGCGCACCGAGGAAGAGCATGGGCTCACTCTGCACGCGCAGCGCACGTTGATTGCCATGCCGTCGGTGATTCGGCTGCTCGAGTATCGACGCATTCCTCATCAGACTCGGGCGCTCTCGCGCAAGAACATTCTGCTGCGCGATCGCAACACCTGCCAGTACTGCGGCGAAGCCTATCCGCCGGGAGAACTCACCCTCGACCACGTGGTGCCGCGTTCGCGCGGCGGCAACTCGACCTGGGAAAATCTCGTGGCCTGCTGCCACGAGTGCAATCGCAAGAAAGGCAACCGGCTGCTGAGCGAGATCGACGACATGATCCTGCTGCGCGAGCCGCGCCCTTTCTCGCTCCACACCAGCCGTCAGATCATGCGCATGCTAGGCCGCAGCGACGACCGCTGGCGGAAGTATCTGTTCTATTAGCGAGTCAGCGGGCTAGCGAGTCAGCCCCAAGATGGCGATGCTCTTTGTTCCATCTTTTCGTTGACTCGGGTCTGCGTCCAAGGGTATTTTGAGGCTCTGCGCGGAATCCTTTCGTCTCAAGTTTGGCACCTGAGCGAGCAACAGCCCTGTGTTCCCCACACCGGCGCATCATTCTCATGACTCGCGTGCGAGCGTGCGCGCGCAATCCTCAAGGGGGTCTACAAATGAAGATTGCTTCGGCAGTTGCTCTCCTCGTCTTGCAGGCGGATTTAGCCGTGGCCTCGATGCAACCGGCGGCCGCTCAGAACCCGCTGGCGGCTCTCGAAAATGCAGCCAAGGAAAAGGCCGCTGAAGAAGCCCTCACCAAGGTGCTGAACGACAACCTGCCGCTGACGCTCGATGCGAAGGACGTGTATCCCACGGTGACGACGCTGCCGGGAGGGCCGTTCAACCCTAAGCCGCTGCAGCTTACCGCCGACCAGCTCGATCAGCCGCTTGCCCCCGGCGACTACACGATCAACACGCTCGACTTCTGCTCGCAGTATTCCATCCACCAGCCGGGCGCGGGCGTTGCCTATGTGCTCGGGCCATACGAGGGCAAAGCTGCGGGAGCCATCGGCGCGCTTATCTGGCGTGGCACCGAGCAGTACCACATCAACCCCAACTCGCTGCAGGCGGTTTCGTGGGCGATCCAGTCGGGACTGACCTACAACCAGATGCCGAAGTCCTACCAGGCGATCGTCGACCAGGTGATTCCCGACTACAAGAACCAGATTACCGGCGACTTTGTCACCAATCTCGAGAACACCTACAACAGCCTGGCCAAGGCGGCGAGCCTGCCGCCGCTGGACACAATTCTTGCCAAGCTGGGCGCGCCGGGACAGCTCGCTCTCGATGCAGAACGGCAGCGGCAAATTCTGACCGCGCAGAATACGAACGATGAACTGAAACAGCAGACCCTTTTTCAGGGGCAGGAGAGCGGCATCTTCACGCCGGTGAAGGCGGAGAACGGGCCATGGACGGAGCGCGTGGCAGGGCAGGTCTACATGAAGCTGCTGATTGCCGGCGGCAACATGGCCACGAATAACGTGATGCAGATTCGCGTGATGCCCTCTCCCACAGCGAATGCGAGAGTGACCGAGCGGGGCCTTGCTGCCAGCCCGCATCTTGTCCGGGCAGCTTATGGCGAGCCGCAGGCAATCCCGGCGCTTGCAAATTCGCTGATTACGATCGCCAGCATCATGCAAGGCATCCTTGGCTACTCGCAGGGGCAGGGTGCGCAGGCCCTCGGTCAGGTCGCCGTGGCCGCGCCGGGCCCGCCAGTGCAAGGGCCGCCGGCGCCTCCCAAGCCATTCGAGACGGGGACAGTGAAGAGCGTCGACCGCTCCGCCTATGTGAAACGAGCCGGATCCGACACGTGGACAAAGCTGAATCCCGGCGACTCTTTTTACGTCGGTGACATCCTGCAAAGCCCCTATGGCAGCCAGATCGATATTGAGATGGTGAATGGAACCGATTGGACGATCGGCTCCAACAGTGAATGGAACGTGCAATATTTTCAAAACAACCAACCGAGTTTGTCCTATGACATTGCCAAATACCAGGTTCTGCAAGGGACATTTATGTACGTGAGTGGGCTTCTCAATAAAACCCCGCCGGGCACGATGATCGAGGGTTGCGAAATTTACGGGGGCGACGACATTGGTTGCGATGGGATCGGAATCCGCGGCACAGAGTTTGTCTTGAAGGTCGACCCGACGGCAAAGACAGAGGAAATCGACCTGATCAAGGGCTCGGTTGACATCACACCGGCCGGCAGCACCACCGCCGGCCCGGCCATCAATGCGCCCATGCAGATCGAGGTGACGCCGCAGGGGGTACAGACCCTGCCGCTGACGCAGGATCAGTACAACGCGATCAAAGCGCAGAACTTCCCCTCGACGGCGCCGACATCGTAGTACCGGGGGGGCTGTTCAGCCGATTGCACTGGCTCCGGTTCAAACCAGTCAGGAATGCCTCAATCGAGCCAGATTCGCCGCTTTTCATTGACTCGAGGCCGTTTTTTCAGTATTCTGTAACCCTTGCGCGGTGTTGCGCCTGGGGTCTGTGTGCCCGCACTCTCTGGTGGGTTTTTTGGCCGCCGAGGTGGTTTGATAGCACGCGGACCGGTCTGGCGAAGGCCCATGAATGGGCCTAGTTGGAACAGGCCATCGGCGGCAGGATCGGAAGTTCTGTCCAGCTTAGCCTGACCGTCGCAGTTCTCACCCCGAACAGGATTGTTTGGCAGTGGGTAGAATTCAGGCCCGTGCGTTTTGCATGGGCGCGCGCGTTTTGCGCGGGTGAGTGCTTTCCCGCCCTAAACGCACAAGACGCGCTTAGGATGGGGCACCCGAGAGTTGGGGGCACCCGAGAGCTGAAGGCAGGAGAGAGATGTCGACCTTTGTTCCGAGCGGCAAGGACATCAGCCGCAAATGGTATGTGGTGAACGCCGAGGGCCAGACGCTGGGCCGACTCGCAACCAAGGCTGCCAGCGTGCTGAGCGGCAAGCTGAACCCCCAATATGTGCCCTACATCGACATGGGCGACCACGTGATCGTGATCAACGCGGAAAAGGTTCGCCTGACCGGACTGAAGAGCCAGAAGAAGCTATACCACCGCTATACCGGTTTCCCAGGCGGCCTGCGCACGGAATCGTTTACGCGCCTCATCAATCGCAAGCCGGAGAAAGTTCTGGAAGAAGCCATCAAGGGCATGCTTCCCAAGACCAAAATGGGCCGCGCTATGGGCATGAAGTTGAAGGTGTATCGCGGCGACAAGCACCCCCACGCGGCGCAGTCGCCGGTGGAAATGAAGATTGCGTAGAAGCAGCAATTAGCTGTCAGCTATCAGCTTTCAGCTTGTTCTTGCCGGAACGGAGATTTTAGGCAGAGCGAAGAGTTCGATTCAGAGATGTACCGGCTGACAGCTGAAAGCTGACGGCTGAGAGCTAAGAGGGAAAATGGCAGAGGATCTGGTTCAGTATTACGGGACGGGGCGGCGCAAGTCGGCAATCGCACGCGTTTTTCTGCGTCCCGGCACGGGTGAGTGGAAGGTCAACGGCAAAAAGTTCGAAGAGCACTTCGTTATCGAGCAGCAGCGCGTTTCGGCCAAGCGGACGCTGGTCGTAACCGAGCTGGCCTCAAGCTTCGACGTGGTGACCACGGTGAGAGGCGGCGGTGTAACGGCGCAGGCCGACGCCGTGAAGATGGGTATCGCGCGCGCATTGGTTGAGTTCAACCCCGAGCTTCGCAAGATGCTCAAGGGTGAAGGGCTGCTGACCCGCGACGCGCGCCAGAAAGAGCGCAAGAAGTACGGGCAGAAGGGCGCTCGCAAGCGGTTCCAGTTCAGCAAGCGCTAGGCGCTTGCGAGTGGTCAGTGGTCAGCCAAACCGGCTGGCTTCATTCTGACGAACTGGTCACTGTTCACTGAACACTGTTCACTGCTTTACAAATCTCCCCGCGAGGGGAATCAATCCGGCCAGGCAAAGGCTAGCCCGGATGCAGTCCACAAAGGAGGAACATTGGCGACCATCACCATGAAGGAACTGCTCGAAGCGGGGGTTCACTTCGGGCATCAGACCAAGCGCTGGAATCCCAAGATGAAGGAATACATCTTCGGCGAGCGCAACGGGATTTACATTATCGACCTACAGAAGACGCTGAAGCTCTTCAAAGACGCCTCGAAATTTGTCACCGAGCTATGCGGCAGCGGCAAGACCATCCTTTTCGTGGGCACCAAGCGCCAGGCACAAGACGCCATTGCCGAGGAGGCTACACGTGCCGGGATGCCCTACATCAATCAGCGCTGGCTGGGCGGACTGCTGACCAACTGGGTGACAGTGCAGAAGTCGGTGAAGCGGCTTCAGGAATTGGATGAAATGGCCGTCGATGGCCGTTACGATTTGCTGACCAAGAAAGAAGTAATCCACCTGGAGCGCGAGCGGAAGCATCTGCAGGCGAACCTGGCAGGCATCAAGAGCATGAAGCGGCTGCCCGACGCGCTGTTTATCGTGGACTCGAATAACGAGGCGATCGCCGTCAAGGAAGCGCGCAAGCTGGGTATTCCCGTGGTCGCCGTGGTGGACACCAACTGCGACCCCACGGTTGTGGATTACGTGATCCCCGGCAACGACGATGCGCTCCGCGCCATCCGCCTCTTCACTTCGAAGATTGCCGACTCTGCGGCTGAGGGCGTGAACCTGCTGGGCGACAAGGCCCTCGAAGAACCATCGCCTGAAGAAGCTGTCGCTTCAGAAAGCGAGTTGCCTGTGCAGGCGGCAGAAGCCACGGGCGGCGACGAGGTCGATTTGGAAGCGGCTTTGGGCGGGGGCATTCGCAAGGCGCCAGCCGCGGTTGCGGCGCTGCTGGAAGAGGCCGACGTAGCCGAGGGCGGCGATTAATCAAATTGCGCATAACGCGCGTTCATGAACCGAGCGTGGCGCGCAATTCGTGCCACGCTTTTCTTCTGCGGGAAACATTCCGCGCATACACTTCGATCGAGAATTCATAACTGCGATTGATTCGCGAGGCCTGATAAGGCCGGGAAATAGAGAGATGACGACAGTGAGCGAAAAGATAGACGCCAAATTGGTTAAGGAGCTGCGCGAGAAAAGCGGCGCGCCCATGGGCGACTGCCTGAAGGCGCTGCAGGAGTCGAAGGGCAACATCGAAGAGGCATTTGTGGTGCTGCGCAAGCGCGGCATGGCCTCGGCGCAGAAGAAGGCCGCGCGCGTCACGAATGAGGGCGCGGTGGGCTCGTACATTCACGCCGGCGGCAAAATTGCCGTGCTGCTTGAGTTGGACTGCGAGAGCGATTTCGTGGCGCGCACCCCGGACTTTCAGGAGCTGCTGAAGGACCTGGCGATGCATGTCGCCGCCAGCGACCCGCGCTACGTGAAGCCTGAAGACGTGACGGCGGAGGATCTCGATCGAGAGAAGGAGATCTATCGCGCCCAGGCTGCGGCCACCGGCAAGCCTGCCAACGTGATCGAGCGGATTGTCGAGGGCAAGATGGCCAAGTTCTATGAGGAAGTTTGCCTGCTCGAACAGCCCTTCATCAAGGACCAGGCGGTCACCATCAAGGAACTGATCGCGCAAAAGGTAGCCAAGCTGGGCGAGAATATCACCGTGCGGCGCTTTGCCCGCTTCAAAGTGGGCGCGCCGGACTGGACCGTAGCGCAGACGAAGGCTGTGGAAGCGACAGAGTAATCCCGATTCATCAACAATAAAAGGGGCGGCCCAAGCGGGTGGCCCCTTTTGATTTTGCCGGCCCTGTCATTGAAGCTCTGGCCGAAGCGGGCCGCACCACCGCCGACCACGTTGCATTCGCCCATCCAAAGATCGAGAAACTCATCATACAAGGGATGGTTGTGGGCACATGTCCGC
>JBEKPO010000046.1:0-46392 GCA_049520675.1 Occallatibacter sp. | reverse complement strand
GGGCCGCCGCTCCGGAATCTGCACCCTCTTTGA
This sequence comes from Occallatibacter sp., assembly GCA_049520675.1. Lineage (GTDB taxonomy): Bacteria > Acidobacteriota > Terriglobia > Terriglobales > Acidobacteriaceae > Telmatobacter. Next base: position 46,359 of record JBEKPO010000046.1, on the reverse strand, counting down.
AGGGGATTACCACATCGGGCTTGCGGCATTCCTGAACTCGCTGGCTCACGCGGGGTACGCTGGCACGGTCTGGGTTGGCTATCGCGGGCCGCTCCCCCCTTGGCTCAATCAACTGAGGAGAACCACGCAGGAAGCGCATGAATACGAGATCGCCGGTCAGATTCAGTTGGTATTCTTGCCGGTCGAAACCCAGATTCACCTCACGAACTATAAGCCGTGGCTCATGCTGGACCTTCTTGCCGGAGCGGCGCATGATTGCGACTTTCTCTGGTACTTCGATCCCGATATCTTCCTTCGCGCTCCCTGGACGTTTTTTGCCAACTGGCAAAGATATGGCATTGCCTTGTGCCAGGAAATCGTCAACAACAACCTTCCCGCCGACGCCCCGCTGCGGCACGAATGGATGGAGGCAGCGTCCAGGCTTGGTCTGAGCAATCCAAGGCCGCTGGATCGCTATTACAACGGAGGCCTGGTCGGCATCCCGAGGGACCATGCGCATTTCCTGGTGATATGGCGGCGTCTGATTGAACACGCCGGCGAAGTCGGTTACGACTTGACCGGAATGATGCCCGGCACCCGGGATATGCCCTTTCACGCCAGCGATCAGGACGCCCTGAATATTGCAGCGATGTACTCGGAGTTTCCGCTGTCGACCCTCGGGCCGCAGGGGATGGGATTCATTCCCGGCGATGTGAAGATGTTTCACACGGTGGGCGTGAAGCCCTGGAAGGGTTCATTTCTATTGAGAGCGATCGCTGGAAAACCGCCATCCGATGCCATGAAGTACTTTCTCACCCAGCTCTCATCGCCGATTCGGCCGTATTCGCCACTCGGTCTCCGAGCGAAAAAGCTGGCATGCTCCGTTGCCGCACTCATTGGACGCTTTTATCGTCGGCGGTGACCAAAATGTCCAGGATGCCAACTGTCACAAGAGGTAACCACAAGCCTGCAACCTCTGTTCCCACGCCCATGCCGAGCGCAGAATTTCATGAAGGTCTCGGGTCGCCTGCCAGCCCAGCACTTCACCTGCTCGCCTGGGGTCTGCATACAACACCGGAGGGTCGCCCGGCCGTGGGTCGGTGTAAGAGTGAGGCACCTTTCTCCCGATGATTTCTTCGGCTGCGGCAACCAGGCCTGCAACCGAAGTGCCCGTGCCGGTGCCCAAATTCATCGCCGTTGTTTGTCCGCCTCTCTCCAGATAATCGAGCGCCAAGACATGGGCATGCCCGAGATCGGAGACATGGATGTAGTCGCGGATGCAGGTACCATCGGGAGTGTCCAGATTCTTGCCGAAGATGCTCAGCGGCGGCGCCACTCCCAGAGCAGCACGCAGCGCGAGCGGAATGAGATGCGTCTCCGGGTCATGGAACTCCCCGATCGACCCACTGGCATGTGCGCCCGCCGCGTTGAAATAGCGCAGGGTAACCGATCTCAATCCGTCGGAGGCGGCATACGCGGCGAGCGCGTGCTCGAAGAACAACTTTGTAGCCCCGTATGGATTCACCGGCTCGCGCGGCGCTGACTCGGCAATTGGCAGCGTGTGCGGGACTCCGTAGGTCGCGCATGTCGATGAGAAGATAAACATGCGCGCTTTGCTGGCCAATACACCATCAAGCAGCTTGAGGGCCGACTCGACGTTATTGCGGAAGTATTTTCGAGGATTCACGACTGATTCCCCGACGTAGGCTGAAGCCGCAAAGTGCATCACCGCGTCGATTCCATCCAACGCCGCTGCCAATCTCGGCTGGTCGGCGATATCCGCCTCGATCAGTTCATAGCCTTCACTCAGCTTGCGGTGGCCGGTGCTTAAGTTGTCATAGATCACAGCCTGGTGGCCTGCGGCGGAGAGTTCGCGCACTGCATGCGAGCCAACGTAACCACTGCCACCTGTAACCAAGACGCGCATTCCGAACCTCGCCGTGTTGCCCCATTGCATGTTGTGCTGGTGCTGCCCTCCTCCGAGTATAGTCAACTCTCCAGCGACCCTCAGCGGGTGTGCCGAAGAGGTTTCATCCCCAACAATGGTGTATCCTGCGATGGCAGAAATGGTCGCCGATTGAACGAGATAAACATAGGTTGAAGAAGCGAGGAAGCGATCGATGCCGAACGTAGCACTGGTTACGGGGATTACGGGACAAGATGGCGCCTATTTAGCCGAGCTTTTGCTGAACAAGGGCTATATCGTACATGGCATCAAGCGCCGGTCGTCGTCTTTCAATTCAGCACGCATCGATCATATCTACCAGGACCCGCATATTCCCAACGCGCATTTTCAGATTCATTACGGAGATATGACGGATTCGACCAACCTGATCCGGATTATTCAGGCGGTGCAGCCCGATGAGATTTACAATCTTGCGGCCCAGAGCCACGTGCAAGTGAGCTTTGAGACGCCGGAGTACACGGCAAATGCGGATGCGACCGGCGCGCTTCGCATCCTGGAGGCAATTCGCATCCTGGACATGACCAGGAAGGCACGTTTTTATCAGGCGTCGACGTCGGAATTGTATGGGAAGGTTCAAGAAGTTCCACAAAACGAGACGACGCCATTTTATCCGCGAAGCCCCTACGGTGTAGCGAAGCTCTATGCCTATTGGATCACGGTCAATTACCGCGAGGCATATGGCATTCACGCGTCCAATGGAATCCTGTTCAATCATGAAAGCCCGATAAGGGGAGAAACGTTTGTCACGCGAAAAATTACGCGCGCGGTGGCGGCGATTCATCTCGGTGTGCAAGAGACTCTCCATATCGGAAATCTTGATGCAAGGCGCGACTGGGGTCATGCGCGTGACTATGTCGAGGGAATGTGGAGGATTGTGCAGCAGCCGGAGCCCGGCGACTATGTTCTTGCGACTGGCGAAACACACTCGGTTCGCGAGTTCGTCGAGGCAGCGTTCTCGAGAGTGGGACGTAAGATCGAATGGCGCGGGAAGGGAATTGAGGAAACCGGCGTCGACGTCGCCAGCGGAGCGATTTTGGTGAGGATCGACAGCCGCTATTTTCGGCCGACTGAAGTCGATCTTCTGCAGGGTGACGCATCGAAGGCTCGCCGAGTCCTGGGATGGAAACACACGGTAAGCTTTCTTGAACTGGTGGCCGAGATGGTTGCCTCGGATCTGAAGGTGATTGCCGAGGAAGCAAAAACGCTGGAACGGCATCATGAGTAGCTTCGACTTGGCCGGAAAGCGCGTCTGGGTCGCGGGTCATCGCGGCATGGCGGGCTCGGCGATCGTCCGACGGCTGGCACGCGAGAACTGCGAAATCGTGACCGTCGAACGGACCGAGCTCGACTTGTTGCGACAAGCCGAGGTTCATGCGTGGATGGCCGCCGTGAAGATCGATGCCGTGTTTCTGGCCGCCGCCAAGGTCGGGGGCATCATGGCCAATGCGACGCGCCCGGCAGAGTTTCTCTACGAGAATCTGGCCATTGAGACGAACGTGATCCAGGCAGCATGCGATACCCGAGTGGCGAAACTCTTATTCTTGGGTTCTTCGTGTATTTATCCACGGATGGCGGCTCAGCCCATGCGTGAAGAAGCGTTGCTGACCGGGGAGCTGGAGCCGACGAACGAATGGTATGCGGTCGCAAAAATTGCCGGAATCAAGCTGTGCCAGGCCTTCCGCAGACAATACGGCTGTGACTTCGTGAGCGTAATGCCGACCAATCTCTACGGCCCCGGCGACAGGTACGACGCCCAGAGTGGTCACGTTGTGGCTGCGCTGATCATGAAAATTCATGCTGCCAAAGCGGCTGGCATGCCGACCGTCGAGCTCTGGGGAAGCGGGACGCCGCGGCGCGAGTTTCTTTTTACCGGAGATCTTGCCGATGCGTGCGTTTTCGTGATGAAGAATTACTCAGGCGAGATGTTTCTGAACATCGGCACTGGGCGGGATATGACGGTGTTGGAGCTCGCTGAGAGCATCGCCAAAGTTGCCGGCTGGACCGGGACCTTCACTTTCGACCGGTCGAAGCCCGACGGTACGCCGCGCAAAGTCATGGATGTGAGCCGGCTGCGCGCTTTGGGATGGTCTGCAACCACGGATTTTGAGTCGGGGTTGAAAGAAGCCTATCGTTGGTATATAGACAACGCAGTTCCACGCGGATGTTGAGCACGGCTTTGTGCCGGCGCCGGTAAATGATTGTTGCGGCCGCTCAGTCCAGAAGTAATTCAGATCGAATATGACCTCACCTGCACCGCAACGCGAACGCTCCATCCACAACATCGCTGCCGGCGAGGGAGACAATCCCTATCATCGTGCATCGTTCAGCAGAAAACAGCGGCTAGCGCGGCTGCTCTGGCAAATTGTCTATTTCCTTTTCTACCGTACGTCTCCGCGCCCCATGCACGCCTGGCGCTCGATGTTATTGCGTGTCTTCGGCGCAAGCATCGGACCGGGCTGCCATTTCTATCCCAGCGGCATCGTCTGGGCGCCGTGGAATCTGGTTAGCGAGGATTGCTGTACGCTCGCAGACCGGGCCGAAATCTATAATCCGTCACCTATCTATCTCGAATCGCACTGCATCGTCTCTCAACAAGCCTACATTTGCGGCGCGACGCACGATTACAATCATCCCGAGTTTCCCATGATTTCCTACAGCATGCGCTTAGGCGCCTATTCGTGGATTTGCGCGCGTGCCTGCGTGTCGCCCGGCGTGCGTGTCGGCGCGGGCGCTGTCCTGGGCCTGGGATCGGTGGCAGCCGACGATCTGGAACCGTGGACGGTCTACAGCGGTGTGCCGGCCGTGAAGGTGAAAATGCGCACGCGGCCAGAGCGGGCACGCGACGAGAATCGCTGACTCGTAGTGCAGGTACGCAGATTCTGAAACTCCCAAGTGGTCGCCCAATTTCCTTTAGAACGCGAGCCGCCACTCGTGCAACGTCCCACCAGGCGGCTCGCGCTGCTCACACGCATCGGATGGTAAATTGAAATGATGAAAATGAGGGTACGAGTGTCCGCGGTGCGGGCCGTTATTTATGCGATTCTGATCGTATGGCTGCTTTCGCAATGCAGAGGAGTTCTCCGCGCGGAGGAGCCGCCGGGTGCAGCGCAGGCGGGAAACAAGCCAAGCGTTCCCGCGAGTGCGTGCGAGCCCGCCACGCTCGGTTCGCCTTACATCCCCGTCGACAGTTGGGTCTATCCGGAGATGATGCGCCTTTACTCGCTGGGCTATGTGAATATGGTTTACCTTGGCCTTCGGCCCTGGACGCGCACCAGCATGATGCGCATGCTCGAAGAGGCTGGCAACCTGATCGAGGATGGCGAATCGTCGGGCGATCCGGGTGCCGCTGAAGCTCGGGAGATTTACGACGCCCTGAACCACGAGCTCCGCTTCGATATGGAGGGCCCCTGCGGACCCCGCGAGGGGGGCACGCGAGTCGAGTCTGTTTACTCAAACGTGCGCGGCATGAGCGGCACTCCGCTCCAGGACAGTTTCCACATCGGTTCGACCATCGTCAATGACTACGGGCGGCCCGTTGAGAACGGCTTCAACAATTACTCCGGAGCCAGCGGCTATGCGACTGCCGGACGGTTCGCGCTCTATGTTCGCGGCGAGTTTCAAGGCGCGCCATCGGGTACGGGTTATTCCGACGCACTCGGGCAGACCCTCAGCTTGATCGATCGAATCTACGACTTCTATGAGACATCGCCGACGCCGCCCTACGGTCCCACCACCACGCCATACAATCAACCCACCATACCGCTGGGACAAATCAGTTCCGCAACGCAGGGACGCTTCCTTGAAGCGGTCGTCTCCTACCAGTATTTGAATCATGTTGTGTCGTTCGGCAAACAGGATCAGTGGCTGGGACCTGCGCAGGGAGCCGGCATGGCCTTCTCCAACAACGCGCAGAATTTCTATGCATTCGAGATCAACCGCATCGAGCCGCTTCATATCCCGTTGCTGTCAACCGTGACGGGGCCGTTTCGCTATGAATTCATTCTCGGAGCGCTGCGAGGCCACACGTTCATACCGAATCCACAGTACGAAGCCGACCCTTCTCCCTCTTTGCCTAATGTCATTAATCCCGGCGATCCCTGGGTGCACGTGGAAAAGCTCAGTTTCAAGCCTTTCAATCTGAATGATCTGGAGTTTGGCTTCGAGCGCACCGTCTTATTTGGCGGCGAGGGACACGAACCTGTCACCCTGCGCACTTTTCTGCATAGCTTCTTCAGTGTGACCACCGTCAACGAAACCGAAAAATACGGCCGCCACGACCCCGGCGCCCGCTTCGGAGCATTCGATTTCACCTGGCGCCTGCCCAAGCTTCAGAAGTGGCTCACTCTCTACAGCGATTCAGAAGCGCATGACGACACTTCGCCCATTGATGCTCCCCGGCACGCCGCGATTCGTCCGGGGCTTTATCTATCCCATTTTCCGCGCATTCCAAAGCTCGACATGCGCGTCGAGGCCGCTTCCACAGATCCGCCTACGAAGCATAGCAACGCCGGGCTTTTTGAGTACTGGGAGGCGATCGAAGCCGAGGGCTATACCAATCAGGGGCACATCTTCGGTGATTGGATCGGCCGGGAAGACAAGGGTGGCCAGGCGTGGATCACTTACCACTTGAGCGGCAATGAATGGATTCAGGCGAGCTATCGGCGGCAACAAGCGGCCAAGGACTTCATTCCCGGCGGCATGACCTTGAACGACTTCTCCGGGCAGGTAGTGAAGCGCATCCGAAAGGACTTGGAGATTGACGGCAGTTTCACGCTGGAGCACTACAAGGCTCCGGTTTACCTGACGAATGAGCAAACTGTGACTACGACGCAGTTTCAGCTCACGTGGTGCCCGCAACGCAAGGTAAGTTTCTAGTTCTAGAGTCGCGTCCGGAAGGCGCTTTTATCGTCTGCCGCGTCAACTTGATTTTCTCGCGCTGGGACAGCACTTTTGCCCGCTGCCCCTCTGCCTACTTGGGCGGGATTGGCGTGATGGCATAGCTTGGCGTGGCAAAATGACCGACCGTGAGGAGCTGGCCTTTTGGGCTGAAAGTCAACGCCCACTCCGTCGGTTGCGCCTTGGCCACATCGACAAAGCGAACCGTCGCATCGCCGAGGTTCCCAACCTCTAACGTCGGCGGAAAGATCAGCGGCATAGCCCCCGCTGATGCGTCCTTGCCTACCGCTGAGACCGCCGGACGTGCCCCGGCGAGAGCGGCGTAGCACAATGCGGTTGCCAGCCAGTCAGCAGACTTGTTTTCGGGCTCGTCGGCGCGGATGCGATTGAACGCTGCGAGCGTGAGCGCATTGACCGGCGCAGGCGAGAACAGCGAGAAGCCTCTGCGCTCGATCGGAATCACGTGAACGCGGCCCTGTCCGCCACGAGGAATGGCCGCGGAGAACAGGCTCGAATCACCGGGACCATTTTCGCTCTCATAGATCAGAAAGACGTGGCCGGGAAGAGCCTTGCAGACGAGCTGCTGATAATCCCATCTGCCCACGGCCAATTCCATACCCGCCAGCGTCGCTGTTTCGCGAATCTTCGTGTCGGTGCTCGACACTAGGGCGCGATCCGCCGCCGACATTTGATCCGCAGAGAGGAAGGTGAGCGGGTCGGTCTTCTCAAGCAAGGGCGGACTCGTGGCGAACGGAGTGGGGACCTCAACCTGGGGTATGGGCCGCGCCTTGTACGTGGCGCCTGAAAGATCGGTAGGCAGCGTCCTTGCCGGAGGAGCTGTTGCGTTGGAAGGGAGGGGAGTTGGTTCCGATTGTGCGCTGCCGGCTGCGGGCGAAAGAACCATCGCCGCCAGAGCGAGCGGCGGAACCAGAATGCTGAGGTACTTCATCCTTTGGTTAGACTAGCACTCCCGGGGCGGCAGCCTCCGCGCCGCACAGCGAGCTGTAGATTGAAGCCTTGAACCGGCCGCCCTGCATTTGAATTCGCCGTACGCCGGGTAACCAGATTAAGGAGTCGGGTGCGCGAAATCGTAGGACATGCCGACAGTAAAGCCCTGCGGCGTAAGGGTATTGTTGCTGAGGAGCTTGCCCCAGACCTGATATTCGTAATCGACTCGAGCCCATATCGGCTTGTAAACGCGGTATTGAATTCCTCCTCCGCCAGAGAGAAGCGCACGTGTGTCGTGAGAGTAGTTCGGGTTTGCCGTGATGAAATCGACGCTGCCTTGCGAAATGAGGCCCTTTCCATAAAGATTGAGATTGCGGAGAAGGCGCAATTTGTAGATGAAACCGCCGCCTGCCGTATCTTCCTTCGTATTGGCCTGGCCTGACCGAGGCGGCTGATTGGGTTCAGGATGGCGATCAAGGCTGATATCGCGTGCTTCGATCTCGACACCAAGTCCCCGAAGAGCGTTGGGCATGAAACTTGGGTACCAGTCGGCCCAAACTGCGCCGCCATACATGCGGCCGTGGCCCCAGTCGGGCTCGTATCCAGAAGGTCCAGCGCCGATCTCGAGAGGGAGAACTTTGCCCTGATAGGGAGCAGCTGTCTGCGAAAGACCGGGGAGTGCCGCAAGAAACAAACTCACCGTTAGAGTGGGGGGTACTAACAGCTTGAACCGCATACTGCATCTCCTTAAAATTCATCGAGCTTCTTGCCGATTGCAATCCAATCAAGCTGACAAAGAGCTGCGACTTAGGAAAACAAGGCAAAGATGGGAAGAGGCGCTGAACTTTCAACTGCCTTCAATCAAAATGAATTGCTTTCAACGAAGGCCTCATCTTGTGCAACCGACTCTGCCGATGTATAGAGCGACATTGGCTTTTCATACACCGAGCGCAGCAAAAAGTTGCGGCGAAGCGAGGCGTTAATTCCCTGACTTGCCGCTAGTTTACACCCTAAAATTAAGACAGAAGAAGGAGTTTCGGCTTGTCAGGACTGCAACTTTTTGGGAATGGCTCGACGGCTGGAATTTCCTCCAGCCCGGGGCTTTAATCAACTGCTAGAAGCGAACGTAGCTCGGCGCGGCTTACCTCCCTGCATCGAAGTCCTGCAATGCGAAGCGGTTCAGGATCCGGCCAGGCTCCCGAACACCTGAAGTGACTGCCCATGTTCGATTCGATGCAGTGCCGTGCAAAAGGAAACCCAGGAATCTAACTTGTAAACGCACCTGGTTCGTGGAGGTGTGCTTCCCGTGGCTGACGAGTGTGAAGAAGTGGTGTGCGCGGGGCCGGTTAAAGCCGGCAATAGACATCGCGCCCCTATTTCTCAGTTGGAAAGAGAACACTATTGAGAAAAGCCGGGCGGGATGATCTTGCTAGGTCCCAACCTCGGAGAGAGAGGCGTTCACCGCCCGGCTATGACCACCTTAGCCCGGAACCGGCCCACCTGAGAGGAAACCTGGAGCAAGGGGAACACGAGTAGATACGAACCCCCGGGCGCTGGGAAAGCGGGGAAGTCGGCGGGCGGTGCCCCAAACTCTGGGTGTGCCTGGGGCGAAATCAACCTCTCATGCCCGGGCTCGGCTGTCGATCGAATCGCGAGACGGTCGTCATCAGATTCTCGATTTCGGGAACAGGCCGAATACCGCCGCGCGCGCCCGCAGCCATGCAGTTCATGGCCGCCGCGGCGCATGAGAAATCGAGCTGCCGCTCGAGCGGCCAGTCGTTCATCAGCCCGTACAGAAATCCAGCGCGAAAAATGTCGCCTGCACCGGTTGTATCGACAACAGGTACGCAGTAGGCAGCGCTGTGCACCAGCTGCTTCCCGTCCCAGGCCAGCACACCTTCCTCGCCAAGCGTCGCAGCCGTCAGGCGGCATCCATAGCGGGCCTGCATCTTGCGCAACGAACGCTCGATGTTCTTCTCCTTCATTAGCCGGCAGCTAAAGTCGCAATTTACGAGCAGGTAGTCGACGTAAGGAATCAGGTCGTCTACGCCCGGATAGATCTCGTCGAGATCGGCAGTAACCGGCACGCCGGCGTCGCGGGCCCAACTTGCTGCAGCGATCGCGGCATCGGTGTCACAACCATCCACATGAAGTGCCCGTGCATTGACGATCCACTCACGGCGCAACTCCTCCGGCCGCAGGACCATTCGCTGGTTGCGCTGGCAGATCACGGTGCGATCGCCCCCCTGATCAACCAGAATCACGTTGTGTAGACTTTGTTCCCCGGGCACCGTGATCATTTGCGCTTCGGCGCCCACATGAGCGAAGGCGTCGCGATGGAGTCTTGCGGCCGAGTCGTCGCCAAACTTCCCGATATAGCGCGTGCGCAGGCCCCAGGTCTGGCAGGCCACGATGGTGCTTGCAACCTGGCCTCCGGGTTGAACGGAGCGCTGGATGTACTCTACTTTGGAGCCGCGCTCAGGAAAGCTCGAAAGCGAAATCAGAGTGTCCGTGGCGTTGAGGCCCACGCCCACCGCATCGACCTTGGGCGATTCAGTCACTCCGATATTGTAACGGCACGATGAACGAACAAACCGAGCTGCCGAGCGGCTTGCGAGAGCGACGCGCTCGCATGGAGTGCATGGTTGCAGCTTTCGCTTAAGCGGTCCGCCGCGATGCGATACGCTCAAGAAGGCTTGTCCTGGTTTTGGGATTGGATTTGTGGCAGAGGCAACAGACTCACGCCCGTTTGTCTACCCGCCTGGCGGTGGTCCGCTCAGCTGCGACGGAGTCTCGCTCGAGAGGCTTGCGCAGCGCTTCGGCACTCCTCTTTACGTCGATTCGGCCGGTCAGATCGTCGAGCGACTCCAGCTGTTCCAAACCGCGCTTTCGAATCGCGATCACTTGATCTGTTACGCGGTGAAAGCCAACTCGGCACTGGCGATTCTGAAGCTTTTGGCCGGGCACGGTGCCGGGTTCGACATCGTTTCGGGTGGCGAACTGGAGCGCGTCTTAGCAGTCGCGCCGGAAGCTGCAAACTGTGTCGTCTTCTCTGGCGCGGGTAAGACGGCTGACGAAATCGACCTGGCGCTGAAAACGCAGATTCTCGAATTCAACGTGGAGAGCGAATCGGAGCTGGCGCTGCTCGCCCGCCGTGCCGCGAAATTGAGAAGGCGTGCCCGGTTTGCGCTGCGCGTGAACCCAGATGTTTTCGCCGAAACCCATCCATACATTTCTACTGGGCTTCGTGAGCACAAGTTCGGCGTCGATATTCGCCACGCCCTGGCGATTTACAAGAGGGCCTCCACCGACCGGTGGCTTGAGGCGCACGGCGTCAGTGTCCACATCGGCTCGCAGATTCGCTCCGCGGCGCCATTTGGGGCGGCGATCAAGCGGGTCAGCGAACTGGTCGCGCAACTCAAAAGGGCGGGAATCGTTCTCGAGACAATCGACGCTGGCGGAGGGTTGGGAATCGACTATCATGCCGCCGCCTCGGCTGCGGGCTGGGATGCCGCGGCCAGGGTGCAGGAATATTCTGCTGCCCTGAACGACGCGCTCAAGGGGTTCGACGGTCGGCTGCTGATCGAACCGGGACGGTTCATCGTGGCCCAGGCCGGCGCTCTGCTCACGCGCGTGCTCTACGTCAAACGGCAGGGCAAAAAGACCTTTGTGATCACCGATGCGGCAATGAACGATCTGATCCGTCCCGCCCTGTACCAGGCGTATCACGAGATCGTGCCGGTGAGGAGGCGGGCCGGCAAAGCGCGTGTGGTTGATGTGGTAGGTCCGGTGTGCGAGTCGGGTGATTTTCTTGCGCGCGACCGCAAACTCGCGCCTGTTCAACCCGGCGATCTCTTGGCGCTGCTCGATGCCGGCGCTTACGGAATGGCGCAGAGTTCAAACTATAACTCACGTCCACGTCCGGCAGAGGTCCTCATCGAAGACGGCAAGGCACGGCTCATCCGCAGACGGGAAACGATGGCGGATCTGCTGGGGCCGGAGTTGGCTTGAGCGCTCGCAATGTATTCCGCGAAGGCCAATTATTCTGCAAAATGCCGCGCCTCCGCCACCCTGCCCTGCTATCGTATTGCACGGAGAAAAATCCATGCAATTTCGTACGCGAATTCCATACGCACTGATAACTGTGTCGCTGTTGGCAGGGCTCTCATCGCTAGTTCATTCCGATCCGTTGAAGGTCAAGACCGCTCAGGGTAAGGTTCACGGCAAGCTGATCAACGAGGGAAAAGTGCGCGCCTTTCTTGGTATTCCCTATGCCGCGCCGCCAGTCAGCAATCTGCGCTGGAAGGCGCCGGAGCCTGCTGCAAATTGGAAGGACGTGCGCGAGGCCTCGAACTACGGAGCGCACTGCATCCAAACTCCGTTTTCGGACATGAGCTTCCAGGACGCAGGCCCGAGCGAAGACTGCCTCTACCTGAATGTCTTCTCGCCCGCAGGTGCCAAGGGAAGCAGCAAGCTGCCGGTCATGTTCTGGATTCATGGCGGCGGATATTTTAGCGGCTCCGCTTCGGAACCTCGGCATAACGGAGATTTCTTGCCGACGAGAGGCGTCGTGCTGGTCACGATCAACTACCGGCTCGGTGTCTTTGGCTTCCTCGCTACTGATGAACTGGTTAAGGAAGGCAACGGCGCGGCGGGCAACTACGGGCTGCTGGATATGATCGCGGCACTCCAGTGGGTCAAATCCAACATCGCGAAATTTGGCGGCGATCCGGGGAATGTGACGATCTTCGGCGAGAGCGCGGGATCGTCCGCGGTGAGCACACTCATGGCCTCGCCGTTGGCCCAGGGACTCTTTGCCAAGGCCATTGGCGAGAGCGGCTCGGCTCTGGGCAGAGGATTGGGCGGCGACACCGCTGCCGAGGCGGCGCCGATCGGCACCACCTGGGCGCAATCGCTCGGCGCTAAGTCGCTGGCGGAACTGCGCGCGATCCCAGGCGATACGATTCTCGAAGCTTCACACAAACCCGGAGCGCCGAGATTTGCGCCGGTCATCGACGGGCATGCGCTGACGGAGCCTGTGGCCGAAACCTATGCTCAGGGAAAGCCGCGAAAACCATGACGGTGGCGCTATGGAAGTCTGAGGCCGAAAAGCGATTCGGCGATCGCGCTGCAGAGTTCCTTGAGCTCTATCCGGGTACTGACGACGAGCAGGCTGCCCGCTCCTCTATCGACTTTTCCGGCGACACATTCATTGCTTTCGGGACCTGGAAATGGATTGAGGCACAGGTGAAAACCGGCGAGGCGCCGGTCTATCGCTACCATTTCGAACTCGCAGCGCCCGTCAGCAAGTTTCACCCCCCGGTCGCCTTTCATTCCGACGACATCGAGTATGTCTTCGGGGCGCTCGATACACGGCCGGGTTCAGTATGGCGGCCCGAAGATCGCAAGCTGAGCGAACTGATGATGACCTACTGGACGAATTTCGCAAAGACCGGCGATCCCAATGGCGCCGGATTGCCCCAGTGGCCTCGGTACGACAAGACAGGCGAGGTGATGCACCTGGACGCTGATTCGACAGCGACTCCCGATACAACGCGCGCGCGGTACGACTTCCTTCTGCAGGGAATACCCGCAGATCCGCATTGACTAAGATCAGCAGATCCGCGCTGATTGATGAGGGGGAGCTGGCCTATTGGTGCACGCCGGACGCTTCGGCGAACCCTGTGGCCTGCGCGGGGGGAATGCTGGCGGCAGGGGGCGGTGGTGCAAAATTGCCTTCCTTAGCGTTGATTGCGGTCGAATAATCGGGCCCCAGGCCCAGCTTCTTAATGGCGCGGGAGTCGGGCATCAGCTTGGTCTGCCAGCCATTGTCAGCCTGATATTTTTGCATCGCGGCTTGGGTCGTGGAATCCCATTTGCCGTTTGCCTCGCTTGTGAGGTAGTGCTCACGAATCAGCGCCTGCTGGATTTGCGTAACGCGCTCGGGTTCAATCGCCTGTTGGCCGCGCGCCCGGCGCACCGTGTTGTGGCGTCTGTGCTGAGTGAGTTTGTGCGAACTGCTCGAAGTGCTGCCTGTGGGTGACCGATGAACAGCCGTCGCGAAGGTGGGCGGCGCGATGAGAGCGGCGGAAATCACAAGTGCCAATCTTGCATGAGACAGAATCATGCGTGCTCCCTCTGGGTGGGATGCTGGGGGATGCTTCGTAGCAGTTTATCTAAGGTTCTCAATCTGGAGCAAGAATAAACGCGGTTCGAAATTACCAAAGGTCCCCCATTGGATTAAGAGGCGCCGGCGGCGCATAAGTCCAGCCGGCGCTTCATTTTCAGCGGTTATAAAGTTCCCCCAATGTAATTGATGCCCTGCTCGGGATGGCGCGGGTCGATCACCTCAAAGACCACGTCATCGCCGCTCTTTAGCTTGCTTACGACGGCATCGAACTGTTCTTTCGTGGGGGTGGGTTGGCGGTTCAGGTGAGTGATGACAAGGCCGGGTTCGAGGCCCTGCAGATCCGCAAATGAGCCGGTGCGGACCGAATCAATGATCACCCCTGATGCATGGATTCGGCCGGCCATTGACGAGGTGACATCGTGGACGACGAGGCCGAGCTTGGTCTCTCCGGCTCCGCCCTCGGACTGCGGATTCGATTCCGGCTGGGGATTATTGAGATCGGCGAACACCTTTTCGCGGTCGCCGATGGTGACCGTGGTGTCGGCCTCTTTACCTTCGCGCTCGTAGCCCAGGCGAATCGTCGAGCCTGGCCTGCGGCTGGCGATCTCATTCACAAGATCCTCACCATCTTTGATGGAGCGGCCGTCAATGGTGGTGATAATATCGCCCGGCTTGAGGCCGGCTTTGTCCGCGGGCCCGCCCGACTGAACTTCCTGCACCAGAACGCCGTTCTTGAAACCGTAGACGCGATTGACCGCGCCCGACAGCCCTTCGCGGAACTGGATGCCGATGGAGCCGCGCGTCACTTTATGGCTGGGGCCGATGAGGTCGTTATAAACAGAAACCACCGTGTTCGACGGCATGGCAAAGCCGATGCCTTGATACCCGGCCGATTGCGTGTAGATGGCGGTGTTCACGCCGATCACTTCGCCGTTCATGTTCAGCAGCGGGCCGCCCGAATTGCCGGGGTTGATAGCTGCATCAGTCTGGATAAAGTGCTGGAACTGGCCGGGCGCGCCTTGATCGATGGTGCGGTTCTTCGCGGAGATGATGCCCGCCGTGACGGTCTGCGACAGCGTAAACGGGCTGCCGATGGCCTCCACCCAATCGCCCACCTGCGACATGTCGGAGTTGCCCAGTTTTACGGTGGGAAGCGGCGAGCTGGCGTCGATTTTGATGACGGCGAGATCGGTGGCTTTGTCGAAACCGATCACGTGGGCCGGACGCCCCTGGTCGACCGTGTCAGGATCGGTGGAGAGCTTGACATAAATCTTGTCGGCCTTCTCGATCACGTGATTGTTGGTGATGATGTAGCCTTTGGGATCGACGATGAAGCCTGAGCCAAGCGATTCCTGCACCTGGCCGTTGTCTCCTCCCTCATCGGGCATGCCGGGAACCTGGCCGCCAAAGAAGCGCTGGAAGAAATCCTCCGGTCCTTGCCCTTGCTGCTGGTCGTCCTGGTTATCGTCGTCGCCGCCCCCCGGATTCTTCTGATTGGGCTGAGTGCGGAAATGGAAGTGGGGGTTTCCTTTGTTGCTCGACTGCTTGGGCAGCGTCTGCGTGTTGATGTTCACCACGGCAGGGCCAACGATCTTGGCGATTCTGACAAAGTCGTTGGGAGGGGTCGTCGAGTTGACGACCTTGAGGGGAGAGGCATCCGAGCTGTCGCTCTGCTTGTCCTGTCCCCGTACGCCGTGGGCGGCATACGATCCGGCCAGAATAGCGGCCGATACCGTGGCAAGTACTACAAAAGCAGTCGTGAGACGGCGCGAGCCAAGCCGTTGGAGGAGCGATTTCATAGAGTTCAGTGACCTCATCGGGGCGCCCAGTCTTGCAGTCAAATGGTTAGACGCGCCAATTTCTAGTATAGACGGAACTGAAAAGCAGGGAGCAAGGGTCGGGAATCAGAGAGACAGAGACCTAGGGACCAAGGGGACGAGCGGGCGGCGACAGTGGAGCGCCGGGAGCAAGGAAGCAAGGGAGCGAGGGAGCGGAGAAGCAGGCAACACGGGAACAAGAGCACGAGAAGGCAGGGGCCTGATCGAAAGATAGTTGTCGTTCTTCGAAGGCACAGGTAGAATGCCGCAGCAAGGGGGACTCGCACTGTGACAGACGCAGCAGGTCGTAAAGACAGGCCCGGAGCGGGCTCGCACTGTGAGGAAATGTTGATCGAGGGAAATCCTCTCAACTGCTACCTGAACTACAATCCCGAAACCGAGCGCGTGGAGGTGGTGCGGATCATGCCACCCGGTGTCCCAGATCAACTCCTGAGGGATTTCCCCGACGAAGAATCTGCGTGGGCGTGGACCCTGTCCGAGGTTCGCGTTCAGAGGTTGCCGTAGAAAACAGAGAACACGGATCAGGGAGCAAGAGAGCGAAAAGGCAGCGGCTAGGGACTAGGGACGAAAGGCAGTGGAAAGCCGAAAAACCGTGCACGTGGAGGTGGAGGGATTCGGTTGTTGGGAGCCCAAGAAAAACTGACGGATTCTGGAAGTGTGAAAACACTCGGCCTGCAGGTGGAGAGGAAAACGACCCATGGACGCTGATGCAGGACGGTCGACGACGGCACCGAAGGCCGTGCGGATCGCCCCGCTGTGGCACACTCTGGGCCTGCTGATCATCCTGCTGGCATTCGTCTGGGCCAGTTTCAAATGGCAAAGCCACAGCCTTGCCGCCGGCGAGCAGCACCACGGAAACGCACTCCACTATTTATTCGTAATAGCCTCTGAGTGGGCGATGGCCATGTACATCTGGCTTGGTGGCCTGATGCCAGGCGCAACCCGGCTGCGCGACATCATAGGCGGACGCTGGATAAACTTGAGGCAAGTGTTGCGCGACATCGCGATTGCCGCGGCGTTCTGGATTGTGTTTGCCGCAGTGGGGGAGCTCGGCAGCTTCGTGGGGCGCCCCAGTCATGCCGGATCCCTCCAATTCGTGCACCCGCTTGGAGCCATTGAAGTCACGCTCTGGGTCGTCATGGCCATGACCTCTGGATTCTGCGAGGAGTTGGTGTTTCGCGGCTATTTCCAAAAGCAATTTCTGGCTTTGACGCGAAGCGCCGCGTTCGCCGTGCTGGCGCAGGCCGTTCTGTTCGGAATCTGCCACTGGTCCCAGGGGGTCAAGCAGGTGATCATGATCTCGGTGCTTGGGGCACTTTTCGGAATCCTCGCACAATGGCGAAAGAGCCTGCGGCCAGGCATGATCGCGCATGCGTGGGCCGACGTTCTCAATGTCATTCCGATACCTTTCCGGTGAGATACAGTTTGCGGCCCACGTTGTAGCGGCGGCAACTGGCGGTATACTTTCGTCACTGGGAAAGCGCTCAGGGCTTGCTTCCATTTTGCAGCATGACAACTGCCCCGCCCTAGCGAAACTAGGATCCTTCGACTGCGCTCAGGACAGGCTCAGGGGAACCCCAGACAATTGCGTGGTGGGCATGCCGAGGTCGGGGTCACTCACCCCTGTAATCTTGACTCAGAGGAATAATGAAAAACGTCACGATTTACAAGCACAACGGTGATACCTTCGGCTCGTACAGTGGGATTTTTGCAGTGTCTACCGAAAACGGCATCCTGTCATTCCGGTGGATGCGCAAGCCGGGAGATCAAAGCACGGCTAGGAAGGTCATGACCACGCTCCCGTTCAGTCTTGAAGATGATCTGGAGGCTTGACGGCCCGGTCCGTTCCCTCAAAGTCGCCTCAAACGGACGACCGATGCCCCATTGCGTCTCTCTCATTTCCTGCCATGATGAGGGCGCGTTTTCGGCACGGCTCAAAGTCATCCACGGGCGAAGACCTGTCCGCGGGGACCCCGACAAGACGTGCCCTGACACAAGGCCGTTCAACGCCAGCGGTTGCCGCGCGCGGCGACAAAATTCCGCCAGACATAATCCCACGGCACGACGAACAGGAAGATCACGCTCATGAGGCAGGCAAAAGTTGTGTCCCAGGTGTCTGCGTCCATGGTGTGTTTCTGCCAGGCAGGCAACGACACCGCGAGAAGCCATGTGGCCTTCCATGTGATTTCCCAGAACAGAAGCGGCAGCATTTTCAAGGGGTAGCGTAGCCCCAGGACCGCCAGCAGCACCAGCGCGAGCAGCATGGAATTGACCACGCCATGCATAAGCTCCCATGGCCGATGATGAAGGAAGGCAGGAACCTGCTGCATTCCCATGCCGACGGCAATCAAGAGGTATCCGGCCCTGAGAAGATAGATTCGCCACAGCGCGATCTCCCGCTCCGGAGATTCGTTTCGGTCGCGCGTGCCCAAGGCTGATGCTGGCGATGAATCGGTCTTCATTGCGTATCTCCCAATCCGACCGAAGGCGAGCCCTGGATGCGCATGCCCGCGGCGAAGACTTGCTGGCCGGCGACCCAGGTTTCCAGAACCTGCGTGCGAAGAAGTAAGGGCGGCGGCACGTTGAACAGGTCGCGGTCGACAAGAATGAAGTCGGCGTCGTAGCCGGGGACGAGCTTGCCCTTGGTCTTTTCGGCGAATTCAGCATAGGCCGAGCCCTGGGTGTAGGCGTAGAGAGCCTCGCCGCGCGTGATCTTGTTCTGCGGGAAGTAGGTCTTGGTTCCGGCCTCGTTCATTCGCGTGACGGCAGCGTAGAGGCCGCGAAAGGGAGAGACCGGCTCGACGGGGTAATCGGTGCCGAAGGCCAGCGGTACGCCGGCGTCAAGGAAGGCTTTCCAGGCATAGGAGTAGGCAGCGCGCCGCGGACCGAGGCGCGACTCGGCCCAGTTCATGTCGGTGAGCAGATGACACGGCTGCATTGAGGCAATGACGCCGAGGCGAGCAAATCGCGGGATGTCGGCAGGATCGACGACCTGAGCGTGCTCGATGCGATGGCGCGGCGAGGCGCAGTGCGTCTTTTCATCCCCGCTCTTGTTACCCTCGCCAGGCGGCCGGCACTGGGCGGGCAAGCTGACTTGCTCCGCCTCGCCGATGGCAGTGAGCGCCATATCGGCCGCCTTGTCGCCGATGGCGTGGAAACCGAGCTGAAAGCCGGCCCTGGCGCGCTCCACGGCCATTTGATTGAGCTGATCCTGCGTGTACTGGGGCAGGCCGGCGTTGCCCGGATCGTCGGCATAGGGCGCTTTGAGGGCTGCTGTACGCGAGCCGAGCGAGCCATCCATGAATCCCTTGAGAAAACCCGTGTGGAGCATGGGGTCGTCGGCGGCGTGATGGGCGCGCTGGCTTTCCTCGAGCGACAGAGGCTCCTTGAATGGCAGCCACTCGGTGATGCGGAGATCGAGCTTGCCCTCCGTTTCCATCTGCTCGAAAGTGACGAAGTCGTCCCATGCGCTGAAGTCCTGCGCGCTGGTCACGCCGTGAGAGACCGCGTCGGCGATGGCCAGCTCGAGGCCCCTTCGCCGTTCGTCATGGCTCGGCGGTGGGATGACTTTCGCCACAAGCTGCTTCGCCGACTCGCGCAAAATGCCGGTTGGCTCGCCATTCGCGTCGAGATCGATAGCTCCGCCCTGCGGAGGCACAGTCTTGCTGGTGATGCCGGCCGCCTGCAAGGCAGCCGTGTTCGCAATCGCGATGTGGCCGTCAACGCGCTCGAGAAATGCGGGATGGCCGCCCGTGACTTTATCCAGCTCCTGACGCGTGGGCAGAGTTTTGCCGGGCCAGAGTGTGTGGTCCCAGTTGCCCCCGGTGAGCCAGTGCCCGGGCGGCGAGTTGCGCGCGAAGGTCGCGACACGCGAAAGCGTTTCGTCGAGCGATTGGACGCCGGTGAGGTCGAGGTTCATTTTGTTCTGGCCGGCAGAACCAAGATGGAGGTGAGCGTCGTTGAATCCGGGAAAGAGAAAGACGCCGGTCTGCGCGGTTTTCAGGTCGCGGATGCGGGTCTTGGGTCCGGCGAGCGGGCGGATTTCCTCGTCGGTGCCGATGGCGAAGACTTTGCCGCCTGCGATGGCGATAGCCTGGACGGTTTGCGGCTGATCGCTGGAGAATCCCACGCCGGTGTAGATGGTGGCGTTAAGAAAAATCAGGTCGGGCGGGGCAGAGGGTTGCGGCGCAGGTTTTGCGGCCGGGGATTGAGAAAAACAGCTCGCACAGGCAAAACAGAGCGTTCCGATAATACAGAGCGCAGTGGGGACGGGGAAGCGAACGCGCATGCGCGGAGTGTATCAAAGGCGCGGCACGAGCGCCTTTCGCGACGAGCTATTGTTCCGCCGCCCAACCGATCATGGTCAATACCAGCAGGAGCACGCGCTTCAGAGCGATCTCGCGGTCTTTGGGCGAGTACCACTCCTGCAGCGTGTGGGCCGCGCCGCCCTCGCCGCCCGCTCCCATCGACAATGCAGGAACGCCGAGGGAGAGAGGAAGATTGGCGTCGGTCGAGCCCAAGCGGATGTCGGTGCGCAGCCTTAGGTGGCGATCGACGGCGAGCAGGGCGGCGAGCAAAGGGGAATCTTCGGGCAAAGTCGCGGCAGGGCGATCGCCAATCTGGGCGATGGAATAGGAGAGGCGTCCTCGTGACCGGCCATTGAAGGTCTTGGACCGCGCGTTCGAGCGTTCGACGGCGTCTTCGACAAAGCGATGCAGCGCCACCTCGAGACGAACCAACTGGTCGGGATCGGTGGAACGAAAATCGACCGTGGCCTGCGCGCGTTCGGGAATGGAATTGACGCTGATGCCGCCGCAGATGGTGCCAAGGTTCAAGGTCGTGCGAGACTCCTCGGGCAGCGAAGTATCGACCAGTGCGGCCAGAGCGGCGGCGAGGGCGGCGATGGGGTTGGGCGTGCCTGCGTCGCTGAAGCTGTGCCCGCCGGGGCCCGTAACGGCGACCTGAAAACGGCGGCTGCCGAGCGCCTGCGTGACGGCGGCATCGGCGCCGGGGCCGTCGAGGACGATGTGGGCGGCGATGCGGCCGGCGAGCGGACTGTGGTCATAGACGTAGCGCACGCCCCGCAGATCGCCTTCGCCTTCTTCGCCAACATTGCCCAGCACAGCGAGCCGAGCGGGCAGATCGACGTCGGCGTGAAGAAGCGCGCGGACAACGGCTAGCAAGCCGACAATTCCGGCAGCATTGTCGCTCGCTCCGGGTGCGCGAAGACGGGTGCCGTCGAAGGACGGGTCAATCGCGGTGCCGGCGGGAAAGACGGTATCGAGGTGCGCCGAGAGCAGGACGACGGGGCCGGTGCTTTCAGGAGGCAGGCGCCTCGCAGGCAGCATCGCCACCACGTTGCCGGCCGTATCGATCTCGACCTGCGTCAGGCCTGCCTCGCGGAAGCGCGCCGCCAACCAGTCAGCCCGCGCTCGCTCGCCGCGCAATGGGGCCGGAATGGCTGCGACTTCTATTTGCCAATCCATGATGGTTTTGGGATTGGCGTGCAGCCAGGCAAACGCGGCATGAACGGCGCGCTGTGCGGCGAGGCCGGTGACCTGTGCGAAGGCCGAGTTGCGCGAGAGCGTCGGCATGGATGGATTTAGGGTAGCAGGGAAAGAACAGAGGGCAGAGGACGACGAGGGAACAAGGGAACGATTAGGCAGCCTCTAGCTGCTAGCTTCTAGCCGCTAGCTGACAACTGGGGAGCAAGGGAGCAAGAGAGTGGGCTCAGGGTTCCTCGGGTGGGTATTCGACGGAGACGAGGAACAGGCCGCGTGCGGGAGCCGTAGGTCCAGCGGCTGCGCGGGAGCGCGCCACGAGAATCCTGGGAATCTCGTCAAGAGCTAAGTAGCGGCGACCGATATCGATCATGGTTCCGACGAGATTGCGCACCATGTGATGCAGAAAGCCGTTGCCGCGCACGCGATAGACCAGCAATTGGGCGGATTCGACGGATCGCCGTTCCCACGCAGAGGAAAAGATGGAGCGGATCGTCGACTCCTTGGCCGGCTCCTGCTGAAGCGCTTCCGGTTTCGGATCCGATTCTTCGCTTGCCTCGCGATTGCGGTGCGCCAGATCGGGATCGGTTGCGGCGAAGCTTTGAAAATCGTGTTCGCCGATGAATTGGCGGGCTGCGGACTGGAGCAAAGCAAGGTCGAGGGACCAGGGACAGCTGTACACGTAGCGAGCCAGGAATGGAGAGCAGTCGGGGCCGGGAAGGACGCGATACTCGTAGGTCTTGGCCACCGCCGAGCGCCTCGCGTGAAAGGTACTTCGTACCGTCCTGGCTTCGGAGATGCGAATAGCCGGAGGGAGCGTGCGATTGAGCGCGCGAAGAAGATTTTCGGGCGGAATGGGAGCGCGAAGCGGAAAGCTGGCCACCTGGGCCAGTGCATGCACGCCAGCGTCGGTGCGCCCAGATCCCTGAGGCAGAGGCGACTCGCCTGTCACTCGCCCGAGCGCCGATTGCAACTCCGCCTGAATGGTTGGCTGACCTGGCTGCACCTGCCAGCCTTGGTAGTCGGTTCCATCGTAGGAGAGCGTCAGCCGCCAGTTCTGAGCTTCCCCGCTAAGTTGATTCGAATCAGGCACGGAAATCCACTTATCTACAGAATAGTTGAAGATCGCCGAAGGCCCGGGAGAGGTCGGAGCTTCGGAGCACCGTATTTCGGAAAAAATCCACAGGAAAAGTTGCAAGTGAACGGGCGGCGGCTGTATTTTACTAACCAGTTAGTTAATTGAGGCGCTCACCGTGACCTGACCATGACCAGGCCGTGGATCAAAGCGGAATGGAGCCGGACCGGACCGACAGTTTCGCTGGGACGAGACAGGTTCGAGTGGTTCTAGGCTGCGAGGCAATCGCTCAAGGGGGCGCTTCGGCCGGCATGCGGCAGGGAGTTTCGTCGGTGAGGTCTCCGAGGGCAGCGGCTCTCGGAGGTTTGAGAGACCCGATATTCCGATCACCAGAGGAAGAAAGTTCTTCGGAGGTTTTCGGGAAGGGTTTTAGAAGGTTGGGGTCACAGGGAACGGTGCGGGTATCGATTTCGTAAATGAAATCGAGACGTGAAGACGGAGTCTGAAGCGGATAATCGAATTGGAGACCCAAAAACTTGCATCCGGATCGGCTGGCAGGCCGTCTGGAGAAGTGTTCCGTGTGCCCAAACGAATTTTGGAGAAGATCATGCGATTTTTCGGTAAGGGTGTGTGTGCGCAGGATGGAATCACGCTGCAGGAAAACCGGAGGCATCAGCGGCGTCAGCGATCCGGCGACAATCTTCGTGCGGTCGCAGCCCTGTTGCTGACGCTGATGGCCTGCATGCCTCAGCAGGGGCTGGCGCAGCAATATGGCGCGGGCTCGAACGGACCCGACAAAGCTGCTTCGCAGTTACCGCCTGCGCCCGCGCCGGCAGTCACGCAGCCGATCGAGCTGCGTACCTCCAGCCGCGATTTCTCCAAGGCCTATGCGAACTGGCTGGGAAATCCGTTGAAGATTTATATGCCGACGTCGATTCCCAAGGCGAGCTTCGTCAATTCCGTGCGCCTCAACGATCTGGTGAAGGACGGCAAGATCTACCTCAGCCTTTCCGACGCGATTGCGCTGGCAATTGAGAACAACTACGATATTGCGATTGCACGCTACGACTTGGACATCGCAGACACCGACATTTTGCGCACCCGGACCGGGGCAGCGCCTTTGGGCGTACCCACCGCGATTGTTTCGAACACGCTGACGGGGTCGTCTTCTTCGGCGGCAACGGGGGGAGGCGGCCCGGGCGGAACTTCGGGCGGCGCAGGCGGAGCGGGTTCCGGCGTTTCGGGTTTGACGTTGACCACCGCCGGCGCGGGACCAACACCGGAGAGCCTCGACCCGTCGGTGACGGGAACGCTGCAATTTGATCGCAACCGGACGCAGGAGACCAGCCTCTTCAGCCCTGCGGCCGCGAGCAACACCAACTCGTATAACTTCACATTCAACCAGGGCTTTACTCCCGGAACCGCGCTGGCTCTCACTTGGAACAACAGCCGTGTCACCAGCAACAGCTCGCTCACGTTCTATTTGCCGAACTATAACTCCTACTTCAAGGCGACGGTGACGCAGCACCTGTTGCAGGGCGCGGGAATCTGGATCAACAAGCGGTTCATGTACCAGGCGCTGAACGACCGGCGCATCGCCGACTCGTCGTTCCGGCAGCAGATTCTTTTCACCGTGAACCAGGTGGAGACGATCTACTGGGGCCTGGTGCAGGCATATGAGGACGTGCAGGCCAAGCAGCGCGCGCTGGAGCAGAGCAACCAACTGCTCGGCGACAACCAGAAGCAGCTCCAGATCGGAACCATGGCTCCGCTCGACGTGGTAAACGCGCAGTCGAGCGTGGCGGCAGACCAGCAGTCCCTGATCAGCGCGCAGAGCTCCCTGAACTACCAGCAACAGATCATCAAGCAGGCGATTGCGCGCAACCTCAACGACCCGGCGCTCACCGCGGCCCCGGTGATTCCTACGGATCGCGTAAGCCTGGAACCGATTCAGGAGGAGAGCCAACCGGTCGAAGCGCTGGTACAGGAAGCCTTTCAACAGCGGCCCGAGCTCGAACAGGCGGTGCTGACGCTGCGCAACGACGAGATCACGCTGAAAGGCGCTCGGAATGCGCTGTTGCCCACACTGGATTTCAATGCGTACTATGGCGCCAGCGTAACCGGCGGCCCTCTCAATCCCAATTGCAGTTTCTTTGGCGAATCCTGCTTTCCCACCGGCTACATGAGTACCGTGCCTGGAGGGTATGGCGGCGTACTGTCGGATCTGGTAAACAGCACGGCTCCGGACAAGGGATTGACATTCACTCTTACCGTCCCAATTCGCAATCGCTACGCGCAGTCGGTGCAAGAGCGCTCATTGATGGAATACCGGCAGGCCGAGCTGCAGCTCGAGCAGAAATACACCCAGATTCGCATGCAGGTGGTGAACGCGATGTTCGCCCTGACCAACGACCGCGCCCAGGTGAAAGCGGCCGAAGCGGCGCGCGACTTCGCACAGCAAAGCCTCGACGCCGAACAGAAGAAGCTGCACCTTGGAGCCTCGACCACGGCCAGCGTGCTGCAGCAGGCGCGCAGCCTGGCCACGGCCGATGACAACCTGATTGCCGCGCATGCGGCATATGCCAAAGACCGCTCGGGACTCTACCAGACGCTGGCGTCAACGATGCAGCATTATTCGATCAACCTGACAGAAGCAGCATCGGGCAACGTGACGACCGCGCCGGTCGTGCCCGGAGTGCAACCGGCTACGACGGGCAACGAACCGACGACGAAGCCGCCGGCAACGCAGGAGCAGACGCCCGCTCCGCCGCCGACGCAGTAGCGGCCGGCAGCGCAATAAAGCCAGAGACCAAGGGAGACGAATGGCCCGCTTGGGAGTGAGCCATTTTGCCGCGAAATTCGCACGGTCTCAAAGCGTGGGTACTGCCTGCTGCTTAGCTTTGTTCAGTTGCTGCTGTTGTTGGCCGGCAGCCACACTGTCCAGATACTTCTGTTGGGCGATGGCATCGCGAGTGGCTTCAGAGTTCTCGCTGATTTTGATGCTGAATCCGTTCACAACCTGGGCAGACACATTCATTCTCACCAGGACGTACACGCCCACCCGGCAAGGATTGCGCATTAAGTCGGTCACGTCTGCTTGTGTCATCGGACGGGTGCCCGTGAGGCCGTACTCCAACGCTGCATTAGTGGGGCTCGGCCCACCGCCCGCCCCGGAGGTCAGAGTTCCGGCACATTGCACCAGAGCCTTTCCATTAGGAGGAACGATCGGTTGCCCCTGCTCGTCGTAGGCCCAGCCCATTATGGCTGGATTGTTAACGACAAAGGGATTGGGACCGTACTTTTGAAGCAGTGCAGCCTTCAAGGTGTCTGGCGTGGGCCGCTTGCCCTCCTGGAAGTTAACACTACGTTCCAAGCCAATCGCACCCTGTTTGTTCGGTGGTCCGTTGAAAACCACGCTGACTATGTCGGCGCATTCGTTGTTGCCGCATGCGTCTGCATCCCCGACGAGCGTTTGGAGCCAGGGCGTGTCCGGAGCATGTCCAAATTTCGCATAACCGAGGGACAGTCCTAACCCTCGGGGATGGTTGTCAGGGAATAGCGGCTTCATGATGGCGAAAACCGCTTGCGGGGCCATTCCGAGATGAATGCCGGCAACGTCAGGCATCTTTGACGAGTCGATTCCTCCGGCGGGCGCCACGGGCACCTGGATCGGCGCTTGCGCGATGGTGGCCGAGCCGGGAATAGTTGCCGCAATAAAGACTACCGCGAATAATTTCACCTGTATCGTCGGGCGATTGTTCACCTTGTTATCCCCAAATTGGAATATGCTGCCGCGAGTCACGGCTTGTGCTTTGTGTCGACGACCTACAAAGTCGGGGCCGATTGCTGCTGCGCGCTTTTCAGTTGTTGCTGCTTTCGCGCAGCCGCGAGGCCATCGAGATATTGTTGCCCGGCGATTACGTCGCGCGTGTCGAGATCGTTGTCACTCATATGAAAAGCCATGATTCTGACAAGCGAGTTACCAGGTCCTACGAGGGACAGCTCGACGCGAAGGTAGACATGAGAGCGGCAAGCGTTGGCCTTCATAGACGCGATAACCTGCGGTGTAACAGGACTGCTGGCGAGGACGAAGCCATAGCCGTAAGGATTGTCGAGGCCGGTGCCGCCTGGTTGCGGCTGGGCGATGGTACCGGCGCATCCGGGGGTGAATTGCGGAGTTGAAGCGGGAAGGTGGTTGCCCCGCTCGTCGAACATCCAGGACAGTGTGACCATTACGGTCCCATTGTTGCTCTTTTGTGTTTCGGGGCCATACTTTTGGCGCAGGCCTGCGAGTGTGGCGTCCAACGTTGGTTGCTGGCTATCCGCGAGTACCAGAGTCCGCTCGACGGAAACAACCTGCGTCGGATTTGGCGGCGTGTTGAGCCGTAGGACTACCAGATCGGCGCAAGCGTTACAGGGGAGGGTGACGAGCTGGCCAGTCATGCTGGTGATCCAGGGCTTGTCGGGCGCGTTCATAAATCTCCCAGCGGTCACGCTGAGCTTATGCGAAGGAGCCGGGAAAAGCGTCTTCATGATGGCGGATGCTTGATCAACGGACATTCCCAGATGGATGCCCTCGATGTCGGGCAGCTTGGACGGATCGATTGCCCCGGCAGGAGCGGCCGAGATCTGCACAGGGGCCGATTGCGCCTGTGCGCTGGCACGCACTCCGGTAAGGACCGCCGCGATAAAGATCGCGTCAACCACCATCCGCATGACTTGAGCTGACGAACGGAGCATTTTCCTGGACCTCCAACGAGACTCAGCATCGCCCATGGAACCCGGAGCAAGAGGGACTAGGTGTCCGGTGGAGTTCGATAGTTAGCCGCAGGTTTCAGGGAAGAAGAGCTATAGAAGACTCTCTGGCTGTGATGCGACTGTCAAGAGAAATCGGAGAACGCCGATGGCGACTGATTGAACTGGCGTGTCACATCAACCCAGACTCCAAACCGCTGTGGCGATGGATGCGTATCCGCGACCGGTCCCAGTAAGTCCGCCAGACGGTTTGCGAATTAGCCAGAAACTGCCAACAGATCCTGAGTCTCCTGTCAGCGTTCGGCGATCTGGTCGAGGAGATCGAAGAACTCAGGGAAGCTGATCGACGCCGAATCTGCGCCTTGGATCAGCGTCTCGCCTTCGGCGCGCAGCGCCGCGACACTGAATGCCATGGCGATGCGATGGTCGCCGCCGGAATCGATGGTTGCGCCGTGCAGCGTCTGGCCGCCTGGAACATCGAGGCCGTCCTCGAATTCAGTCACTTCGGCGCCCATCGCGCGCAGATTCTTCGCCACCAGCGCAATGCGGTCCGATTCCTTGACGCGCAGCTCCTTCGCGTTGCGGATGCGAATCCCACCAGCGGAGAACGGCCCGATTGCCGCCAGAACTGGCAATTCATCGATAAGCTGCGCCGAAAGCGCGCCGGAGATTTCGACGGAGCCTAGACCTTCAGGCTGCGTCGTGATTTGCACGATGCCGACCAGCTCGGAGTGCTTCTCTTCGAGGTTGAGCACGGAGATACGCGCGCCCAGACTGGTGAGAACGTCAAGCAGCGCGGCGCGCGTGGGATTGATGCCGAGCGAATCGATGACCAGGCTGGACCCGGGGAAGAGAATTGCTGCGCAAAGGAAGAACGCCGCCGACGAGAGGTCGCCGGGGACGGCGGCGTCGATGGCGTGCAGGCGTTGCGGTCCGGTGATCGAGACCGAGTCGGCAGTTCGCGTGATCGTGGCGCCAAAGGCGCGCAGGGCGAGCTCGCTGTGATCGCGGGTGCGTACGGATTCGCGGACGGTGGTGGTTCCGGCCGTTTGCAGGCCGGCGAAGAGAATCGAGCTTTTGACCTGTGCGCTGGGAACCGGAGTGGTGTAGTCGATTGCACGAAGAGTTGCGCGCTCGATGGTGAGCGGCGCGTGACCGTCGGTGAGAGTGATGAGCGCGCCCATCTCCTGGAGAGGCTTGCGAATGCGTTCCATGGGCCGCCGCGAGAGCGATGCGTCGCCGATGAGGGTGAAGCGGCCAGCCTGCGGCGCGAGCAGTCCGGAGATCATGCGCATGGTCGAGCCGGAGTTGCCGCAGTCGAGGGGCTGTTGCGGAGGAACGACCTGGCCGGCGACACCGCTGATTTCGACTGAGTCTGGCCCGGTGCGCGCGACGGTTGCGCCGAGCGCCTGCATGCAGGCAAGAGTCGATGCGCAGTCTGCCCCGGTGGAGAAGTTGGTGAAGCGAGAGACGCCCTCTGCGAACCCGCCTAGCAAAGCGTAGCGATGACTGATGGATTTGTCGCCGGGCAGGCGCAGGCTCCCCATGATGTTGCGGGCGGGGCGGATGACGCGTTCGTGGACGGCGGTTTGCATTCAGCTCTAGCTGTCAGCTCCTGGCTTCTTGCTGGTTCGTGCGACAGGCGCCTGTCTTGAGTTTATCGAACTGACCTCTGTATCGAGAAACCGGCTTGCGATGAGTTTATGATTCCAACCATAGATTCTCGGAGCTTGTTCTCAATGCGAGTGGTTTTGCAAAGAGTTGGAGTGATCGGAAAGATCTCGGCGTCGTTTGCCCTCATCGTCTGCGCCTGCGCCGCTGCTGCGGCCGCTGTATTTCCGTTACACACATCAGGGCGATTCATCGTCGACAGCAACGGGAACCGGGTGCGCCTGAACGGCGTGAACTGGTACGGTGCGGAGTCGGAAGATTTTGTGGTTGCGGGGCTCGAGATCGCGACGTTGTCGAGCATCGTTCAGCAGATCAAGAGCATGGGATTTAACGTAGTGCGGCTGCCGTGGTCGAACCAGTTGTATGAGAGCAATCCCGTGGTGGGGAACTATGCCCTGACCGCGAATCCCGGCATGGAGGGAGAAAACGCGCTCACGATTCTGGACCAGGTGATTGCGGCTCTGACCAACGCGGGCATTATGGTGATTCTCGACAATCACAACAGCGATGCGGAGTGGTGCTGCGGCGCGACGGATGGAAATGCGCTCTGGTACAACGCGCAATATCCGCAGGCCAAGTGGATCGCCGACTGGCAAGGGATGGTGCAGCGGTACGAGAGCAATCCGCTGGTGATCGGCGCGGATTTGCGCAACGAGCCGCGGGCGCCGGCCACTTGGGGCGGCGATCGGGCAAACGACTGGCATGCCGCGGCGCAGTTGGGCGGAAATGCTGTGCTCAAGGCGAATCCCAATCTGCTGGTGTTTGTGGAAGGCGTGAACTATGCGCTTGATCTGACAGGAGCGAAGGCTCTGCCCATACGTCTGAATGTGCTGAATAGGCTAGTGTATTCGGCACACGATTACGGGTTTGACTATTCGGGTTCAAGCTCAGCAACGGGGTACAGCCTGTACACCAGCCATGTGAATACGCAGTGGGGATACCTGATGACCGGGCTCGATCCGAAACCCGTCTGGATCGGGGAGTTCGGGACATGCACGACAACCGACACGTGCATCGACAGCAACAATAGAAAAGACGGCGGGTACTGGTTCCAAATGATGAGCAGGTACGTGGAGGAAAACGGAATTGACTGGACATACTGGGCCGTAAACGGAACGCAGTCGACAGGAAACACCCGGACCTACGGTGCGGTAGAAACTTACGGCATCTTGAACACGTCCTGGAATGGACCCGCAAGCGCACCGTTGACGGCGCGGTTGAAGGAGATGATGGCAGCTCCTCACAGCGAAGTGAAATCGATCAGGCCGCAGGCTCCAGGTGCGCCGTGAAATGGCGCAGGAACGGAGCTTCGTAGGTGAGGCGCATGCCGCGGATGCGCTCGCGGTTCTTAAAGACTTCGAGAATCACTTCGACGAGATAGTCGATGTGGCTCTGCGTGTAGACGCGGCGTGGAATGGCCAGGCGGACAAGATCCATCTGTGCGGCTTGAGCGAACATGAGGGTACCGATTTCGACGGATCGTACGCCGCCTTCCAGGTAGAGTTCGCATGCCAACGCCACACCGGGGAACTGGTCTGGCGGGATGTGAGGCAGGAAGGCGCGAGCATCAATGTAGATGGCGTGGCCACCGGGAGGCTGGACGATGGGCACGCCAGCGGCCGCAATGTGAGTGCCGAGATACGCGGTTGAAGCGATGCGATAGCGCAGGTAATCCGGCTCGAGCGCCTCGTTGAGACCGACGGCGATGGCTTCGAGATCGCGGCCGGCGAGGCCGCCGTAGGTTGGATAGCCCTCAGTGAGAATGAGCAGGTTCTTCTCCTGCTGGGCGAGGCGGTCGTCATTGGTGCACAGGAAGCCGCCTATATTCGCCATGCCGTCTTTCTTTGCCGACATCGTGCATCCGTCGCCGAGACGAAACATCTCCTGCGCGATTTCTTTCGGGCTTTTTTGTTCGTAGCCTTTCTCGCGTAACTTGATGAACCAGGCGTTTTCGGCAAAGCGGCAGGCGTCGAAGTAGAGCGGGATGCGATGCCTGCGGCATACCGCGCTGACCTGGCGAACATTTTCCATGGAAACGGGCTGGCCACCGCCGGAGTTATTGGTGACGGTGAGCATGACGAGCGGCACGCGGTCGCGGCCCACGCGCTCGATGAGGCTCTCGAGGGCGGCCGCGTCCATGTTGCCTTTGAAGGGATGCTGGAGCGCGGGTTCTTTGCCTTCGGGGATGACGAGATCGACTGCTTCCGCTCCGGTGAACTCGACGTTGGCGCGGGTAGTGTCGAAATGTGTGTTGTTGGGAACGACGTCGCCGGGCTTGCACATGACGCCGAAGAGGATGCGTTCGGCGGCGCGGCCCTGATGCGCGGGGATCACGTGCTTGAAACCAAAAATTCCCTGGACGGAATCGCGAAAACGGTCGAAGCTGCGGCTGCCGGCATAGCTTTCGTCGCCTTCCATAATGGCCGCCCACTGGTGCGTCGACATGGCGCCGGTTCCGGAGTCGGTGAGCAGATCAATTAGGACGTCGTCGGCGGGCAGCAGAAAAAGATTGTAGTGCGCGGCCTTCAGGAGTTCCTCGCGCTGCGCGCGAGTGGTCCAGCGAATAGGCTCAACGCTCTTGATGCGGAAGGGTTCGATGATGGTTTTGGCGATCATGGCTCTCGTTCAGGATTGTATGCGCAGGGAGGTAGGAGGAGCGCGGAGGCTGGAGGCGAGGGGGAGTCTCGCCGCCACCCTAGCGGCAAGAACCAACAAGTCGGCAAGTCCGCGGGCTGGTGGCGGGAGCTGATCAAACGGCGATTCGGAAGGCAGGGTTTTCCGGAGCGAAAAGCAACCGCAGATCTTTCGACTCCGCTTTGATCAAGATGGCAAGCCATTTTTCACGGCTTGTCGGTGTGTGAGCTGAAATGCCTCCGCACTCCCTCGTCACTCACTCAGCACGTAACGCCTCCACTGCATTCACTCTCGCCGCCCGCGCCGCGGGCACCGCCGATGCAATCACAGCCGCGGTGAGAATCACCAACGCCGATAGGCCCAGAGCCAGAGCTCCCGGCTGACCGATGGCCGAGACATAGCTCGCCGCCAGGCGCGTCGATGCGATGCCGATGACTGCGCCGACACCCACACCAATCCCCGCCATCAGCAATCCATCAAGCAGCACATCGGTGAGAATGTTGGAAGGCTGCGCGCCGAGTGCAATGCGAATTCCGAACTCACGCGTCCGCCCGCTCACCGAGAAGGCCAGCACGCCCGCCACGCCTACCACGGAGATCAGCAGAGCCACCGCCGCGAATCCGCCAAACACGATTGCATTGAGCCGGTCAGGTGTGAGAACTTCGGCGCGGACATCGCCCAGCGTCGTTGACCGCTCCACCGGCTGATCGGCGGACATGTTGTGAATCAGCGAGGTGATGGCCGGCACCAGCGAATAGGGATCCTGGTGGGCGCGCACGAACAGCCTGTCGCTCCATCCTTCCTGGTCGACCGGCTGGTAGATGGTCATGGCCGGCTGGGGAATGATGTTCTCGTCGTCGAAGTCGGGCACCACAGCCACGATCCGCCGCGGCTCAGGGCTGATGCCGATGAACTTAATCACACCGTCAGTCCACCACATGGTGCGATTCACAGCGTTCTGACCGGGATAGAGCTCATTCGCCAAGCTCTGGCTAATGATGACGACCCGCTCGTTACCCTCCTTGTCGCCGTCGTTGAAGTCGCGCCCATCCAGTATGGGAACGCCCATGGTGGCAAAGAATCCCGGCGACACCGAGCGGAACTGGGCGCGGAATTCGTCCTTGCCATCCTGCTGCCGGTGGGCTCCCTGAGCCGCGAAAGTCAAGCTGATACCGTTGGCCTGATCGTCCCGCCAGGGAACAGTGAATCCCTCCGACACATGCTCCACGCCGGGCAGTGTGCTCACGCGTTCCTTAATTTCGCGATAGAACTCGCTGACCTGTGCGCTGGTCCTGCCGTAATTCATCACCGGCAAATTGACCGCCAGCACATTGGCTGAGTCGAACGGCGGACGCGTCTGCTCAAGCACGTAAAGCGTTTTCATCAGCACGCAGGCGCCGGTGAGCAAGAGGAACGACGCAGCAATCTGCGTGACGGCAAAAATGCGCAGTTTGCGGTTGCTCGAGCCCGTCACGCGCGCCCCGCGTCCAGTCAGGCTGTTCGCCGGCGTATCGGGCGATGGCAGTCGCGGAATATACGCGAGAAAGAACGAGGCGATAATGGCCAGCGCTGCCCCGAACCACAGCAGGCTTGAATCGAGTGTGAGATCGGCCGCGCGCACCGAGAAGCGTTGCGCATAATGGGCCAGTACCTTCACCATCGGCACCGCCAGCAATACTGCCGCCACGGTACCTGTGCCGCACAGCACAAGGCTCTCAGCCAGCAGGCTGCGGCGCAGTACGGCTGGACTCGCGCCCAGGGCCGAACGAATGGCTAGCTCCGGCTCACGCCGCACCGTGCGCGCCAGCACCAGGTTTGCGACATTCGAGCTGGCAATCACAAACAGCAGCCCCGCTGCCGCAAACAGCACCCACAGAATCGTGTTGGCGCGCGCGTTAATCTGCTTGTGCATGCGCGTCACGCCGATCGTGAAGTGGTCTTCCGGCTTGTAAACCTCGGGATGCTCCTGGGTCATCGCCAAGTACACCGTATTCAGCTCGGCGCGTGCCTGTTCGAGCGTGACGCTCGGCGCGAGCCTCCCGAACACCTCGGTCATCCGGTGCTCGCGCCCCTGCACCATGGTGGCCGAAAGATGATGCGGGCTGGTCACCACGTTGGCGATGATTTCGGTAGCCACGGGGTAGGGAACCGACGGTTCAAGCACGCCCACAACCGTTGCCGAGCGCGCGCCGCTAATGCTCTCGAGCCGCACCACCTTTCCCAGCACGCTGGGATCGGAGTGCAACGAGTCGCGCCAGAACTTATA
This sequence comes from Occallatibacter sp., assembly GCA_049520675.1. Classification (GTDB taxonomy): domain Bacteria; phylum Acidobacteriota; class Terriglobia; order Terriglobales; family Acidobacteriaceae; genus Telmatobacter. The sequence continues at coordinate 12,700 of JBEKPO010000046.1, read as the reverse complement.
CGTGAGCACGATGGCCCCGGCAGCGTTGGGCCCGTCGTCGGCCGGTGTCAACAACCGCCCCAGCACTGGCCTCAGGCCCATCACCTGAAAATAATTGCCATCCACGACGCCGGCTGGAATCTCGCGCGGCGTGCCCAGGCCAACGATGGTGAATCCAATCTCAGAAAACGTGCCCAGCTGCGTGATGGTCTTCAGATTCGCGCCGATGTCGTGAATTTCAGGAACCGAGAAGGTGGCGTTGGCAACCCCGATACCCATTGCGCTCTGCCGCAGATACAAGAGCTGGCTCTCATTCTGGTTCGCCAGCGGCCGCAGCAGCACCTCACGCACCACGCTGAAGATGGCGGCGTTGGCCCCGATGCCCAGGGCGAGCGTGATGGCAATGGTAACCCACAGAGCGGGAACGCGCGCCAACGAGCGCAGGGCTATTTTGAGGTCGCGCAGGAAGGACATCTTTTGGAACCTCCAACGTGGGCAATCGGGATTGAACCTTTGCTGCAGGCAAGCCAGGAAGAGACTGACGAATATGTTGATATCAACCCGTAGTCAGGTCGCGTGTCAAGTGCAAAGGCGCTTTCCTATGCAACCACGATTCTTGTGCAGGACCGTGCCCGCCGGAGTAGGGAGCGACCAGACAGACCTCAGCAAAAAGCAAAGCGGCGGAGCAGGTATGCTCCGCCGCTTGTTGTGCAGCCTACTGAGTTATTCAGCAGCTACAGGTTAGTGCCGCTGGCCGCCTCCGCCGCCTTCATGTCCACCGCCGCCGCGGGATCCGCCGCTTGGAGCTGAGCGCGAAGCTGATGCGTGCGATGCGCTCGCATGCGAAGATGTGGTCTGGGCTGGCCGCGATGCGCTGGTACGCGTCACTGCTGCATGACCAGCACTGGGACGCGTGCCGCTGGAATGGGCAACTGCTGCTCTGGTTTGGGCCGCGCCGCCACCGCGAGCTTGGCCGCCGCTGGCGTTGTAGGACACGCGCCCAGGTCCGCCATGGTAGCTTCCTCCGCCTTCACTCACAAAGCGATGGCTGCCCCATCCGTGACTGTAACCCCACCCGCCCCAGGGGCCCATCCCCAGGAAGATGCCGTTGTAGAAATATCCCGGCCCATAATAGCCATAGGGCGCGCAGGCATAAGGCGCGTAGCCGTAGTAGCCGTACGAACAAACAGGTTGAACGCCAACGTCGACGTAGATCTGTGCCTGAAGCTTTGGCGCTAACGCCAGGCCGGCAAGCAGTGCCGTCGTACCGAATAGAATCTTGATTCCACGCATGTGAGACCCCCTTACGGTGTCTGCGGTTCCAAAGCTAAGGTGGGATGCTTTGACGCCGCTAACATCAACACGGCAACAGCAGCCTACATAAGGGGTTGACTCAGTACATGAATTCCCATGACTTGACCGGGACCATCACTTATCTATCCTTACACGCCTGAGCCTAGTCATAAGCATCGCGGCTGTCTGAGCAATATGAGCCACGGGCAGCTCAGCTCAGGCAGCGGGCCCGACGTTCTCTCCGGCTACTTCACAAAGCGCTGCGGCGTCCAGCGAACAGGTTGAACAGCAGGACGATCAACGCGATCACCAGCAGAAGGTGAATCAGGCTGCCTGCTATGTGAAAGCTGAAACCTAGAACCCACAAAACCAGAAGGATAACGAAAACTGTCCAAAGCATACGTGGTAATCCTCTCTTGGTTGTGAACGCCTGAGACGGAAAGCTCGCCTCAGGCGCGCCCAACACATTCACAAACTGCTGTTAGTTCGAAGCAATCGCTTGCGCTTTTGCGTCTCTGACTGCATCGATGAATGGGTTTGCCGATGCAGGGGTTGCCACTTCGCCGCGCAGGACACGGTGTGTGGAGGTGTCAGGACCGTAGAAGGCATCCATTGAGCTATCGTCGCGGCGTACATCGGCGCCGGTCAGAGTAAGTCCGGCAAACAGGCCTTTGGCTCGCGAGTAGGTCAGGACTTCGGTATTCAGCTTCCAGTCGGTATCGGCGGTGGCATGGCGACCCACCGGTCCGGCTGCCGCAGAAGCGTCAGCTCCAAGCTGGAACTTGGCGTCTTCCAGGCGTTGCATTCCCTTTTCGCTCTGGAAAACCATAACCACATCCACGCCTTCGACGCCGATCTGCAATCCCCAGCTTCCGCCGGTGATAGCAAAGAACGCTGGCGCGCTCCATCCGTTTTCGTTTCTGCAGGTGGCGATGCCCTTGCCGTTCTCGGCACCAAACACTAAGCCGCCCTTGATCATGTGCGGTATTACCGCGATGCACTTTGCGTGCTCCAACACTTCTTGCGGAATGCCATTATCCGGCGCGGCCATGATCTGGTGCAGCACCAGCGTTGCATTGTCGAGCCGGTTCTGCACATCTTCACGAGTCTCTGCCGCGGCAATGCTTGCCACACCCAGACTGAACAATGCCACTATCATCATGAATCTTTTCACTTAACTCACCCTTTTCTACCCGTGCGCAGCGTCACTTTCTTTCCGCGCACTGAGGCGCACAAGGTAACCTCACTCTAGAAGCATTGACTGGCAGTTTCTGAGCAATAAGGCTCGCTCGATGAGATGGCGGCCGGTCAATCGATTTCGCGGGAGACGTCTATGGAGCGGACTGCACCCTTTCGCAAGGTCGCGCCGCGGGCGAACTCCGGTCGCCTAGAGAAATTTCCAATTTGTGTTCAAAATTGCTCATCGCCCCGACGAAGATAACGGCATACTTGGCCCAGTTTCCGCGGAGATGGGGGTTAGATGTGCCTGAAACGAGGGCGAGCCTTCTCATCGTAGACGATGAACCTTCAATTCGACAGTTGCTATCGCAAACTCTCACTGAGAACGGCTATTCCGCGCGGTCTACGACCAACGGTTTCTCGGCATTGGTTGAGATCTGCCACGAAGTTCCTGATTTCCTCATCTTTGACCTGAGCATGCCTGACATCTCAGGCTTTGAATTCCTCGGGCTGGTTCGTCGACAGTTTCCCTCGATCCGAATCATTGCCATGAGTGGCGCATACTCCTGGGATAAGATCCACAGCGGCGCTCTTGCCGACGCCTTCTTTGAAAAGGGCGCCAGCGGCGATGCTTTACTCAGGATCCTGAAGGTCCTTCCCCTGCCGGAACGATGGGCGCAGCATCCTGGTGCTGCGCCTGCGCCGGTTCGGATCGCGAGATCCGCGAGCGGGTTGGCAATGCAGACGCGTTGAGAAGCGCGCGTTCATAGATCGTTGCTCAACCATGGCCCTCTTGATAGATCGCGACCGCTCAATCGCGCGGAACTCCAGCGACCTTCTTTCAGTGAGCAATATTGACCAGATCGGCCCTTGGAATTCAGGCGATGATGGACAGGGATTGATCGCGGCTGCTGTTGATCTTCGACCAGGCTATCCCGCGCATACGTCGCAAGAACCAACCGGGACAACGCCGCGGTTGCCGGGACGCTAAAGAGAGCCGAGTTCCTGTTATCTCTGACGGCATCTTCCTCGTCGTCCTTGATCCATTCGAGACAGTGCTCCACGCGGCGCCTCGCGGCAAAGGATCCGTAGGCTTGACGAAGCCGCCATAATCGAACGAGCCGCATCGAGGGTACATTCTTATGAGTAAGAGAGTCACCAAGTTCGATCCCGTAACCTTTCTCGCAAGTGCGGGGCTCGGCCGAACCATTGTCGAGTTGAAGCCAAAGCAGACATTTTTTTGCCAGGGAGACATGGCAAACGCTGTGTTCTATCTGCAAAAGGGCCGCGCAAGAGTCACGGTTGTTTCGCAGCGGGGTAAGGAAGCCACAATCACTCTTCTATCCACGGGCGATTTTGTCGGAGAGGAATCTCTCGCAGCAATCATGGGGTTGCACATGGCGACCGCGACCGCCGTGAACGCTTGCACGGCGCTCAAGATCAGCAGAAACGAGATGATCCGAGTGATGCATGACGAGCCTGCATTCGCTGACATTTTCCTCAAATTTCTGCTCACCCGCAGCATGCGAACCCAGGCCGATCTTGTCGATCAGCTGTTTAACTCCAGTGAAAAGCGACTGGCGCGGATTCTGCTGTTGATGGCGGAATTCGGCAAGCCAGGCGAACCGGAAACCTTCATCCCGCCCATTACCCAGGAAACGCTGGCAGATATGATCGGGACCACACGGTCCCGCGTCAGCTTCTTCATGAATCGTTTTCGCAAGCTCGGCTTCATCAGCTACAACGGCCGCATCCAGGTGCATAAGTCGCTGCTCAATGTCGTCCTGCTCGACCAATTGCCAGAGCACAACAACGCGCAGAGACCCGCGATCGACCGGATCGCATAAGCACCTTCAAATTCGAAGAGCAATGGACCATCGAGGGTCGAATCCGAACCTCGTTATGGGTGGGGATGGTCGTCGGAAAACGTCGCCATTTCTTCCTCGGTGACGACGAAAAAACTGCGCAAGTCCGCTTGTCCAAACGAGGTGGTCATCGCCACATCACCCGCGTCCCGGCCTGTCGCCATGAGCACGCGACCAATTCGCGTCTGATTGTTGCGCGCATCGAAGGTCCACCAGCGTCCTCCTAGATAGGCCTCAAACCATGCGCTGAAGTCCATAGGAAGCCTGGCAGGCACGCCGATGTCGCCCAGATACCCTGTGGCATAGCGCGCCGGAATATTGAGCGCGCGGCAGAAGGTGATGGCGAGATGCTGAAAATCGCGACACACGCCGACGCGTTCAGTAAACACATCGAGAGCAGTCTTAGTGGGCCGGGCCTGCTGATAGTTGAAGGCCACCTTATCGTGCACCCAGTTGCAAATGGTCTGCACGCGGCCCCAACCGGGTTCGATCTGTCCAAAAAGTTCAAGCGCAATGGTCGAAAAACGATCCACCTCACAGTAGCGGCTGTTGAGCAGGAAGGTGAGCATTTCGTGCGGCAAATCGCCCACGGCCGACTCGCGCGCCGACCAATCGATCTCATCGAGCAAACCGGAGTCTCGAATAAGCGTGGAATTGAAAACCCTCAGGTTCCCTTGAGGAGCAACAAACCGTGCACAACGGTTCCCGAAACTGTCGACGTAATGGGTGATTTCAAGTTTCGGTTGGGTTTGCACCTCGTCCGGCTCCAGCAGATCTTGGGCACGCGAGGGATGGACATTGAGAAGCGCCACCATAGCGACAGGTGCCGGAATATCGAATTGAATGTCGTATGCAAGCCGAATCAACATATTGAAGCCCCAAAACTTGAGGATACAGTGTACGAAAGGTTTCGGCCCCGAGAGCCCGGTTGGTAAGCGGGGCCGGCCAGTGAAGCCCCCTCAAGGAACGAGGGTCTGGGAGCTTATTCTCGACAGCCGCGGCGGCGCGAGAGTCTGGAGGCGAGGAAAGTCTCGCCCCACCCGAGCCACAAGAACAAAGACGCGGCTTAGGATGGGGCACCGCCAAAAGACGCACTGGGAGCTAGTGCACGCGGAGGACGATGATGGTTTCGTCGTCAAAGCGGTCGTGGGAGCCCTGGAAGCGCGAGACGTCGGCGAGGATGGCGTCGGCGATTTCAATGGCGGGGAGATCGCGGCTGGCGCAGAGAAGCTCGGCGAGACGATCCTGGCCGTACATGTCTTCCTTTTCGTCTTCCGCATCCTGGATTCCGTCGGAGACAAAGACGATCACGTCGCCGGGCTGCGTGGCCACGCTGAACTCCTCATAGGTGACGTTGGGGAACATACCCAGGGGGAAGCCTTCAGCTTTCACCGGGACCGACTGACCGGCGCGGCAAAAGACGGGCTGGACAGCGCCGGAGTTGGCAACCTGCAGCGTTCTGGCGTCGTCGTTCCAGAGCGCAAAGAGCATGGTGACATACTGCGAATCGAGCTTACGTTCCTGAATGGCGTCATTGAGCAGGGCGAGCATTTTGGCCGGCTCGGGCTGCTGGGCTGCGGCGGAACGCATGATGCCGCTAACCAGCGCGGCGAAAAGCGCGGCAGGCGCGGCCTTGCCGCTGACGTCGCCAAGGACGATTGCGGTGCGGTTGGCGCCGTAATCGAGAAAGTCGTAGAGATCTCCGCCGATGGTTCGCGCGGGAAGGAAGCGAGCGGCCATCTCGGCATGGGGATGGGAGGGCGCTCCGGAGGGAAGCAGGCGAAGCTGCACCTCACGGGCCATGGCAACGTCACGCTCAAGGCGGCGTTCCTGGTTGTGCACGGCCTGATAAAGGCGCGCGTTTTCGATGGCGATGGCGATTTGCGAGGCGAGGGTAGTGAGGATGCGCTCGTGCTCTTCGTTAAAGAAGCCGGGCCGCGTGTGCTCCAGGTCGAGTACGCCGATAATGCGCGCTTTGTAGAAGAGCGGTACGACGAGTTCCGACCGGGTCTCGGGGTTCATGGGAACGTAGCGCTGGTCCTTATTGACATCGGGCGCGTTGATGGTGCGCCATTCGCGCACCGCGGCGCCGACCAGGCCGCTGCTGGTAGGAACCCGGCGCATGGGCGCGTGGGAGTAGCCGAAACGCCAGGCGTAACGCGTAATGAGCGTCTCGCCTTTTTCGTCGAGCAGCATGATGGTGAACATCTGGTAGTCGATCAGGCGGCGCAGGAGCTGGCCGATGCGCTCGAGCAAGGGGTTGAGCTCGAGGATCGAGGCGAGCTCTACGGCGATTTCGTTCAGCACTTCAAGGGTTTGCGCCTGGCGCGAAACGCGCGCGTAGAGGCGGGCATTTTCGATGGCCTGGGCAATGCGCGAGGCGGTCATGGTGAGCACGTGGAGGTGCTCCGGGCGGAAGAAATCGGGCAGTTCGCTTTCGATGTCCATCACGCCGATAAGGCGGTTCTTGGCAATGAGGGGAACGGCGAGTTCGGAACGGACGGCTGGGTTGGCGCTAATGTAGTAATCGGCTTGCGTCACGTCGTTGAGCAGCAGCGGCTGCCGCGTGAGGGCTACCTGGCCGACGACTCCCTTACCGACTGGGACGCGTTCGCGCTCGACCTGCGGCGTGTGGCCGATCTGGAAGCGCATGCGCAGTTCGTTGGTGCGGTCGTTGAGCAGGAAAATTGCGAAGATGCGATAGGGAATGAGAGCGCGAACCAGGTCCGATGTACGGCTAAGCAGGGTTTGCAGATCCAGGGTGGTATTCAATGCGTCGGTAAGACGCATGAGGTAAGCCACGTCGGCCGGCTCGATGCGGGCATTGATGGGATCGAGCGGCGCCGAGGGGTCTGTTGAACTCGCAGGGCGGTAATCTCCCTCAAATTCGTGATGTGGAGGCGGAGATGGCGGAGTATCGGCCATTGGGGGTCGAAGGGAATGATAACGCACGGTCAGGGGTCAGGTGTGAGGGAACAGAAAGACTGCCTCGTTGCCATCGCGTCAGGACGGGCTCAGGACCTGAACCTGTCCTCTTATTCCGCTCCGAGCTCGCGAATGATGGCGACGGAGGCGGAGGAGCCGATGCGGTTAGCGCCGGCTTCGAGCAGGGAACGGACCTGTTCGAGGGTGCGGATGCGGCCGGCAGCCTTTACGCCGCAACGCGCTCCGGCGACGCCGCGAATGAGAGCGACGTCAGCCGGGGTTGCGCCGCCTGAGGCGAAGCCGGTGGCCGTGGAGATGAAGTCGGCGCCGGCCTGGATGGCAATCTCCGATGCACGCAGTTTCTCTGGCATGGTGAGCAGGCAGGTTTCCAAATTCACCTTGAGAATAGCGCGGTGATGATGTGCAACATGGACGGCGGCGCGAATGCTGTTCTCGACGGCGCGGTGGTCGCCGCTCTTGAGCTGGCCAAGGGGCAGAACCATTCCCAGCTCGTGGACACCGAGGCGAATGAGCGCAGCGGCCTCCTGGCGCAAGGTGGAAACCAACGACGCTCCGAAGGGAAACCCGATGACAGCTCCGACGGGAATTCCGGTTCCGGTCAGCATGGAGACCGCGGTGGAGGCCCAGACGGGATTGACCATAACGCTCAAAAAGCGATAGTGCTCTGCCTGTTTGCAAAGTTCTTCCACTTGCTGGCGCGTGGCGTCGGGTTTCAGCAAGCTGTGATCGATGACCGCGGCCAACGACTGCCAACTGGCGAGGGTGCTGGCGGTAAACGCCGGGGCGTCGAAGGTCCCGTGATCAAAGTCCAGGTCGGATTCGCGGATCGGGCTAGTGGCAGCCATAGACAAGATCTTTGGGCCAACTTAAGCGGCGCAAGCGGAGCGCGGAATTCTCATTCGAAGCGAGAAACCTGCCGGCTCCGGGAGATGAGTATACGTCGTCTCGGGAGCCCTGACCAAATCAATAGATGCAAAAAAAGGCGGCGGGTTGACAAGACGGCCCGGCGGGGCAAAACGCGGTCGCCTATTCTGGGTGGTCGGCGGGCATCAGACAAATATCGGGGAGGTTGCGGTAGCGCTCTGCGTAGTCCATGCCGTAGCCGATGACAAACAGATTAGGGATGGAAAACCCAACATAATCTGCCTCGATTTTTTCGATGCGGCGCGAGGGCTTATCGAGCAGGGCTGCGATGCGCAGCGACTTGGGATGGTGCTGGAGGAAGATCTTGCGCAGATAAGCCAGGGTCAAGCCGGTATCGAGAATGTCTTCAACCACGAGGACGTTCTTGCCCTCGATCGGCTCGTCGAGGTCCTTGATGAGTTTTACCGCGCCGGAGGAACGATGGCCTTTGCCGTAGCTGGAGGTTGCGACAAAGTCAAACGTAGCGTCGGCCTGGATGGCGCGCGACAAGTCGACAAGAAAAAATGCCGCGCCCTTGAGCACGCCGACCATGACGAGCTTTTCGCCGTTGAGGTCGCGAGTGATCTGGGCGCCCATCTCCGCTACGCGCTCGGCGATCTGTTGGCGGGAATAGAGGATATCGAGGCCCTGGTAGATGGAAGCTGCCATGGAGACAGTATCGCGCGGATGATCAACGATTGCGACTGTGAAAAAGACAGAGAACAGAGATGAGAGATCAGAGGTCCGGGGTCAGAGGAAAGAGATACTAGCCCGTCTATACTGAAATAGAGATGCTTCCGTACATTCCCCTACCGTTCTGGCCACATGAATTGCCCACCTTCGGACTGATGTTGTGGTTCGCGGCAGTAGCGGGCGCGTATCTTGTGGACCGCGCATTTAAGCGGGCAGGAATCGATGCGGATGCGGTGGGAATCGTTGCCGTTTCGGTGGTGGCTGGGATCATCGGGGCCAAGCTGTGGCACGTGCTGGATTCGCCGGCGGAGTTCCGTGCCATTGGCTGGGGCGTACTGTGGGACACGGCGGGGTTTGCCTGGTACGGCGGCCTGATTTTCGGCTTGGCGGCGCTGGTTCTGCAAGGCGTGCGGGCGAAAATCGGGGGCCTGCGGATTCTGGACCTTGCGGCGCCCGCTGCGGCGATTGGATACGGAATCGGGCGCATTGGGTGCTTTCTCTCGGGCGACGGTTGCTACGGGATCGAAATCAAGCCCGTTCACGTGTTTGGGTTCACGTTCAGGCCATGGGGAATGGCGTTTCCGCATGGACTGGAGCCGGTCTGGGTTCCGGTGTATCCGACACCGCTTTATGAACTGGGCGCGGGACTCTTGATTGGGTGGTGGTTGTGGAACCGCCTTGGCAAACCTCATGCGGTGGGCGCCATTTTGGGCCAATACCTGATGTTGAGCGGAATGGCTCGCTTTTTGGTTGAATTTATCCGCCGCAACCCAAAGGTTCTGTGGGGCTTGTCGAACGCGCAGCTAGCCAGCGCGGGAGCCGTGTTGGCGGGGGCGGCCCTCACTCTGTGGGTGGCAAGTCGGCCGGTGGCCGAAAAGAAGAAATCCGCGACCCCAATCGCAAAGCCAGCCTAGCGCGGTGTCTCAAGAGTTCGTGGCATAAGGCTTGGGCGATTCGTTCCGGCAGGTCCTTCGACTCCCTTCTCGCCGCTCCGGTCGCTCAGGATGACAGCTCATTTGTGAGCGGACTAGAGATGGGCCTCCAAGAGAAAATCCTCGACAAGAAAATCCAGACACATCACGCCACGAGACTGTACTTCTTTCCCTTTTTGATTCTGCGCGAAGAGGGGGACCTACGCTCTGGGGTGGAGCGGTGAGTTGTATCACGAACTTGCTTGCATCAGTCGGAGGGACGTGATTTGCAACACATGTGACGGTGCTCACAGCCAGTCCTATCTTGGGCTGGGTAACTTCGGTCACATTAAACCGGCGATCTCCTGGTAGCGTGAGCCCGAGTCCGGGATACGCCGGTGTTGCGCAACAAGCGAGGTAGGCATGGGGCAATCCATTTGGCAGTCAATGCAGCAGAAAGGCTACAACCGCAGAGAGTTCCTGCAGTTTTGTTCAGCAGCCGCGGTGGTGGCAGGGTTGGGCAAGAGCGGTGCAGCTCAAGTCGCTTCGGTATTCGAGAAGAAAGAGAAGCCGGCGGTGGTGTGGATGCACTTTCAGGAGTGCACCTGTTGCAGCGAGTCGTTTATCCGGGCATCGCACCCGATCGTGGCTGACGCGCTGCTGGACGTTTTATCGCTGAATTACACCGAAACCTTAATGGCCGCGAGCGGCTTCCAGGCGGAGAAGAGCCTGAACGACACCATCAAGAACAACAAGGGCAAGTACATTGTGCTGGTTGAAGGCGCTGTGCCCACCAAGGACGGCGGAGTCTATTGCATGGTGGGGGGCAAGACCGCCGAGTCGATTCTGCAGACTGTTGCCGCGGATGCGGCGGCGATCGTGGCCTGGGGCAGTTGCGCTTCGAACGGCTGCGTGCAGGCTGCGAAGCCCAATCCGACCGGCGCCACGCCGATCTCGAAGTTGGTCAATAAGCCGGTGATCAACGTACCGGGCTGCCCGCCCATCGCCGACGTGATGATGGCGGTAGTGACACACCTGCTGGTGCTTGGCCAGGTTCCTGAACTCGACAGCCAGGGAAGGCCCAAGGAGTTTTATGGCCGGCGCGTGCACGACACTTGCTATCGCCGGCCCAACTACGACGCTGGGCTATTCGTGGAGTCGTTTGACGACGAGAATGCACGCAAGGGATATTGCCTGTACAAGATGGGCTGCCGCGGACCGGTGACATACAACGCCTGCTCGGTCACGCGCTGGAACGAGGGCACGAGCTACCCCATCCAGTCGGGGCACGGTTGCATCGGTTGCAGCGAGGCCGGCTTCTGGGACAACGGTCCGTTCTACAAACATCTGGCCTCATTCCCAGGCTTCGGCATCGAGAGCAACGCCGACACCATCGGGACAGCGGTCGGAGTGGCCACGCTGGCCGGAGTTGCGGCCCATGCGGTGGTGACCAACATTCGCAAGCGCAGCGTGATCGCGGAAGTGCACGCAGAAGATCAAAAGGAGTCGTAAATTGGCCATGGCAACACGTGTCGTTGTCGATCCTGTCACTCGTCTTGAAGGCCACCTGCGCGTCGAAGCAGTGGTGGAAAACGGCGTCATTACCGACGCATTCAGCTCCGGCACCATGGTGCGCGGCCTGGAGAAGATCTTGATCGGCCGCGACCCGCGCGACGCCTGGGCCATCACCGAGCGCGTTTGCGGCGTGTGCACCACGGTGCATGCGTTGGCCAGCGTGCGCTCGGTTGAGGATGCGCTGGGCATCAGCGTTCCGCCTACCGCGGAGCTGATCCGCAACATCATGTTGACTACCCAATATGTGCAGGATCACGTGATTCACTTCTATCACCTGCACGCGCTGGACTGGGTGGACATTGTGAACGCGCTGAAGGCCGACCCGAAGAAGGCCGCAGAGTTGGCGCAGTCGTTTTCAAAGTGGGACAAGAACACGCCTGCGTATTTTAGCGAGGTGCAGGACAAGATCAAGGCGTTTGCCGCGAGCGGTCTGGGCATCTTTGCCAACGGCTATTGGGGCCATCCGGCTTACAAGCTGCCTCCGGAGGTGAACCTGATCGGTGTGGCGCACTACCTGGATGCGCTGCAATGGCAGAAGGAAGTGGTCAAGATTCACGCGGTGTTCGGCGGCAAGAATCCGCACCCGAACTACCTTGTGGGAGGCGTGCCCTGCTCGATCAATACGAACGAGGTTGCGGCGATCAACTCGGAGCGCCTGAACCTGGTTTCGAAGTTGATCGGCGATGCTGATGAATTCGTCAACCAGGTCTACATTCCCGATCTGCTGGCCGTAGCCTCGTTCTACAAAGACTGGGCGAAGTACGGCGGCGGGCTGCACAACTATCTTTCCTACGGTGAGTTTCCGACCAAGGGCTACAACACGCCGGATGCATTCAAGTATGCACGCGGCGCCGTGCTCAATCGCGATCTGTCCACCGTGCATCCCGTCAATGCGAAGGACCAGCAGGAGATCAAGGAGTACATCGCTCACTCCTGGTACAGCTACGACGGCGGAGACAACGAGGGTATTCACCCTTGGGCGGGCGAGACGAACATCAAGTACACCGGCCCCAAGCCTCCCTTCGAGACGCTGGAAGGATTCGAGAAGTATTCGTTCCTGAAGACGCCGCGCTGGAAAGACAACGCGATGGAAGTGGGACCGCTGGCTCGGCTGATCGTGTCGTACGCGGCCGGTCATGCGGATGTAAAAGAGACGGTGGGCATGGTGCTGGGCAAGCTGAACGTCCCGGTCGATGCGCTGTTCAGCACGCTGGGCCGCACTGCGGCGCGAGGCGTCGATGCGGCGCTAGCCATGATCTGGCTGAAGGAATTCTTCGGCGATTTGATGGACCGCGTGAAGATCAACGAGGTATCAACGTTCAACGGTGAGAAATGGGATCCGAAGACCTGGCCGGC
>JBEKPO010000045.1:0-33961 GCA_049520675.1 Occallatibacter sp. | reverse complement strand
TACGACGGAAACAGCGAACCCGAAGCGGCGGCGCGAATCGGAGCCAGACGGCTGCGCCGGCGTGCTGGTTGCTGGGCGGAACTGCCCAACATTCCGGCGATCTCGCGGAGCTCAGCCCGCGCGTGGCCGATGGCTGCGGCAATTGCATCCATTCTGTTTGGCTGATCGCCAGCGAGCGGCAATGCGGCTTGCGGATTGAGTTTCGAGCCGTGTTTGCGCACACCCTGTTCCAAAACTGTGCGCGCGCCCGCGATGGTATACCCTTCGGCGTGCACCAGGCGCTTGACTTCCAGCGCCATCTCCACGTCTCGGCGGCGGTAAAGCCTCTGGCCGGTGCCGCTCTTGTTGGGTTTCAGTTGCGGGAATTGCGATTCCCAGAAGCGCAGAACGTAAGTCTCTACGCCGCACAACTGGGCGACATCTCCAATCTTGAAATAGAGACGATCCGGAATGGTGGGCGGCTCGTAGGCGCGTTTCCTCGATGCTTGTGTTGCCATAGATACCAGCGAGGCTACCGCAGCTTTGGGGAGAAAAAGCCTCGCGCTACAGGCAGTATAGGTCACATCCTGCGCGATTTGTGAAGCGAAATCGGGCCGCTGCACCCATTTGGCAAAGGAAAACGCGGCTCATTTAGGCCGCCCGGCACTCTCTTTGCGTCACGGGGTTCACTCGAGAATGAGCCCTTCGCGCGCGGCGGAATGAGGCGGCGCAGCGCGCAGGTATTGCTTCGGCCAACTCACGTTCTCATCCAAAACGGCCGCGGCATGCAATGCCCAGTAGGGATCGCGCAGCATGGCGCGGGCCAGCAGCACCAGGTCGGCGTCGCCGTTCGCAACAATCGCGTTGGCCTGCGCGGGTTCGGTGATCATCCCGACGGCTGCCGTTGCGATGCCCGCCTCGCGCCGGATTCTGCGGGCAAAGCCGACTTGATAGCCAGGAGCGAGCGGGATCTTCACGCCGGGAACCAGCCCTCCTGACGAGCAATCAATCAGATCCACGCCGCGCTCGCGCAGCAGGCCGGCGAGCCGAACAGACTCATCGACGTTCCATCCGCCTTCGGCCCAGTCGGTGGCCGAGATGCGGACAAACAGCGGCAATCGCTCAGGCCATGCGGAGCGCACAGCCGCGGCCACCTCCAACAGCAGCCGGGTGCGGTTTTCAAAGCTGCTGCCGTAGGCATCCGTACGGTGATTCGACAGCGGGGAAAGAAACTCGTGCAGTAGATAGCCGTGCGCCGCATGAATCTCGACGTAGTCGAATCCGGCGGACAAGGCCCTGAGCGCCGCTTTGCGGAATCCGTCGACAACTGCATCGATGCCGGCCTGGTCGAGCGCGGCGGGCATCGGATAGTTCGGCGCGAACGGGATGGCGCTCGGCGCCACGGGCGTCCAGCCGCCCTCCTCGGGAAGGACTGCCCCTTCTCCGGCAAACGGGCTCTTCGTGCTTCCCTTGCGACCGGCGTGCGCCAACTGCATTCCCGCGCGCGAGCCCTGGCTGTGGAGAAAGCTCGCAACGCGCCGCAGAGCGGGAATGTGCTCATCCTTCCAGATACCGAGGTCGTCGGGAGAGATGCGGCCTTCGGAGAGAACTGCGCTCGCTTCGGTCATCACCAGGCCGGCTCCGCCCTGGGCGCGGCTGCCCAGGTGCACAAGATGCCAGTCGGTGGCGAAGCCGTCTTGCGACGAATACTGGCACATCGGCGAAACGCCGATGCGATTGGAGAATTCGACCGAACGCAAACGAAATGGAGAAAAGACCGGAATAGTCATGACCGATTCGATGATACCGACCGTCGGCCCGGTTCAACACACCCGGTTTCGCTCGATTTCTCTCTTGATTCCCCGGTTTTATTCCTTCGCCGGTCCTTGAATCGTGGTAGTAGGATACGGCTGGGCTTCCCATCGAACCATTCAATCAGTCAGGAGGGTACTTTCATGCGTTTAGGAAATGTCAAGCGCCACGTAGTGGGGTGTGTCTTGGCCAGTGCTTTGTTGCCGGCCATTCCGGCAATAGCTGCAGTCAACGCCTACATGACCATCAACGGATCGAAGCAAGGGCAGCTGAAAGGGGAAGCGATGTCGGAGAAGATCGCCCTGACCAGCGTGAGCCATGATTCGGCGATGGCGACGGGGATCGCCTCAGGTAAGCGGCAGCACAGTTCGATCACGATTAGAAAAGAGGTGGATGCGGCTTCGCCCAAATTGATGCAGGCCATGAACACGCATGAACCCCTCGACGATGTGACCATCGTGTTCCCAGCCACGGGTGCGGGGAAGGCCGTACAGACCATCAGTCTGAAAGATGCCGTAATCACTGCAGTCCAAATCTCCGGGCGCACCGAGACCATCACAATCGAGTACCCCACAGTCCAGGTGACCTGGACAGACGGCGGCAAGACTGGCACCGACGACTGGGAAGTACCGAAGTAGGGGCCGAGATCACGTTCCAGCGATCGTTCGCCAGGCAGAGAGTCCCACGGCTACCCGCGGAGCGAACAGCCCGAAGGGGCGGCATGAGCCTGTACACAGCGCCTACTGTTTCTTCAGCACCGCGGTGCCCTTCTCGTCGAATAGAATGGCCGACTCGAGCTTGCGGAAATCCGCCGCCCGGTCCGCGGGGATCTCCACGTCGCGCACCACGTACTCGCGTTCGTAGTGCAGCACGTTGTTCTTAGCCGTCACCGCGGAGTGATAGCTGGCAAAATCCATATCCAGATCCACCGGATCGGGCGTTTCGTCGACGACGTAGCCGGCAGGCAACTTGATGTCGAAATCGTCGCTCCACTTGCCCGGATGACCGATCTCGATAGGGTATTTCCTTTCCATGCCTTCCATCAGGTCGGGAAATGCGCGGGCGTGAGTGCCTACGATGCGCGGCCGCAACAACAGCAATGGACCGGCAGCGTGAGCATAGTTTGTCGAACCCACCTTGAGATCGAGCTGCACCGGCTTATCCAGGTCGTCGATTTGGTGCAACTCGTAGTCTTTGAATTCGAGGCCAGGAAGATCTGAATTGAGACCCTGCTCGAGCCTGTCATGGAACTTCTTCTTGTCGCTCTCATTCACAAGGGCGCGTTCACGCGCAGCATCGACACCGTTGAATGTGTCACTGACGTCACCTGTGAGTGAGCCATCGCTTGCCAGAACGAACGAGCCGCTCCGTTTCAGGCCGGCCGACTCCGGGGGAAGAACCGGCATGCGCAGCACCTGGCTGTCGCTCCCGTCCGCAATATTGCCATAAGCACCTTGCAGCTCGCCACGGATCAGTCCCACCGGCGTCTCCTCATCGGTAGGGTCGAAGATCAGCAGAGTCTTGCCATTCGCGGCCTTAATGCGCGCCATCAGGCGAGAATCGTTTGCTCCATCTGGCAGCTCGATAGCGGTAATCATGTGATTGCCGAGCAACGACGGAGCCTCAGAATTGATGACACCGCGCTCGCTGTCGACGTGCAGATAATAGGCATGGATGCCGACTGCCTGGAGCATCGAGATCAGCAGAGTCGTCTTGTCTTTGCAGTCGCCGTAGCGATTGCGATAGATATCGGCCGCGTAGTGCGCCTGCCAGCCTCCGATGCCCTTGACGATGATGAAGTAGCGGATATTTTTCTGAATGTAGGCGGTGATACGGCTCAGCTTTGTGTAGAGATCGGGAGCTCCGGCAACGAGTTCCTGAGCCTTGGCCGTGATGTCCGGTGTTGGATCGGGCCGGTGAGCTTCAAGTTGCTCCATCCAAAGACCGATGGCCCGCCATTGATTTTCGGCGCCCTTGACCGCCGCATCTCCCCACATCACGCACATGCGCGCAGCCAGCGCTCCCCATGCGGGGGTAGCGTGTATGTTTTCCAAATCGAGCCCCGGCATATCTTTGATTTCCCAGCGGAGATGATTATCTGCTGTTTCGGTCGGCTTGATCGGTGTGTACCGGCTCCAGGACTCGGCGTAGTGGCCACCCGGTGACAGCGCCAGCTCCAATGCCTCTTCAACGATGGGAATCGACGACTGGATTTCCCAATCCTCGGAATTCATGTATGGCCGTAGATGCACCTGAGTCTCGCATGTGACTACCGCACCGGGATCTCCGCCGGGAGGATCTAACGTGCGGAAGCGTTCTGCGGCCTGCAGGTCGGCGTCACCATAGGCCCCTATGTCCTTGAAGTCAGTGTCCATGGCTTGAAGCTGCCGGCCATCGGCGGCGATGGTCCAGGAGTGGAAATAATCGAGTTTCTCATCAACATCGTATTCCTGTTCGCAGTGGGAGTATTTTCGGCCCTGTGGCTTGAGGATGCGCACCGCGAAGCGCTCCCTCTCGACCGCGTGCTGCTCATTGTCGACTGTGATCAGGTACTCATCGAATAGAACCACCGCAGAAGCATCGCCGATATCGGCGGGAGTCGGCACCTTTGCGGCATCGAGAGCCCACTGCGGCGCCGGCTCCTGTCTTTCTTTGGCGACCGCCGGGGTCACGCACAGTAGAGCTGCACAGCATACAACTGTGGCGAGAGCTGACGTGCACCGGAGCCGCATCGCCATCAGTTCCCCTTCTCTGCTGTAGCCGTAGCTGTCGCGTTTGTCAGCACGACCTGCTGTTGCGCGGCCGCGGCCACTTTCTGGTAGAAACCGCGCAGGTCCTGGTACTCCTCAGGCTTCGCCTGGGTAAATCCCACGGAGAGCGCATCGGCAACGACGAGCTGACCCGGGACGGACTTGCTCTTGGCCACAAAAATGGAATGCGCCGGCCACGAGATATTCGCATCCTGCGGCGCACCCTCGACGGTCACCCCAGCCGGCAGATGATAGGTGATCTGATCTGCCACGCGGCTGCCATAATGCATGTCGACCGGCTCCAGCCGCTTTTCTTCATTCACGAAGGGCTGGTGCTCGTGTGTTTGGAAGAAGAATCCCGGCAAGATCAGCCGTTTGGCAGTCGCCGTGCCCAGCGATCCGGTCACCTTGACGAGGGCGAGCAGATTCTCATCCGGCTGGTCCAATCCCAGAAAATGATCGATGTGCGCCTCCGCTCCTTCGGGCGCCATTCTCTCCAGGTCCCGGTCAAAATTTTTCTTTAGTTCGGCCTCGTCGATGCGTAAGGCTTGCTGCCTCCAGTGCAGCGCCTCCTGGCCGGTCATCACGATGGTGATGTTTCCCGTCACACCGCCATGAGCGTCCAGGGTCACATCGCCGGTGCGGTTTGTCGTGTTGTCTTTGTACTGCTGCACAGGGGTTGATGTGATGATGAGGCCCTGAGCACTTTGCCCAAGGCCTATCGCGCCCGAGTGGCGCCAGTTCACCGTCTGGAACGGGCACATCTTCTCGCCGGGATCGAGAACGATCTCTTTTCCTCCCGTGCTGAGGTCCACGAGCGTGGTATCGAGCTGGCTCAGTCTCATATTGGACGGATCGAAGACTCCTCGATCGCGATCCACTACTTTCTTCGCATAAGCGGTCAATCCCGCCGCACGCAGCATGGCCAGATAGAGCATGGCGATGTCTTCGCTGTCGCCGCTCTTCTGCGCCCATGTATCCTCCGCTCGCTTGGCCACTTTGATTCTGAGCAGCTTCATCTCCGATTCGCTTTTTCTGCGCGAATAATCGGTGTTATCCAGCGCCTGCACGGCGGCATAAAGCTTCCTGGCCTTGTCGAGTTCGCTATCGGAGGGAAGGATCAGGCCGTCAACTGCAGCCTTGATCGCTTTGGACGGCTCCGCGAACTTGTCCACATCTTTTGACCAGAATTTGGCTTCATTCATCCAGAATTCGCCGACGTTGCTGGCTGGCATGTAATAGAAATCCACTTTGTAAAGCAAGCTCTGGATGGGCGGCATCCATTCTTCGTCGGGGATGGGCGGCACGTCGGTCACGTCAACTGTGTAGGAGCCATTGATACTTGTCTTCACGGCAACTCCCTGGGGCAGGCGCGTCCACCACATTAGGGTATTGATCACTCGGCCGCGCTCGTCCACCAGGTATCTGGAAGTGCCCGTGCCGGGAGAACCATTCGGCATGAAAGCCGGGAATGGAGCGAATTGATAATGCGCCGAGTGCACAAAGTAGTGCTTCTGAATCTCCCATTGCGGGGAAGAAAAGTGTTCGTCGTCGTACTGGAGCTGGTAACGGTATTCCAGGATGCTTCCCACTTCGACGCTGGGCAGGGTGAAAACCACGCGTCCGAATTGCCGTTCTCCGCTCTTCTCGCTTAACAGATCCTCCGGCTTAACGTTGAGCGGAATCACCGTTCCGTCCGCGTGAATGGTGCGGCCCTTGATGTCGGTCACCTTGAAGTTGCCCTTCATGTACGGAATCTCGACGGTCGCCAGCTCTTTGCCTTTCTCAGCCAGGATCTTGACCCGGGCGTAGTAAGTCTGGAAGTGGATCGGATCATTCGCGATATCGCTGATATTGAGGTAGACCGCGTCCGCTCCCGGCGCTTTCGGGTCGGCGGTCATCTTCAGCTCATCTGGCGTGGGCTCCTGAAACTGCGCGCGAACCAGAACGGAAGAGGCCAAGGCAAAAAGCAGCGCGATTCCGCGCAGGAAAGCAGAGTTTCGCATCGTGGAGTCTCCGTGATTCGAAAGTGGCAACATTCTAATCCCAAAGCGGCTAACACACGATCACGATCTTCGAGACATTTGCCCAACGTGCGCCGCGTCACCGGGCAGGCTTTCTCGTCAGGCAATGTTCCGCGATTCCAGCATCGAGCAGACCAACGCCAGAGGCAGGCCCATCACGTTGAAATAGCAGCCTTCGATGCGCGGAATCCAGCGCGCGGCATGCCCCTGGATGCCGTAGGCGCCGGCCTTGTCCATGGGCTCGCCGGTCGCCACATAGGCGGCAATCTCCTCGTCGGAAAGAGTGAGAAAGCGGACCGCCGTCACTTCTGCGGCGACTTCTACGCCGGTCTCGGTAACAACCGCCACGCCGGTGATCACGCGATGTGAGCGCCCGCTGAGCAGGCGCAACATGCGCGTTGCGTCGGCGGCGTTCTCAGGCTTGCCTAGTATTTCGTTATCGAGCGTGACCGTGGTGTCGGCACCCAGCACGGCGAGGCGCTGGCCGTGCTGGCGTTCTCCTTCCCGGTTCCGAGTGCAAAGCTCGCGGAAGACGGCTTCTGCTTTTTCACGCGCCAGCCGCGTGACATAGACGATCGCATCCTCCTCCGGCAATGGATCCTCCGGGACATTCGCCGGCTGCACTTCGAATTGATAGCCGACCTGCGCGAGCAATTCGCGGCGTCGCGGCGAGGCCGAGGCAAGAACGAGCATAGAGAAATTATGGCAGGCGCCTCGCGAGATGAAGTTCCTTCTTTTCTTCGCTAATTCACTCTTTCACTCCTTCACTTTCGCCCGGATAGGGTTACAGACCCTGACCCCTTTACACTGAAACAGGGGCGAGCGCAGCGTTGGCTTATCCCTGGAAACGGATCCATGCATTTTCACTTCGATTTTTCCGCGGGCCAGATACTTTGGACCCTCACTTTCGCGGGTCTGCTGGTGCTGCTGGTCGTGCTTCTTGGCCGCGACCGCGCGCGCCGCTTTCCCTGGTTTACGGCCTCCATCGTCCTGATGGCCCTGCGAATGGTCTCTGGGCGCCTGCTATCGGATCGCCTGCCCCCGATGCTCTTTAATGAGACCTTCCTGACGCTTTCCGATCTGGCATCGATCGTTGCTCTTGGCGTGGTGGTAGAGATCGCGCGCCGGGCCTTCAAGGGCGCAAGCCGCGCCGCATGGATTGTTTGGACAGTGATCTTGCTCTGCGTGGGCGGAGTGATCCTGGCCAAATGGGGACCCTGGCCTGCATGGAAGACGCTCACCGCGGGTTCTCAACTTTCGGTGTTGCGCGTGATGCAACTCTTCGCTCAGAAGACCGACCTGCTTGCCGACATGCTCAACATCGGGCTTGGACTTCTGGTGGTGCTCTTTGGACGCCGCTTTCAGGCCGGCTTCCGCAGCCACACTCAGCAAATCGCCATCGGCCTCTCGACTGCTTCCATCGCACAGCTCTCCGTTCGCCTTATCTGGCAGCACATCGCCATGCACGCCACCATCCACTCGCAGGCCGAGTACACCCATATCATGGACCTGCAGACCAAGTTCTACGACACCAACAACGCTGTCTATCTGGCTGTACTGATCTGGTGGATTGCGTGGTTGTGGGTCGACGAACCGGGCGGCGCAGCAACAGCCGTTCCGGCGGCGGAAATACCCACAGAGAATCAAGAATCTGCCGCGCAAACCAGCGAAACACCACCCGTGCCGGAGTCTGCAGTCGAGCCGCCTAAGGCAACTGAGAACTAAGAACTGCGAACTGAAATCTGCCACCTGAAACCTAAATATGGCACTTCGCCATGCCGCGCTTCTCGAGATAGCGCTGGTGGTAGTCCTCGGCGCGCCAGAAGGTTTGCGCGGGCTCCACTTTGGTCACAATCGGCCGGGGCTTGAAGCGCCCCTCGGCAGTCAGTTGGGCGATTTTCGCGCGTGCCTCGGCTTCCTGCTGCGGCGAATGGAAGAAGATGACTGAACGATACTGCTTGCCCCAGTCCGGTCCCTGGCGGTTGAGCGTCGTGGGATCGTGGAGATCGAAGAACGCGTCGAGCAATGCTCCGTAGGTTACTTTCTCAGGATCGAAATCCAGTTCGACCACCTCGGCATGGCCGGTCTGATCGGTGCACACGTCCTGGTAGGTAGGGCGGTCAAGTCTTCCACCCTCATAGCCGACCGCGGTCGCTGTTACGCCGGGTATGGCGGCAAGCGCAGCCTCCACGCCCCAGAAGCATCCCGCTCCGAATGTTGCTTTTTCAGTGCTCATATTCTTTTTGATGCAGTTCTCAGCTCCCGGCTTTCAGGTCCACTGTGTAGAAACCACGGCCCGATGTCTGCAAAGATTCTGCGCTGGACCGAGTAGATCCGACCCGCCGATTGCTCCTCGCCCATTCCGAAGCGGCATGCCTTCGCGCGACGAAGCTGAAAGCTGATAGCTAACAGCTGATGGCTGACGGCGAAAGCTGCCTTACTGGCTCAGCGGCGCCAGATGTTTCGTGTACTGGTAGGTGTAGACGATGCGATGCGCGACGGTGATGGTGGAGAAAACCGCCAAGACCCACAAGACCGGCGCCATCACACCCCAATGGTTGAAGAGCGCGCCCAGCAGAATGAGCACAATCCGCTCCGGCCGCTCCATAAATCCAACTTTGCACTTATCAATCAGCGCCTCGGCGCGGGCACGCGTGTAGCTCACCATCAGCGAGGTCACCATCACGAACGCCACCAGTACCACGTACCGGAAGCGGTTGATGCGACCGTAGTAGACCAGGAGCCCGAAGAACAGAACGACGTCGGAATAGCGATCGATCACCGAGTCGAAGAACGAGCCGAATACCGTCACCTTGTTGATGCGGCGGGCGACGCGGCCGTCGACCATGTCAAAGATGCCGGCCCCGAAGATAACCACACCGGCGAAGAAAAACATGCGGTCGCCATTAGTGGCGTTGGCGTGGCCAAACAGGAATGCCGCGGCGATGTTGATCACGAGGCCGATAAAGGTGAGGACATTGGGCGAGATGTGTGTCAGCGCCAGGCCATGAACGATGCGGTCCAAAAGCCACCCGCAGGCACGGCCGAAAGCGCTTGTCCAGGTCATGTTAGCTTCTAGCTCCTAGCTTCCAGCCTTTTCTGCGCCAGAACCCACTCAGTTGCCTTCCCGTTGAAGAGCTAGAAGCTAGAGGCTAAAAGCTAGCGGCTAGTCCTTCGCTATCCGCTTAACCCGCTGCGGCTTCCTGCGATTTTTCGCCGGCTTCGTCGTGGATCGTCGTGAGTTTGAGAATTTCCAGCTCGCGTTTGCCGTTGGGCGTCACGATCGTGGCCGTGTCGCCTACTTTCCTTCCCACAATTCCCCGGCCGATAGGCGATGTGGTCGAAATCAGGCCCTTGGAAACGTCCGCTTCCTCGCTCGTCACCAGGCGATAGACCAGCTCTTCGTCCTTGGTCGCGTCGTAGACTACGACAGTCGATCCGAAACCCGCCTTGTCACGCGGAATATTCGCCAGGTTGACGAGCGAAAGTTCACCCATGCGCCGCTTGAGCTGGCCGAGCCGGGCGTTGACAAATTCCTGGCGCTGCTTGGCCATGTGGTACTCAGCGTTCTCAGACAGATCGCCCAGCGCCCGAGCCTTCTTGATCTCGGCTGGAAGCTCGGTCGTCAGCTCATACTCGAGCTGTTTGATCTCATCCTCTAGCTTTTTTTTGATCTGTTCGGGCATTCACAGTCCGGCAGCAGGCAGGGCACTCCAGCCGCGAAAACGTTCAACGTTCCTAAAAGTCGATTATAAAGC
Organism: Occallatibacter sp.; assembly: GCA_049520675.1. GTDB lineage: Bacteria > Acidobacteriota > Terriglobia > Terriglobales > Acidobacteriaceae > Telmatobacter. The sequence goes on along the minus strand of JBEKPO010000045.1, from coordinate 23,638 downwards.
AGGGACCATCGCAGGATGGGAGCAAGGCAGGCAGGGAGCAAAAGCTTTGCGGGCAGAGGAGAGCGCGACTATCATGTTGCGGGTTATTGTTCCCTAGATCCCTCCGTTCCTTGCTCCCTCCCCTTGTCCAGGAATTCCTGCAGGATGATTACGGCTGCCACTTGATCGACGACATGGCGATGTTCCTGCCGCTTGCGGCCGGCCTCATACAGGATTTCGTGCGCCATCCGAGTGGTCAGCCGCTCATCCCACAGGTGAATCGGCAGACCCGTCAGCTCGCCGAGTTCTGCGGCGAAGGCTTGTGTCTTCTGGGCCTGCGGGCTTATGCCTCCCTCCAGGTGCAGCGGATTCCCCACCACAATCCCCGCCACCCCGAACCGCCGGCAAAGCCGCGCCAGCGATCGCAGATCGTCGCGGCGGCTGCTCTTTCTCACCAGGGTTAGCACCGGCTGCGCGGTCAAACCCAATTCGTCCGACATCGCCACGCCGATGCGGCGGTTGCCCACATCGAGGCCGAGGTAGCGCGGCTTGTTGCCCGATTCCATCAAGTTATTCTTGTGATTCAGTTTACGTCGCGCCGCGCCTCCCAGGAGGATTCTCGCCCGATACAATCGAAGGATGGGTAATCCGCAGCCGGGTTCTCATCGTACTCATTCTTTCGGCATCGAAGGGTAGACAGCGGCGGAATGGCGAGGCGCAAAACGAGAAGCGGCAAACGGGGTGGCTCGGGCATAGCCGTCTTCCTCCTTTTTCTGCTGCTGGTCGCTGCGATCCTGGCAGGCGGCGCCTGGCTCATTCTCACACCTTATGGGCCCTCGATTCAGACATTCTTGACCATCGCGCCCGGATCTTCGGCAACTGCCATTGCCCGCAAGCTCGAGGCGGCGGGCATTGTCCGCTCGCGTTACGGTTTCGATCTGGTCCGCACCTGGCATCGCGGAACTTTACAGGCCGGCACTTACAGCTTCGATCATCCGATGCCGGTTACGGAGGTATATTCGCACATCGCCCACGGCGATGTTTTCACCTTGACCCTCACGGTGCCCGAAGGCGCGAACATCTTCGACATCGCCGCGCGCGTGGAGCAGGCGGGCCTGGCCACTCGCCAGGATTTTCTGATCGCGGCGCAAAAGCATACCGAACTGATCGCCGATCTCGATCCCACGGCCGCCAGCCTCGAGGGTTACCTGTTTCCGGACACTTATCGGCTTCCGCCCACCATGACCGCGCCGCAGATCGCGACCACAATGGTCAAGCGCTTTCGCCGCGCGGCCTCACAGTTGGGACTGGATCAGAACGTGCACCGGGTGGTCACCGTCGCTTCGCTGGTGGAACGTGAAACCGCGGTCGATGCCGAGCGGCCCCTGGTGGCCAGTGTCTTCGAGAACAGGCTCGAAAAACAGATGCCGCTCAACACCGATCCCGCGGTGATTTACGGGCTGGAACTCGCTGGCCAATGGCGCGGCGCGATCTACGCGAGCGACCTTGCGCGCGACACGCGATACAACACGTACCTGCATCCGGGACTTCCGCCTGGCCCGGTAGCCAATCCCGGCATCGCTTCGTTGCGTGCTGCCATGAACCCGGCCCAAACGCACTATCTTTACTTTGTGGCGGCCGGTGTCAACGCGCAGGGTCACTCGCTTTTCTCGAGCACGCTCGATGAGCATAACCGTAATGTTGCCGAGTATCGCGCCGCGCAGAAGAAGGCGGGTGCGCGATGAGACCTCTCTATTGCCTCAGCCGCGCCGCGGCATTTGTCGCACCTATCCTTTTGGCGGGTTGCTCTTACTTCATTCCCACCAAGCGGCACCTGCCCGTCCCCAAGGCGCCGGCAGTCATTCAGACGGTCTCGGCTGAAGACCTGGTGAAGCAAATCAACACGCGTTGGAATGCGCTGAACACCCTGACTGCCACCGTAGAGATTCAGGCCACCCAACTCAAAAGCGCTGAGGGTTTGGAGAAGGACTTTCCCAGCTGCCGGGGATACATCCTGATGCGCAAACCGAGGATGTTGCGGGTCCTGGGCACGTACTTCGGGGTGAAGATCTTCGACATGGCCAGCGACGGAGACCGCTTCACGCTGCTGATCCCAAGCAGAAGTACTGTAATCGAAGGCTCCGATACGGTGACGGAGAAGTCAGACAATCCACTGGAAAACCTGCGTCCCGACTTCTTCCTCGACGCCGTTGCCGTGCGCGGCCTCGATCCCGACAATGAATACATGGTCACTTCCGATACAGAGACCGTGACCGATGCCGCAAATAAACACTTGTATAGCGAGCCGGAATACACTCTCAACGTCATGCGCCGCAAACAAGGCCAGGAGAACCTGCCGGTGCGTACGGTGACGTTCCATCGCGACGATATGCTTCCCTACGATCAATACGTCTATGACAAGAACGGTGCGCTCGAGACGCAGATCTTCTACAGCAATTACCAGACCTTCGGCGCCGCCAGGTACCCTTCGAAGGTCACCATCAAGCGCCCCCAGGAGGGGATCCAGCTGGTGCTCTCTGTGGTGCGTGTGGAAGAGAACGTCGATCTTCCCGCTGGCCAATTTGACGTGAAGATACCCGAGGGGGCCAAGATTCAGACGTTGAAGTGATCCGAAGGCTGGTTCCGGAGTCAACAGTCTCAAAGAACGATCGCGCTGACGGAGAAAATAGATGCGTGCAAGTTCCATCGAATTTCGTCTGCGGATGTTGATCCAGATTGTCATCGTTTTCCTTGGCTTTTGGTCTCCCTGGCTAGACATTCCTGGTTTTGACGAGTTCGATTTCGGCCGGCGCATCTCCACTTTGGAATGGCTTGCTCTTGAGATCAGCCGCTTGGGTCTGGTTCGCTTCACCTACGCCACGCCGATCGTCATTGTCGCCGGGGCACTTGCAGCCGCCGCGGGCGTGGTGTTCCGCGTGTGGGGCGCAGCTTACCTGGGATATGACGTCGTACACCATGCCGACATGCAAGCCGGCGCGGTAATGGCTGCCGGGCCCTACCGCTATGTGCGCAACCCTCTGTACATCGGCGGCTGGTTTATGATGGCCGCGATCTCGCTGCTGATGCCGCCGACTGGCGCGCTCTTCGTGATGGTGCTGGTCACCGTTTTTTATCTGCGCCTGATTCATGGCGAAGAGGCGTTCTTAACCGCGCAGCTCGGCGAAACCTACCGCGAGTATCTGCGCGCGGTGCCGCGCCTGCTTCCAAGCCTGCAAGCCAAGCTGCCGGCTGCCGCCGCCAAACCCCAGTGGCCCACTGCGATTCTCACCGAGATCATGTCGCTGGGCATCTTTGTGACATTTGCATGCCTCTCGTGGACTTACAACAACGAAACCATGCTCTGGGGCATTTTTGCCAGCTTTGTGGCGTCGATGGTGGTGCGCGGTCTGATCAAAGCCACAATTCCCGCCTGCGCATTCCTGGCCGTCGCGCCGGCTGCGTGGGGAATCTTCCATCTTTCGGTCCTGCGGTCCACGCTTGTTGGCTTTGGTGCGGCGCTTGTGGTTCGCGCCTGTATGCCGCGCAAAAACGGCTCCAGCGTGATAGCCGCGCCAGAATAGGCCTATTGAGGCCTCTTTCCAACGTAGCCCAGATGCGTCCAGCCGAATCCCTCGCCGTATTTCAGCCCGAAGCCCAGCAGGCGATCCACTCCGATGTGATTGATCCAGATGAGTGCGATTGGCATCAGGCCGCGCGCATGAAGCAAGAGAGCCGCAAGAGCGAGCACTCCGGGCAGAGCGTAGGTGTGAAAAGTGTTGTAAATGCGTGCGCCCCAGCACGGCCGCCCGGTCAGGTAACCGAGCATGGAAAGATCGGGCGCAAGCCACACTGCGGCGAACAGCCACCAACTCGCGCCAGCCTGCGCATAAAGCACGGCTGAGATGGCTGCTACCGTCAAACCTTCGAGACGCAGCAACAGCACAACGGAAGAAGAGCGAGCCGATGCTATTCCACCTTGTACGAGCGATGCAGATGCAGCTGCCATAACCGATTTGATGAGCCGGCGTGCCAGAAGGAACGCGAAAATTTCTTACTTCTTCTCGCGCCGGCTCCCAAACCTGTCTTCCCTCAGCTGAACAGATCTTTCATCTTCTCCATCAGCCCCGGCGAAGTCGGTTTGTTGTCCACCGCCATGGTCTCGCCCAGCCTGGCTACCAGCTCGCGTTGAGCTCGGCTCAGCTTGCGCGGAATCTGCACTTCCACGCGTACCACCAGATCGCCTTTGCCCTTCTCATTCAGGTAGGGAACTCCGCGCCCGCGCAGGCGCAGCTCCTTGCCGCTCTGCGTGCCCTCCGGGATCTTGATCGTCACCGCTCCGTCGATCCCGGGTATCTCGAATTCAGCGCCCAATGTTGCCTGCGGAAAGCTGATGGGGATCACGCAATGCAGATCGTGGCCATGTCGCTCAAAGAAATCGTGCGGCCGGATGGACAGGATCACGTAAAGGTCGCCCTTCGGTCCGCCCATGCGGCCCACATCGCCTTCGCCCGAGTAGCGAATCCGGGTTCCCTCTTCCACGCCCGGCGGCACCTTCACATTCAGTTTGACCTCCGTCGCTCCGCGGCCTTCGCCACGGCACATGGCGCAGGGATCTGCGATCACCGTTCCGCTTCCTCCGCACGCGCTACACGTTCTCGCGACAGAAAAGAACGCTTGCTGGTAGCGGACCTGTCCGCGTCCTTTGCACTGCCCGCAGATACTCGGTCCCCTCCCCGAGGCGCTGCCACGCCCCTGGCACGCGCTGCAGACCTCCAGCCGGCGGATCTTTACTTCTGTCTGCGTGCCGAAGACCGCATTTTCGAAATCGATCGTGAGATCGAAACGCAGGTCATCTCCCCGCTGCTGGCGCGAGCGCGGTCCTCCTCGTCCCGTCGTCCCGCCGCCCATCGAGAACATCTCGCCGAAGAAATCGCCGAAGATGTCGCCGAGGTCAACGCTGCCGGCAAAGGGTCCTCCGCCGAATCCCTGCGCACCCAGCCCGGCGTGACCGAACCGGTCGTACGTGGCCCGCTTCTCGGCGTCGCTCAGCACTTGATACGCCTCGCTCGCTTCCTTGAACTTCTCTTCCGAAGCGTGGTCGCCGGGATTGCGATCAGGATGATACCTCAACGCTTGCTTGCGGTACGCGCTCTTCAATTCCTGTTCGCTGCAATCGCGAGAAACACCCAGAATTTCGTAATAATCCGCTTTGCTCACTCTAGTATTAGAACTCATTGTCCCTTTTCTTCAGCTCTTAGCTGTCAGTCTTTACTTCATTCACTTCTTTACTCATTCACTTGCTTCGCGTTGTGCGCAATGCGCACCAGCGCTGGGCGAATCAACCGATCACGCAACCGGTAGCCGCGCCGCACCTCCTCGGCCACGTGCTGGTCGGGAATGTCCTCCCGATCCACCGTCCCGAGCGCCTCGTGAACGCGCGGATCGAACGGCTCGCCCACTGCCGCCACCGCGCTCACTCCCATCTTGTGCAAAACCTCTCCCATCTGCTTGACGATCAATTCCACGCCTGCCCGCAACTGTTGCGCCGAGCTGTCGGATTTGAGAGCCAGCTCGAAGTTGTCCAGCACCGGCAGAAACTGTTCCACGATGCTGCCGGTTACGTATTCGCGATTCTCCATTCGCTCGCGCTCGGCGCGCTTGCGCGCGTTCTCAAACTCCGCCTGCATTCGTGCAAGCCGGTCGAGAAGCTGGTCGCGCTCGACCCGCAACTGCTCAAGTTCCGTGGGTCCTGAAGCCTCTGCCTCGCCCTCCGTCGCAGCTGCTGCTTCGGCGCGGCTCGCCGGCGCTTCTTCCCCCGGAGGCGGCAACTCGGTAGCCGGATCAATCCCTGCTTCTTCTCGCCGGCTTGCCTCTTCGCTATCCTCAGCCTGCTCTTTCCATTCTCTCCACTGCTTAGGCATGTTTCAGTGCTTTCTCTCTGGGGCGCCACAGCGCCCTCTGATGTTTTTGATGATTTTTTTCGCTTCTGGCTGCACCTTCCGACCCACCTGGACCAATTCGCTCGATTAGGGTGCACTGCCTTAAGCCTGGTTCCATTGCCTTGGTTGTTCCGACCGGCGCCCTCTGTCCGGTCAAGCGGCCGGCTAAGCGTCCGGGACGTCAAGGATGCGCTCTGAAAGCCGGGCGATGAAGCTCACTGCCTGAATCATCTCCTGATACTGAATTCGCGTAGGCGCAATCACGGCTACAGTCCCCAGGTTCGTGCCGCCAAACCGCGCCGGCGCGCCAATCAGCACCAGGTCCTGCATCGCAGGTGATGCCTCGTCGAGCCCCACCACCACGCGCACTTCCTGCTGCTCGCCGTCCACGTAGGCGTTCAGCAATTCAACCAGGCGCTCCTTGGCTTCCAGAGCCAGTAGAATCTGGCGCAGGCGCTCGCGGTCCCGTCCCGAGTCGATCAGGTTGGCAATGCCCTCCACGAAGATCGTCGGTTCGGCTTCGTTACCGTGGAGCGCGCCTTTGCGGCACAGTTCTTCCACCGAGGTCAGCAGTTGCTGGTAGGCCTCGCGCTCAACCTCGATGCGCCGCGCTACTTCCGCGCGGATCCTCTCAATCGGCCATCCGTGAAAGTTTTCGTTCAAATAGCGCCCGGCGGTCTCAAGCTCAACCGTCGTCATCTGATGATCGAGCGTCAGCACGCGATCCAGAACAGCGCCGGCCTGCGTCACCAGCACCGCCAGCACTCGTCCGGTCGAAAGCCGCGAAAAATGAATGTGCTCCAGGATCTGGCCCTCCGGCGAGCTTGCCAAAGCCACTCCCAATCCGCTCGAGATCAGCGCCAGCACATGCGAAGTCCGCTCCAGGTATGCGTGCGTGCTGGCCACGCCGCTATAGCTCTCCTCGATTTGGCCGCGCCGCGCTTCACTCAGCGGCGATTCTGCAGCGCCCGCCGACCCGCCGGCCCCTACTGCCGCGCCGCGATTCGGCTTGGTGATCTGCTCCACGTAATAGCGGAATGCCGCCGACGTTGGAACCCGTCCGGCTGAGGTGTGCGGCTGATCCAGAAAACCGCTTTCGCCCAGCGCGGCCATCACGTTCCGTACTGTCGCCGAGCTCAGCCCATCGCGGTCGGCAAACAGGCGCGCAATCGCTTGCGACGCCACCGGCTCGCCGGTCGCGATATACAGCTCGATGATCGCATTCAACACCAGCCGCTCACGCGGGCTCAGGCGCACATCGGGCATCTTCGTGGCTTCCGCCGCGATCCATGGACGGCTGGAAAAGGATTCCGCGCCGCTCAACGACCGCGCTCGAACTTACCATAAGTCATTGCATTACCTATGCTTATGAAAGATACGTTGCGGCCTCTCTCCTACTATTCTAGGAATCGTGCTCTTCGCCTGTCAAGGCGGAAAGGGCTCTGAAAGATGAGCTTTTGGCCTTTTCCTGCAAGGGGTTTGACTTTGGAAAATCGATCTGCAGTTCTCAGCATGTGCCGTGAACCGCATCCTTGAATCCATCCGAGCCGTCATCTCACCGAGAAGCTAATGCCCCGCTGGCTCGTCGTAATAGCCGGTTCTAGTCCGCGCCACCAGGCCGGGCTTGTCGACACGAACCTCGACTTTATGGAATTGGTCGGGGCTGTCCGTTGGAGATGGATCGAACGACAGGCTGTAGAACGCGTCGGCATCCCGGTAACACGTGTCGAGAGAGCTGGCAACATCGTTTGAAGGGGGCATCGCAAGCCCTCCGCTCTGCACTGCGAGCACTTTCAGCGAAAGGTCTGGCATCTCCGACTGGCTGGCCTTTTTGATTCCCTTCAGGTAGCCCTGGTAGAAAAACGTCAACGGTCCCGGAAGGCCCCCTGAAATGCTGTAAACAGTGACGTGTCCGTCACGCAGTGCCTCAGACAGATGGACGATCTCGCTGAAGAGATGCGCTGCCCCGTCTGATGAAATGCTGATGCTTGGCCCTTCGGGCGTAGGCCAGCCAGGCCCCGCCCAGATCAAGAGTTTCCGTCCGGGACTGCCTGCCAGCGTTTGAACCATCTCATTCAGCTTCTGCAGGCAAAACTGGAAGCGCTCAATTGCCCCCCATGCGCCCTGCGCGCGATTGGCGGGACGCAGCCTGCCCTCGGTGGCATCGATCTGGGCCGCCAGCGCATTGCCGTCGAGCGAGGACGCGATCTGACCTTCAAAGCCGTTGGCCGTCAGCCAGACGATGGTTACCGGCTCCGTCAGGTGCCCGCCATTTCGCCGCAAGAAGCTCTCCACCTGCTCTCGCGCGTACGACACGGCGCTGAAGTCGGTGTTCACCGTGTCGAAGACCACGATCACTTGGACAGGAGGGTCGGGCGGCTGATCGCTCCTGCTATAGGCGTGAAATGTCGCGATCTTGACGGGTTGGCCGTTGTCGAGAACGGTGAAATCCGTCGGAACGAGCCCCGATATGAGGCTCCCCGACCGGTCGGTCACCCTGACATCCAGGCGGATTCTGGAGTTCGCGGCAGCGCCGCTTACGTCATCGGACTCAGACTGGGCAAGAACCGCGCCGCTTGGTGCGGGCTGGGGGGCCGGTTGAACAGGCGTCGCCGTTCCGCCTGAAACGGCTTGCCCGTGACAGGCAAGCGAAATCATGCAAAAGGTGAACCCACCACCGATTCGGAGAAAGCAGTCCAAAGGCAAGCCTCCCATGAAAGCTGGCCATCATTTTCCAAGAACAAACCATCATACCCCGTAGTGGACGTGAAGCGACCAGGGGCCTAAATCAGCATCCCGGAATCCCGTTTCAGTACATCCGTAACAATTCGCCGCTTCCTTCACGCTTCACAAGCTCGTTTAGTGCTATTGTGGTTCGCACCGGTAGCGCCTGTTGGCCGCGGGCAAGCCGCATGAAAACGATCCTGTATCTTAGATCTCTTTTGGGGGCCGCAATGAGAATTACTTTGAATCGGAAAGCCGTTCTGTGCCTTGTGCTTGCGCTATTCACCGTCCTGGCGATTCCCGTCGCCCGGGCGCAACAAAGTCACAACCTCGGCAAGCGCGCGCGCAAGATCGAGAAAAAGCTCGCCAAGCTCCGCGCCGGCAGCTACGTCGACATCGATCTCCGCAATGGCTCTGAAAGTCTGGGTGCACTCGGGAGCCGGACGGACGCGACCTTCCAGATCACCGACGCCGACAACAATAAGTCCGAGACCTTTGCATACAATGATGTTGCGCGGGTACGAAAAGGCACGGCATACATCGGCCAAGGCTCCGAGCCCGGCCACCATTCCCTGCACCTCGTTCCGTTGATCATCGGCGCCGCAGCCGTTGCCGCTGGCGTGGCCACGTACGAAGCTCTCCGCTGATCCGACGCAGCATCGACTGCTTGCCGTTCTTCGGCTGGTAGATTTGTGAGAGGGCCTTCACGCGTTCCACTGGCCCTCGTTTCGTCGTGGCCAGGGGAAAATGTTCCATCCCACCGAAGACATTCGCATTCAATGGACGAAGGTTGTCCTGCCTCCGGTTTTTCTCGAAGAGGAACTCCCCGTCTCTGAGGCCGCCTCTGAAACCATCTTCAGCGGGCGCCAGGAAATCACTTCCATCCTCAACGGACGTGACGATCGCCTGATCGTCCTCGCCGGCCCCTGCTCCATTCACGATCCAAAGGCCGCCCGCGAATACGCCGGCCTGCTTAAGGGCGCCATCGCCGAGTTCCCCCGCGATTTGCGCATCGTCATGCGCGTTTACTTCGAGAAGCCACGCACCACCATCGGGTGGAAGGGCCTCATCAACGACCCGCATCTCGACGGCACTTACAAAATCAACGACGGCCTGCGCCTGGCGCGTCATCTTCTCATCGATCTGGCCGCGATGGGCGTGCCCACAGGAACTGAATTTCTTGACATGATCTCGCCCCAGTACATTGCCGGCCTCGTCAGCTGGGGCGCCATCGGCGCCCGCACCACCGAAAGCCAGGTGCACCGCCAGCTTGTCTCCGGCGTCTCCTGCCCGGTGGGATTCAAGAATGCAACCTCCGGCGACATTCAGGTCGCCGTCGACGCCGTCCTCTCCGCGTCGTTTTCGCACACCTTCCTCGGCCACACCCACCACGGGCAATCGGCTATCTTCGTCACCGCGGGCAATCCCGACTGCCACATCATCCTGCGCGGCGGCCGCAACTCCGTCAACTACACCGCCGACTGCGTGGACCAGGCAGCCGTGCAAATGCAGAAGGCCGGCCTCGCCCCGCGCATCATGATCGACTTCAGCCACGCCAACAGCGGCAAGGACTACCGTCGTCAGTCCCTCGTCTGCCACGACGTCGCCGCGCAGATCGCCGGCAGCGGCAACCGCCAAGGCGACACTCGCATTATGGGCGTCATGATCGAAAGCAATGTCGTCGCCGGCGCGCAGAAGCTCATCCCCGGCCAGCCTCTCGTCTACGGCCAGAGCATCACCGACGCTTGCATCGACTGGACCGAAACGCGCGTGCTCTTAGCTGAGCTCGCCGCCGCCGTGCGGGCCCGGCGCGGCGCAAAGTAGCCCACAATAAAGCCGGCGCTCCGTGCGCCGGCCCATCACTTATTCACTCCTTCACTTTTTCACTTCTTCACTTGCACCTTCATGCCGTCCCCATCACAATCGTGTGCGGGCTCATCGGAATCGGATGCGCCTTCACATCCTTATAGCCTGCCTCTTCATGCATCTCTCGCAGCTCGCTGAATGTGTACGCATCCCCGGAGGCCGTGGTTGTTAGCATGGTCAGCGCAAACGCGGCCGGCATCGGCGGCGAAACCCGGTCCTCGTTCGGCACAAATTCCAGCGTTGCCGCCTTCCCGCCCGGCTTCAGCGCCCCGCGCACCTTCTTTAGCAGATCCACGCATGTCGGCTTGTCGAAGTGGTGCAGAAAGTTCGTCAGCAGAACCACATCGTGCGGCCCTCCAAAATCCACCTCGAACGCGCTGCCCGGCAGCATGTCATAGCGGTCCTCCACGCCTGCCTTCTCTGCATTCTTCAGCGCCACGCGCAGCACCGGCGCCCAATCCAATCCCGTCACGCGCGCCTGCGGATTCTGTTTCGCAATCTCGATTCCGAACAGCCCATGCCCCGCCGCAATATCCAGCACCCGCATCGGCCCGTCGTGCCCTTCCAGCACCAACGCGCCCAGCGGCGCCGCCATCGGGCCCATCATCGGCGCCATTTTCTCTGCGAACAGAACCCACACCGGATTCTCCGGCTCAATGGTGCCCTCACCAGGGAGATGCGTGCGCCCCTCGCGTACGATATCGGCGAGCTTGGCATCGCCCTGCATGATCGCCGACTCGGTCATAAACTGCGCCACCGACGCCATGCACGCCGGCGATGTTGGATCGAGAAATGCCGCGCTTGACGGCGTGTGTTTGTACCTCCCGTTCTCTTTGGCCAGCACGCCGTTGATCACCAGAAAATCGCACAGGATCCGGATGCCGCGCTCAGAAGCCGCACAGTGCCGCGCGATCGATGCCACATCGCCCGGCCCCTGGCCAACCGCGCGAAATACATCGAGCTCAATGGCCGCGTTGAGAGCCGCCGTTTTTTGGTGCGCTTGCACCATGTCGAAAACCAGACCCGGATTCAGCGGAGCTTCTGCCGGGCCCGCGTTTGCCGGATGAGCCGGTGGTGAAACCGCAGATTCTGAAACTGCAGATGCTGGGGCAGCTGGTTGCATGGTCAACCTCCTCGTGTGCCTGCGACTGATTTTTTCTGGGGAAGCCCTGGTCAGGCGCAGTGAGTCTACCATTTGCCACTCAGAAATGTGCAATCTTTTTCGAACCACGAACCACGCGCCACGACACAAGAACGGCAAGTGTGAACCGTGCAGCCCCCGTGAGGCGCTACATTGAAGGGTTGTGCCCCTCCGCTCGCCGATCTTTCGCTTGCGCCAAAAATCGCTCGTCCGCGCCATCGTTCTGTCTCTCGGAGCTTTTGGCGCCAGCCTGCGTCTCGCCGGGTTTCCCCACATCGAAAACCTGCATGGTTCGCGTTGGCAGATTCTCGCGTTGCTGGTTGCTGCGTGGGGCATGGCAGAGACCTTCCGCTGCCTGCGGCGCCGTTGGAGCCTCTACCATGCCGGCGTTCTCATTCTTCTCTACGCCGACCTTATGATCCTGGCCGCGATTGTCGTGCTCCTTGCCGTCTCCTGATCCGCCTTTCCCGATTGCTTTCCCCCACCGGCCAGCCGGTTCGCCGTGTACGATGGGCAAGAGCGCAAGCCCGACCTGGCCGCCATGCGTCTTCCGCGCGGCCAGTTGGAACTACTTCTGCGCTGGAGGAAGCCATGTTCAAAGGATTTCGCGATTTCATACTGCGCGGCAACGTCGTCGACCTGGCCGTCGCCGTCATCATCGGTGCGGCATTCGGCGCCATCACAGCATCTGTGACCGCTGACGTCATTACCCCCATGATCTCCGCCCTTATCGGCGCGCCAGATTTCTCTTCTCTTGTCATCCACATCCCGGTGCTGCATTCCGTTCCCCCGCCCCCCAGTCCGCTGCCTGCCAACTACATTGCTCCCGGCGATATTCACATCGGCAAGCTGCTCAACGCGCTCATCAACTTCGTGCTGGTCGCAGCCGCGATCTATTTCGCCATTGTCCTGCCGATGCAATACATGATGAAGAAGCTGCACCCCGACACGCCAGCAGAAGTCACCACCAAGTCCTGCCCGGAATGCCTCAGCGATATTCCGTTAGCAGCCAAGCGCTGCGCCCATTGCGCCCAACCCGTCGCCTGATCCTGGCTCGGCTTTAGAAATGGACCGAATGAACCTCCGCGCGGCGCTTGCCGTCTCATTTTGTCTGGCGTCTTTCATTGCGCCATCCAGCTCTCTCTCCGCGCAAGCGCCGCAGTCAGCCTTCGGCTACTCCGACTTCGCTCCTGAATCGAAACTCGAAGAAAAGTTCCTCGCCGTTCCCGACTCTAAAGAGGCCGGTGAGGAGCTCAAAGTGCTCACGTCGACCCCGCATCTCGCCTCCACGCCCGAAGATCACAATACCGCCGAATATGTAGCTCGGAAGTTCCGCGCCGCGGGTCTCGAAACCGAGATCGTTCCCTATCGTGTTCTCATGAACCAGCCCAAGGTCGTTCGCATCGAAGCTTTCGACCCCGCCGGCCGTCTGCTCATGAGCGGCCCCACGCGCGAGCATGCCGATGGCGATCCCGGCCAGGACGATCCTCGCGTCGTCATGCCCTTCAACGGCTCGTCGGGATCGGGCGATGTCACCGGCGAAGTAGTCTACGCCAACTACGGCCGCCCCGAAGACTTCAACGAGCTCGCCGCTCAGCACATCGACGTACACGGCAAGATCGTCATCTGCCGTTATGGCTCTAACTTTCGCGGCGTCAAAGTCTATCTTGCTGAGCAGCACGGCGCCGCCGGCGTCCTCATCTACTCCGATCCACAGGACGACGGCTACTACAAAGGGGATCCCTGGCCCATCGGTCCCTGGCGTCCTGAAACCGGCGTGCAGCGCGGCTCAGTGCAATATCTGTTCGAATATCCCGGCGATCCTGAAACTCCCGGCGTCGCCTCCACGCTCGACCTTCCCGATTCTGCGCGCTCATCACCAGCCGCCGCTCAGCCTCACATCATCTCCATCCCCATCAGTTATCACGACGCCGCCCCCGTTCTGCAGGCGCTGAAGGGCCCCGGAGTGCCGCAGGGTTGGCAAGGCGCTCTGCCGTTTCGCTATCACCTTGGTTCCGGTGGCGTCCGCGTCCACCTCGTCTCGCAGCAGGACTACCAGCGCCGCATTATCTGGGATGTCATCGGCAAAGTTGAAGGCGCGCAGGAGCCCGGCTCCTGGGTCGTGGTCGGTAACCACCGCGACGCCTGGGTCTACGGCACCGTCGATCCCAACAGCGGCACCGCCTCCATGCTCGAGGCCGTTCATGGCGTTGGTGCTTTGCTCCGCGAGGGCTGGCGTCCCAAACGCACCATTGTGTTCTGCAGCTGGGATGCCGAAGAAGAAGGCCTCATCGGATCCACTGAGTGGGTCGAACAACAGGCCCACACTCTCGACCACGCCGTCGCCTACTTCAACGTCGATGTCGCCGTCTCGGGTCCCGATTTTTCGGCGTCAGCCGTGCCCTCGCTCAAGCAGTTTGTCCGCGACGTCACCCGCTCCGTTCCCAGTCCGCTCGGCAGCACCGTCTTCGAGCAGTGGCATCTTAAAGGCATCTCTGAAAGCGAGCGGCGGGGATCCAATGCGCCGCCCATCCAAGGCGAAGAAACTCACCTCGGCGACCTTGGCTCCGGCTCCGACTACACCCCCTTCCTGCAGCACGCGGGCGTGCCCTCTACTGACATCACGAGTAACGGACCCTACGGCGTTTATCATTCCACCTTCGACGACTTTGCCTGGTATACGCAGAACGCCGATCCGCACTTCGTCTATTTGCAGCAGATGGCCCGCGTCCTTGGCCTCGAAGCCCTCCGCATGGCCGACGCCGATGTCTTGCCCTACGACTACGTCGCCTATGCGCGCGAAATCTCGTCGTACATCGAAGCCGCGAAACACAAAGCCTCTGACCTTGGCGTCGGTTCGCTCAGCTTCGAACCGGTTCAGGCAGCTGCCGCGCATTTTCTCTCCGCCGCGCAACGGATCCACGCGGCTCAGTCCACACCCTCAGGCGATCTCGCCCGGTTGAACCTCGCCCTCCGCCAGGTTGAAACGGCGCTGCTCGCAGAATCTGGGCTGCCCAACCGTCCCTGGTACAAGCACACCATCTACGCCCCCGGTGAATTCACCGGTTACGCTGCGGTCGTGCTGCCGGGCGTCAACGAGGCCATCGAAGCTCGCAACGCCCCGCTCGCCGCCCAGCAACTCGCGGTTCTCACACAGGCCATCGACCATGCCGCCGCTGCCCTCGACTCCGCGCGCTAGCCGAATCCGATCCGCACAACGACTCTGCGATCTGCAAGAAATGGGGTGCCCCATGATTGCCGCGGTCATCCTGAGCTGAGTTTGCCGCGCATTCCGCGGCAAACGGAGTCGAAGGACCTGCATTTGGGAGTGCGTCTAGGCGACGAGCTTCCCGTTCGCCCCACTAGGGTGGGGGCGGGACTTTGACCAGTATCAGACTCCGGTTGTACTGCCCTCGTCGACCCCGGCTCCGAAAAGACTTGCGGTCCCGCTTCCTCGCCCCGCGCCCAATCCAGCCACTCATCTTTTCGCGTACTCGATGCAGTCGCCGTCGTTGCCGTTACGACAGTAACCGCATCAATTCGGACATTCCCTTCGGTGAAACCCAAATCGGTCAATCCGCTCCCACCGAGGGGTGATTCACAACTGCTTCACTGTGGAACTATCGTTCACCATCAAGAAACACCGATTGAGCTGTATGCACGACCGATAAGGTGCATCGGAGGTTTCCCATGGTTGACTTCTTGCTCGGGTTTGCCTTTGTTGCCATGATTCTCTCGCCCCCGATCGTAGCCACGATTCACCGGGCACGATCTCACGGCGACGGCAACTAAAGGGACCAAAACTTCAATCTTCGAGGTTGCCTGATGCTCACTCTGATCTTTATCGCGCTGGTGGTTGCGCCCGCCCTGGTTCCCCTGGCAATGCGTCCCCACCCCGTCCGCTCGAAAGCTGCAAATCGCTTCTAGCTGGCGGCAAACGCCCGGAACCACGCTCATCCCCCGCCATCGCCATGCCTGCAACCCGCCCCTGACGGCTGAGAGCTTAAGGCTGAAGTGTGATTTACATCACCTTGAATTTGACCCCTTGCCCTCACACTCGTATCGTTAAGTCAGGCATACCATGAAAGTTTCCCCAAATACGTTCCGCATCAGCATCGCAGTTGTCATCATCCTCGGCACCATCGGCTGGCTGGCCTACTCGGGCTATGGCGCCGGCAAGAGCTATTACGTCACCATCGCCGAGCTTGGCGGAATGGGCGATAAGGCTTATCACAGCAATCTCCGCGTCGAGGGCTTCGTCCAGCCGGGGTCCATCGAGCAGAACGGCACCCACGTCGACTTTGTCCTGAACGAATTCGAGAGCCACTCCACAAAAGCCGTCACCGGTCACCAGCTCCGGGTCAGCTACAAGGGCGCCGAGCCGCCGCCTGACACTTTTAAAGACGATGCCCAGGCCCTCGCCGACGGCACCTACGGCCGCGATGGCGTCTTCCACGCCACCACGCTTCAGGCCAAATGCGCCAGCAAGTACGCGCCGCAGCAGCCAGGCGCTGCTCCCTCCGGCGCGGCTCCCGCCAAGCCTTCCACTGCATCCACGGCCGCACCCGGATCCGCTGCGCAGACTGCGTCCAACTGATTGCCCCACTGATCGAATGACCAGCTCGCCCGCCGAAGCCGCCCCCACTACCCTTTGCGCACGGCTCGATCAGGTGTCGAAGCTTTTCGGCTCCTTCGCCGCCCTCCGCCAGGTCTCCGCTGACCTCGAACCCGGTCGTTGCTACGTTCTCCTCGGCGAAAATGGCGCCGGCAAGTCCACCCTCCTGCGTATTCTCGCCGGCTTGCTTCGCCCCACCTACGGCTCAGTCCGCGTCTTCGGGAACATCGAGCCTCATGAGGCCCGTGCGCGCATCGGCTACATGAGCCACGCCCCCATGCTCTACGACGAGCTCACCGCGCAGGAGAACCTCGACTACTTCCGCAAGCTCTATCCCGGCCGCGCCTGTCTCACCCCGGCCGAAGCGCTGCAACAGGTCGGCCTCGATCCCAACCTCAACCGCACCTTCGGTCAATATTCGCAGGGGATGCGGCAGCGCACCTCGCTCGCCCGAGTTCTGCTCGCCATGCCGGAGCTGCTTCTCCTCGACGAGCCTTTCTCCAACATGGACATCGAAAGCGCGCGGCAAATGGTCGAGCTGCTCGCACGTTTCCGGCAGTCCGACCGCACCATCGTTCTCACGACGCACCAGCGCGACCTCGCCTCGCCCATCGCCGACTGGGTCCTCACTCTCCATGCCGGCCGCGTGGCATCATTCGAGCCGGGGGAGCCCACGCGATGAAGACCAACGGCGCGCGCTTCCTCGAATCGCTCAACATTCCCTTCGAGCTTCGCGAGTACGAGGTCGATCCCAACGATCTTTCTGCGTTGACGGTCGCCCGGAAAATCGGCATGCCCGCCGAGCAGGTCTTCAAGACTTTGCTGACAACGGATGGCCACGGCGCATATATATTCGCCGTCATTCCCGGCGACGCCGAGCTCGACTTCAAGAAGCTCGCCCGCGCCGCTAAGTGGCGCAAAGCCGAAATGGCCTCGCTCAAAGACGTCCAGCCCCTCACTGGCTACATTCGCGGTGGCGTCACCATCTTCGGCGCGAAAAAGCCCTACCCCATCTTCATCGACGAGACTGCTATCCTCTTCGATTGCATCAGCGTCTCCGCCGGAACCCGCGGCACGCAGCTCATCCTCACTCCCGCAGATTATCTCCGCGCAGCCTCCGCGCTCGGCGAGCCCGTCATCACTACCGACCTCACCAAATCCACCGTCAAACTCGGCTCACCGGAGGGCGCCTGATGACCCGCACCCTCCAACTGCGCGATTACCAAACGCATGGTCATCCTGAGCGAGTCCGCAAAGCGGACGAGTCGAAGGACCTGCATTTATTCTTTGTCACGGCTGGAAGCAACCGGAGTTTTGAAAGGGCACGACTTCAATCGTGCCGTAAGCAACGTAAGATCGATCGGGCTTTGGCCCCCGAGGGCAGTTCTTCAATTCCTTTCACCGAATTCGGGATGGGAGAAGAGCGATGACTCGCGCCCTCTTCACTCACCTCGCCAAAGACCTCCGCATCGAGTGGCGCTCCAAAGAGGCCATCAACTCCATGCTCTTCTTCGCGCTGCTGGTCGTGGTCCTCTTCTCGCTTGCCTTCGATCCCCGCGGCGCCTTCGCCCGCGACATCGCAGGCGGCGTCCTCTGCGTGGCCACCATGTTCGCCTCGGTCTCTGCGCTCAACCAGGCATGGGCTCGCGAAATCCGCCATCAGGTCCTCGACGCGCAGCGCATGGCGCCCACTCCCGGCGCCGACATGTTCCTCGCCAAGGTCCTCGCCAACTTTCTCTTCGTCACTATTGTTCAAATTGCGCTCGCGCCCGTCTTTGTCGTCATGTACAACCTGCATATCCTCGGCAACGCCTGGCAGCTCGCTCTCGTTCTCCCCCTCGGCACCTGGGCGCTGGTCGCCAACGGAACCTTCTTCGCCGCGCTCTCCATCCGCAGCCGCAACCGCGAGCTGCTTCTCCCGCTCATCTTGTTCCCGATTTTCATTCCTGCCCTGCTCGCCATGGTGCAGGCCACCGGCTCCATCCTCACCGGCGAAAGCGACCCCTCGCTCTGGATCAAGCTCCTCCTCGGCTATGACATCATCTTCACCACCGTCAGCCTGCTCCTCTTCGACGTTGTCCTCCACGCCGAATAGCCGAGTCAGGCGATCTCCGGCTTACTGTTTGACCAGTTCGACGCGGCGGTTGAGGCGCGACCGTCCTCGGAATCGCTTGAAGCGACTGGCGCGTAAGGTCCGTCGCCATAGGGCTGCAGTTGACCGGCAGGCACGCCATATTTTGTGATCAGCGACAGCACGACAGCCGCTGCGCGCCGTTTCGACAGGTCGATGTTGGCAGCCAGTCCGCCCACGTTGTCCGTATGTCCCACGACATAGACCTTGAGCGAGGGGTTTCCCTTGAGCATCTTGGCCACTTCCTGCAGTGCAGGGTCTGACTCGGGCTTCACATCGGCCTTAGCGGTGTCGAAGAGAATGCCATTGACCACGACGTGGCCGGTGCCGGTGATGCCGTTGGAGAGATCAGCCGCAGTGGCGACCACATCCTGGGTTAAGGGCGTAAGCACCAGGATGGTTAGCCATATCTTGTTGCCGCCGCCAAAATCAACAAGCATCCAGGTTTTGCCCATATGCGCCGTGATACGGCCCTCGCTGCCTTCCGGGCCGTTATCGATGACGTACGCGGCGGTCTTCAACGCGGTAAGCATGTTGCGCACCACCTGAGGATGGCTCGCAGAATCGGGAAGGACGTACGTAATCTCGGTCAAATCGCCTTCCAGCTTCTTGCGACCATTATTTGGCAGCGGAAATTCAAACTTGTCGTCGTCTGAGTGGGTGCAGTCGTGGATGTAGCTGCCGGGGAAGCGAGTGAGCAGGGGTGAGTCCTTGCAGCCCTTGGCGTCGGGGGTCTGGGCTGCGGAGAGAAGCGCTAAAGACGGCAGGGCAAGGGATAGGAGCACAGCGCGGATGGTTTTCACAGGTTCCTCCTTTCTTGACAACTTCGCTTTGACATCAACAGGGATTGTCATGGCTCGGATCTGTTGCGCCAGGAACGCTGCGGCATTCCCGGCATTGGCCGGCGATGCTTCGTTCCCCGCTCGGAGAGGTGGTGTCGAGATCGGATTCTCACTGCTCTACCAATTCGACCCGGCGATTGAGCGCGCGACCGTCTTCGGATTTGTTTGAGGCAACGGGCGCATACGGTCCATCGCCGTACGGTTGGAGTTGTCCTGCGGGCACGCCATATTTTGTGGTTAACGACAGCACCACAGCCGCTGCGCGCCGTTTCGACAGGTCGATGTTGGCAGCGAGACCACCGGCGTTGTCTGTGTGTCCCACGACATAGACCTTGAGCGTGGGGTCGCCCTTCAGCATCTTGGCCACTTCCTGCAGTGCGGGGTCCGATTCGGGCTTCACGTCGGCCTTGGCGGTGTCGAAAAGGATGCCGTTGACGACCACGTGGCCAGAACCTGTGATGCCGTTGGAGAGATCGGCCGCAGTGGCAACCACATCCTGCGTCAAGGGTGTTTCGGTCACGGTGTACAGCTTATAGTTGCCGCCGCCGACTTCGACGTCGATCCAGGTCTTCCCCATATGCACGGTGAAACAGCAGTTCCCGCCTTCAATGGTGTACCCGGCGTTCCGGAAGGCGGTCACAATGTTGCGTTCCACCTGAGCATCGGTCGCACTGGCGGGAAGGTCGTACTGGATGGAGTGATATTCGCCCTCGAGACTCTTGTCCTCGCTTTTGGGGCCGATACCGTGAAAGGTGTAGACGCTATCTGCTTTGTCATCGCAGGAGTCGATAATGGAGCCGGGAAAACGCGCGATGAGCGGGGAGTCCTTGCATCCAGCGGCGTCCTGGGTTTGAGCCAAGGACACATGGGCCGCAGGCGGCACGGCAAGGGATAACAGCAAGATTCGGAGTGCTTTCATCATTCTCTCCTCGTGAAGTTGTTTGAGCGGGGGACCCGACTTCCAGAACTTCTCCTGCCGGGATGATGGTCAACTTGGCCGGCCTTCAAAGCGGGAGCGGCCGGAGCAGGGCAGGCCGCAGATGGTGCTCAACACCGCTTGGCGGCAGACAGGAAACATTTTGGCCAAGTGTCAGGCAGTCTACTCCACGGGTTGTTCGTCAGTCGAATGAATTCTCGCAACTTCGACGTCATTCTTCACGCCGAGTAAGCGCCAGCACTCTCAGTTTGCCTCGAAGGAGGTACACCGAGCGCATTTGCCCGCGCACATCTGGCATCTCACCCAGGCAGATGTTGGCGTATGCCGCGCAGTGAGCTTTATAGCGCAGACATGGGCAATGGGTTGCCGTACGGTGAGCGAATAGGGAAGGAAGTAATCACATGAGAGATGAAACGGTTGAAAGAACTCCCCGAACCTATTCCGGCGCACTGTTGGCAGTAATCGCAGTGGCGCTGCTACTGGGCATCGGCGGGATGATCTGGAGCTATGCGCTGAGCAACAAACTGGTTACTCAGCAGCAGGCTCTGACGGATGCCGCAGCGCAGAACGCCAAGCTGAGCGCAGCGTTGCAGGATACCAACGCGCGGCTGGATGTAGCCACGGACACGTTGAAGACCTCGCTCGGTCTCACGCAGCAACAGTTGGATACGCGCGCGGCGGCGCTGCAGGTCCGCGAGGCTCGCGAGGAGCAATCGGCAGAACGGCTGGCAACCGCGCAGAAGCAGACTGAGGGGCAGGTCGCCGCAGTTTCCAGCGCCGTGACCGACGTGAAGACGGATGTCGGCGGCGTCAAAACCGATGTGGCGAAGACGCAGAGTGACCTGGCCGACACCAACAGCCAGTTGACGTCGATGAAAGGTGATCTGAACGGCCACAGCACCCTGATTGCGCGGAATAGCGATGAGTTAGAGGTTCTGAAGCACAAGGGCGACCGCAACTACTATCAGTTCACGCTCGCGAAGGGGCTGAAGCAGCAGGTGGGAACCGTGAGCCTGGAGCTGAAGAGAGCCGACTCGAAGCAGAGCAAGTACACCCTCGTTGTCTTTTCCGACGACAAGCAGTACATGAAGAAAGACAAGAGCCTGAATGAGCCGCTTCAGTTTTACAGCGGCAAAGACCCCTTGTTGTTTGAGATTGTGGTCAACAACGTGAGTGCCAGGAACACGGTGACAGGGTATCTGTCTTCTCCGAAGAATGCGCCGGTACCGGATGTGGTTGCTGAGCGATAGGACAGTTCTCCATCTGATTTGCACCAGCGTCGGGTGCCCCACGTCTCGATTTTTGAGACGTGGGATACCTCGGACCCTCGTCCGATGCAACTACGGCGCCGGGATCCTCACCGTATTGGCTCGGCACGAACGGACGCCGCTGCACGCGACCGGATGTAGGCCCTTGTCCAGGCAAACTTCAATGGCGGTGAGATAGTTGTGGCCGCAGCTCACCACGAAACTTGATCGTGGAATGGCAGGATTGTTCGCCGCGAAAAGGTCGATGATCTCATCCGGTGGAAGTGAGATCTGCGAAGAGATAGTCTGCAGTGTCGGCGGGATCGTCACCGACCGGAAAGCAGCCCGCGCGGTTTGGAAAAATGCGTCGGCACTCAATCCGGAGCAGGTTCCGTGCGTCTGCCACTCATGTTCGAGCAAACCTGGCTCCTGGTAAATGTCTTTGTACCGGGCTGGATCGGCTGGCCCTGGGGCATTTGAGCAGTTTTCGGGATACGAGCCATCGTTGTTCTCCGGCCACAAGCCGTGCAGGACAAACGTCGCGTGAGCAGCGCACTCGGCCGCATCGCGATGCGAGTAGCAAAACTCCGGCGACCAGGAAAGATTCAGCAGATAGAAATCGAAGCCCGTCGCGGACGCGGCAATCTGCGGCTGCTCGCGCGATGCCGCATTCCCAGACTCGACGGGGGCGGACCCCAATCCGGTCTGTGGGTTCGATTTGCATCCGGCGAGGAGCAACGGAAGCGCGGCACAGATTCCGATGACGGTCAACTTCATGCGTCGAGAATAGCAGCGCGCGTAATGACAGCGCGCCGAGCTGAAAGCTGGGAGCTGTCTTCCGTTCATTTCCCCGCCATCAGGTTTTTGATCGCATTCCAGTCGATCAGCTGCATCACCTGTTTCGCTAGATCGGTGCCGGTCTGGATGC
Organism: Occallatibacter sp.; assembly: GCA_049520675.1. GTDB lineage: Bacteria > Acidobacteriota > Terriglobia > Terriglobales > Acidobacteriaceae > Telmatobacter. Next base: position 1,289 of record JBEKPO010000045.1, on the reverse strand, counting down.
GGATCACCACGCTCTGCACGGTCAGCAGCTTTGGCGGAGCCGAGCTCAAGCTCCCCTTCACCTGAATATTCTCGCCGCCAGTTCCCGGCCCGGCAGCCGTCGGCGGAGTGAAAGGCCCGAGAAAGACATACGTCACTCGCTGCGCTGCGGTGATGTCGCCGCCGGTTGGAGCCTGCACGTACGGCGCCGATACCGCAAAGCCGCCGGTAGGCAGAGTTGTCACCGTGTGCCCGCCCTTGAAATCCGTGATTCCCACGCTGCTCGAATTGATTGAGACGCTAATGTGAATCTCCGTATGCTCCGCTTCCGCCTTAGTGGCATCGCTCAGCGCATTCTGCGCCGCCACGCCATCGGCAGCATTCATGCTCTTGAGCGCCGCAGCAAATTTCGTCCCCGCCGCCTGCACCGCCTGATCGTATTGCGCGAAGATTGGCGAGCTCTTGTCCAGACCCAGCGTCACAAAGAAGGCTCCGCCTTGGTGCAACTGCTGCTCCGCCAGTTGAAATGGCTTGTCCGCTGTGTGCCGCGGGATCGACGTAAGCGATTGCGCTTCCACTTCGCCCGTGACGCCCCAGCCGTGCGCGGTCAGGTTGTCGATCACTGGCTGCAACGCCGCAGTGAGCCCTTTGCGCGCGTAAGCGTCGAACTTCACTTCGCAATCCGAGGGCGAACGCCACTCCGCCCCAACCAGCTTGTCGTGAATCTGCGCATCGCAGTTGCCAAACGTGCCGGTCGTCGCCTCAGTCGCTGCAGCGTGGGCCAAGCTGAATATGGAAGCAAGCAGGAGCAACGAGGCAATTCGCGCGCGATCGTGCATAACGCAGGATTGTATGCAAGCCTTCGCAGTGCTGCCAAGAAAAAAGCAAAGACCCTTCGTCTTCGCTCTTGACAATCGACAGTCGAATGTCTACTATCATCCTCCATTGAGGGTCGATTGTCTTCCATGGCAAAACAAGCGCAGCGTACGTCGGTTCTTCAGGGCACGCTCGACATGCTGGTTCTGCGGACACTTCTCTACGGCCCCGCTCACGGGCACCAGATCGGCAAGCATATCCAGCGGACGACCAACGATTTTCTGCAGATGCAGCACGGCTCGCTTTATCCCGCGCTGCATCGCCTGGAGCGGCGAGGCTGGGTTGCCGCCAAATGGGAAATGGCCTCGGACCGCAACCGCGAGTTCAAGTATTACCGGCTCACCGAAAAGGGCAGGAAACAGCTAGTGGTCGAGGAGTCGCAGTGGAAGCAGATGGCCGAAGCCGTTGCGCGCGTCATGTGGCCCGTTGCCGAGG
>JBEKPO010000044.1:0-34137 GCA_049520675.1 Occallatibacter sp. | reverse complement strand
CGGACCGGGATTTGGGCCGGCGGGGCAGAAAAACGAAGGGGCCAGGGGTGTGCGCCGGACTGTATACTTCGGTCACTTCGGCCCCCCAGAAGAATCTTCCCTCGAAAGGCAAAATCTATGCCCAGTTATCTCGTGCAGTGCTCCTACTCGTCGCCGGCGTTGGCTGCTTTGATCGCAAACCCGCATGACCGCAGCGAGCATGTCAAGAAAGTAGCGAAGAAACTCGGCGGCAAGATCAGCGGATCGTGGCTGTCGTTTGGCGAGCACGATCTTGTGATGCTGGTCGAAATGCCCGACAACATCAGTATTGCGGCCCTGGCGTTGGCCGCTGCTGCGGGCGGCTCACTGAAGTCGATCAAGACCACTCCGCTGATGAGCATTGCCGATGGGCTGGTGGCACTGAAGAAAGCCGGAGCCTCGGGCTACACGCCAATCGTCTCTTCATAGGAAAGGTGCTGGATGGATCCGCGCCGCTGGCGACGGGCGAGCGGAGGGGAGAGCTGCGCGCTGACTTGTTTGTACGAAGCCGTACAAATCATCGTTCTTGTACAAATTCGTACAGATGGCACGAGGTTCCGATCGAAACGTAATCCGATCGCCGGCTACATCAGCCGCTTGCGAAGCATGTCGAGTGCTTGCTGCGCGGCCCACTCACGAATGCGCTGGCGGTCGCCACGGAAAACGCGCTCCGAGGCGTCGGTCGTTTGGCCATCGGTGAGGGCGATGTGGACCAGGCCGACAGGTTTTTTCTCGGTTCCTCCAGACGGGCCAGCGATGCCGGTAACTCCCAGGCCGAGGGTGGCCCCGGCGCGCAGGCGGATGCCTTCGGCGAGTGCCTTGGCCACTTCAGCGGAAACCGCGCCGTGCTGCGCGATGAGATCGGCGGGCACGCCGGCCATCTCGCTTTTCAGTCTGTCGGAGTAGACGACGGCCCCGCCGACGAATGAGCGTGAAGCGCCGGGGACGGATGTAATTCGCTCGGCGACGAGCCCACCGGTGCAGCTCTCAGCGACGGCCAGTGTTGCCTGTCGCAGCCCAAGGTAATAGAGCACGATCTGCTCGAGGGTTTCGTCCTGAGAGGAGTAGAGAAAGTCGTCGAGGGCGTCTTCGATGCGCTCGGCGAGTTCGTCCGCACGTTCCTGCGCGGCGGCCAGGCTGGGCTTGGAGCAAACGAGCGTGATCTGCAGGTCGCCGGCGTGGGCAAGAAGAGTGGTTTCTACGTCGGCGTAAGCCGTGTAAATGGGTGCGATGATCTTGTCGGCCTGCGACTCGGGAATCATGGCAGCTTTGAGCGTGCGCGTGGCGATGGCGCGTGGCGGGACGACTTCGCGCAGGCGCGGCAAGCACTCGGTATCGAAGAGCGGCTTGCACTCGTGGGGCGGACCGGGCAGCAGCGCGATGAGCTTGCGATAGCCCTCGAAGGTGGTGTCGAGCCACTGGCCGGGCGCGCTGCCGTTGGGGTTCTGCAGCAGAGTCGCACCCTCAATGACGTCGGCCTGTTTGAGATTGTTCTGCGGCATTGTGATGCGCCAGGTCGCGGCCCGGGCATGCAGCGCGGCCACCTGGTTGGGGTCGCGCCGCAGATGGATCGAAAGAGCCTCGGCGGTGGCTTCGCGGGTCAGATCGTCTTCGGTGGGTCCGAGGCCGCCCATGATGATGAGGATGTCGACGCGGCCGAGCGCGGCGCGGATGGCGCTGGCGATGTCTTTGCGCCGATCGCCGGCGATGGTCTTGAATGCGACCGTGACGCCAATTTCGTTGAGTTTCCCAGTGAGATAGAGAGAGTTGGTGTCCTGGCGGAACGGCGTGAGCATCTCGGAACCGACGGCAATGATCTCGGATCTCATAGAAAGGCAGCTTTCAGTTCCTAGCTCCTAGCCCCTAGCTCCGGTGATGGGAATTGGGCTGCAGCGGTTCCCGCCGAGCAGGAGCGATGCGGCTGGGAGGCACAAAACCGCGCACCGCCGACCACCAGGCTAGAGGCTAGCAGTTAGTGGCTAGTCTGGTGTCCCAGAAGTTCGCAGTATAAGTCGGAAGCCAAAATGCAGGTCCTTCGACTGCGTTTGGCCGAAAAACCGGCCAAACTTCGCTCAGGATGACGTGCTATTTATGTTACGAACTTATGGCACACGACACTAGAAGCTAAGACAGTTTCTGGCCCTCGACTCCCAAATCCACATCATAAACGGCGTCGTGGGTAGCAAGGATCGTAGCGCCCAGCGGCGAAAAGGCGACGCCGACAAGGTTATTGCCCGAAAGCACCAGCGTGGCCTCGCCATCGGCCCTGACGCGGACAATTCCGTGACGGCCTCGCAGGCAGGCGGCGAGGTAGATGTCGCCGTCGCGAGAGATCGCGAGGCCCTGCGGGCGGCCCAGCCCGCGGTACCAAGCGCGCGTGTCACCGTTCGGCTCGATGGCCCAGATGGCCTCGTTCGACGAAAGCGACGGAGCGGTGACGAACAGCGTCCCGGCAGCGTTCACAGCCAGGTGATAGGCAGAGACGCTGGGCTCGAGCGTGGCGTGAACGAAGATCTGCCGCTCGGGACTGATCTTGAAGATCGTGCCGCTGCGGTCGCCGACAAACAGGTTGCCCTCTTTGTCGAAGGCGCAGCCGGTGGCCACGCCCATGCCCTCAGCGTAGGTTGAGAATTCTCCGGCGGCGTCGACGCGATAGACAATGCCCTCGGCGCGCGAGGTGACAAAAAGCTCGCCGTCGGGATTGAAGGCCAGGCCGGTGGCGTTGAGGATGCCGGTGACGAAGGGCGTTCCGCGGCCGTCGGGGCTGACGCGCACCACGGAGACGGGCGTTTGCTTGCCGCGCGCACCGGAGATGGTGGCGTAGACCATGCCGGAACGGCTGACGGCGGGACTGGTGACGGGATGGAGGCCGTCGTTAAGCTGGTGGGCGACATGGACCAGGGCGACATTGGCCGCGCCCGCTGAGCTGCGGACCTGAATGAGGCCACGCGATGCGGATTCGGGAACGCGAAATGCGAGGCGCGTGGGCCGGCTCATCAGGATGTGGGCCGGCTCGCCATCGACCAGGACCTCGGGCGAGCCAAAGTTGCCCGGACCGAGATCGAGCCCGGTGAGTTCGACGTCGCCGGAGGGCAGGGCCGCAGAGGGAATCACGTCGTCGACGCGCGGCGGCGTAAGGGCTGGCGGGTCGGGTTGAGGCGCGGTGCGAGGCATGCTCTTTCAGACTAGAACCAGATGCGGACGAAACACGCTACAACCAAAGCATACAAGCCGGCGCCCACATCGTCGAAGACGATGCCCCAGCCCGCTCGCAAGCGCTCGAGACGCCTCACAGGAAACGGCTTGACGATGTCGAAGATGCGGAAAAGGATGAGGGCGATGAGGCCGTGCGCCCAATCGCCGGGACAAGCGAGCAGCGCAATCCACTGGCCGATGACTTCGTCGATCACCACGAAACCGGGATCGTGTACGCCGGACTCGCGCTCCACGATCGTCGCTGCCGGAACACCGGCCGCGATGGCGACTGCGATGGCGGCGAGAAGCGAAACCAGAAGAGCATGGGGTGATGGATGGAAGGCCGCGGCCGCCCCAAGCCACAGAAGTGCAGCGGCCACGGAGCCCCAGGTGCCGGGTCCGGGCTTGAGGTAGCCCGCGCCGAAAAAGGTGGCTACTAGCCAAGCCAAGGGGGTTTTGCGGACTTGAGCTGAAGCGGGAGAGGTTTCGGCGACTGTGGAGCTACTCATCGTCCGAGCCTTTGTCTCGTCCACCGGACAGCCCGCCCAGATCTTCGAGAACGTCAGGATCGAGGACAGGAGAGCTGATTTTGTAGACCCCACTGGCCCACTTGCCGAGATCGATCTTGCGGCAACGGTCGCTGCAGAAGGGAAAGTCTTCGTCACTGCGGCGAACCAACATGCCGCATGAGGGGCAGCGGAGCACTTTGGCGGATTGTTTTTTTGCAGCCATCGATTGCGCGGCGCGCGGGTGCCGCGGCCAACCATTATGGTAGCGCGGAAAGAACCAAGTGAAAAAGTGAAGGAGTGAAAGAAGTGAAAGAGTGAGAAAGTGAAAATGGACTCCGAGTAAGCTCCGGAATGCGTGCGTAGAAGGTTCGCCGGTTCACTTCTTCATTCTGTTCACTTTTTCACTCTTTCACTTCCCTCACTTCATTCACTTCCTTCACATTCCTTTTAGCAGCGACTCGATGCGCTTAAGGGAATCGGTTCGCCCAAATACGTTGGCGAAGTTGTAACCCGTAATGGTGGGGTCTTCTCCGGCGCGCATAAAGCCATGCCCAGCGCCGTCGTAGATGACGGTGTCGTATTTCTTGCCCGCCGCAGCCATTGCGGTCTTGGTGTCGGGAACGGTGGCCGTGATGCGCGCGTCATTGCCTGCGTAGAACCCGTAGACCGGCGCCGCAATGTTCTTCATGCTGTCAGTCGGCGGCGGAGGTCCGTAGAAGACAAAAGCTGCGTTGAGGCTATGGCGCTGCGTGGCGTAGAGGAATGACCTTCCCCCGCCCCAGCAAAATCCGATGACGGCGAGCTTGCCGCTGGCCGCGGGCAACTTGAGGGCATAGTCCGCGGCGGCGTTCAGATCGGCGGTCACCGTTTCGGGGTCGAGCGAGGAGACTGCTTTAATCACCGCCTGCTGATCGGCGAAGGCGCTGGTGTTGCCGCCGTTGGGGCCGAAGCCCGACAGCAGGTCTGGGGCGATGACGACGTAGCCCATAGCGGCGATGTCGTCGGCCATGGAACGCGCCCAGTCGCTCAACCCGAAGATCTCGTGGATGAGCAGGACCACGGGGGCCTTGTGACTGACTTCGGGGTAGACCACGAAGGCGTCGACTGTGCGGCTGCCGTGCGTCACCTTCACCCACTCCTGGTGGCGCGGCGATTTATCCAGCAGCGCTTTGGCCCAATCCTGCGCGGTGACGGTGGGACTGGCGAACACAGCCAGCAGCGCCAGGCACGAGAACCAACGGGCGGTAGAAAAGGCAAGCCGGGTTTTCATGCGGGCAAGCATAGCAGAAAAGCAGGAACCGGGGATCGGGCGAGGGGCATCAGAGACCCAGAGTTTGGGTTCTGCGGAGGTCGTACGCGTGAGCTCCAGTGATGGGGGCGCGAGTTTCCGATTGCTTCAATCCAACGCGTGTGATAAACCTTCGGCAGAGTTTCAACCATCCTTCCCCGGTACCTCCTATCTTTCTTTCTCTTGCTAGGTTATGAGGGAATCCCAAAAGAAATCTTGCACGACCGATGAACGGAGGTCCGCCTTGCGCGTTCACTGTGCAATTTCCATTGTTTCGTGCGCACTTGTCCTTTCCGGCTGCGGGGGAAATGCCGCGTTTAACACGCTGCCAACACCCGGCTCCACGCAGGGTGCGAAGATCACAGGCCGCGTGCATGGCGGGCAGAGTCCCATTCAGGGCGCGCACGTGTACCTGCTGGCGGTGAACAACACTGGCTATGGCGGCCCTGGGATAGCTTCCTCAGGCACAAACCAATCCGCGTCGCTGCTCACCAGCGGCACCGGCTCAGACAGCCTCGGCTTCTACGTGACCACGGATGCGAACGGCGACTTTTCGATTAGCAACGACTACAGCTGCCCGTCCGCGTATGCCTACCCCTATCTCTATTCGGTGGGTGGGAATTCGGGCGCAGGGGACAACTCGGCAATCACGCTGGTGGGACCGGTGAGTGGCTGCAACTCTTCTCAATACGTGATTGTCAACGAAGTCAGCACAGTGGTTGTGGCGTATGCGTTTGCCGGATTCGCCAGCTCCCCGCTAAACGTGTCGAGCTCCAACACCACTCTGGCGGCCACCGGTCTGGAGAACGCGTCGAACACAATCACCAACTTAATGAACCCGATGACGGGCACAGCCTATGCGGCGACGCCGGCAACAAACGGAACCGTGCCGCAGGCAGAGATCGACACGCTGGCCAACATTCTGGCCGGCTGCGTCAATTCGAGCGGATCGGGCTCGACGGCTTGCCTGACGTTGTTCAGCAATGCGATGAACGGGAGCACGGCGCCGACGGATACGGCGACTGCGGCGCTGAACATTGCGCATAATCCGGGGGCCAACGTGTCGACATTGTTTGGACTGGCGACGGCGAGCGCACCTTTCCAGCCTTCGCTGCCCACTCCAGCGCCGAACGACTTCACCATCGCCGTCGGCTACAGCGGCGCTGGGTTGAATTCACCCGTCCCCATTGCCATCGACGCCGCAGGCAACGTATGGGTGGGCAATACCGCAACCGGGGTCAACTCTGTCAGCGAGTTCAGCCCCGTCGGCGCGCCCATCACCGGCTCGCCCTTCTCAGGCGGCGGCATCGTTGACCCCTACAGTATCGCCATCGACAAGTCCGGCAATGTCTGGACCGGGAATGTCACTCCAAACAGCCTTAGCGAGCTCGAAAACAACGGCACGCCGGTCTCCACGTCTGCCGGCTATACCCTTGGCGGCCTCAACGCCCCCTACGACATTGCCTTCGACAAGCTCGGCCACGCCTGGGTTGTGAACAATGTCGGCTCCAGCCTCAGCGAGTTCAGCTCCACCGGCACGCCCATTACCGGTTCGCCCGGAGACCAGGGCGGCGGAATAAGCAATGATCCCGTTTCCCTTGCCATCGACGCCTCGGGCAATATCTGGGTAACCGACAGCATCACTCTCGGCGCCCTCAGCGAATTCAACTCCAGCGGCATGGCCGTCTCCGGTTCCAGCGGCGATACCGGCGGCGGGCTCAACGATCCCTGGGGCATCGCTATTGACGGCTCCGGCAACGTGTGGGCAGTGAACAGCGGAACGGGCGCGAACACCATCAGCAAGTTTGGCTCCTCCGGCTCGGCCATCACCGGTTCCTCGGGATACAGCGGCGGCGGCCTCGATATCCCCGAGGGCATTGCCATCGATGGCGCGGGCGACGTTTGGGTGGTCAATCGCGCAACCAACGCGACCTCCCCGCCCTATCCCGACAGCAGCATCAGCGAATTCAACTCCTCCGGCACCGCGATCTCGCCCTCCACCGGCTACCAGGCCGGGCTGAATATCGCCCTCCGCATCGCCGTTGATGGCTCCGGAAATGTCTGGGTCACGAATGCCTCGCTCAACACCGTGACCGAGTTCGTTGGCGCCGGCGCGCCGGTCGTCACGCCGATCGTGGCGAACCTGCTGAGTCCTTACGGAGGGGCTGCTGTGAACCTGCCGTAGCACGAGGGGACCAAATGTCAGGGCAGCGAATAGACCGAGAATGAAATCCCGGGCGATGAGGCCAGCCTCGCTTATGCTGAAGCTGTGTCTCTCGACTGGAGTTGCGACGCGCTTGCCGAAGGCCTCCGCTGCTATCGCAATCAGCAGTTCTGGCTCGCGCACGAACATTGGGAAAGCGTTTGGTTGCGATTGCAGGAGCCTGAGAAGAATTTTCTGCAAGCGTTGATTCAGACCACAGCGGCTTTCCATCACCTGCAAACTGGAAACATCCGCGGCGCGGCCTCGCTGCTGCGCAAAGCCTTGCGGCGAGTCGAATCATATCCCGCTCTCTTTGCCGGTATCGATCTGGCGCAACTTCGTAAAGAGGCCGGCGAGTGGCTGCCGGCGCTGGAAAGTGGTGCAGCGTCACAGCCGGGCAGCTTCCCTCGGATCCGGCCGATCGCTGGCGAGACTAGGATGAGATAGCCGCTCGACAAGAGAGCTATGGCCAGGCGCCAATCTTCCGCAAAACGCAACGGACCAGGCGCGCAGAATGCCTCCCTCAAGTCACCCGAACTACTTTTCCGAGATGCAGCCTCGGGGCCTGTCGCCTTCAACACCTTGCGGCTCTCGCGACGCCGAGTAGGGGTCAGCCCTCGGGGGCGACGATGCTCGCCACCACGTCGTAGTCGTGGGCTTCGGTGATCCGGGCGCGGTAGAAGCGGCCGGCCTCGAGCGAGGGGAGCGAGCCGAAGTCGTTGATGTAGACCTTGCCATCGATTTCGGGCGCATGGAATTGGCTGCGGCCTTCCCAAAGCAATGGAGTCTCGTCGCTCTCGCCCTCCGTTAGAACGGTGACCTCGCGGCCGACCCAGTTTTGTTTCGATTTGCGCGAGATCGATTTCTGAAGGCGCATCAGGCGCTTGCGCCGCGACTCAATGGTGCGCTTGGGCACTTGGTCCTCGAGCGAATACGCTCCGGACCCCTCCTCATGCGAATAACCGAAGACGCCCAGCCAGTCGAACTTCGCTTCGGCGATGAACTCCCCCAAGATCTCCACGTCACGAGGCGACTCGCCGGGGAAGCCGACGATGAAGCTGGTGCGCAGAGCGATGCCGGGAACGGCGGCGCGGACCTTCTCGAGAGTCTTCAGGAAAATCTCCGCACCGGCGCCGCGTTTCATGCGCTTCAGCACGTCGGGTGAGGCGTGCTGCAGAGGGAGATCGAGGTATTTGCAGATCTTGTCGTGACGCGCGATCGTCTCGAGCAGCTTGCCGGTAATGCGGTTCGGGTAGGCATAGAGAAAGCGCAGCCAGCGCAGGCCGTCAATGCCGGCGAGCGCATCGAGCAGCGCTGCCAGCCCATCTTTCATTCCAATATCTTCGCCGTAGCAGGTGGTGTCCTGTCCGATGAGCGTGATCTCTTCGACGCCGCCAGCGACGAGCCGCTCGGTTTCGGCGACCACCGACTCGAAGCGGCGCGAGCGGAATTTTCCTCGCAAATTTGGAATCACGCAGAAGCTGCAGGGATGATCGCAGCCCTCGGCGATTTTGATGTAGGCCGACGCGCGCGGCGTCGAGAGCAGCCGTGGGGTCATTTCGTCGTAAAGATAGGTCGGCAAGAAATGCGATGCCCCGTCCCAGTCGTCCCGGCGGAAGCGGCCGGCTCGTTCGCGGTGATCGCCTTCGGGTCTGCCCTTGGTTTTTTTCTGGTCTTGGTCGGCCGTCGAGACAGACGATTTGTGGGTTCCGGCCTGCGATTCGCGGCCTGAGCGAACATCCGCCGCGGTGCCGGTGATGATGTTGAACGGCGAGGGCGCGGCAGGGGTTGCAGGCGCAATGCCGGCAGCGTTGAGAATTGCTTCAAGCTCGCCCGTGCCGACGACAGCGTCGACCTCAGGAATGTTTTTCCGGATTTCATCGCGGTAGCGCTCAACCAGGCAGCCGGCAACGATAAGCTTGCGGACGCGGCCTTCAGTTTTGTGCCGCGCCATCTCGAGAATCGTGTCGACCGACTCCTGCTTGGCGGCATCGATGAAGGAGCAGGTGTTGACGACAAGAATTTCTGCCTCTTCGGGCCGGGCGGTCAGGCGTGCCCCGGCGCGGTCGAGCAGACCCATCATCACCTCTGAATCGACGAGGTTCTTGGGGCAGCCAAGAGAGACAAAGCCTACGACGGGGGAAGATTTTGTTGCGGGGGCGCTCACTAATCTATTGTAGTGAAGAATTTAGTGAAGAAGTGAAAGAGTGAAAGAAGGGGTTGGAGGCGGATATGATTGCTCGGCACTGGCGAGGATGGACAAAGCCTGAAAATGCAGACGGATACGAGGAGTTCCTCAAGCAAAAGGTGCTGCCCGGGCTGCGCACCATCGCCGGTTATCGGGGCGGTTATATCTTGCGCAAAATTGGCGCCGACGAATCCGAGTTCGTGGTCATTAATCTGTTCGATTCGCTGGAGGCGGTGAAGCAGTTTGCCGGTCCGGATTATTCGGTTGCGGTTTTCGAGCCCGAAGCCAAAACATTCCTGAGCCGGATCGAGGACTTTGCCACGCACTACGAGGTGCGGACGGCTCCCGAGTCATTGCGAGGATGAAGAGTCTCCAAACGGTCACTTTCAGCGATGGGCGGCTTTCGTAGAAGTGCCAGCAGCCCAATCACCTCCGCGCCGGCCTCGGTGCGCAGGAATCCTTCTTCGAGGCGGGCGAGCAGGAGGCCGGACTTCGCCGCGACTTCGCGGATGTGATGGGGATGGTGCGTGAATCGCCCGGAGTCGGCGAGGCACAGCGGATATTTTTCGCCGCGTTCTACCGTGAAGGCAAAACTCCCCCCGGGTTTGAGGCGCATTGCTGCAACTCTCGCGACTGGTTCGAGATCGCCGAAGTAAACGAGGCAATCGCAGGCGACGATCAAGTCGAATTCAATTTGCGCGTGATCGAGCCAACTGGTAATCTCCGCCACTTCAAGCGAGTCGTAGATGCCGCGTTCCCGTGACCGTTCAATCATCTCCGGAGAGAGATCGATGCCGGTGAGCTGCGCGGCGCGGGGCTTCAATCCCACGCCGGCAAGACCTGTGCCACAGCCGATATCGAGAATTGCCAGGTTCGCGGCATCGCCCATCTCAGCCAAGATCAGTTCCTGCAGCCGCTCCGGCGCCTGGTAGTTGAGCTTTTCGCGCATCTTGGAGTCGTAGTTTGAAGCGAACTCACTGAAGTTTTGCAGAACGCATTCGTTCGACGCGCGCAACGGAGGAGGTTCGTCGCGCAAGGCGATGAGGACGTGGCCGATGGCAGCGTCGTCGGGGTGCGCGGCGAAATAGTTTTCATAGCCTTCGCGTGCTAAGCGGCGCTCTCCGGCGGCCAGCGCGACGCGACCCAGCGTGTGCCATGCGACTGGATCGCCTGGCGTGAGTTGCGTAACCTTCTTCGCGCAGCGAAGTGCGCTCTGCGTCTGACCCCATTCACGCAGGTGTTCGATCAGGTTGGTGAGCTCCTCCGGCGAGAGTTGCTGAGGGGGTAGAGGAACGCCATTTACGGGTACGAGCAGGCCAGACTCCAGGCCTTCGCTGATGAAGCGAGCTACGACGTCGGCTTGGCTGCTGGGTGCGCCAGGCTGGCCGTTTGGCGCTGGTGTTTCGTCTTCGGGCAGAAAGGGTGCGGCCAGCACGCGGATCTCGTCGACGGATCGGCTGCCGTCACAGAGTTCGATGATCAAAGCTCCGGTGGCGTTGAGCTCGTGCAAACGGTCTACTTCAGAATCGTAGGCCAGGTAGCCGCTCTCGTCTGCGGCGAGCCCTATCGCAGGATTGATCGCTGGATGAGTCACGGGCGTGGGCGTTCGTTGCGAGAGCAGTGAGCCGGAAAGTCGTGCCAAAGGCCGCGCCAAGAGGTTTTGACGCGCGGCGGCCATCGTATGCCCCATAGCGGCGAACTATTGGGGCTTGGTGGTGCTCTTGATTGGCGCGCTCGAGCTCTTCATGGCCTTGCCTTGAGTCTTGAGCTCGATTGCGTCGTTCGAAGTCTTGATGGGCGCTGAGGTCTTAACGCGCGCGTCATCGTTCGCGGTCGCCCCGCCTTTGGTCCAGGTCATTGCCTTGACGTTCGAGCTGCTCTTGATCTGCGCGTCGCTCTTGATGGCCGTAGGGCTCGACTTATCGTAGTCGAGGGGCCCATGTTTGACGGCGGACTTATCCGTGGATTTGTCAGCGGATTTATCGTGCTTTTGCTCGGCAGAGAGCGAGGTTGAATTGAGTAGCGGAAGCGCTGCAGCGCCGGCGAGCAAGATGCCGAGCAGCCGGCGCCTCTCGGGGTCGATCTGCCCGAGGGCCGCATCCAATGACGACGGGAATTCCTTGTTTTTCATAGACGCTCTCGCACTCTCTGCGGGGTGGGGCCGCGCGAAAACCATAGCATAAGCCGGACCTGCAGGGTCAAGAAGAAAAGACGCCCCACTGATTACTTGCGATATGCGTGGCGGAAGACCTTAGCTCTCTTTGCGATAAAGCAGGTCGCGGATGGCGCGGCGGCGCGCCGCATTCACTTCAATCTCCACGCGGCGCTCTGTGGGATCGAAAGGCCGGCGCTCCTCGGGCTCGCCGGTCTCAGGTTCGCTGCATGAGGGACAGCGATTGGCGAACCCGGGCTTATCGGGACGGAGCTCGAACTCCTCCTCGCAGACAACGCACGTGCGAATAGGGAACGCCATCGACAAATATAGTAGCGAAAATTGTGTGGAAATCAAGAGAGCAGTGGGGTTAGCCTCACCTTGGCAGGCCCGGGATGGGCACACGCCTTGATGTTGGTCGCCGATCCGCGATTCCTGATCTGCGCCTAGTTCGCCAATACCGCTCTGTACCGAACCTTGCCCCTTTTCACCTTTTCGATGGCGTCGTTGGCTTTGGCCATAGGGAAGAGCTCGGTGACGGCTTTGACGCCGTGGCGTGCGGCCACATCCAGCATCTCGCGAATGCGCGCCGGAGGGCCGATGGGACTGCCTCCGATGGTGCGCAGTCCCGAAATGAGCGGGAAAGCATGCACGCTGACCGGTGACGGCGGCACGCCGACAAACCAGAGCGCTCCGTTGGGGCGCAGAGTGGCGAGGAACGTTCCCCAGTCCTGGTCCGCGTTGACGGTAGTAAGGATGAAGTCGAGCGCGCCCGCGACCTCTTTCATGGATTTGGTTTCGCGGCTATGGATGAAATGGTGCGCGCCCAGCGCGCGAGCCTCTTCTTCCTTGCCGACTGAGGTGGAGAAGGCGAAAACCTCAGCGCCGAAGACGCGGGCGAATTGAATAGCGAGATGGCCGAGTCCGCCAATGCCTACGACTCCGACGCGGGACGATGGATTCACATTGTTGATGCGCAGCGGGCTGTAGACAGTGATTCCCCCGCAGAGCAGCGGCGCAGCCTGTTCGCTGGGCAGCGCGTCGGGAATAGGGAGAACGAAGCGGGCGTTGGCGCGGACGCGGTCAGCGTATCCGCCGTTGCGGTGGACGCAGGTGCCTTCGGAGAACGGGCAAAGATTTTCCTGGCCTCGCGTACACCACTCACACTGCCCGCAGGAGTTCGATTGCCAACCGAGGCCGACCCGCTGGCCTACCTCGAGGTTGCGCACTTCAGGGCCCAGCGCAGAAACGGTTCCGATGATTTCGTGGCCGGGGATAAAAGGGTATTGGCTGATGCCCCAATCGTTGGCAATAAGATGCAGATCGCTGTGGCAAATGCCGCAATGGGAAATGGCGATCTCGACTTCGGTTGCGCCGAGTTTGCCGGGGTCATACCGATAGGGCAGGAGCTCAGCCCCAGCCGCATGTGCTGCAAGACCTTGAATCTGACCCATGATTGCTCCGCAGTCCCCGATGATAGGTCATCGGACCAGCCGTGATCCCCGAATATCTGGTCCGTCTGAATAGGGGGTAATAATTAGCTGGTCCTAGTTTAAACCGCCGCCCGGATCGATATGCACATTGAGGATCTGGAAGCCGGAAAGGACGCCGCCGGCAGGCGCCTCGCCAGCCAGCTCGGCAGATTCGCCGTTGAGGCCGGCCTCTTGAGTGTTGCGCAAGGTCTCAAGTGCATTGGCGACCGAAACGGGAAGACTGGTGAGAGTTTGACCGTTCATTTCGGCTTGGGATTCTGGAGCGAGCAGGCTCACGTAGATCTGGTCGGCAGGGTGCTGATTGCGAGCCTGGGCGAGTACCGAGGCCAGATCGGCCGGCGGCGCACCTGAGCCGAAGCGCGGCTGTTGCAGGGTGCGGTCGAGTGTCGCGCCATCTGAAACCAGCAGGCGGATGTTCCCGGATGCGAGACGCGCGGGCAACTTGATGGCGATGCGCACATTGCGCTGAGGCTGCTGCCAGGGCAAGAGCGTCGCCTCGACTTCCACCGTGTCGCCGGCATGGATCATGTTGCTGGAAACCACGCGGGCCTGCTCCAGCACCACCTGAACGTGGCGGGGAAGCGCCTGCACGTGCAAGTCGATCTGGCGCACCGCGCCCCGGCGCGCGCCGTTCAAATAAAGCTGCTGGAATTGAGCTCCGGCCTGCAATGCGGCCATCATGGGAGCCGGCGCGAGGCCGGTATCTGCAGGAGCCCACTGATCGAGCGGGACCGACGGAAAGCCGGCGAGATCGAAACTGCCGGTGATGTGATAGCTGAGCGACGCGCTGTTTTCGTTGGTCTCCAGCAGCGATTGGTAGAGAACCACCTGCATGGCCAACGGAGTTAGTGAGGGAAGGTCGAGGATTTCGACGTTCACCTTTCGCTGGCCCTCGGGATCGTCGACAGTGATGTGCATGGGAATCATCCGGGCTTCGGCGCCGAAGACGCCGCGGATCCCCGATTCGCGATCTTCGGTGAACGAACCGATCGTGGCGCCGGTGTTGATGATCTTGAAGGCGTTCAACGGCGACGCCAGCGTAGTGATCACGTCGGCGGTGGTCATGGGCAGGCTCACTGGACCGGCCTGGAGAACCGGGTGACCACAAGCCAGGAGCTGCTTGGGATCGACGTAGGTGACAGTGCAGGTGGCAGAGACCTCAAGGTCGCCGCGGATGAGCAGCATGCTGACGGCCGAGCCGGGCATTAGAGTTGGCGGTCGGGTGTTGGCGGACGCGCTCGGAGAAGAAGGACCTGCCATTCCGCCGGCGGCGACGGATTCCAGGCTGGTTCCCGCCGCCTGCTTCCGCCAGAAACCGATGGCGTCGGGGCTGAATCCGCTCATGACGAGCGGCGTCTCCATCGGCTGAAACGTCGATTTCGCGTCGAACAGGTTGGGCCCAGGTGTCCCCGACTCGGACGCCCCCGGCGAAATGAGCGAAGAAAGAACTGTGGCCGGCGACCCGTTGCCGGTCGCGCCGCCTTCAGCTTCGCGCAACTCCGAATCATGCGCGGCAAGGTCACGGACCTCGAGGATCTGCTCGATGGGCGTGACTCCTCCGATCGGATCCTTACTGAATTGTCCAATGCGATAGGAGAGCGAGCCGAGAAGCTTGCCGTCCACATACACGGGGCTCCCGCTCATCCCCTCGACCACGCCGGTGTATTCGGGTTTGGCACCATGCAACTGAACCAGAATCATGTCCTGGCCCGGGCCGCGCGCGCCGCGCAGCACGCCCAGGATCTCCACCTGCATGGGCTCAGGGGTGTCTCCCTGAAAGACGGTCCAGGCTGTCCCGGTCAGGCCACGGTGCACCTGGCTGAGGGGGAAGATGCCGGCGTTTTGGGGTGGTCCGGGGGGCTCGGCGGCGCTTTGCGCAGCGCAGGGAACCCGCGACCCCGCCGCCATAAGCAGGGCAACGACGCCAAGCAGCCGAAAGGGTGCCTTGGGAGCTGTTCTCACGTCTATTAGAGTACAGCGGGCCGGATAGGAGAGCCGAACGGCCGGCCAGTCAGCGGTGACGGTTTTGAGCGGGCCACTGCAGAGATCGTCTATCCTTGTTGGCACGCGAGGTTGCCATGCAAATGAAGCGTCGGATTGAGAACGTTGTATCGAGCCTTTCGCTTGGCGTCGCACTTCTTGCGGTTTGGGCTCTGGCGGCGGCCCCGTTGGCGGATGCGCAAGCGCAGGCCTCTGGCGTGCAGCAGCAGAATCAGCAGCCCACGACGCCTCAGCAGCCGCAGCAGGACCAGACGGCGCCCGATGCGGGCGGACCCACTGGCGACAACGGATCGATCGCCCTGCCCAAGAAAAAAGACAATCCCGATGACACGCTCCCGCCGGCTCCGGCCGAACCGCCCAGGATCAAGGCCCCGGAGGGCGCTCCCCCGATGAGCCTGCGCGTTGAAGTTCCAGAGGTCACCGTCGACGTGGGCGTGCTGCTCGAGAAAACCCATCAGTTTGTGCCCGGCCTGAAGCCGGAGAATTTCCGTGTCTTCGAAGACGGCGTGCAGCAGAAGGTCGAGGGCTTTAAGCGGACGGAAGCCCCCATCACGGCGCTTCTATTGGTCGAGTATGCCGCGCGCGGCTTCTCCTTCCGCGTCGACGCGCTGAATTCGACGTGGGCCTTTGCGCAGCAGCTCCGGCCCCAGGACTACATCGCGATGATGACCTTCGACATGAACACGCACATCGTGACCGACTTTACCCAGGACAAGCGGCAGATCATGCAAGGTATCAATATGCTGGCCAACGAGGTCTACATGCCGGCCGCATTTTCCGAAACCAATGTCTTCGATGCGCTGGCCGAGTCGCTGGACCGGCTGAGCCGCATCGAGGGGCAGAAATACATCGTCCTGGTTGCTTCGGGCGTCGATACCATGTCGAAGCTCACGCTCGACAAGATTCTGGCTCGTGTGAAGGCCTCCCGCGACATTTCCATCTTCACTATTTCGACCGGCGGGATGATGCTGGCCATGACCGAGGGCCGCGGCGGCATGATGAGTGGCATGCGCGACATGACCTATCTGCAGGCCGAGAATCAGATGAAGACATTCTCTGACCTGACCGGAGGAATGCACTTTGCGCCGCGGTTCACTGGTGAGATGCCTGACGATATGCGGGCAATCAACGAGAATATCCGCGCCAAGTACGAGCTGATCTACCATCCCACCAACGCCAAACAGGATGGAACTTACCGCAAGGTCCGCGTCGAGCTCGTCGACGACGAAGGCCAGCCCATGCGCATGCAGGATGAGAAGCATAAGCCGCTGAAATACGACGTCATCGCCAGGGATGGCTATCGCGCCAGGCAGGAAGTGGAGTAACCGCAGGCGGTCAGCTCCCAGGTTTCAGGTCCTCAGCTCAGAGTAGCCAGTTCCCGCTCGCTGGGCACGGTCCACGAATCACGGTCCAGGAACCACGCCCCCGAGTCACGGTCCGCTCCGGTTTTCCCATCGTGGGACGGTTCTGGAACCGGTGTGATTGCTGTCACCTGTACCCACTCCTTGCATCGCTAACATAAGCAACGATGAACGACTCTTTGCCGCCGCCATCTCACAGTTTGTGCGACGCCCCGGCAAGGTAGCCAATAGCGATGGAAGGGGTTAAACGACAATGAACTGGGTTCCGGTGATTTGGTCGGTATGGGGCGCTTCGATTCTCTTCATGGCCGCAGTGATCTTGTACGCGTCTGGACTCGCGAAGAACGAGGAGGATCAGCTGTTCCTGGCCGATTCCTCGGTCCATGAGAAGACAGAGCAGTCAGTGATCATGTCGAAGCTCGAGAAAATCCAGCCCCTGAAAAGGACGTCTTACGTTCTGGCAGGTGTGATGACGGGGCTGGTGCTGGTCTATTACATCTTCGACATGGTCAAGCAGTTTAGGTAGCGCAGGCGTTCTGCATGAGCTGCGCCTGCCGCCGGCGGCGAAGCGCTTCCGTTGGCGGGAATCATGCATACGTGCGACCTCGGATCGACCCCGAGTCCTCCCGCCTTAAATCAAATGAAGCTGGACCATGATGTCGTGGGCGTAATAGACGATCACCACGGCAGTCATCGCGATCACCAGCAGGCGCCCAACGCGCACCAAAGGCTCGACCTTAGCCACTCTGGATACAATCACCGCCTGCGCGGCCTTTTCGTGTTCGAATGAGTCGTCGAGGAAGATCTGATCCTCTTCATCGCGGGTGAGACTCGAGCGGTAAAGATAGACTGCAGCCGTGAAAACGACGAACGCGGCCCAAACGGTCCACATTACTGGGACAAACGTCATAGAGCACCTCCGTACGGTTTTCCGGGCCCGGATACCGGCAGGGCCGAAGAGGGAAATCCGCGGTCGCGAGGGTAGAGAGCCCATTTGGGACAACATCATAGTCCCGTTCCGATGAATTTGTGAACCGTTCGCAAACCACCGCTTTTGGTGAGATTACAAGCATTTGCAGTCGCCTCAGGTCTCCACCGGGGAAAGCAGGCTGGGTACCGCCGGCAGAGACCTTCCATTCTCTGGTGCATCAAATGAGGGAACGTTACCCTGGGGGCTTGTGCCGTCGCCTCCGGGACGTTAGAGTGGATTAGACGGGTGAGCGAAATCACCCTGGAGGGAAGAACTATGGCCACAACTACCGTTGCACCGACGACTGAGGAAACCGTTAAGAAAGCGCCGCTTGTGTTGACTCCGACGGCAATTGCCAAGGTGCGCGAGATCATGGCCACTCAGGACCCCCTGCCCGCCGGATTGCGCGTTGGCGTCGTGGGCGGCGGCTGCTCGGGCTTTCAATACTCCATGGCCTTTGAAAACCAGAGCGGCATGATGGACAAGGTATTCAATTTTGACGACTTGAAAGTGTTTGTCGACGCGACCTCGCTGATGTACCTGAATGGCTGCACGGTCGATTATGTCGAGACGCTTGAGGCCGCTGGGTTCAAGTTCGAGAACCCCCAGGTGAAATCGACCTGCGGCTGCGGATCGTCGTTCAACGTGTAACGACAGCCTTCAGCTGCTGGCTCTTGGTTTATAGCTCATTGCGGTGAGTGGGCGTTCTTGGCCAGAGCTCGGGGAATAGAAAGACTTAAAGGCTCGTCCGAAAAGGGCGGGCCTTTCGCTCTTTGAGTGCGATGTGCCCTTGGGCCGGCTCATCGGCTCCAGAAGCGTTACAAAAAAGGGAGCTATTGGGGCGCGGGGCCCTCTGGCGGCATCGAGGGCGACTGAGGAGACGTATTGAAGGGCGAGCTGCCGGAATTGGTACCGCCGAAGCCCGAATTCCCGGAGCCGAATCCGGTCGTGCCTGAACCGCCAAAGCCAGAATTGCCGAACGGAGGGCTTCCCACAGGATTGCTTGTGCTGCTGGCCGGTTGCCCGATCCCACCCGTGTTTCCACCGCCCATTTGCTTCATCTCGGAGATCGGGTCGTAGGTGAACTCCCACTCGTTGTAATGGTTTTTCTTCTTGTACACCAGGATCGATTGCTTGTCGCTGCCTGGGGAGAAGCCGATGATGCCTGCCCCGCCGAAGGTCTGACCGGCGCCAAAGCCCGAATTCGAAGAACTGCTCGAGCCTGTGGGCGAGCCCGAGGCTCCGGGGGTTCCGCTCGACCCCGTGCCGCCCGAGCCGTCAGAAGCCCCTGAGGAACTGCCCGGGGTGTTCGAGCTCGAGCCGGAGTCGGAAGAGCCGAAGATGCTGCCGCCGCCAAGCGACGACCCAAACGACGAAGAAGATCCGGACGACGAAGAGGATCCGAACGACGAAGATCCGAACGACGATGAAGACCCGAACGCCGACGAACCGGTCATCCCGCCGTTGGCGCCGAGGCCGTTGCCGCCGCTGGGCCCGATGCCGGCGATGGTCGATGCATTACCACTGAGCGGCTGGCCGAAGAACCCCATCGCGGTGGGCGTCTTGTTCTGGCCGAACATCACTGGCTTCCAGTCATCTTTGCCGGTGACGGGATCGTTGTACTTCTTGCGCAGGAATCGGATGTTATTGGTTTTGACCAAGGCATCGGCATTGGGCGGATAGGCGTGGAATTTACGGTAGTAAACCTGAACGGCACGTCGATATTGCATGCCGCGATGCCAGGTCTCGACATCGCGATCGCGCTGAATGGACTTGATGACAGACGGCAAGGCAATCGAGAGCGAAACCACGAGCAGCACAAGCAGGAAGACCGCCGTGAGCAGCATGTAGCCTTCCTCGGAGGGCGGAACTCCATTGCGCACGCCGTGCGAGTCATCTGTCGAAGTGCGGTTTTGCTGCGAAAGCTTCATGCGCCGCTCAGTTCGCCGCCAGGGGAATGGTTTGCGTGTTGTTGTAGGCAAGGTCGGTAATCTCCACGCTCGTAGGATGAATGGCTCCGACCTTGTAGCGATGATCGACAATCTCGCCGGTGTGCGCCATAAAGATGTCTTCGCCGTGAATGAAGAAGGCCTTGAGAGCTTTGTTCTGCTCCTGCGAGTAGCCGAAGTACTTGAGATCGATGGCTGGCGGCTTGGGCGCCGGTGGCGGAGGAGGCGGTCCGGTTTGCGCGGCGTTTGCCAGATTGGGGCGAGCCGGGACCAGCGCGGCCGGGATTGGCGGCGCAGAATTCGCGGAGAAGATGTTGCGCCCCGTTCCGGCGTAGGTCACGTCTTCGCTCTGTGCGAGCTTGGCCAGATGGAGCGCGGGATCGATATCGGCGTTGCTCAGTTTTCGTGCCTCCGTGTCATTGCTGGCCGGGGCTGCAGACGCGCGAAGCCCCGGCGTCCTGGTGGGCGGCGGAGTGGAAGGTACCGAAGGGCCCGAGAGCGAGCTGTAGATTTCGTAGCCGCCAATGATGAGAATGCCGGCGACGAGTGCAGATAGCAGGTAGACCTGGCGCTTGTTTTCTACTCCCAGAGAAAGAGCCATGGCTATTCGCCCTCCTTCTCGCCTGCGGGAGCGGCTGGGGCTTGATCTCCGGGCTCGGGCGTAGAGGGTAGGCCGCTGGCCGCGGCGTCAGCGGGACGCAGCCATGTTGAGAGCTGCATGCGCAGGCCCACCAGGCCGCCTTGCTGGCCGGTGAACGACAGAGTGCGAATAACGAAGAAGACCGGGTCGCGCTCGATGCCGTTCACAAAGCGCATGATGGACGAATAGTCGCCGCTGATGTTGGTGTCGACGGCAATCTCAGTCAGTCCCGCGCCGGGCGGGCGTTGCGTATACTGCACGCGCGACAGCCGCACGCCCGAGGCGACCTGCAGCTCATCGATGCGTTCGTCGATCGAGGAGTAATGGGGCGGTATGCGCTTTTGCTCGAAATGCTGAATCTGCTCGCGAGTTTCCTCCACTCGCCCATCGATGCCACGCAAGGGCGCCGTCTCAAGTTCCAGAGCCTTCAACTGAACCTGCTTGCCTGCCAAAACGTCATTGGAATGGCTGTTCATGGCCGCCCAATCGAGGCCGAGCCGAATGCCGAGACCGACGGCGAGCGCAAGAAGGATCGTGAAGCCAACCAGATGCCAGGTGAGCGGGGACTTCAGTCGTTCCTGCCACGTCGAGGAGGTCGTTGTGGTGCTCATTGAGGACCTCCCGATGCGCGCTTGGGAGGTTGCGCCGCTCCGCCGGGCTGTGCCGGCGATGGCCCGGCATACGGCTGGCGCTGGCCAGGCCGACCGGAAACCTGTGCCTTGGATGTGTGGCTGGAATGCGTGCCGCGCGGAACCGATGCAGATGGAGATTTTTCAGCAGTTTCGGAAGCGGTGTGCTGCTCGGGTGAGGGCGGGTTGTAGTCGGCGAGAAGATCAACGTCAAAGCGATTTGTGGCGCTCACCGGCTCCTGCTGCCGGTTGGGAGCGTTGCTGCCCTCGGCGCTTTCGTTTACGATGCGCGGCAGGATGAATCGCCGCGAATGCTCAAGGTTGCGCACCAGTTCGACGGCGCGATCATGGCCGCCGACGACGCGCAGGTGGACCGTGATGTGTCCTTCCTTGTCGCGAATCGGCTCGATCGCCGTCACCTGAACACCGGCGGGCAATACCGTCTCCAGGGATTCCATGGCCAGAGTCCAGGAAAAAGCCTTGTCATCGAAGATCTGATTCAGAGCTTGCGACTGGTCGAGCAATTCGGCGTTGGCGGGCAGATGCATGAAGTCGTCAGCGCGCTGGCGCTCCCCCTCGATCCGGGCGATCTGGGCGTCGACCGCATGCTCGCGGGCGCGCGCCGCGGCCGCCTGGCCGTCGAACAAATGCAGGCCGATGCCGAAAAGGATGGAGAGCGCGGCGAGGACACCCATGGCGATGCGCAGGCGGCGGATCGCCGGTCCGAGATCGGTGAAAGGGCGTGTGGCGAGATTGAGTGAGATGCGCATCGGACTATCTGACTTCGGCCAGGGCGCCGGCAACGCCCGCGTAGCTGGTTTGGGGAAGCGTGGTTGTGGCTCCGCTGCCGGGACGCGGAACCCAATTCACAACCGAGAGCTCGGGATCGCCGATGCCCTGCGCGAACTCCGCGCCGGGCACAACTCCGGCGTAATGCAGGCGCCGCGGCCGCGAGCCAAGCTTGTCTTCATAATAAGCAGAAGCGACGGCAATGCTGCGCTGAATTTCGTAGAGTCGCTGCCGCGGATCCTGCGGCAGATCGAGAGTGCGATAGAGCAGCAGATCCTGGCCGTTGACGATGGCCGTGGTAATGGCCAGCGTGCTCAGATTGGCGGCCATCACCGCCTCCATTTCGTCGACCGCCTCAAGGGCAGCCAGGGTCGAGGAGAGCACTGCGCCGGGCTCATAGCCGGCAGCTCGCACCGCCGCTTCATACTCCGCAAGCACCGGGCCCGGGACGATGGCAGCAAGGAGTTTGCATTCGGTCTCGGTCTGCGAGAGCACCTGATAGCTGACTCCAGCGTGCTCCACTTCAAAGGGAACCATTTTGCGCAGGCGGAAGCGCACGACTGAAACTGCTTCGGCTGGTTTGGCGGGAAGGGAATCGAAATCGAGCACGAAGACGCGAACCAGAGCATCGGGCAGGACGAGCGTGACCGCGTGCTTGCGCGGCGCAAGCTCGTCAAGCGCGGAGCGGATGGCTTTCGACACGTCGCCGGGCGAACGGAGATTCGTTCCCTCAATTGCGGGAGTGACGATGCCGGGCGCGAGGGGCGCGAACGCATAGACACATTCTGCGCCTCTGCCGGCTGAGGCCGCCGCGAGCACGCCTTCGGGAGAAATCTCTACCGCCGCCGGCGGCCGCCCGCCTGACTGATTTCCCACTACGCTCTTCTTGAAAATCGATTTCACTCTTTTTCTTGCGCCCTCGCTCCCAGATTTCCTTCATTCACTCTTTCATTTGACCACTTCTTCGCGCTGTACCGCATCACCAATGACCCGTCATCCTGAGCGACCGGAGCGCAGCGAAGGGAGTCGAAGGACCAGCATTTGGCGATGCTGGCCGCAACGAATGGCCCAAACATCAGGCTACGAACTTTTCGGACACAACTCCAGAACTGGTCGCATAAATGGCGTGAGGCAATGAATAAACTTCCCTCCGGGGCTAAAGCCCAGTGTTTAATCAGCATTTCGCGGCACGACTAAAGTCGTGCCCTTTCAAAACTGGATTTATGCAACCAGTTCCAGTCCCTCGTTCTCTGTTTTTTCACCTCGACGCCTCAATAAACGTCACCTTATTGATCTCCTTGAGAGTCGTGACACCGCGGCGTACGCGCTCGATGGCCGACTCGCGCAGGAACGACATACCTTCTTTCTGTGCTTCCCTGCGAATCTCGGACGTGGGCTTCTTGGCGAGAATGATCTCGCGGATGGTATCGGTAAGGTCGAGCAACTCGTGAATCGCGGTGCGCCCGCGGTAACCCGTGCCGCCGCACTCCATGCAGCCGGGGCCCTCACGGAAGCCGAAGTCGCGCCACTCTGCGGGATCCATGCCGCTGGCCAAAAGAATCTCATCGTCGTAATGTACCGTTCGCGCGCAATATTCGCAGATGGTACGCACCAGACGCTGGGCGAGAATGCAGTTGAGGGCGGAGACGAAGTTGTAGGCTTCGACGCCCATGTTCAGGAAGCGGCCCAGCACATCGACCACGTTGTTGGCGTGGACGGTGGTGAAGACCAGGTGGCCGGTGAGCGCGGAGTTGATGGCGATCTGCGCAGTCTCCTGGTCGCGAATCTCGCCGACGAGGATTTTGTCGGGATCGTGGCGCAGAATGGATCGCAGGCCGCGGGCGAAGGTCAGGCCCTTTTTCTCGTTGACCGGGATCTGCGTGATGCCGCGAATCTGATACTCCACTGGATCTTCGATGGTGATGATCTTGTCTTCGTCGCTCTTGATCTCGTTGAGCGCGGCGTAGAGCGTAGTGGTTTTGCCGGAACCGGTGGGGCCGGTGACCAGCACCATGCCGTACGGCTCGCGAATGTAACGGCGGAAACGGCGCAGATCGGCATCGGCAAATCCCACCACGTCGAGCGTGAGATTCTTGAACTTCTCGCTCATCGACTCCTTGTCGAGCACGCGCAGCACGGCGTTCTCGCCATAGATCGTCGGCATGATCGAGACGCGGAAGTCGATGAGCCGGCTCTTGTAGCGGACGCGGAAACGGCCGTCCTGCGGCACGCGCTTCTCGGCGATATCGAGCTCGCTCATGATCTTGATGCGTCCGAGAATGGTGCCGTGGTGCTCGCGGGCGATGGGCGCCATCGCTTCCTGCAAAACGCCGTCGATACGGTACTTCACGTGAACCGAGTCGTCGTAGCTTTCGATATGAATGTCGGAGGCGCGCCGCTCGAGCGCGGTAAAGATGGTGGTGTCAACCAGGCGGATGATGGGGCTGATGTCTTCCGCTTCGCTGGTGAGCTTTTCGATGGAGATGTTTTCGTCGGCGTTTTCGTCGCCCGTGAGTACGTCGAAAGTGAGGCCTTCGCTGGCTTCGTCGAGAACCCGCTGCGATTGCTCGGTTTTCTTCAGCAGATCGGTGATCTGCGACAGCGTGGCCACGCGGGCCTGAATGCGGGAACCGAGAAGGCCGGCGATCTCGTCGAGCACCATCAGCCGCGAAGGATCGCTGACCGCGATGACCAGCACGTCGGCTTGCTGTTCGATGGGCACGAAGTTGTAGCGGAACATGAGTTCGACCGGCACAGTTCGCAGCAGGTCGTGCTGGATCTTGAAATTCTTTAGGTCGACAAACTGGGCATGGTAGCGCGCTGCCAGCGCTTCGGCGTGGCTGCGCTCATCGTGCCCGGCAGGCGCCGGCGGCGTGAGCACTTCAGTTTCGGCCATGGGGAAGGTCCTCCTCGACTCCGCTCATTTACGTAGTGCCCGCCTGCCCCAGCGAAAAGATAGGCAGGTAAAGAGAGATAAGAATGAAAACCACCACGGTTCCCATCACGATCAGGATGGCCGGTTCCACCAGAGTCATGGCCGCCGCTAACGCCGTGCCTACGTCCTCCTCGAAGAACTCGGCAACAGAGTTGAGCATTTGCGGTAGCGCGCCGGTTTGCTCGCCTACAGTGATCATTTCGCATGCCAGCGCCGGGAATGCACCGGTCCGCGAGAGGGACTCGGCCAGGCTCTTGCCCTCGCGCACGGTCACCACCGAAGAGTACACGGCTTTCGAAACGCGGCGCGACGAGATGGATCGGGCTGCGGTCTCAAGCGAGGGCACAAGGGGCAGGCCGCCCGTGAGCAGCGTAGAAAGCGTGCGCGCAAAGAGCGCCACCTGATACTTGAGCCAGATTTTGCCGAAGACTGGCAGCTTGATGCGAAAGCCGTCGATGAAATCCTTGCCTCGCTCGGTGAGCGAGAAACGGTAGAACGCAGCGGCGACGACGATTGCGCCGATCAGGAGATACAGAATGTGGTGCTGCATCCACTTGCCGAAGTTGAGCAAGGCGATGGTCATGGCCGGCAGCTTCGATCCCATCTCGTCGTAAAGAATGGCGAACTGCGGCACCACCACCGTAAACAGGAAGGTGAGAAGCCCGATGACCAGCGTCATCAGCACCGAGGGGTAAATCATCGAGGCCACCAGCTTCTTGCGGAAGGCAAGGGCGAGCTTCTGAAAACTGACGTAGCGGTCGAGGACTTCGGGCAGATTTCCCGAACGTTCTCCGGCCAGCAGTGTGGTCGTGTACATCACGGGGAAACCGCTTTGCGATTCAAAGGCCGCCGAAAGCGCCTCGCCTCTTTTAACGCGGGCAGCCACATCGGAGAGCTGGCCGGCAAAGTTGGAGTTCCTCTGGATTTTGCCCAGCATCTCGAGCGAGCCCAGAATCGGCAGCCCGGCCCGAATCAGGGTAAGAAACTGTTGATTGAAGACCAGAAACGGCTCCAGCTTGACCTTGCGGCGGGTCAGGGAAATACCGCCGCGCGAGCGAACTGAGAAGACGTGATAGCCGGCATGGGTGAACCGCGCCCGCAACTCCTCGGCGGTTGAGGCGGACTGAATCTGTTCCAGTACTCGGCCGCGCTCATCGGCCAGCTTGATGACGAACTCTGCCATGACTTTGCCTGCCGGAACGCCGCCAACTTGGAGCGTTTAAGACGCTTGTGCGCATCCCGGCCTTCCTGCACAAGGGTAACAGTCTTGTCTATGGGATAGACGAAGAGAAGGCGCAGGCCGCTCACGGGGTTCCGCAGCGGGTACCCGAGGGTCTCGGTGGGGCGAAAGAGGAGGCTGCGGTGCCTGTATGCTGATTCCATTCGCACTTTAGTGACGGGTAGGGAGCAAAGCCGGCTATGGAGCGGGTGCTGGATCGACGGCGGGACGGACTGAAGCACGATGCTGCAAATGCGGCACTGCCTGGGGCCGGGACGTTGCCGGCTGCACGCCGGTATTGGCGACTTGTAGCCGGCGCGCTGGGCCTGGCCATTCTGGGTGCGGCCTTGCACTCGGGACTGCATGGGCGTCAGCACGCGGCAGTCGTGGCGCCCTACCCGCACGAGCTCGCCCAGGTGAGCTTTGCCGTCGCGGGCGACGTGATTCCCCACGAGGCAGTGAAGGCTGCGGCCGCTGCGGCAGGCGACGGCGAACCGGGATGGGTGGCGCTCTTCAGCGATGCGGCGGACGTGTTCGAAGGGGCAGACTTCGGGTTCGTGAACCTGGAAACCCCGGTCGCGCCCGAGCACTCGCACGGAACTAAGCCGTTTCTCTTCGACGCGCCGGTAGCGCTGCCCCAGGCGCTGAAGGCCAGCGGGATCAAGATCGTTTCATTTGCCAACAATCACGTGATGGACCAGGGGTGGGCGGGATTCACGGAAAGCCGAGAGCATCTAAAAGAGATCGGCCTGCTGAACGCCGGCACGTCAGACACCGCGGCAACTGCCTGGCAGCCGGTCTTCACCGAGGCCAACGGGATCAAAGTGGGCTGGCTGGGCATGACGCGCTGGCTTAACGGCAACCGCAACCCCGATAAGGACGATCAGCCGCATGTCAACTTCTATCCCTATTCCGGCGAGGCGAACGGCGCAGCAGGCGCCGATGAGCCTGCGGTGCTCGCGGCCGTCGCCGCCGCCAAGGCACAGTGCGATCTGCTGGTGGTTTCAGTGCATTGGGGAATCGAGTATGCGACAGCGCCGCGGCCCGAAGATGTCGACCTGGCTCACAAGATGGTCGAGGCAGGCGCCAGTGTGATTGTGGGCGCGCATCCGCACGTGCTGCAGCCCATTGAGACCTACAAGACGCAGGACGGGCGCGAGACCGTGATCTTCTACTCGCTGGGAAATTTTCTGTCGAATCAGTCGCGCAGCTATGTCGACGGGTTGAATCCTGACTCGAACGGAGAGCCTCGTGACGAGATGATCGGGCTGTTTTCTGCAGTGCGCAAAGATTACGGGCCAGCCGGGATCCGCATCGAACTGGGGCATGTGGGGGTCCTGCCGGTTTGGGAAGAGAACAACCGCAACGAAATTGCCGCCGGCAGGACGAAAACTCCGGTCATCAGGCCAATCCTCATTGATCGCGAGCTGCCTTTGCTGACAGGGAAGCTGGACGAGCTGAACAAGCTGGCGGGACTGGGCCCGGCAAGCTCGACTGCCCAGCCCGGAGGGCCTGCGGGAGAAGGAAATCCGGCTGGCGCCAAGACACCGGTGCCGGACCTTCGCGAGTCTGGTTTGAGTCTGGAGCAGAAGAAGGAATACATCGACCTGACGAATCGCATCAAGCTATTGACAGATCGGCGCAATCTAATCCTGGCGCGGACAGGGGAAGATTATGTGACGGCGCCGCCTAAACTGGCGCCAAAGTCACAGTAGGGATGTGAGCAGTCAAATGCAGACGCCGGAATCACACAGCTCTCGCGAACCCAGGCCCTTCGACACCTACCTTGGTGCGGTGCTGGGCGCTGCATTGATTCCGTTCGCCGCTGTGGGTGCGCTGCTGGCCGCGCCGAGCCTCGTCATCGTGCAGTGGATGCGGCAGCACCGCGAACACAGCTTCCGCATGCGCATGAAGTCGCGGGGAAGACTCATGCCCTGGGGGGAGTTTGTGCGCACCATGCGCGGCCGCGAGGGCACCTGCATCGAGGAGCGGTTTTCACCCAAGGGGCCGGTCCGATTCTGGTGGACACCGGAGAACGTGCAATCCGAATCACCCTATCCAATCATCGATTGGTTCAACATGCGCAAGGGGCAAAAGGCAGAGCCATTCATACACTGGTGCCGGCAGCGCTACACGGCCGCGGAGGACGGCAGCGCAGTCCTGGTCGACACCGGCCTGGTGGCGCGCGCGGATATTTATGCGGTATGGTCGCTGTGCCGGTCGGAGTCCGCGGTGGCCCGCTGGGTCGAGGTTGCGCCGCCCGAGATTGTGCCGCACAAAACGAGTGCCTGACTCAGCCATCGCAAGGGATGTGCAGCAAATGGGCAAGAAATCAATTCACATTGGGTGAGGATCCGATGCCGCCAGACCAAATGTCAGCGGTGTGCGCATGGCTTCCGGCCTGGCGGCGACGGGTGCTGTGCGATCAGGCACTTGCGATGACTAGCGCTTTGCGTAATTAGCCATGCCCTGGAAATCGAGGACGACGACATTCTCGTTGCCTGAGACCCAGGCATCGTGTCCGGGCGGGATGCTGAGCACGTCGCCGGCCCTCGAGGTGGATTCAGCTCCGTCGTCCATTCGCGTCACCAGAGTGCCTGAGAGCTGATAGCCGAAGTGAGCAGCCGTGCAGCTGTCGGTTTTCGCGATGGGCTTGACGCAGGTCGACCATTTCCATCCCGGTTCGAAGGTCGCGCGTGCGACCGCGGACCCACCGATGTTGACGATTTCGACCTTGCCCTTCTCGAATCGGCGTACTTCATCGGGGGTGTTGAAGGTCTTGCTTTCGATCCTCGCGATTGTTTGTGACATTTCCTTACCTCCTGGGGATTCCTCTTGATGCATTCGTCCTTGGGGAGCCCTGGGGCGGATGCGCAATCACCATACATCTGCTGTGCTGGCCTTGGAAAGTGAATTCTTGCGCCGGATTTTGCGCCTGGGCGAGCCTCAGTAGCCGTTGGCGACGAGTTAGGCAGCGCTGGTCTCGAAGCTCGGCGCTCTCGCCTGCGATGCTGAATCGGCTCGTGCGCTACCTGAGCAGCGCGATTCCCTCCGCGGCTGCCGCCGCCTCCAGGCGCTTGTCCAACGTCGCCAGCGGCAGATGTTCGCGCAACGCCAGCGCGAGATAGGCCGCATCGTAAACGGCAAGGTTGTGCCGCCGTGCAAGGTCCAGCACTGGCTGATCTTCGCGGGCAGTGTCCGCTTCGATGCGGAGTTGAGATATATCGCTGAGGAATGCTGCCGTATCGGCCGCGGAGATCCGTCCACGTCGCTCCCCAGCCACCAGGATGTTACGCATCTCGTACCACCAGAGGTCGGGTACGGTTGCGACCTCGGCTCCTGATTGCAAGAGGTGCTCGGCCCGGTCGGCAATGGGATTCTGTTCGTCGGCAAAAGCCCACGCCAGAGAAACCGACGCATCGAGCACGAAGGCCATGCGGAGCCTACTTCCGCCCCTCGTCTCGGGCTGAGAGAATCTCATCCACTGTCATCGGGCGCACCCTCTTACGAAGTTCACGAATCCGCTCGAATGCCCGCTTAGCCCGTTCCGCATCGATCTCCCTGTCTCTTTCCGGCTGGATACGCGCGATACGCCTGCCGTGCCGGGTGATAATGACACTCGCGCCCCTCTCAACATCGTCAAGGATTCGCAGGAAGTGCGTTTTGGCTTCCGAAGCCTGGATAGTCTGCATAAAGGTCAACCAGTCAATTCGACTAGTCGATAGTCTAAGTCATGTCTCATCGCCAGGTCAAGCCGGGTGCCCGGCCGCACTTAGTACCCGTTGGCAACAAGCCACGCAGCTGTCAGCTCGAAGTCGGATTTTTGGGTGCCCCCGGTCTCGATTTTGAGACCGGGGTCGTGCTGCATGGCCGCAAGCTTGATGAGTACGTCGGCCTCGATATTCATGGGCGCACCCACGCGGAGCGTGTGCAGGTTCGTCCGCCAATAGGTCAGCGGCAGAATGGCGATAGCGATCTCTTCTCCATCGAATCCGGCAATGGTCAGGCTGATGCCTTCGACGGCGACTGAACCCTTGTGCACCATCCATGGACGGACGCTTTCGGGAACACGCACTTTGAGCGTCCAGTCGGTGGTCTGGCGGTCGAAGGTGGGGCTCGACTCCGGGATGACGGGGTCGAGCGCGGTCATCACTCCTGTGCCGTCAACGTGCCCCTGAACGATGTGGCCACCGAGCGGGCTTCCGGCAGTCGTAGGCAGTTCCAGATTGACGCGCGACCCGGGCGCGAGCGAACCCAGCGAAGTGCGATCCAGCGTTTCCTGAGCCAGATCGGCGTGGAAGTAGGAGGGGTCGGGATCGAGCGCCGTAAGGCACACGCCGGAGACGCCGAGCGAATCGCCCTCGCGCAGCCGGGACGCAACGCCGGGAGCCTCAACCGTGATGCGCCGGACTCCGCCACGATCGGTCAGGCTGACCAGCGTTCCCGTCTGCTCAATGATGCCGGTGAACATGAATGTATTTTAGGAGACTGAGGGACTAGAACTGGTTGCATAAACCCGGTTTTGGAAGGGCACGACTTCAGTCGGTACAATCCCTCGACTCAAACCGCATCCCGGTGGGAGGATTAGGGGTATGTGGAATTCGCTTTTTGGGTGGACCGCGGTTGCGATCTACGTCACTGTTCTCATTGGTTTTGGATGGGTTACAGTGAGCATTCCAACTCCCCAATTCAATATCGCTCAGTGGGTGTTCACACTTGCAGCCGGTATCTTGGTAGCAAGACTGGCTTGGTGGATTGCCATTGAGCGCGCCCTCAAATCTCACAACAATACCCAAGTGGGGTTATTTTCCTTTGTTGTGTTTGGGGCTATTGGATGCCTGTGGGTTCTGAGTTTGTTTTGGGTTGATGGACTCCGTCCGATACAGTTGCCCGCACCAGAAAAACCGATCCAAGGTTCGCCGCGAATGGAGATAGGACTGGCGTTGGGTGCAGACAAGGGTATCGGAATCGATCCCATCGTCGATTGCAGCAAACCGCCGTATCGCTGCCTAGACGAGAGTCAGATCGTCGGAGCGGTGCTACCACTTGATCTCGGAAGCAAGAACTGGGCTCGTCTCATATTTCGCTTGAAGAATGTAGGTGAGATCAAACTTGTGAATTCTTCGGTACATATCGAAAGTCCATCAGCGATCTCGATAGACTATGCACCCTCACCGAGCCCAAAACGTTTGCCGAGGAACGTTTTAGATGTTCCATCTAACGGCATGGACATACAACCTTTTTCTATTTCGAAGAGTGATTACGCAGTTCCGATTGATGTAAGTGTTCCGCCGGGACTAAACGATATCGAAATAAACGTGAAGGTCTTTGGTGACAATATGGAGACCCACGAATTAAGGGCCAACTTTGCCGTCTCGCGCAGCGCGGGGCCATCGAAAACTCCTGCCTCGCTGGGGGGAGACAATGAGTCACCCGAAATAACGGCAGAATTTTTCCAAGGGGATGCACCTGGCCTCGTCATTCTGAATATGTCGAAGACCGTTGTTCGGGAACCCACTTGCCACTTTGTGATGTGGAACTTAACTAGGAATCCGCCTTTTATGATCCCCACTTGGGATATTACAGAACCGACAAAATACATCAAGCAGGGCACCGGACTTCTTGAAGCCATAGAAACCCCGCACTCTAAGCCGTACATGAAGCCCGGAGATAGGATATTTTCTTTAATCCAAATTGACTGTCCCACGTGTAAGGAGATGCGCGCCTATTACCTGTACTTCGTTTACGGCGAACCTACAAATTCATGGTTTTCTCCGGCCCCTAAGGGGGCATTAACAAATCTCATTCAGTTCAGAGACATGATGGTCAGTTCAGATTGGACCCCGGAAAAGTTCATCGAGAAGGTGCCACACGATCCGATCAGAGTCCTACAACCGATGACCGGGACGATATTCCCTACGCAGCAGTAAGTTTCTTGTACTCCAAAACAGGTGCTTCAATGAGTTTGATCGGAGTATCGCAAAATAGGTAAGGGTTGGACCGATTGTTGAACCTGAATTCCATCTCGTCGAGATTGGCGGCAAGAGGCTTTGCAGAAGCCCGATGCCACGTGCCAATGATCCCGCGCTTCAAGAGCGAGAGGGCCGACTCGACGGTATTGGTATGAACATCCCCGTCAACGTAAATCTTGTCTTTGTGTTTGATGGTCTTGTGCTCCGTGAATACAGCTCAGAACTTCATCGCGACGCCCTTCTCGCACATATCGCCGAAGACCGAAAGCAGATGGGTGATGCCGAGCAGGTCGCGGACCTTCTTGTTCAAGTTGATCAGTTCGAGGCACGATCCCGCCGACTTGGCTGAAACGTGCAGGCGCACCAGCGTGCCCAGGCCCATGCTGTCGACATACTCCAGATCGGTCAGATCGAGGATCACCCGTTTACTGTCGCGGAGCAGGGGATTGACCTTGGCGTGAAACTCGCCACACAGCCCTGCGACCAATCGGCCGCGGCAATGAACGACCGCAGTTGTGTCTTGGCGCTCGACAGAAAAGGACAGGCGATTTACGGCGGCAGCGTCCGGCATCGGCTCGATCCTCGATTGGTAATTAGGGGAAGCGGGGAACGTCGATTGATTCTCTCATAAAGACCGAAAGACGCGACGAAAACAACAATGGCTCGGTTTCGAATGGTTTTGAAAGGGGCACGGCTTCAGTGCACATTGAAAATACGTAAGTTGCTGATTTCGCAATGTGCTGAATGTGCTAGATGTGCAAGATGTGCAGCTCCGTAGCACAAATTAGCACAAAATTTTGGCAGGGAGCGACCGCATCCATAGGCCGAGACTTCCCAATTGGCGACGACACGGGAATTGATGTGAAGGACAGTCGCTTATGAAGGCCCGTGTGGGACAATTGCCGTCATGAAGAAAGCGCAAGTAACAGTCTGGATTGCCTTGCTTATTTGCGCTGGTGCATGGGGGCAAGACGAATTTTCTGCGATCAAATGCGGCACGGATATTCCGAGAGCTTTGATCGGAAAGCGATTCGCAAATGGGCGAGTAGTCGTCACTGAGGCCGCACATAGGAGCATTGGCCTTGAGGACCTCGGCGGAACGGAAATATCCGAAAAACTCTTTCTCATCTCATGGCGTATCTGCGGCGCGGAGTATCAGCTATTGGAAAACACGAGGAGCAGGATGATCCTCGATGTGCTCGCCTTTCCAACACATTCGCGCAATTCCCCGGAAGCGATTGGTGGCTGCCAAATCGATGGCAAAGAAAGTCCTGATGCTATTGTCGCCGTCCTCGATAACAGCGGCGGATTTGACGTAATGCATAGTTCCCGTTTGCTGAGTGCGATCTCCGCGTGGAAGATCGATGAGACGCATGAAAGGTTTCAGCAACTAACTGCATCGCGTGTGACTTGTCCCGCTCAGACGGTGGTCACCTTGGATGGCGGCCCGTAGAACTCGCCAGCAGCCAGCCGAGCCCAATTGGCGTATCACCGCCAATTCGGAAGATTTGGGCAGTTAGGGAGGAGCAGGGGCCTTCAGGCCCCTGACAACCCGGCCCCTGCCACTCCCGGATCTGCCCAATCCTTCGAGTGTCAAGCCCTGAACATTCAAGTTTGTTCTTGCTTCGCCTCTAACTTATTGACTGTTCATCCTTTGCATCGACATCCTTCTTCCATGGACTTTGCAGGTTATTTCCGCGAAATCGCTACACTTGAAGAAGCGGCAAAATTCTCGGGCCAGATTGCCGCAACAGGCTGGTACCCCCCTCCCCCCTGGCGGTCGTAAATCCGCTTAACTCATTTGAAATCAATCAATGGAGTGCAGAAAGGCGTCAAAAAATGCCGCATTTTGCCTCAAGTCAGCCAATTCTTCGCCATTTCCGGCTCCAGTCTTTCGCAATTTTCGGACGGTTTCTAACCTGGTCGCGCCGCGGGGGTTCAGCCCGCAGACGCCGCTTCCGCACACAATCGTCGGGTCTTTGTTTTTCCGGCCAGGGCGGGAAACGCTACTCGCTCGCCGCAGACTCCTGCGGAGCCGCGGTCGCAGGCAGCCGCGTCCCGACGGTCAGCGCGCGGTAGGCCAGGAACAGCTTGGCGCGCCAGCGGAGAATCATCCCGAAGGCCAGCAGGTAGAAGATGGCTCCGGTCTGCTCGAGCGTGAGGAACCGGTCGAAGTATCCGCGAGCAAAGTAGCGCACGACGGCGAGCACGACGATCACCGAGAAGAAGGCGCTGGAGCGCTTCATCATGATGACGCCGTTCTGGAGATGCAAGTCGGAGGTGAGCAGCAGCGGGTACGCGAAGATCACCGCGCCAATGAGAAAAGCCGTAAGGCCCCACTCCCAGGGAACGCGACACGGCGGATAGATAAACATGCAGAAGCCGGTGGCCATGCCCAGGGGCGGCATCACGATCTTCTTGAGCGTCACCGCCGACCGTCCTTCGCGGATGCGCCAGGCGAGCACTCCGGCGAGACCTGCAATGGAGACGACAGCCGTGATGACGGGCGTGGAGAGCAAGAAGTGCACCTTTCTGGTGGTGCGATGGAACGCGGTTCGCCGTCCGGCAAAATAGGGGCAGAGCCGGGTGCGGGTGCACTTCTATTTTATAAGATTTTGATCTCCGG
>JBEKPO010000043.1:0-34578 GCA_049520675.1 Occallatibacter sp. | reverse complement strand
ACAGGTTCCGGTATCGGCATGAAAAACGTTCAGGAGCGGCTCGAAGTCCTTTATGGCAATCAGGCGCGGTTCAAAGTCACCAGCAATCCCGGCCGCGGCACCATCGTCTCCATCGAAATCCCCACGAACCTGAACGACGCCGCGTGAGCTAGCGAGCGCCGGGGCACGATCTGTAGAGCGCGTTCCAGTAGTGAGGTGTTTCTCAAATTGCAATACAACAAGAAGTCATTCTGAGCGGAGCCTGGCGCCGCTTTTTCGCGACGGACCAAGTCGAAGAACCCGCTTTTCGTGGCGTGCGAATCTGTCTGGGGATTTCTGAAAACATTACGCGCAGCCGTATAGCCGTAGCGAGATCTTCAGTCAATGTGCTGGTTGCGCTTTGCTTTTCCCGCAAGGCGCCTGCAGCCGATCGCCGATCTTCCACTTCATTACCTCGTCCATCCCTGCGGCATCGGCATAGCCGATCCAGCGCGGCGGCTGGGCGAAGACGTAATGATGGTTACGGCCGACCTCGCCCGGTCCAAACGGTGCCGCACTGAAGATGTAGGTGTCGCTTTCGGCGAGCTTCCATTGTGCGCGCGTGAAGATCATGATCGGGATGTCCTGATACGGATTGTCTTCGGTCCATTTGGGATTGCGAATCAGCAGCTGCGGCCCACTGATCTGGGCCTTCTCCGAGTTGTTCATTGGCGTGCCACGCCACGTTTTCTGGACGATTGTGTACCCCGTCCAACTCGCGGGAAGGACAAAGCAGAATCCGTACTTTAGATTGCGGTAAAGGATGGTTGCTCCTGGCGTGTCCGAGGCAGCCGGTTGATCGTCGGCAGTTTGCGGCCAGGCCAAACTGATCGGTAGCACTGCATTGATGGCAACAAATACGAAGAATTGTTTGAACTTCACAACGCGCCCCTTTGCTCTGAGGCCGGCCTCCGGGGATGCGTCATGCAAAATGTTGCCGCGGAAGTCAACATCGGCGAAACCCGTCCGGCGCAGTTGATTGTATGCTCAACTCATGGTCCGCTTCACCGTGCTCGCTTCCGGCTCCAAAGGCAACAGCGCGGTCATCTGCGGCGGCCGCACGCGCATCCTGGTCGATGCCGGCCTGAGCTGCCGCGAGATCTTCCGCCGCATGAAGCTGGCTGGCGAAGAGCCGGAGGCGCTCGACGCCATCGTCATCACTCACGAGCATCAGGACCACATCAATGGCCTGGCAGTCACTGCCCGCAAGCTGGGCATTCCGGTGTATTTCACTGAGTCGACGCATCGCGCCTGGGTGCGCTGGCTCACTCCGCGCCGCCAGATGACCTATGCGCAATGGCTCGAGCTTTGCCGTAAGCAGGCCGCTGCGCGCCAGGCGGAATTGGAGTCCGAGCCCCATTTGCCCGATCCTGCTGACACTGACCCGGAAGACGTCGAAGCAGATTGCTCAGTTTCAGAGGCCGCGACGCTTGAGGCTTCGGCCGACTCAACGCCCGAAAAGCCTGCTGACCGCCCGCCCTCTCTCAAGGAAGACCCCACCTGGCTTCCGGCCGTCGAGTACTTCCGCGCTGGGCAACCTTTCACCATTGGCGACATCTGCCTCAGTCCCTTCACTATTCCCCACGATGCCGCAGATCCGGTTGGCTTTGTCCTCTCAGCCGAGGGGGTACGGATGGGCTTTGCCACCGACCTCGGCTACATTACTCCGAACGTCAAGCAGCAGCTTAGAAACCTGGACCTGCTCCTGCTTGAGTCGAATCACGATTTGGAGATGCTGCGCGATGGGCCCTACCCCTGGGCGGTCAAGCAGAGGGTACTTTCACGCGTAGGTCACTTATCGAACGAAGCGGCTTCGGAGTTCCTCTCAACCGTCTATGACGGCCAAGCTAGGTATGTTATCCTCGCGCATCTATCTGAAAATAATAATCTTCCTGAACTTGCCAGGGTCGCGGCAGAGCGCGCGCTGCTCGGCCGGGCAAGTCTGCTGGCCAATCACCTGCTCCTTGCGGAACAACATCAGCCACTTGTACCGCTAATTTTTTAGCCGGATAGTATTACAATAGTAAGAAATCGGCATCTACGCACAAGACAAGGGCCGGGTAAGACAGTACTCTTGGTGTATTGATTTCAGGCCGCTTGCGGCATTTTGGGCCGCACACCGAAACCTATGGTGCTGAAAATCATCTAATTGGGCGGGGCTTTTTGTACCGATTTCTGGACCGTTCGCACGTAGGGCGGCTGAATAGTTTTTCCGAGACGAGGCTTTAGGTCTATGGCAAATGGGAACAGGTGCACCGATCGGGTGGTCGGGGCGATTCTGGCAAGCTGGCGCTACGACATCTCTGGAATTTCGCCTGAGATGCGGAAGGATTACGAGCAGCATCTTCGCGAATGCCCTCAGTGCATCACACGCCAAAAGGTTCACCGCACGATTGACGTGTCTCTTGCTGCGCTTACCGGAACTGCCTCTCTTTTCTTCCTCTTCGCCCTCGCAGTGTTGAAACACGTTAAGCCCCTCGAACTTGTCGCTTTCAAAATGCTGGGGCTCGATGTCTTCGACGTATACCACATGCTGGTTTCTGCCGGTGTGGCCGGGCTTTGCTTCTCGCTCATTGCTCTGGCGCTTGTGCTAATGGCCACGCCCGCTCCCTCGTATCTCGGAGGCATCGCCGCCGAACGCGCCAAGGTGATCGAGCAGCGCGTCGCCGCCATCCGCTCTTTCCGCATGAGATAATCGCCGTTCATTTCTCCTTGTGCAAAAGGCCTCCCGTTAGGGAGGCCTTTTGCTTGCCACGCGAAACCGCATGCGGGCCTCGCGCCCGCCACACATCTCTCAGCGATGGATTTGGAACCAATCCCTGAGCAGGAAGTATTCGTTGATCGGCCGGTCGTCTGAGAGCGCGGGAACATCGGGATCTGCCGCCGCCATCTTGCTCACGTCTCTTTCGTGGGAAAGCAACAACTCAAATTGCTCCTGCGCCGTCGCTTTCGGACCCCACTCCACAAGATCCGTCGCCGCGGCGGCCGGCAAACGCGACGCTAATTCCGAGCTCGACATGTTGACGAGCGGTTCTTTGCGGGCCAGAAACATGATTCCTCCGGCCTGGAACCGGTTGTCACTTGCCTCAAAGGCCCGCACGTAGGGAAACGACTCCTGCAACGACTTGGCGATCGATGCCAGGTCCGCAGTGTCGCCAAACTTTGCGGGATACCAGATCTGCAGAATCCCATCCTGCGCCAGGTGCGATCTGATCACGGTATAGAAATCGCGCGAATAGAGCAGGCTTGACCCCGGCGCCTGCACGGGCGGCGGCGGGTCGATAACCACCACGTCGAAAGTCTGGTTTGAGCCGTCAAGAAACCGCCGCCCATCGTCCACCACAACGTGCGCCAGCGGAGAAGCGACCAGTTCGTCAGCGTGTGGCTGATAGTACCCCACCAGCGCGGGAACGCTCGGAATCAGATCGACGGCAGTGGTCGGAATTCCCCAGGAAAGCATGGAGCGAAAGCTTGTGCCCATTCCAAAGCAGATCACCAGGCCATTCTGCGGAGGCCTGGAAAGAAATGCCAGCGAAAGATGGACCATTTCTTTCGTGAAGGGGTTGAGAGAAGTCATGCCGATCCCATTAACCAGCAGTTCGCTGCGGAAACCGTGCCCGGTGGCAATCACGGTAGCTGTGTAGTCGCGCTTCACCACTCGCTGCCGCCACATGGTTTCGTAGTCGTGGCTGAAGGCGAACAGTAATGCTGCGGCCGCACCCGCAAGCGCCAGCCTGACCATTGGGCCCACGCGAGCCGCAGGTTGATCTGCCTGTCGATCCGCGCCTGAGCGTGATCGGAAGGCCGTCAACGCAGCGATGGCAAAAAGCGGCAGATCCAGAATCAAAATGGCCCGGCGCTCGCTCATCCAGGGCAACAGGCCGAACCCGGCAATGAGAGGCCCCACGATGCACCCGGTGATGTTGAAAGCGTAGGCGGTTCCCGCACGATCGGGATCGCCCTTTGACCACGCGTCCACCAGGAGCGGAGTCAGGAATCCCGCCAACGCACAAAAGACAACGATGGTGGCCAGGCGCACGAATTCAAATCCCGTGATCTTCAACAAAACTGAGGGAGTGCCCGCGAGTGCCGGGATCGCCGCAGCCAGCGCCAGGAAGGTCCAGGTCGAAGCGCGTGCGCCGGCCGGATGGCGACGGCGCCATCCGCGGTAATCTTCGGTTCCTACCACGCTCGCGAGCAGGTAAACGGCGATGATGCCGGCGAAGGCGTAAACCATATTACCGAGATACGGGGTCAGTTGCCGGATCCAGACAATCTCCATCCCCATGCTCACCATGCCGGTAACGAATAGGAAAAGCAGAACCCAGCTCTCTCGCAGCCCGTAGAGATTCGACCCAGCTGACGATCTCTCAGCGTGTCGCTCCGTAAACACCGCATCTTCCACGCGGGAACTGAGCGCCAGGGCCGCAATCGCCAGGATTGCATTGAAGCTGCCGGCAACCAGAAGCGTTCCCTGAAATCCCAGCAGCTCGATGATGACGAACGCAGAGGCCAGGGTTCCAATCAGCGCACCCAGAACATTCGCCAGATACAGGTAGCTGAACGATGTCTCCGAAGCCGCGCGGTTTGTTTTCCTGATCACTGCCATCAGCAGAGGGAAAGTCGATCCCATGCACGCGCACCAGGGAACCAGCGCAAACGCGATCCAGATACCCGCGGCCACGTAATATCCAGAGCTCTGCCAGCCGCCGAAGCCCCTCAGGTGAAGAAGAATCTGTCTTCCCAGGCGCAGTTCCAAAGGGACTGCGAACGATGACACTCCCACCACCAGCTCGGCAAGAGCATAAATACGCAGCGCAGCGCGCCCATTCGACTGCAGCAAACGGCGCGTTAATACGCCGGCGCCCCAGGAGCCAAGCCCGAGGCCTGCCATGAAAGCGGAGAGAACAATCGAAGCCAACGCCGTGGTGACGCCGAAGCTGGCCATGGCCAGCCGCAGCCAGACCACCTCGTAAACCAGTCCGCAAAAACCAGAGACGATGAAGAACGCAAAGAACCAGGCCAGCTTCGATTTCGGATGAAGTGTCTCCGCTGCGCTCACTGCGCGAGGATTTTGCCCAAGCATCGTCGCCATATCTCTCATTTCAGGGTGAATTCGGTAGTTGAGGCGCGGTCTGGTTCGTGCCTTTATACCATTCCAAATGCTCGACGGCTGGCGGGAAATAGCACGGAAGTCTCACATGGGTGGCAACCCCGGCTACCCGGGAAGGGAAGTCCATGCGCGCCGACAAAAAAGGGAGGAGAACTCCTCCCTCTTTTGCTTCAGCCTCAATGTCAGGTCCTACTCGCCATAGTTAAGGCTCTCCAGCCCCAGGTACACCGCGCCCGAGCCGAGCTCTTCTTCAATCCGCAGCAACTGATTGTATTTTGCGATGCGGTCGGTGCGGCTTACTGACCCGGTCTTGATCTGCCCCACGCCGGTTGCCACCGCCAGATCGGCGATGAAGGTGTCTTCGGTTTCGCCCGAACGATGCGAGATGACCGAAGTGTATCCATAGCGCCGTCCCAGTTCGATTGCCTCGAACGTCTCCGTCACCGTTCCAATCTGGTTCACCTTGATCAGGATCGAATTGCCTACGCCTTCCTCGATGCCCCGCTGCAGGCGCTTCACATTGGTCACAAAGATGTCGTCGCCGACGAGTTGGATCCGCCCGCCCAGCTTGTCGGTCAAGATGCGCCATCCTTCCCAATCGTCCTCGGCCAGGCCATCTTCCAGCGAGACGATGGGATACTGCCGGATCCAATTGTCGTAAAAGCTCACCATCTCTGCGCTGGTCAGCTCGCGCTTGTCGCTCTTCTTGAAAACGTACTTGTTCTTTTCCTTGTCGTAGAATTCGCTCGATGCCGGATCGAGTGCAATGGCGATCTGCTCGCCCGGCTTGTAGCCGGCCTGCTCAATCGCTTCCAGGATCAGCTCGATGGCTTCGGTGTTTTCCTTGAGCGACGGCGCAAATCCGCCCTCGTCGCCCACCGCCGTGTTGTAACCCTTCTTCTTCAGCACGCTCTTCAGAGTGTGGAATGTTTCGGCCGCCCAGCGCAGTGCCTCGCTGAATCGTTCCGCGCCCACGGGCATGATCATGAACTCCTGAAAATCGACGTTCGAGTCGGCATGAGCTCCGCCGTTCAGCACGTTGAGCATCGGCGTCGGCAGCACGCTGGCGTTGACGCCGCCCAGATAACGGTAGAGCGGAACTTCCAGCGTCTGCGCCACGGCGCGCGCCGCAGCCATTGACACCGCCAGAATCGCGTTCGCCCCCAGCTTGCTCTTATTCGGCGTTCCATCCAGAGCGATCATCGATTGATCGATCAGCCTCTGGTTTGCGGCGTCCATCCCTTCCAGCTCCGGCGCAATCACCGTTTCCACATTGGCGACTGCCTGCAGCACTCCCTTGCCCTGGTAATGGCTCTTGTCGCCATCTCGCAGCTCCACGGCTTCGTGTTCACCGGTCGAGGCGCCCGAGGGCACAATGGCGCGGCCCATCGCGCCGCTTTCCAGAATTACGTCCGCTTCCACGGTCGGATTGCCGCGCGAGTCCAGAACCTCGCGGGCGCGTACCGCAACAATCTCAGTCATATCGCTCCTCACAATGTGGTGCAGCAGCCGGTCGTTCAGTTTGGGACGGCGATCCACGGCAAGGGCTTCTCCGGCAGCGCTTTGGATTGAGTTCAAAAGCCCGTGCTCGCGCAAAAAGACGACTCTCCGTCCCGCAAAAATGTGTTCTAGGAGTGCTGGCTATCCGCTGGGATTCTAACAAAGGTGCCTGTTTCCAACCTTGTGGCAGCGGTCACATCGCGAGCCGACACCGCCTTGCGTTTTGGGTTAACTGCTTTGATTCTTACCGCTAAAGGCACACGCGCCGCTTCCACCGGCCCGCCATTGACCGATCCCGGTCTAACCTTATGTTGGGTGAGTTTTCCTCAGTTTTTCCCGGTAGGCTTACGGAAAGAACTTTTCAGTTTTCAGTGTGTCTAAGCGATCAAGGCGATCTTTGCCCGTAAAAGGAGACAGGGATGAAGCGGAGTTTGCTTGTGTACGCCTTGTTTGCCGCGTCCGCGGCTTTATTAGCAGCACAGAATACCGCCCAGGCTGGCCCCTACGCGGGAACCGCCAACCCTCCACCTGACACTTCCATCGTCACCGACGAGCCCGCTCAGGACAATTCTGGCAAGCCTCCCGCCGGCGTTACCGGCTACGAGCAGCCCGCTCCAATTCCCGCGCCAAAGCCTTCGCCCGCTCGGCCGATGCCGCAACCCGCGGCCGCGCCACCCGCTCAGCCTGCACCGATGCCCGCCCCAATGAATTCTGCCACGCCTGATTCAGCGATGGCGAACGCAGCCGACGGCACCGATGATGGGATCGTGATGGTTGCGCCGAGCGCTCCTTCGCTCCCCGAACTCAATCGGCGTGACGCCATGATGAGCGACCCCGACGGCGATATCGTTCACCCCGATGCGTCCTCTGAACACCGAGGCGGCTACGGCGCGACCATCCGCGCTCGTTTGCTCGGTAGGCTGTCTACTGCCACCAGCCAGCCCGGCGAGAGGTTCCGCGCGCGCGTGGCCTCCGACGTCATCCAGGACGGCCAGATACTGATTCCCGCAGGCTCTGAAATCGAAGGCACTGTGGTTGGGGTTTCCAGCGGCCGTGCCTTCAGCCACGGTTCCATGCACCTCCGTCCCGAAACCGCGATCCTGCCCGATGGCTCGCGCTTCCATATCTACGCCGAGCTTTCCGGCGCTCCCGGATCATCGGTTCACATCAACGGCGAGGGCGGCGTCAGCGCCGGCTCGCAGCTCAAAAAGGACGGCATCGAATACGGCGGAGCCGTCGGCGCGGGTGCCATCACCGGGGCCATTCTCGGCGGTCCGGGTGGCGCTCTGGCTGGAACCATCATTGGCGCCGGCGTCATTACCGTGCATTTGCTCGTCAGTCATCCACAGGCCAAGCTCGATAGCGGCACTGTGCTTCTGTTCACCCTTAACCAGCCGCTCAATCTGGTGCCGGCTGCACAATCCGGGAACTAACGTCTGCGAACCGCAACCTGGGGTACCGGAGGAGAGCCGGATGTCCCCAGCCCAGGAGGCGAACTATGAATTGCAGTCAGTTACTCGAACGGCGAGCGACCACAAACTGGGAAAGGTCGACGTCTTCATCTCTCCGCGACTCGGGAGAAAATCTCCAGCTCAACTCTCAATCCAGGCCGTGGGGGCTGCAAAGGCCTTCAACGACTGCGTCGTCCGATCGCACCTTTACCCCAAGATCCGCTTCCCCATCCCGCTGGGGCTGAGCCGGACAACGCCCTTGAGCGCGCCGGCTTTCGCCCGCCGGCAGGGGCTCTCTGCCCTGCATGGGCCTTATGCGACCGCTTGCCCGTGTGCCCACTTTCGCCGATTTGCCTTTCCCTCCGAATAGCGCTAACGTTTGCCTAGATGTATTGCCCATATGGGCCTCAGGGCATCATTACCTGATAGAAAACACGTCCCATCGCTCTTCACCGGTTCTTGGCGATGCATCCCAGGCAAGCATGGGAGGTTCCCATGATTCACCTCTATTCCCACGGGCCTTCTCCGCGCCGGCCGCTGCCGCCACGCGCTGTTGACGTGCGCTGCCTTGCAGCCGCCTGCACGCTTGCCGCATTTTTCTTCGCGGGCTCGCTCGCGGGCCAGGTTCTCACTATCGATACCAGCGGCAAGGGAACCACCGCCAACGGCCCCATCGACCATCAGTATGCTCAGATCACGCCCACACATGTGGAGCTTCCCAAGACAGAGCTCGACCCCAAGGCCCGTCTTCTGCTCATTCGCGAGCTGCAGTCCGAACAGGGCTTTGCGATGCGCCCCTTCCCACGCGGTCACAAAGGCCTCACTCTCGAAGCCAACGGTAAACTTGAACCCGCCGGCGAGCCGTACCTGAATATGATCGTCAGCCAGGGGCTCTCAGCGAAGCCGGGCGCGCGCGTGGTCATCACCGACATCAAGTTCGACCGCGACAAAATTGTGTTCGATCTCAACGATGGTCCCGACGCCAAACACCGCTTCCTGCGCCACGTCCAAATCGGCATGGGGCCCACCATGGGCGATCCCGACATTGATCCCGCGCAAGCCAATCAGCAGGGCGACCCCGCCGGGGCGCGCCTCACTCTCGCGTTCCACGATAACGTTCCCGAACTCACCAGCCAGCAGGTCAAGGCGTTGCTTGCTCCCCTCATCTCCTTCGATGTCAAGACGCCGATCCAGGCCTTCACCGACACGCTTCCCTCCGAGCTCAAGAAGGACATCCTTGACCACAAGGTGCTTGTTGGAATGAGCACCGAGATGGTGCTTTATGCAAAGGGACAGCCGCTCACCAAGTCGC
Source organism: Occallatibacter sp. (assembly GCA_049520675.1). Classification (GTDB taxonomy): domain Bacteria; phylum Acidobacteriota; class Terriglobia; order Terriglobales; family Acidobacteriaceae; genus Telmatobacter. The sequence continues at coordinate 25,184 of JBEKPO010000043.1, read as the reverse complement.
GTGAGATGGATGGGCAAATGCCCTTCGAGGAGTGGATCTACGGCACGCCGCCTCAGGAAGTGAACTTCGTGCGCATCAACGGCAACCGCGTCATCCGCGTGGAAATCGCCAGGGACGGCGAGCCGATCCAGGTGTTCACCAAAGACGTAGTCTCGGCGATGTTGATGACCGGCGGCACTCCGGTGATGACTGCCCAATCGAATGTGAGAATCGTCCATGAAGGCGACGTCGAGGTCAATCCCGACAAGCAGGCACCCGCCGCGCCGCCCAGCCTGCGCAACCCCGGCGAACAGTTGCCCAACGAAAATCAATCGACCGGCGTGATGCGCCCCGTGCAGATGCCCAAGCCGCACTCAGACGATCAGCTCGGCGCCAACCCCGACGAGCAGCAGCAGACGCCGGCGAATGGCCAGAGCACGCCGTCTGCAAATGGACAAGCAACGCCGCCGGCGAACGGGCAATCCCCGCCGGCAAATCAGCCGCCTGCCGCCGGCGGCCAGAAGCCTGCCCAACAACCTGCTGCCCCTGGTAGCCAGCCGTCCGCGCCCGGCAACACGCAGTCTCCGCCGTCAGGCTCGTCGCAGTTCACCACGTCGTCCAGCGCGCCCGCGCCTGGCTCCGATCGCGCCGCCCAATCGAACTGATTCAAGTGTCCGCTTGCGGCGTTTCTGCCTGCGAAATCCTTCGCGGACGGAACATCAAACGGCCTATTTGCGTAGGGAGAATCAGTATGAAATGCTGATCAGCTTCGCACATTCAACTGCGCACGATCGGCACTCGTCAAATTGAATGACAGAACCGCACGGAGGTCACTGATGCCGTCGCGATCGATTCCCCTCGCCGCGATTCTCTCCCTCGCCATCTTTTTTTTCGCACCTAGCGCCCGCGCGCAGGACTCCGCGGCGTCTCAGCCTCCGCCAATGAATTCAGACATGCCCGGCATGTCTCACGGCGGCATGGCGCACATGGCTGGCCATATGTTCTTGAGCGCCCTCCGGCCGGCTCAGCCTGGCGACCGGCAGAAGGCTGACGCCATCGTCGCCGCGGCACGTGAAGCTATGGAGCCCTATCGCGACTACCATAAGGCTCTCGCCGACGGGTACCGCATCTTTCTGCCCAATATTCCCCAGCCGCTCTACCACTTCACGAATTATGAGAACGGGCGCGACGCCGCCACGCACTTCGATCCGCTCAAGCCGACCTCGTTGCTCTACAAAAAGACTGCTGACGGAGGCTACAAGCTCATGGGCGTCATGTATACCGACCGCTTGGGCGCCACCCAGGACGAGTTGAATGAGCGCATTCCGCTGAGCATTGCGCGCTGGCACCAGCACGTAAATTTCTGCAAGGCGCCCCCGGGCCAGTGGACCGGATACTTTGGCCCCAATGCCAAATTCGGGCTGATGGGTTCCATCACGACGAAGGACGCCTGCGACGCCGCCGGCGGTGTCTTCATCCCTCATGTTCTCGGATGGATGGTCCACGTCTATCCTTACGAATCCGACCCGAAAGATGTGTGGTCCATCGACGACGACCACGGCCACGACAACATGGACAACTCAGCCATGCCCGGCATGAAGATGAACTAGTGTCATCATGAGTATAAAATTCGCTGCGTAATTCCAGTGGTCATCCTGAGCAGAGTTTGCCGCGTGTACCGCGGCAAACGGAGTCGAAGGACCTGCATTTTGGATTCGATCTTATGCATCAAACTTCTGATTCGCCACACAGCATTTTGCGCGTCTTGATCCGCTATGCAAGACTGTTCACTATGCGGGGCATTTTCACGTTGCTGTTCATCTTCGCTTCGTCGGCAATTAGGCAGGACCTGCCTGCCGTCCCCGACAACCTGAAGCCTCCTGCTGGTGCGCGAATGGTTCTCGAAGCGCACGCTGCCGGAGACCAGATCTACACTTGCGATGGTTCGAATTGGGTGTTCTCCCGGCCCGATGCCAGGCTCTTCGACGAGGCGGGCAAGCAGATCGGCACTCACTTCGCCGGCCCAACATGGGAGTACACCGATGGAAGCCGCGTGATGGGCAAGGCTGTTGCCAACGCAACGCCCGACCCCGATTCGATTCCCTGGCTCCTGGTCGAGGCTCGCGATCATCAGGGCGATGGGTTGATGACCAGCGTGACCAGCATCCAGCGCCTTTCCACTTCCGGAGGCAAAGCTCCGGCAGGCGGCTGCGACAACCAGCACAAGGGGCAGGAAACGCGTTCGCACTACACGGCAATCTATGTTTTTTACGCGGGTTCGTAGCGGCCGTTCCGATTTACCGCGAGGCTCGTTGCGCTGGATCTGCGAACCTGGAGCATCGTTAACGGCGGGCTTGCGCCGCCTGCAGACTGCTGCTCAGCGCTGTCAGCCGCGCGGGGTCAACGTCACTCACTGCGATCACTTCGAGATCATCGGTGTCGAAGCCGGTCACATTGAAGCCTTCGTGGGCCGTCTTCAGCGCACCGAGCACGCCGCTCGCCGACTTTTCCTCCACAAAAACCGACACGCGATGGCGGCCGATGCTGAAGAGCAATTGCGCCACCGGATGATTGTGCAGATACACGAGGTTCGCTCCGTCCAGCGTGGTGTCGGCAGGCAGCGTCTCCGGCAGATTGAAGCTGAACGGCAGCTTCCCCTGGAACCACGGCTTCACCGTGTGCCGGTCACCCGAAATCACCTGCGGTGGCTGATTGGCCGCCAGCATTGCGATGTGCAGATCGCAGGCCTCGGTCACAAGCGCAGCACGTTCGCTATTCAGCGAATTGTTCGCCCGATACTGCACGACGCCCCAGCCGCCCAGCACCAGCAACACGGCTGCGGCGGCCGCCCAAACGGCAAACGCGACCCCGGTCTTCGGGCTTCGCGATAAAGCCGGGGCCCCGTCTGGCCGGCGCGCCTTGGGTGACGCCTGCTTCGCCACCAGTATCGCCATGCGATCGCTGAGATCCGCAGGCGCGTCATATCTCCTCCCGGCCCTTGCCACGGCGCCTTTCAGCAGCCACTCATCGACGGCGCTCCGTGCGCATGGCAAGCACTCGTCGATGTGCTCCTTCACGTCGTTCAGTTCGTCCCCTGCGAGCTCGCCATCGGCAAGTGCGCTCAGCTGAGCGGCAGTCAGGTGATCCGTCATGGCCTCGCCTCCTTTCTGGCCGGCGATTGCGATCCGAGGTCCCTGCGCAACTGCGCACGCGCCCGCGCGATACGCGACATGACAGTCCCGATCGGGATCCCGGCGACCATGGCGATCTCGCGGTACTTCATCTCCTCGACGTCGCAGAGCACCAGCACTTCCAGCAAGTGCGTCGGCAGCTTTTCCATGGCGGCGCGCAACGCATCCGCGTCGCGCATGCGGATAACGCTCGACTCGGGCGTCTCCCGGTCGATGGCCGCTGCGGGAATCCGTCGCGGTCCCCGCTCTTCCGTTTCGTCCATTTCGTCTTCAAGCGAAACGGTCCTCATCGCCGCCAGCCCACTGCGCGAAGTCAGAAAGGTGTTGCGCAGAATGCGGAAGATCCACGCCTTGAAGTTGGTGCCCGGCTCGAAGCTCGAAAATCCCCGCAGGGCCTTCAGCATCGTCTCCTGCACCAGGTCTTCCGCGTCGCCATCCCCGCGCGCCAGCCACGACGCCAGATTGTAGAGCGCCGGAAGCAACGGAAGCGCCAGGTCGCCGAAAGACTCGGCTTCGCGCTCGGGCTCTTGCCCATTCTTGCTCCAAGGCAACAACGTCATCGGGTCGGATTCTCTCCGTTTTCAACCTCTGCGAATGAAAACTGGCCCAGCGCAAAATTATTCCGCTTCTTCAGGGAATATTCTCCGCAGCTCTCAGTTTGCACCGGTGGAGGGTTCCATGGTCAAACACACGCATCCGCACCAATTGCCCGAAACCGCGGCCAGCACGGCTGCCGGCCCTAAAAATTCGCCTGCGGCGAACAACCCGGATCACAACGGACCCGCGAATGACGGAATCGATCGTCGCGGCTTCTTGAGCTGCATGGCCTGGGCCGGAACCGGCCTCATCTGGACGATGACCGGCGGTGTCCCCTCATCGAGGCTCTTCGCCGCGACTGGCGAAGCTCACGACACTGCATCGCACGGCCACGGCAGTTTCAGCTTCGTGCAGATCAGCGATAGCCACATAGGCTTTAACAAAGCCGCCAACCAGGACGTAACCGGAACGCTGAAGCTCGCCATCGACAAGATCAACCGGCTGCCCGTCGAGCCCGAGTTGCTTCTGCACACCGGCGACATTACCCAGACCTCGAAACCCGCCGAATTCGACACCGCTGTCGAGGTCATTAAGGGAGCGAAGGCGGGCAACGTCTTCTACGTTCCCGGCGAACACGACACGGCGCTCGATGACGGCGCTCAGTATCGCGAACGCTTCGGGAGCGGCACCGTGGGGCGTGGTTGGTACAGCTTCGACCACAAAGGCGTGCACTTTGTCGGGCTCAACAACGTTCTTCAAATCGACGCGATGGGCAAACTTGGCGTGGATCAAGTCGCGTGGCTCAAAAGCGATCTCGCCGGGCAATCCGCATCTACCCCAATCGTTGTCTTCGCGCACATTCCGCTATGGATGGTCTATCCCGACTGGGGCTGGGGCACCGAAGATGGCGCTGAAGCGCTCGGCTATCTCAAACGCTTCGGATCGGTCACCGTGCTCAACGGCCACATTCACCAGGTGGTGCAGAAGGTGGAGGGCAATGTCGCATTCCATACCGCCGCGTCCACGGCCTTTCCGCAGCCGGCGCCCGGCTCCGCGCCACATTCCGGCCCCATGGTGGTGCCTGCCGGCAAACTCAAGAGCGTCCTCGGGATCACAAATGTGAAGTACATCGGCCGTCGCAGCCACCTTGCTGTCGTGGATTCGTCGCTTGCGGATCAAGCCTGATGCGGATTCGATCCATTGTCGCAGCCATCCTCGCGATGCTGACCGTTTCGTTTCTTCTTGGATTCGTTCACCCGTTTGGCGACGCAGACCTGTTTCATGCATCGTCTGCGCCGCCACTGGGGTCGCAGTCGTCGATTCCGCCGGAAGTGCAGGCAGTGCTCGTTCGAAAGTGCGCGGACTGTCACTCCTTTGCAACCCGCACGCCGGTCTATGCTCACTTCGCTCCGGGCTCGTGGCTCATCGAGCGCGACGTCGTCAGGGCGCGTAGCGCCATGAACCTTTCGCGGTGGGAGAGCGATTCGCCCGAGCAGCAACAGGCGTTCAAGGCGAAGATCGCGCATGAAGTGCGAAAGCGCGAGATGCCGCCCGTGCAGTATCTGGCGCTTCACTGGGGCGCGCGACTCTCGCCGCAAGATATTCAAGCAATCACCGAGTGGGCCGGGCAGTTGGCTTCGGATCCCGAAGAAGCACGCGCTGCTTCTGTCTTCGGTGATCCAGCGCGCGGCAAAGTTGTCTTCGAAAAACGCTGCACAGGCTGCCACGCCCTGACCCAGGATCGCGAAGGCCCGCACCTTGCCGGTGTTTACGGGCGGGCGGCCGGCTCCATTACCGGCTTCGACTACTCCGATGCCGTGAAGAAGTCGCACATTGTCTGGAACCAGGAGACGCTCGACCGCTGGCTCACCGATCCCCAGACAATGGCGCCCGGCGCAAACATGGATTTCTATGTGGCCCAGCCGGCGGAACGCGCCGACGTCATCGCATATCTCCGGCAACAGTCGGGAAAGTGATCACGGGCCGGGAATCGCGATCTGCGCAGCGCGGTCCGGCTGAAGTTGTGCCATTTCGGCGGCTTGAAGCCGATTTGGGGCAGAAATGTTGTATCTTCAGTAAACATGTAAGTGATTGATTTCAATAGGTCGGATCTTGGGTTGGTCGGTTTTGCACCAATTTCAGGGCTGTTTTTTGGGGAAATTTTTTTCTGCGAAGGATCAGGGTTCAATCTGGCGCAGCGGCGGGGGAGCCGGAGTGCGGGACGCTATGCGGCGCCGAGGAGCTGGCTGGACTCACGGTTCTATGTTGCGCCATAAGGGGGAATTATTCGCAAGTGCGAGGCAAGAAATTGCGGCCTTGGGCGAAGAGCGCAAATGTGGGGCGGGATTAGGGTTATGGGGGCGGGTTGGCGAGAGAAGACGGGGGGAGGGGGTTGACAGGCAGATGGGGTGGCCGGGTGAGCCATCCCGCAGGTCCTGTAAGGGCGCTGAGGGAACGTTCTCTTCAAACCAGCCCACTACCGCCCGCTTCGCATCTGCGTCGCTTCATATAAACTGAACTCAGCGAGTCTGCTCGTTTCCCGCTGACAGGATCATCCGTCCAGAAGCGCGAGGCGAGCTACGGCCGCGCCGTTGAAGCCGTCCGCCGCAACAGCGACCCGGAGAAGCGATCGTTCATCGCCGGGGCGTCGCGGTAGATGCGAGCAGAGACAAGCCCACAAGGAGAATCACCCTACCAATGGCCAAAATCGCAAAGACCGGCGACCGCAAGAAAGTCATGGACACGACGAAGTCGACCGACTGTCCCAAGTGCTCGAAGCCGACGCGCATCGTCAAGCGCGTCAAAGACCGCGAGCGCGGCATCCCAGGCGGAGTCTACATCTCTTGTTCTGTCTGCGACTTCTACGAAAAACTCTAAGTAATGTCTCGAATCTCAGCATGGAAAAAGCCCGGCATAGCGCAGGGCTTTTTCGATGGAATTGCACATCACCCTAGCGCTTTCGCCATCTCGTTCAGGATCGCCTTCGCCGCCCTCGCCGGCTCTGCCGCCTGCGTGATCGGGCGCCCGACAACCAGATAACTTGCCCCCGCCTGAATCGCCTCCGCTGGAGTCGCGATGCGCTTCTGATCGCCGGCGGATGCGGTCGCCGGCCGAATGCCTGGAACAACCAGCACGCCGCCTGGCCCGGCGAGCTTCCGCAGCGCTCGAACCTCTTCCGGCGAGCAAACAAAACCACGAATCCCTGCGTTCAACCCCATTCTGGCCAGCAGCTCCACTTGTTTTGCCGCAGCCCGATCCACTCCCGCTGCCGACAATTCCGCTGCATCCATGCTGGTGAGCACGGTCACGGCCAGCAATTGTGGCGCGTCAGGGACTGCGTCTAGCGCCTCACGCGCCGCTTCCAACATCGCTGGCCCGCCGGCAGCATGAACCGTCGTCATGCGCGCGCCCAGCTTCGCCGCCGAGCGCACAGCTCCCGCAACCGTATTGGGAATGTCGTGAAACTTCAGATCGAGGAACACCGAGTGCCCGGCCGCGGCCAGTTTTTCCACGATCGCGGGCCCGGCAGCCGTGAACAGTTCCAGTCCCACCTTGAACCACTGGCAGGTGCCTTCAAGTTGCTCGACCAGCTTGTTTGCAGCGTCCGCACTTGGCACATCGAGAGCCACGATCAGGCGCGCGCGTGCCTCCGCCAATATGTCGGGCGCAGCACTCCGCGCCGCGCCGATTCTCGGATTCAGCCGTTCGATGATGGGCATGCTTCCATGCTAAAGCATCCCAAAATATGGCGCCCGCCCGCGCCACGTGAGCCCGCAGGTTAAATTGAAGAGGGATTGAGATTCGACGGGACGGTTCGACATGCGTTTGTGGGGAATTGGAATTCTCGCGGTTGTCCTCTCCCAAATCGCCCTGGCCGAGCCGGTTCACACCAATCCCATGAACTACGATCCCCAGGTGCGCGCGGCCTACGACGCCTACTACAACTTGGATTACCCTCTCGCCGTCGCGCGTTTCCAGCAGTTCCGCACCGCCCATCCCGGCGACCCGCAAGCCTCGGCATACTTGCTCGACGCGGTGATCTTCCAGGAACTTTTCCGGCTCGATTTGCTCGATACCACTTTCTATGCCAACGACGGATTTCTCAGCGGCAAGCACGCCACAGAAGAGGATCCCAATAAACGCGACCAGATTTTCAATCTGGCCGACGATGCCGTGCGTGAAGCAGACTGGCGCCTAAGCAAGAATCCCAACGATGTCGATGCACTGTTTGCCCGCGCCTGGGTCCGCGCTTTGCGATGCACCTATGTAGCCATGGTCGAGCGCGCCTTCGGCACCGGTTTCCGGCTCGCAACAAAAGCCAAAGACGACGCCGCACGCGCACTCCAGTTGGACCCTGAATACGTCGATGCCAAACTCATCACCGGGGTCTATGAGTACGTCGTCGGCGCGCTGCCCTGGCCGTTCAAGCTCATGATCGGCTTTGCCGGAATCACCGGCACAAAATCGACCGGCCTGGCCATGCTTTGGGATGCCGGCAACCACGGCGTGGTCACCAGCGTCGAAGCGCGCACCGCCATCGCGCTCTTCCTGCGCCGGGAATCCCGTTATCGCGAAGCCATCGAAGTCGTTCGCAAGCTGAAGAGCCAATATCCCCACGATTTTCTCTTCTGTCTCGAGGAAGCCAACCTGCGTAAGGATGCCGGCGAAGGAATGGCCGCGGTCGATGTGTACCGTAAGCTGCTTGCAGACAGCGCCCAGCCGGGCTACTTTGCCGAGGCGCGCCTCGAGCTGGCCGAATTCGGTCTCGGAGATGCGTTGCGCGGCCAGCGTCACTACATCGAGGCGGCTCAAGCCTACGAGCAGGCTGCTTCCACTCGCGGCGTGGGAGCCGAGCTCAAGATTCGTTCTCTGCTCGATGCCGGTCAGTGCCGCGATCTGGCGGGTGAGCGCATGCCGGCTGTCCATGACTACCAGGCTGCCATCGACTTCGGCCCCAATACCTCCCGGGCCGACCTCGCGCGCAAGTATCTGCGCAGCCCCTACCAGGGAACTTGAGCCGGGGGCTGCGCGTCGCCCCAGCGCCTCCAACTCCGCTAGCTCCGCTAACTCCGCCAACCCTGCCAACTCCGCTGACCCCGCTCCCCTTTGGAACTCCGGCCCGCGTATCCTCGTATCAGGACATAAGACGTTCACTCCCAAGGAGAGGCCTCCCATGGCGGTCTTTTGTCAGAATTGCGGATCCGGTTTACCTCCCAGCGCTCGCTTCTGCACGAGTTGTGGAGCGGCGTTTCCTGAGGCACAGCCCAACCCGGGCCGCATGCTCGTGCGGCCTCGAGCCGGCCGCCTGATCGGCGGGGTCTGCGTGGCCCTGGCGCATGCCTACGGATGGGATGTTACCGCGGTCAGGATACTTGCTATCCTTGGCTTGGTGGTCTCCAGCGGACTGGTCGGTATTGCCTATTTGGCTGCCTGGATCGGAATTCCAGAGGAGACGCCACCCCTGCCGGGGGCGTATCCTCCTGGAATATGAGCGATTTTTATCACTCTGACGGTGCACGCCTCGGTTTCTCCGATTCTGGATCGGGTTTGCCCGTTGTTTTTCTTCATCCCACTCCGCTCGATCGAGACTACTGGCGCCCGCTTAAGCACCACCTTCCCAACATCCGGACGATTCTGCCGGACCTCCGCGGTCACGGGGTTTCTGAACTTGGTTCCGATCTTCCCGAAGGCGCCTTCTCTCGCGTACCAGAAGCCCCGGTACTGAGCATGACGCAGCTTGCCGCCGATCTTCTTGCCTTGCTCGATCACCTCCGCTTTCCCTCGGCTGTTCTTGCCGGCTGTTCCATCGGTGGTTATGTGCTCCTGGAGATATGGCGTAGAGCTCCAGAACGCGTGCGCGGCCTGGCCTTTATCTGCTCAAAACCGCAACCGGATGCTGAATTCAACGTCGCCAAGCGTGCAGAAAATATCGCCCGCACCAGGACCGAGGGTATTGCCCATTTGTTTGACGAGATGGCTTTGAACCTCACTGGAAAGGCCGCTCGCGACGACCGCCCTGAGATCGTCTCCGAATTGCGCATTCATATGACGCTCTCAGTGAAAGGATACGTTGCTTTGCAGGCCGGTCTGGCCACGCGTCCTGATTCTCTGCTCACCGTTCCGTCCATCCATGTCCCGGTGTTGGCCATCGCCGGCGGCGCCGACTCGGCCGTCTCTCCCGCTGACATGGAGGCGTTCCAGCACGCTCCCGGCGGATGCACGTTTCACACCCTGCCCGTGGCCGGTCACTTCGCCGCCTACGAGCAGCCGCGCACGGTTGCTGCTCTCATGACGCCGTGGCTTCGCCAGTTCACGCCCTGAGATTCTTCTCTTCCCGTCAAGTCATGTCCGATTGCGCTGTTAGAATCTGCCACGAAGGGATCGATGCTTCGTGGAGAATTCCATGGTCAATCTTGCTGTAGAAAATCCAGACCGTCGCGGCTTTCTGCGCGCTCTGCCCGTCGCTGCTGCCGGCATCAGCCTTGGCGGCTCACTCGCAGGCGCACAAAGCACGCCCGCGGTTTCTCAAAACTCATATCAGCTCTTTACGGCAGGCGCGATGCAGGCCGATGTCAAAGCGCTGCAGGCCAGCCCCGGCACCAACAACCTCGTCACCGGCAGGAATTTTTCCGTCGCTCTCACGGTCGAATCCGGCAAGAGTGCCAAGGAATTCGAGTGGCACGAGGGCCGCGATCATATCCTTCAGATTCTCTCCGGATCGACCATCGTCGAAGTCGGCGGCACGCCGGCAGGCGCCTATCGCACCGGCCCGGGGGAATGGAACGCGGTTACATCGCCGGGGTCAACCGCTCTGACCCTCAACCAGGGTGACATGCTCACCATTCCCCGCAACACGCCGCACCGGCGCAGCACATCGGGCACCGTCACGTTGATCTTGATTTCACCCCAGGGAACCGCTTAGGTCACCTGCTGTCATCCTGAAACGAAACAGGTGCGGTCTTTCGCACCTGCGAAGTCGAAGGATCTGCGGTTGCCTTTCATAGGCAAATTTGGGCACGGGGTGCGACGTTTCCACGCCCAATTCTCATGTTCGCGGGGCTGATGCCGAAGGCTGAAAGCTGATAGCTGCTTTTCAATTCCTGCTTCGCATCTTCGCCAGCAGTCGCAATATCTCCAGATACAGCCACACCAGCGTGACCATGATCCCGAATGCCGCATACCACTCCATGTACTTCGGAACTCCGTAAGTCACGCCTTGTTCCACGAAGTCGAAGTCGAGCACCAGGTTCAATGCCGCAATGCCCACCACCAGAAAGCTGAACCCGATTCCGATTAAGCTCGCGCCATTGACGGTGGTGAAGTTGATCCCGAAGAAGCTCAGCACCCACTCCAGCATGTAGAAGAGAAAGATGCCGCCCGTGGCCGCCACCACACCGATGCGGAACTTCTGCGTCACCTTGATCAGCCCCGAACGATAGAGAAGCAGCATCACGAACAGGGTGCCGAACGTCAGACCCACCGCCTCGATCGCGATGCCCGGATAGCGAAGATTGAAGACCGCCGACAGTCCGCCCAGCACCAGTCCTTCCAGCAGCGCGTAGATCGGCGCTGTCACAGGCGACCATTCCTTCTTGAACGACGTGACCAATCCGACGATCAGCCCGCCCAAGGCGCCTACCAGCACCAAGGGACCCGCAACGCTTAAGTCGCCGGTGTGCAGGAAGGAGTTCCAGGTCCACGCCGCGGTCGCCAACGCACACAGCAGCAGAATTCCGGTCTTGTTCACCGTTCCGCTCAGCGTCATCCGCGTCGCTGCGTCGATCGCGCCGCCGTTCAGGATCCCGGTTTGCCCGGCAACATTGCGGAAAGTGTTTTCACTGAGCGCCGGATTTGAAGTTTTCATCAGGGGCATGGTCGTTCTCCGTGTCGAAAATGGGCGGGAAGCGTTCCGCCTTGCAACGAATGCTATTCATTTCATTTTATTGGACGAGTCCTCTTGACGCGCTTGGGGCGTGTGGGGCTCAATAGCTGCGCCCCTTTTCATCGATCAGGGCCGTTTCAGGCGCGGGTCGGCTCGACTTATCTCCTCTAAACACGCGCGCCCACTTGACCTGATTTCGGATATTTGCATCCAACTGAGTGCAGTGAAAAGCGGCACACCAGTCGTCACTTGCCGCGCTTCTTGACTCAGATTTCATCTGACTTGTGTTACCCGGGTAACCGGAAGGTAGTTACCAAGACATGCCCACTGTTTTCTATTCAGACGACCCTTTCGCGAAAACTTGCTGCCTCAAATCCAGCATATGCTACGTTTTAATCGTGCTTTGACAGGATTTTGAAGCGCGCAACTGCCGAGCACACAGCAAGTTCGCGCGCGCAACCGGATTCTCAAGGCTCTTTCTCGAGATTGCCACTTTCGCCCGTCTGCGGAGGATTTCTAACGTGCATTTGCGTTTTTCGAAAATCGCCCTTCATGCTCTGGTCCCGATCGCTCTCTCCTGCGTACCCGTTGGTCTCTTCGCACAAGCCACCGCATCGGGGCACGGCACCATCCCCAACGCTTCGGTCTCCAGGTGGGATGTTTTCCTGGGCTACAGCTATCTGGCACCGCGCGGCACCGTGAATACGTTGAACGGCAATAGCCAGCCGGTATCGGTTTCTTACGACCCGGTGACCTTGGGCGCCATAGGCAGCTTCACTTACTTCTTCAACCGCTATTTGGGCATTCAAGGTGAAGTGGGTGTCCACGAATGGGGCGTTCAAGTTTTCAGCGCAGCTCTTGGTACCCACGGAAACGACGATGGGTTCACGACCGTTGCCGGAGGCATCGTCGCACGCATTCCAACCGCGCATTTCACGCCTTTTGTCCATGCTCTTGCCGGTGGCGCAATGATCGACGGGCCTATCCACGAGCCATATAAATGGGGTCCGGATCTCACCGCCGGCGGCGGTCTCGACTGGGATATTTCCCGCCATTTTTCAGCTCGCCTGGTCCAGGGCGACTACGAATTCATGCACGACGATTGGGGCAAGGGGATTTATCTGGGCACAGCCAACATCAATGCCTATCGCCTGAGCGCGGGCGTGGTGATCCACGACGGCACCATCGCGCCTCCGGCGCCCGTCACCCTTGCCTGCTCGGCAAATCCTGAATCCATCTTTCCCGGCGACCCGGTCACGGTTACCGCAACCGCAGGCGCAATCAACCCCAAAGACAACCTGATCTATGGATGGTCGGGATCCGGAGTCACCGGCAATGGACCCACCGCCAACGTGGCCACCGCATCGCTCGCCCCCGGCGAATACATCGTGCAGGGCACAGTGAAAGAAGGCAAGCCGGGCAGGGAAGGCGCCAAGCCTTGGCAGAATGCGAGTTGTTCCGCGGGGATTACAGTAAAGGCTTTCGAGCCCCCAACCATCAGCTGCTCCGTCAGCCCCGGCACCATCAAGCCCGGTGACACTGCCACCGTCACTTCCGTGGGCATTAGCCCGCAAAATCGTCCGCTCACCTACTCTTATTTGGCCACGGCGGGAACGGTTACCGGCACTGGGACCACCGCTGAATACTCATCGGCAGGCGCGCCCACCGGCACGGTAGGAATCACCTGCAGCGTCTCTGACGATAAGGGCCACACCGCAAATTCCCAGGCGAATCTCACCATCACAGCTCCTTATGTACCGCCTGCTCCCAAGACGCAGGCGCTGTGCACTCTCAGCTTTGCTATGGATCAGAAGCGCCCGATGCGTGTCGACAACACGGCCAAAGCCTGCCTCGATCAGGTGGCTCTCGACCTCAAGCAGCAAGCCGATGCCAAGGTGGTTCTGGTGGGTGAGCAAACTCCGGATGAGGCCGCCAAGGAAGCCAAGGAGCAGGCTTTCGCTGCCAAACACAAGCACGCCACAGTCGATCAGTTTGCCGCGCAGCGCGCCGTGAACGCCAAGGACTACCTGGTCATCGAGCAGGGAATTGATGCTTCGCGCATCAGTGTGCTCACCGGTTCTACCGATGGGCAATCGGTAGAGGATTACCTGGTTCCCGTGGGTGCTATCTTTACCAACGACGTCAGCGGAACCACGCAGGTCGATGAGACGGCCGTCAAGCCGCAGGCCCGTAAGCCGCTGCCCGAGAGGCACGGCAGGGCGCAGTAGTTTGATACTGGGCCTAGTTGGAAACGCCTGAAAAGGAGTTGTCATTCTGAGCGAGGTCTGGCGCGTTTTTTCCGCGCCAGACGAAGTCGAAGAAGCTGCATTTTGCATCGCTTGCATCTGTCCGGGCGCCCAGCAAGAAATCGGGTGCCCTCGGGCCCCCTTGGAGGCCAGGGAAAGCACGCGCGTGGTTTCGGTGCAAAAATAGAGCCTGTGATGCAAAAGGCTTTGCTTCTGGTTTTTCTGGCGACGATCGCGCTCCCATCGTGGACGGAAAGGCGGATGAGCGTCGCGCAACTGGAACAGACTCTGAATGCAGACTGGGCTGCGCACAAGCCGGACGCAGAGATTGCCCGCCGGATTCGTACCGTCGATCTCAACGAACGGATCACCGATTCGACATTCGACCGTTTGGGCAGGCACTTTGCCTCGGGTTCTCAACCGGCGCTGGCCTTGCGCCTGTTGGCAGACCGGTCGTCCTTTCTTGACCCCCCGGCAAGCGAGTTGCCGGCCACTCCCGCACCGGACGCGGCCACGCAGCAACAACTTCTCGATGCAGCGCAAAGATTTGCTCTCCAGACATTGCCGCGTCTGCCAAATCTTCTCGCAACGCGAACAACTCTAAGTTTTGACGACAGTCCTCAGGAAGCGACGAAGGGGGGGTATCTCCAGCGAGCGGGACTGCATCTGGTCGGCACGTCGAAGTCAGAAGTTTCTGTGCGCAACGAGGAGAATCCATCGACAGGCCCGACGCCGGCACCGTCGCAGACGCAAGGCGGACTCGTGACATGGGGCGAATTTGGCCCCGCGCTCCTGATCATTCTGACCGACTCGTCCCACGGCAAGATCACGTGGAGCCACTGGGAACAAACTTCTTCGGGCCAGGCCGCGGTCTTTCACTATCAAGTGCCTAAGGCCGTTTCTCACTACGAGATTGTCACTCCAGTCGAGCGGATTCAGCCGGGCTGGCGATCGATTCCCTCCGCTGCAACGGGTGGGGCAGTCGCAACGGCGGCACGGTCCTCCACAAAATTGATCCGCACCAAGCCCGGCTATCAAGGTTCATTGTGGGTGGACCCGGCCACGGGAACGATTCTTCGCGTCTCGCTGGTCGCCGATTTGGGCGGGAGCTCCACAATTGACCGTGGAGCCATCGCCGTCGAGTATGGCCGGGTCAAGATTGCGGACAATACTTTTATCTGCCCCGTCCGCAGCCTCGCCCTCTCATCGGCCCCGCCGGCCGTCGACGCTACCTTCGAGGGTGCAACCACCGAGTGGCTAAACGAGAACCTCTTCACCGACTATCACATCTTCGCCGCGACGTCGCGGATACTCACTGAAAGCGCTGCGGCAACACCGGGCCCCGACGCGAGGAATGTCAGCTCTGCCGCGGAACAGGCTGTGCAGCAAACTCCGGTTGCGGAAACGCCACTCTCTGAGCAGGCATCGTCTCCCCTCCAGCCTCAGGCAGCGCCAGTTGTCCCTCCAACCAATTTGCCGGCTGAGAAGGTGGGAGAATCTCAGTCTGAACTGTCCACCGTGAGCACAACATGGGCCGTTGAAGCCAAACCATCAGCGAACGCAACTCCGGTTGAGCCGCCCGCCCAGCCAGCCCCTGAGGGCATTCCCGCAAGCATGCAGGCGTCGCCCGTTGTCCAAGCGACGCAAGTTCCCGATGGCGGCGCCACAATCCACGTCGATGTGAATGCGGTGCTGGTGCCGGCAGTGGTGCGCGATGGAAAAGGGCTCGCCGTCGGCGGGCTCAACAAAGGCGATTTTAGGGTCCTCGATCAGGGCAAGCCGAAGGCAATCACCGGATTCACCCTTGAGAAGTCTCTAGCGGCGGGCTCTCAGCAAGCTCCCGAGTCGGGCTCTGCAGGTCCGGCTGAGTCCGCTCAACCGGAAGCCTCGCGAGACAGATTCATTGTCTTCTTGTTCGACGACAGGCATCTCAACTCCTCCGATCTTGCGGTGATGCAAAAAGCCGCAGTCAAAATGCTTGACGAGCCCCTCGGCGCTGGTGGCTACGCGGATGTGCTGTCGTTTATGGGAGTCAGCTCCGGCATCACTCGCGACCCCGTCGCTCTCAAGGCTGCCATCATGCAGCTAAAGGCGCATCCGCTCTTTCAATACGACGATCAGGATTGTCCCAGCATCTCTCCCAACATTGCTCACCAGATCATCGAAATAAGGGACGACCAGGTCTTCCGTGCAGCCGTAACCCAGGCCAGGAGCTGCTCTAACCTGATGATGACAGGCGGGGACAGCGTTTTCGAAAACATGGTGCTTTCGGCTGCGAGACGAGCTCTCGCCACCAGTCAGGAAGATGCTCGCGAGTCGCTCAGCATTATCGAAAATGTGGTCCGCGTCATGGCCAAACTACCCGGCCAGCGAACACTCATTCTCGTCTCGCCTGGGTTTTACACAGATTCTCCTGAGACCATGTTTTTCAAATCCGAGGTGCTCAACCAGGCGGCCGCAGCCAATGTCGTCATCGGTGCCCTCGACGCGCGAGGCTTGGTTGTCGACACCACCGGAGGCGATCTGATCATGTCCGAGCTCGCCGCGGGGACCGGCGGAACCTTCTTCCACCACTCCAACGACCTTGAAGGCGGACTCAGGGGCCTCACCGTACCACCTGAGTTCCTCTACCTGCTTGAGCTCTCGCTCAACGGTGTTAAGCCCGATGGCGCCTATCACCAGCTTCAGGTCAAGGTCAGCCAGCGCGGCCTATATGTCCAGGCCCGCAAAGGTTATGTTGCCGCCAAACCCGTGGGCACCAGGAAATAAGAGGGAAACGCCCGAAAAGGAGTTGTCATCGTGAGCGAAGCGGGCCCGGCTTCTTGCACCTGCGAAGTCGAAAGCCTGCCCTGAGCGAAGATCGCGGAAGCGATCGGAGTCGAACCGGGATCTGCGGGCTGCTTTATCCGAGTCGGGGTGCCCACATCTTCCCACCTTCTTATTTTGAAATACCCAGCTGAGTGAGAAGGAAGGCATAGTTGCGATCCTGGTCATGGATGCGATCGTAGCGGCCGCTGGAGCCGCCGTGGCCTCCGTGCATGTTGACGAAGAAGACCAGCGGATTCTGGTCGGTCTTGAGGGCGCGAAGCTTGGCCACGTATTTTGAGGGCTCCCAATACATCACCTGCGAGTCGTCGAATGAGGTTTGAACGAGGATCGCCGGGTAGGCTTTCCCGGAGACATTATCGTAGGGCGAATAGCTGAGCATGTAGTCGAACGCAGCTTTTTGGTTGGGGTTGCCCCACTCTTCGTACTCGGGGACAGTGAGCGGAAGGCTGGCGTCGAGCATGGTGTTCATGATGTCGACGAATGGAACCTCGGCCAAAACTACCTTGAAAAGGTCAGGACGCATGTTGGTGACCGCGCCCATCAGCAGGCCGCCGGCGCTGCCGCCCTCGATGCCGACGAGACCGCGCTTGCCGTAGCCTTGCGCGAGCAATCCTTCTGTCGCGTCGATAAAATCGGTGAATGTGTTGCGTTTGGTCATCATCTTGCCCGCGTCGTGCCAGGCTTCGCCCATTTCTCCGCCGCCGCGAATATGGGCGACAGTCGTGACCAGACCGCGATCGAGCAGGGGAATCATCAGAGGCGAAAACGTGTCGGGCATCGCAAAGCCATAAGAGCCATATCCGTAGACAAAGAGTGGGTTTTCGCCGCGTTTGAACTTGTCTTTGCGATAGGCGATCGTGACCGGGATTCCAGTGCCGTCCCGGGCTGGCGCGAAAATGCGCTCGACGGTGTAGAGAGACTTATCGTACCCAGGCACTTCCTGTTGCTTGAGAAGGGTCGAGGATTGCGTGTTCACGTCGTACTCAAAAGTCGAGCTGGGCGTGACCGGTGATTGATAAGCGTAGCGATACTTGGATGTATCGAATTCCTCGTTGACAGCGGCAGAGAGGAAATAGGCGGGCTCGGGCATTTCAATTGTGTGAGATTCCCCCGTAGCCATGGACAGGACGCGCAAAACGGGGAGTCCTTTTACATGTTCGGTGACAACGTAGAAGCTCTTGAAAGCGTCGATGTCTTCGATCGGAATTTCCTTGCGCGCTGGGATCAGCTCTTTCCAGTTGGATTTGCCCGGCGCCGCAACCGGAGCGGCTACCAGCCGGTAACTGGGATCGGTGTCGTTGACCCGTATATAGAAAGTGTCATTGGCTTCGTCGATGTAGTATTTCACTCCCTCTTTGCGCGGTTCGATCAGGTTGAATTCGCCCATCGGCGTGGCTGCGGTGAGGAACCTTGCTTCGCTCGTGACGTGGCTGGTTGAGCCGAGAAGGAGATACTTGTCGTCTCGTGTGCGGTAGAGGAATAGGTCATATCGCTCGTCTTTTTCATTGAAAACAGTGGGGTCGTCTTTCGAGTCCGAGCCGAGGGCATGACGGAAGAGTAGGTTTCCTCTTTTAGTGGTGGCATCTTCTGTGACGTAGAAGAGCGTTTTGTTATCGGAGGCCCAGGCGAGGTCGTCCACCCGCTCCGCGGTGTCGGGCAGAAGTTTGCCGGTGCGGAGATCTTTGACATGCAGCTGGTACTGCCGGAAACCGACGCTGTCTGTCGTGTAAGCGAGGAGGTTGGAGTCGTCGCTGACCTCTTGCGCACCGACACCCATGAACTTTTCGCCGATTGCCAACTGGTTGACGTCGAGCATAACTTCTTCGGGTGCGCTGAGGGATTCCTTCTTGCGGCAATAGACGGGATATTGCTTCCCTTCTTCAGTGCGCGAGTAATACCAGTAACCGTGTTTGCGATATGGGACTGAAGTGTCTGTCTGCTTAATGTGACTGAGCGTCTCTTTGTAGAGCTCTTCGGCGAAGGGCTTCTCGCCGGCAGTGACTTGCTCAGCGTAGGAGTTCTCGACTTCGAGATAGGCGCGGACTTTGGGGTCAGTACGTTGTCGTAGCCAGGCATAGTCGTCGATGAGGACGGCGCCGTTGATAGAACGCTCAGTGTGGATTCTCTCGGCAATTGGCGGCTGGAGGGCACCGCGATCTCCTTGTGCAACCAGAAGAGCGGTGGCCAGGGGCACTGCGGCAACGGTGAGTGCAAAATTTCGCATGGCAGGGATTGTAGAGGGAGAGGTGGGAGGTTGGGAATACGTGCCCATAGGCGAGCCCCGCAAGGCCGGGTCCGCGAATCTATGAAAAGCACCAGGCAGTCGCAGGAGAACAATCGCGAATTTTAGCCGGCCACTAGAACGGCAGGCAAATGCACGGCGTCACAGCCGATCGTTTTCCGGCCACACCGGCGCCCCCATCAGCCTTTTTGCTTTTCGTTGGCTGAAATCCGCTCCAGCTTGTCGGTTACCCGTTCCAGTTCGGCCACGATCCGGTTTTTTCCCGCTGCCTTAAATACCTTCAGCAGCTCGCGGAAATACCATAGCTGGTGTTTGCGTCCGCGCTTGAATCGTGTCCAGACCTGGGGTCCGATCTTGCGGTAATCGTCGAGGATGGCGCGCGCGTTGTAGAGCTTGTCGGCGGCAGAGATCAGCAGGACGTCGGCAGGCTCCTTGCGCAGGCGCTTCAGATATTCCTCCTTGCGCTCGCGCCAGGGCGCCTTCTTCGTGGAATCCTCTGCCAGGCTGTCCGACAGGCTTTCGACCATGTGCGCTACTTCCACGCCGAAGTTCTGTTCGATGTCGTCGAGACGCAACTGGCCGCCGTGATCTTCGGCCGCGTCGTGCAGCAACGCCGCAATCACCATGTCTTCGGTCACATCGGCGTGCCCCGCTTCGCCCAAGACGAGAGCCGCCACCCCAAGCAGGTGAGCCATATATGGAATGCTCGTTCCTTTGCGGCGCTCGATGTGGAGAATGCGCGCGTAGTCGACGGCTCTGGTAAAACGGTCGCTCAAATGGAGCGGTTTCATCTCCCAGATGCTGTCGGGTTCTCGCTTTTTCGCCATACTGCCTCGCCGCCGGGTCGTACCCCGAACCATCTACTATACGCGTCGCGATTGGCAGGATTTTTAAGCGGACTGGGGGGAGGTAGGGTCTTAGCGTGGGCGCGAAACAAAAAGGGCAGCTCATCCTTTGGGAAGATGAACCGCCCTTGGCCCGGTATTGCCGATTCTCAGAGAGAGCAGGCCATGATTGAGGATAATTTTCCGCTTCGGGACGCATCCGTGATCTGAGTCACTTGTGCCCTACCACAAACGCGGCATAGCGAGGCTCCACTCGCGGTTTGGCTCAGCAGCCGGCCCAAGCGGAATCGGGGGGCGAAGGCTCCGGGGCGGCGGCGACACCAGCCGAACCCCGGGGCGAGGCCGCCGCGCGTGAGGCGATCGATCGCAGGCGCCACGCCTGAATGGGCTGGAGAATCGCGAACCGACTGCAGCGGGCCCTCTTAGGGGGCCGTGTGCCGGCCGGACCCCATGGACAAGACCTCTAGCCTGACGTGGGCCACCCCGGCCTCGACGATGTTGAGTTCCCTGGCCGCTTCATAGGAGAGGTCGACCACACCGTTGTGAGGCAGATCTCCGCGGTCGTTGATGCGGACTTTAACTGACTTGCCTGTCGCCAAGTTGATCACCCGCACGAACGTCCCAAACGGCAGCGTGTTGCTCGCCGCAGTCATGGCAAACATGTCGTACTTTTCGCCGTTTGCGGTCAGGCGTCCGTCAAAGACGTGGCCGTA
Source organism: Occallatibacter sp. (assembly GCA_049520675.1). Taxonomy (GTDB): domain Bacteria; phylum Acidobacteriota; class Terriglobia; order Terriglobales; family Acidobacteriaceae; genus Telmatobacter. The sequence goes on along the minus strand of JBEKPO010000043.1, from coordinate 4,720 downwards.
CCAGGTAGCGAGTCCGCGCAGGCCCTTTTTCTCAGGGCTCTTGGCTTTAGAAGGGGTCTTGGTTATGCCCGAAAGGTTGGCTGGCGGTGCAGCCGGGGGAAGGGTTGAGGCAGGACGGGCCAGCGGTGAATCCGCCTGCACCGTCATGGTAGAGTCGGCAAAAATCAGGACGGCGACGGCCACGGAAAGTACCCCCGCGCCAACCCAAAACCGCCAAGATCTCTTGCCACTCTCCGTACGTGATTTCTGTCGTTCAACCATTCGGATATTCTACTAAGCGGGCAAGGGTCGGTCCGACGATCAAACCGCTATACGAACTTTAAAATATTGATAATAAAAGGCATAATACCTATCAAATAAATTGCGGTTCTGTGGATTTCGCTCCGCTTCGGGCCAAAATCCCCGCATCGCATGTGTGGTAAAAATGCCACACTTCGACTTCTAGAGAGCCGCCAGCTCTTTTCGCCCCGCAGTCGATCCACCAGTGAGCATCAATATTGAAGGTGGTGAGCCAGCAATTGAAGGTTGTGAGCCAGCACACCCGGCGCCCTTCAGCCGAGCCGCAGTCGGCTACTTCTTGTCCAGCCGGAATGCCGCCGCGTGGAAATCCCCGCGAAAGTCCTCGCCCATCTCGATTCCGTGGTTCATCCACCAAGCGCCCGAGGCAACCGCAGGAGCCCCGTCCCGGAGCTTTCCCTCGATCGAACTCACCGCATACCGCGCCCCTGGGTCCAAACCCCTCAGTTTCAAGATTGGAAATCCGCGTCCTTCCTGTGTCGAATGGATAAACGCGAACACCACGGATTGGCTCCTGTCGTGATTCACCGTTTCCGTCGCGGAAAACTCGCTGCCATTCAGCGGTGAAATCAGCCGGTAAAGATCGCCCTGAACGATGGTCTTTTGCACTTGGTGGTACGCAGCGATGAGCCGCTTGGCAGTCGCCATCTCGCCGTCGTCCCACTTGGCGATGTTGGCGCCAATTCCCAGCGAACCCTCCATCGAGCTCAGCATCCGGTAGGTAAGGGAAGTGCTCCTGAGATTAAGCCAATGAGGCGAGTCCGTAACCCAGGCCATCATGATTTGAGGCGTGTAGGCGTAAGTGAATCCGTCCTGCTGGCTGAGTCTATCGAACGGGTCCGTATTGTCGGAGGGCCAGACCTCGTCGTCGTAGCGCAGAATTCCCAGGTCGACACGTCCACCACCGCCGGAGCAGGATTCGATCTCCACGTTCGGATGCTTCTCGCGCAGCTGGGAAAGGATTCCATATAGATTGCGGATGAAGGCGACGTACACCTCTTTCTGCTCGTTTGGCGGCAGCTGGTCCCATCCGGGCTCGCTCCAGTTCCGGTTGTAATCCCACTTGAGAAAAGCTATGTCATTCTCGGAGAGCAGCTTGTCGAGAAACCCGAAGACGTAATCACGGACATCGGGACGCGCCAGGTTCAACACCAGCTGATTGCGCTGTTCGGTGCGCGGCCTGCCGGGAAAATTCAACACCCAGTCTGGATGCTTCCGGTACAGATCAGAGTCGGGATTGACCATCTCGGGCTCGACCCACAGCCCAAAGTCCATCCCCAGCGAATGTACCTTGTCGATCAGAGGCTTCAACCCGTGGGGAAATTTCTCGGGGTTTACATACCAGTCGCCGAGGCCGGCGTGGTCGGTTTTGCGCTGGCCGAACCAGCCGTCGTCCATGACGAAACGATCCACGCCCAACGCCGCGGCTTTTTCAGCCAGCGCGATCTGCCCTTCCTCGCTGACGTTCATCTCCGTTGCTTCCCAGGAATTGTAAATTACGGGCCGGGGCTTAGGAGTGGGCCATGAGGCAGTCGCCGCCGTGCGCGGCAGGATCTTCGTCAGTTCGAATTGGTGCAGTAATCGCGAAGCGCCGCCCAGCCCGTCGGCCGAATAGCCGCCATAGAAGATCGGCGTCTCAAGCTTCTCGCCCGCATGCAGAACATACCCGAAGTCAAAGGGATTAAACCCGCCGGTAATCCGCACCGCATCCAGTTGGTCGCGCTCGATGGTCATCCTCCACGAGCCGCTCCAGCCCAGGGCGCCAACCCAGACTTCGCCATGATTCTCATCGCTGTCCCCTGCCTGCAGAGCAAACCAGGGATTCGCCTGGTGACCGGTTGTGCCGCGCCGGCTTTCAATCACCCGCGCGCCCGCGTCCAGCTTCTCCTGGTTCAATGTCCACTCACCGGCCCATCGGCCAGTCAGGTAACTCAGTGTGTATTGACCGGCCGGAAGCATCCACGCCGCCGCCGCCGCCTGTTCCACGGTCACGGGTTCTTTCCCGCGATTCTCAATCGTCGCCGAGCGCGCTAATATACCCGTGTCGGGATCGATAGCGTAATGCAGTGTGACAAAGATTGGCCTCTCGATGTCCTTCGTCACAACTTCCAGGCTGTTGGCGCCGGTCGAATGACTCTCGTAGTGCAGCACCAGGTCTCGGTTGCCATCGGCGAACGTAATCTTCAACGCCGGTTCCACAAATAACCCCGAACCCCATCCGGCGTACTCCTCGGGGGTCGTGGTATAGGAATTATCGAAAGAAGACCACTCCCGCATTGCAACCGCCTGCGGAATCGCGTCGGTCGCGCCCAGCCGGCCACCCCAGTAAATTGCCTGCAATTCACCGCGCTGGTTCACCCCAAAGGCATACGATATCTTGCCTCCGTCGAGGCGAAAGACGTGAGTTGCAGGGTCATAAGAGACAGAAGCGGATTGGGCGAAAGAGGTAAGACAGGCGGACAGCATGACGATCGATCCAAACAGAGCATTGCGCATGGAAACGTTCTCCCGGAACCGGCCCATCATAACACCGCCGAGTGATCGCTTTTTGCGGCAGTTCTGCCAGTTTCAGGCGAATGCTCCGCCACCGTTTTTTGTCCCCGGCCCGTCCATCGGGATCGCCGATCTCTGAAAATGCTAAACTCGATCAGTCAGCCGGCATTGCGGAGAGATGGCCGAGTGGCTGAAGGCGCACGCTTGGAAAGCGTGTTTAGGGGAAACTCTAACCTGGGTTCGAATCCCAGTCTCTCCGCCAGACAGTCTTCATAATCGGCGACATAAAGAGAAACTGTGGATTTGTCGCCGATTTCCAGCCAGATTTCGAGATTCTTGCTCAGAAAAGTCACTGGAGAGCGCTTCTCCCCTTTCAATATTGCCGAGAAAAGCCCCGAATTCTCTGCTGCGTCATTCCAAAGTGCCTTTTCGCCGGTCGCTGAACCCCCAGGTCAGTATTCCCTCATTCATCAACGTACAGAATTCGCCGGAACCGCCAGCGCTAGCCAAGGAATGCATAAATCTCTGCGTCAAGTTGCTCTGCCAGCGCGTTTCTTTCGATGACCACCTCATACTTTCCGTAGTCCAGTGGGGCAACCTGATAATTGTCAAACACCACCCTTATAGCGCCGCGCTGAAGTAGGATATTCCTAAAATGAGCCGCATCGGCTGAGGCGCCGCGGTCAATCCAATGATCCAGCTCCCCGCCCGGATGTACCGTTCCTCGTGCCGCCCACCTTTCACGTTGCTGCTGCTTTAGGCGCGGAACACAAATTTCTGAGAGGCTCTCAGCATAGTTTAGGCGCGGTCGGAAAAGGAAACTAGGCTCTATGTGAAGACTTGGACGCAAGCGAAAGTTGAGAGCTACAGTCCAGTCGCTGCCATGAGCCCCACCGACGTTGTACTGGTAGGTCTCCAAACGTAATGAGAGGATGTCTTCCGTGAACATCACCACTTCGTGGTCGATCTGCATGACGTCAAACCGAGGCTCCGGGCCATCTCCGAAGCTGTCGGAGACCTCCTGCTTCCATGTAATTCGATCACGAGCACCGGCGCGGGGAGACGGTAGGTAGGCTCTTGAAGCATGCGCGAGTCTCCAGTCAAGCCCAATCGATCTTGGAAAAGGTGGCTAATGATTGAACGCGCCTTTCACGGTCGTCACTGGCGGTCGACTCGCGCATCTGCTCTCAAAGCAGATCATAATGTTTGTGAAGCCTGTAGAAGTTTGAGCGAAATAAGTGCTTTTGATTGATATGCTTAGCAGTCATTTATCTATCCCTGCGGATTCTTGTGACTCTTTGGTGCTTTGACCGGCACGAAACAAATAATCAGTCTTGATGCACTAGATATATTGCTGCCTTCCTTGTCGGCTCGAACCAGTCAGCGCTACTAAATGTGCTAGAGAACCGCCCCCTGCTCCTCCAAGATGTCGATCACCTTGATGCAACTGAAGCCAAAACAATCGCACACGTCTGGGATTCTAGCCTTTTGGCGTTCGGGCACGCACACTCTCGTTGTAGTTAGTTGGTTGGCGTCTGCCTCGTTCGGAGCGGATTTCTCCTTCGTAAGTAGTCCGCACCGCATCAACTTTAAACTGAGGCTACTGAATCTCGACCTCCGAGCCTTCGCCATCGTCAGGGATTAAGAAATCGACGTAGTCGTTTCCTCGATTCACCTTAACAGCTGCTTTCTTCGAATTGATGTTCACCGCGCCTTCCTTCGGCGTCCAGCCGTAGACTTCGACCTGTATTTCCGTCCACCACGCGGGATAGGATCCCTCACGCGGGCTGATAGTAAGCTTCAGCCCCTCCTGCGTGAGCTGGCAAGTGAACTTCATCCTCAAATAAACCCCATGTTCATACGCAAAGCTCTTGCCATCATCCTGATAAAGGGCCCCCGCGCACGAATCTCCTGCATAAACCCGCAAAGT
>JBEKPO010000042.1:0-59229 GCA_049520675.1 Occallatibacter sp. | reverse complement strand
CCGGGGGTCATATTGACGGTCCCGTCGCCGTTGGCGATCGAGAGCACGGTGCTGGCGGCGGTGGTGGGCAAGGCCGTGACTGTGACCGTGCCGGCTGAACCTGCGGTGGCCCCGGTGGGGGCCATATTGACAGTCCCGGTGCTGTTGGCGATCGAGAGCACGTTGCTGCTGGCCGTCGTGGGCATCGCCGAGAATGTAACCGTGTCGGCTGGAGCTGCGGTGGCGCCGGTGGGGGCCATGTTGACTGTCCCGTCACCGTTGACGATCGTGATCACGTCGCTGCCGGCAGAGGTGGGCAAGGCCGTGACTGTGACCGTGCCGGCTGAAGCTGCGGTGGCGCCGCTGGGGGCCATGTTGACAGTCCCGTCGCTGTTAACGATCGAGAGCACGTTGCTGCTGGCCGACGTGGGTACTGCGGAGAATGTGACCGTGCCCGTTAGAGCTGTCGCGCCGCTCGGGGTCATATTCACGGTCCCATCGTTATTCACGATCGAGAGCACGGTTGTGCCGGCCGACGTCGGAATCGCCGAAACATTGGCCGTGGCGCTTGCGCCCGTCGCGTTGGTGTTGAGACTCAGGGTGTTCGCGCCTACCTTCACCGAAATTATGCTGAGGGTGGATGTCGGGGCGGTCGAGAATGTCCCGGTTTGTGACGCGGCCGTCGGCGCGTTAGCCGTGAAGGTCTGGCCATCCACCGTTACGGTTGAGGTTCCGCCGGTCACTGTCCCGGTACCCGGCGTACCTGAAACCGAGATCGTCTGACTGGCTTCGGGCAGCGCCCCTTCAAACATGCTCCAGTCTTTATGGAGCGCGCCTTCTTGATTCTGCTTTCCGCGATCTTCAGTCTGTTGAAGCGGATTGGTTCCTCTCCGCGGCAGGGTGGGCGTGATCGTCTCGAAGTCACTTCCGCTCGGGAGCGCGGAGCCGGTCGACGCGGGTTGGAGGGCGGGCGCGGGCGCGGTGCCCGAAGGCGCAGATGTGACCAGGGTGGGCTGTGCCACCGTAGACCCCCTGCGCTGCTGCTGCATTACGTAGCGGGGATCGCTTACGATCTTGAGCCACTCGCTGTAGTGGCCGCTCTTGATTGCGTCAGCCTCGGTGCCCGGGTTCGAGAACACGACATGGTGCTGCGACCAGTCGTCGACGTAGCTCGTAGTCGCCGGAGCGGACTTCGCGGTCGCGGCATCCTGAGCGAGCGCGGGCAGGCTGAGGGCGGCGAGGGCGGCCAGAATCAAACCAGTCAACAGCAACTTGGGAATCCAACTCAGGCGGGGCAGATTCGCATGCGACATGATGGGTGCTCTCCGTTGAAGAGACTGCAGTTTAATAACGCGGACGCGCTCGACGGGCTATGAGCGGCCCACGATTTGATTCGATTCGAATGGTCTAACCCGGTGATACGCGTTGGGGGGAGCTCTGGCTTGGCTGCTATCCGAAACAACTTCGAGACTTGGAGGGACCTAACCACCGCGTCGCGAAGCAGCGATCTACGACGATGCGCCCACGGAAGAAGACTTGCTATTTAGAAGATTCACAGATGCCGCCAACCCTGTGGCAAAATTAGCCGCTCGCGGACTCTTGGGTTGGTGCTTCGATTAAGGACTGCAGCTCCGGGGTATAACGACTTCTAGAATCGCTATAAGCAGATTCTAATGCGACTTTAGTGGTATGCAAGAGGGAAATGCTTGGAAGCGAAAGATTTTTATGAGGAAATATACGACTAAAGTAACAAAGCCGCGGGTACATTTGGCATCGGATGTGCAGTTATGGGCCAGTTGTTGACCGGGTGGCTCGAATGAGAGCAGTGAGTTTTATGGCCCCGGAACGGCTCGGACAAAATGCGGCAGCGGATTGCGCGCTATTAGACGCACAACTCGGTTCCTTAGTTGTAAGGTTGACGCGAAAAAAGTCGCCATTTGTCGCTTCGGCGCGCTATATTCCGTAGTGCGCACCCTCTGACCGGCCTGGGCAGTGAGAGGGGACCCGACGAATGTGACGGGGTCCGGTGCGCGTTTCCCTCACGGGCCACCGATTCAGGCTGCGAAAGCTGCTTGGGTGATCGAGAACGTGCTAGCCGTGACCTGCATTTTGGGTTTTTGCGTCCTTGCTGTGGCGATGGTTTTCGCTCTGGAACGAATATATGCAAACCGGCAAGCGAGGCTTGCCCACTTCATTAGTAAGTACAACAGCTACGAAATTGCGAAGCGGGTGTTCCGCCGGGAGATTTGGCAGGGCCAGACCGAAGCGCAATTGATCGACTCGCTCGGAGCGCCGGCGGCCGTCGATCGGGAATTACCTGGGACCACAAAGCGTGAAGCCTGGAAGTACCGGCCGCGAAGAGCGAACCACTACCTTCTGCGGATCACACTGGAGAATGGAGTGGTGACAGAGTGGCGCTCTGAGCGATAGGCCGGCGCCAAGCCTGACGCAATCGAAATCATATGGACGTCATATACTGCCCAGCCTGCAACTCGACGGATGTGAGTTCATCTCGCCTGCAAGGAATACGGGACGCGGTTCTACTGGTTTTGCTGCGGCGGCCGATACGCTGCCGTAATTGCAGAGAGCGGTTCTACGCGTGGCGGTGGAGAAAGATTGAGGCTGCCTTGGAAGCGAGCAATTCAGATTAGGACGCCACCCCACGGCGCAGCCCAAAGAGGCGCGCCGCGGAGGTTCTAGGGGGCTGCTTACGAGGTCTTGCGGTTAAAGTGGCAGGCGCCCTGGGTGGTCTGGACCTTGCCGCACGACAGCGCCATGGTCTCAAAGACACGCTCGTGACGCACTTCGGGCTTCACGTAGGGCTTTTTGGCCTTGCGGTTTGGATCACCCGCGGAGGCAAGCCGCTGTTTTTGATCTTGGAAGTTCGTGTTCACCTTTGTACCTCACTCCTGGGCTTTGATGCGTTTGAGTATGCTTGCAGCTTTCTATAAGATCGGCAGGCCGATCATCCGACTTGAACCGAATTCATGTCCGCATCACGGGTTTTGCTGCGACGCCTGAACCGCCGTGTCGCCGCCTCCGGTGGTGTAGTAGATCTGTTGAGCGCCGACCTCGGTGGTTGACAGGTTGTCGATGACGATGCCGCTGGTGCCGGTGGTGTCGGCGTTCGGCAGTGCCAGCCCGGCGGTCGCGGTGCCGGTAGTGCCTGCATTGAGAACGGCGTAATTCAAGAGGCAGCCATGCGCCACCGCGCATGCGCCTTCGGCGGATTCAGAGGCAACGCTCAGGAAGATCCAATCCAGAACGTCCTGCACGGCGGCCCCATCCAGGTGGGTGGCCGCCATGGTGCTCAGCTGGCCCTGCGTCACTGCTAATTTCGTGCCGCTCGGAGCTACGCCGTCGACCAGCATGAGTTCCGAATCGACCTGGACGTAATCGCCGTTTTCAATGCCGGTGTTGGAGACTACCGTCACCGGCGCGAGGATCGAGACTGTCGTTCCGTTGCCATGCGCGCCATAGGTGCTGGCTTCTACCGCTCGAACTACGGTGACATTGGGACTGGCCACGGTGGTGACGTACATGGTTTCCGTGCCGTCCTTGATAAAGTCGCCTACGGTGATGTTTGCGGTCGACGTGGCCGTAAATGTTGTCGTGTTCAGGACCGTAACTGCCGCTGTGTTGGCGTGTGCGGCCGGGATGGTGCCGAAGCTGCCTCTGGTGATGGTGAGCGTGGTGCCTGCCACACCGGTTACAAACATGTCCTCGGTACCGATCTGGATGTAACTGACGTTTGCGGTAATCCCTGTAGCGCTGGTAACGGTCACGGTGGCCGATGCCGCGGTAATTCCTCCGGCTTCGTTGATGGTGGTTGCGGTGCGGGCCGGGGCGGTGATTCCTCCGCCCTGGTTCACCGTTGTGCTGGCCGGCGGGGTAGTTGAAGAGATCGCTGCATTCAGCGTGGTGTTGGCTTTGGATCCGGCGAACTCAGTCACCGGAGAACATAGGGCGGTGCCCCCACTGGCGGGAGTATCGAAGGTATTGACGGTTCCATCCTTTGCGCCCATGTCGGTCACCGGGGCTTGGAAGACGGCGCCGTCAGCGCAGGAATAGACGTTGCCCGCGGTTCCCCCGGACGCAAAGTAGACATCGTCGAAGGTACCGGCACGCATCACGGTCGAGGTGCCGGCAGGCCGAGCGCTGGTGGATCCGTTAGGAAAATAGACGCTGGTGCCGTAGCTCGAGCCGCCTTCGATGCTGTTGGTCCCGGTTGCTGTGAACAGATTGATGTAGCTGGGACGACTGTCGCCCGTTTCGGTCGTATCGTCGCTGTATCCGACGAATTGGAGGACATTGTCTGTGCCGCTGGTGTCGTCGACGATGGGAGGATCCCACTCGGCGATGCCTCCCGTGCCCGCGGTGTTGTACTCCAGGTGGCCGGAGACGGTGACGGCTCGCGTGCTCTCATCAATCTGATGCAGATAGCCGCTTCCGTCGCCAACGAAGAGATATCCCGACACCTGGTCGAAGACTGGCGAGTTGAGTTGTTTATTCGTTTCGGTGGTCGCGGTGACCGGCCAGCCGGTTGTCGTATCAAGAGCCGGTGATCCGCCGAAGACGTGCAAAACCTGATGGAGCTTGCCGGCGTCATCGCCGACGTAGATGGTATCGCCGCCGGCGATGCCGCCCGCGCCATAGTCGTAGAACGGAGCCGAGTAGGTGTCGGTTTCGGTACCAGTGGTGTCGAGTTGGATGGTGGTGTAGCACGGGGCTGCGCAGCCCAAATAGCTGCCAGCAACCTTATAGGTGAGCCCGCTGCCCGGGTAGGCTGGGGTGGCATAGGTGGCGGCAGTGGTGGTGCCCGGCGCGGGCATCTTGAGGATGACCAGATAGGCGGCGCTGCTGTAGGTTTCGATGAACGCGACCTGCGTGCCGTCCCAGCTAAGCACCGGCGAGAGGTTCGCGGTTGTCGCCTCTCCCGTGGTACCGCCCGGCGGAGTGTAATAGGACCAATACGTGGTAGGCGTCTGGTTGGTGCCGTTGCACCCGGTGTTGATGCCGTTGGTCGAGTCGTAAATGTTATTGAACGCGACGATCGTGGCTTGGGTGGTGCTGCTGCTCGCCCCCGTGGGGAAGACGACGAAATCGTTGCAACTCGCCGTGGTCGCCAAAAGTGAGTACTTCGCCGGATATTGGCCGACAGCAAGGCCGGGACCGTTCAGTGCTTCGCTCCAATCCTTCTTGATCGGTTGAGTAGCACTTGTGCGCTTGACCATGGGCTCGATGCGGTCGATCCCCGACGGCTCTCTACGCACTCCCGGAAGGGTCAACGTAAGATCGCGCGGTGCGGGGGAAATCTCAGAGATCCAGCGCGACCTATACTCAGCATCCGTCGCCGCAGGGCCTTGCACGGGCAGATTCCGCTTCAACTGCTGGATCACGTAGCGCGGATCGTTGACCACTTTCTGCCATTGCGCGTAGTGCCCGCTCTGGATCGCTTCCTGCTCGGTTCCGGGGTTGGAGAAGACCACGTGACGATGGCTCCAGTCATCAGGCACACCGGTGATCTCGATACGGCCGACGTGGACAGACGGCGCACTCTGCGCGAAGACAGGCGTGCTGCAGGCGGCGAGTGCCACTACTGTGAGACCGAACGTCAAGCTCTTCGAGCGATGGGAGTTCGCATTGGACATCATGGACATTCTCCGGTGATGAAACTTACTGGTTGTCTCGCAGACTCGCTCGGTCGCCTGAGCTCGATCCAAATCCACCAAGTTCAGAGGGTCTTGCCGATTTCGGTGGCGCGAGCCGGGGGAGCCTCGGCAGTTGACAAAGTAACCTCGGGCCGACGCGGGCAAAACCCACCCGTCTCGATCAACCGATCGTAGGCAATTCTATCGTGAATTCAAGTAGATACAACCCGAAAATCGGCGTTGATGGTGGCTATTTAGTGGATGGTTGTACCACGAAAGTAACCTATGGCCTGCGGAGCAAGTCGGTGGGTCTGAGGTCGGGAAGTGCACCATTTTGGGGGCACCACCGTATCGAATCATATGGATGCGGCTCTTGGGCTTCTGAACGATCTCTCAAATCTGCCTGAGACACGGGCCCAGGCGCGGCCCAGAATCGGACACGCTGCCGCCTCGCCCGGGGCTCTCAGACGCACAACCTTGCACTCAAGGAACGCCGGCAGACGTGGACGCGAATCAGGGAGCAGTTTGCGAGGTCTGAATTGCGCAACCCGCGGTGCCGCTGCTCCCAGACGTACCGTTCCCAGCGCAAACCTGATTAGCCAATGGCGTGAAGTAGAGCTGCGACTCTCCTGTTCCGGTTCCGTAGTTATCGATGACGATTCCGCTGCTTCCGCCGGCCTCCGCTACCCCGTTGGTGGGGCAGTTGCCGGTGTGAGGAGAGGCACCGGTGTTGCAAGTTGCGACATAGGCGCCGGTCGACGTGCCTACGGCAACGCTGTAGAGGCAGGCCCCGGTGGTGCAATTGAGCGCGTTGGGCGTGATGTTCCCGTTTTTCGTGACCGCGAAGTAGAGGTAATCGACAGCGGGAATGGTGATCGTGGCGTGGTTGTTGTGCGTGGCGGCTGTCGTGTTCAGCTGTCCCCGAGTAATGGTAAGTGTCGTGCCCGAAGCAGCCGTGACGAGAATGATCTCGCTGTCGATCTGGATGTAATTCCCGGCGGCGATTCCAGATGCTGCAGAAGCAACGGTCACCGAACCGGAAGCAGCCGTGATTCCTCCCGTCTCGTTGATGGTCGTCACGGTTGAGGAGTTGCCGGTGTTGTAGAACTCAGTGACCGGCGAGCAGGCAACGCCGGAAGTGTTGGACGTGAGAGAGGAAATGGCCGTGGTGACGTTGCTAAAGGCGACCACGTCGCCGGTAGGAACAATGCTGCCGCTGCTCTGCATGGCAATGGCCGACAGTCTGGGAGCAATCACCGTGCCGCCTGCGTCGGAGGGAGCACACTGCCACAGGTAGCCGGCTTTTCCAGTGCCGGCGGTGTAATAGCTGTTGTCGAAAGAGCCGTTGTACATGTTGGGGTAGGACCCGACGCCGAAGACGGCTTCTACACCGCAATTGAGCGTGTCGCCTCCTGGCGCCGCCGTCCATGCCGTGGCGCTCGATCCAACACAGGAGACACCGGTCGTCGCTTTGGTTGTGCTTGTGGTGGGGAACTGGAAGACGCCGCTGCATCCGGTCGCGTTGTCGCAGCCGACGGATCCGGAGGTGTTCGCGTCATCTCCGACAGCGACATAGACATAGCCGGCATTGGAATCGACAAGCGGAGCGTCGATGATTCCTGTGGTTCCCGAGGCATAGGTCATCTTGCTGGTGCTCATCTCGTGAGCGGCGGTGGAGGCCTTGTAGGAGTAGAGATAGCCGCCGGAGTCAGCAACAAAGATGTTGCCTGAAACCGAATCGAAGACCGGGCTGGTGAGTATGTTGCCGCTGACCGCGATCGGCCATCCGCCGGTTGTGACTTCTCCGGGAGTTCCGTTGAAGACTCCTGTGAATTCGTGCAGATTGCCGGAAGCGTCGCCAACCCAGAGAGTGTCGGCGGTAGTGTATTCGTAGAATGGGGCGGAGATCGTGTCCTGCTTGGAGTTCTGGAAGGCGATGCTGATCATGCAAGAGCTGCCCGACGGGCAGGTGCTCCACGGGGTGTTCGAGCCGTTGCCTGCGGTGGTGTTGGTATACAGATGACCTGGAGGGACTGACGCAGCGGCGGTGCCCTCGCCGGATTTCCATTTAATGATGCGCAAGATCGCGCCGGTCCCCGAGTTCTCGATGTAAGCCACCTTGGTGCCGTCGAGAGAAATCACAGGCGACGTGAGGGCCTTGCCGCCCCCAGAGTAGTATGCCCAGGAAACGCCGGGCACCGTACCGGCGCAGGTGGTGGCGTAAAGATTGGTGTAGGCTTCGATATTGGCCTGACCACCCGAGACACCCGCGAGACCGGTGTTATAGGTAACCCAGTCTGAGCAATTCGCGCTGGTATAGCTGAAGGAGTATTTTGCAGGGTACTGGCCGGCGCCAACGGTCGCGCCCGAACCGAGACTCATGCTCCAGTCGGTCTTCAGCGCCTCTGGCTTGAACTGATCCCAGCCGGCCCAGTCGCGGAGAGCGCGGCGCCTATGTTCCTGGAATTGGAAGCGGGGATTGTTAACAATCGTGCTCCACTTGGCGTATGTGCCATCCCTGACTGCATCGTCGGCTGAGCCGGGATTGGAGAAGACGACATGGTGGTGGCTCCAATCTTCAGGAAAGCCGGCAAAGGATGCTTGCGAGCGAACGAGGGTTGAAGATGTGAACGCGCACACAACTACCGCGACGAGGTTCCGCAAATTCGCGAACATGCACAGACTCCTGGTACGTCAATCAATGAACGCGGGAATATGAGCAGATTCTACCTTCGGGATTGGTCTTAGATGAGTTAGGACTTTGGTTCATCCTGTTGATAACGAGGGCTGGGAATCAAGTGTGCAACGGATGAGTCCAGGAGAAGCCTGGACGGTCGTGCGAGAGAGCCCGGAGGCAGGCTTGCACGAGGCGGAAGCCGAAGCCGGAAGAGACCGTTGAGGGAGCCTTGGTCCCAGGGCTGCTTCCTCACTCTGCCGCAGGGTTGCCGGTTGCCCGTTCGTTCAGTGCGACCAGCTGCTGTGACGGTAAGCCGAATCCGTTCACGAGACGGTTGAACGCGGCAAATAGAGCCGTGACATGGATTGCTTCTGCAATTTGCGGCTCGCTCCAGCCGGCCTGAATGAGGTTTTCGATATCGTTGCGATCAATTGTGTGCGATAGGCGTGTGACTTTAAGGACAAACTCGAGCAGAGCCCGCTCATCCGCTCCAAACGCCTTGGCGCGCAGGTCGCAGGCCTGGATCGCCGGCAACTGCTCGGCCGAGCCCCCGAGAGTGCGGAGAGAATATCCGTGACTGTCAGCGCAATAGGGACATTCGTTTTCGGTCGAGACCAGCGTGGCGATCATCTCTTTGTGCCGCCTGGACAGATATCCATCGACAAACAGAAAACTCTCGGCGAGGCCCATCATGTGCCGCAGCAAAGGAGGGTGCGTGGCAAAGCATTTCAGAATGCCGGGAACAGCCGGTCTGCCAAAGTGCGAGCGATAGCGCTCGAAGAGCTCTGCAACTTCACCGCTCGCCTCGGCCTCCTCTATAACAGTCAGATTTGCGGCAGACGAAGGCCGTGCAATTGCACGGCCTTCAATCCCCGTTTTATCGTTGTCTTCTTGGTCCCCGGGTGTCACATGTCGCCTGTCAGAAGTAGAACTTTCCGGCAATTTGAATGGCCCGCGCAGGCTGGGGATCGCCGCCTGAATTCACGGGCTGATCAACGGAAGTGATTACCCCGAAAACCGTTGGTCCAGCCCCAAAGTTGCCGCTCGGGTTCGCAAAGTTCGCATGGTTGAATGCGTTGTACGCTTCAAGGCGGAGTTGCAGGTAACGTGGGCTATCAGAGCCACCCACTGGAATATTCTTGTAAACCTCGAAGTTCGAATAGTTGAATCCCGGTCCGTGGAAAAAGTTGCGCTTCACGTTGCCGAAGGTGCCGATCGGTTCTTGCGAGAACGTCCCTGTATTGAACCAATAGTGGCCGGAGTTTCTCGGGTTCTCGGTTTTGATATGGAAGCTCGAGGTTACGGGAACATCCGGGCAATTCACAAAGCTGAATTGGTCGCAATAGAGCGAGTTGTAGACCCCGCCATCGTAAACCGTGACCGGAAAACCACTCTGCAGCGCAGTGATTCCAGAAAGATGCCAGTCGCCCAACAAGGTACGCACGAAAGATACATCGCGCATGCCCTTCGGGAGGGGAATCCCATAGTTGTATGTGCCCACCAACCGCTGGCGCGCGTCGTATACGGAATCTCCGTAACTCAGATGCGTAAAGCCCGGAACATAGTTGACTCCATACCCATTGGCGACTGAATCCTCAAGGCTTGATGAATTGTCGAGGGCATGGCTCCATGTGTACGCAAGGGTAAAGTACAAGCCATGGCTCATGGCCTTCTGCAGCAAAACCTGCAATGAGTTATAGCCTGAGGAGCCGCTGGTGTGCATGCCCCCGATGGAAAGGTAATACGGCTCGCCGTTGGGAAAAACGCCGGGGATCTGGGTTCCGGGGACCGTTCCAGGCTGCAGTTTCTCTCCGGGGAAAAAGAGCGATTGAGATCCGGCCAACTGCAGACAGGTGAAAGTTTGAGGGTTCGGGCCCTCGAAAAGAGTGATCGGGGTACTCGATCCTGTTCCATTCAGGCAGTCGTCGTGGCCTTGCTGAGTAATGGGGTCGCCTTCTCTGGCACGGATCAGTTTCCTTCCCAGCGAGCCGACATAGCCGACAGTCAGCACCATGTTACCCGGCAGCGAGCGCTGGATATTCAGGTTGAAGTTATAGGTATAAGGAATGTCCACTTCCGAAGTAAGATTGTCCATCTCCAGCGGATAGAGAGACATGAAGCTTACACTCGGTCCCGGCGTGGGAACTACATACGGGAAGGGATTGCCCGGAAAGGACGCTCCGGGGTTACCGGCGATATCGGCAAATGGATTGGCAAAGCTCGGATTTCCGCCCAGGGCGGCAGCCCCGACGCTGTTCTCCGAGAACGGCGGGTCATTCGAGTTCACCTGGGCGCCTTCACCTTGCACTCGATTCCAATACAATCCAAACCCGCCCCGGATCACAAACGCACGTTGCCCGGGGTCTCCAGTCAACACTCCAAGGTTGACGTTCGGCGACCATGCGAACCCCACGCGTGGAGAGAAGTGATCCCAATGCGTGGTTGGGCTGCCGTTCTTGTTGCATCCGGGATCGCCGGGATAGAGCAGGCCGGGAGGCGCGTTGGGAAAAACCTTCGATTCGGCGTTCGACGGTGTCCAGCATGTTACGCCAACACCCTTGTATTGCAGGTCTTCGTACGGAGTCTCCACGTCGTAGCCAATGCCATAAGCCAGCGACAAAGTATTCGTCGCCTTCCAGTGGTCTTGAGCGTACGCATAATATTGCGCTGCTCTCACGTCAACAAAGAATCCCGAGCCCTGACTGTAGGTGGCCGGAATGCCCAATAGAAAATCAGCAGCTGAATCGCCTGTGGTGTAAACCGCGGAATTGTTGTTGAAAAAAAAGTTGCCGCTGTTGTTGGAATAGAAAGGGTTACTAATACCAAATCGCTCCACTTCGGCGCCGAATTTAAGGTCGTGATTTCCCACGACCTTGCTGAAGTTATCGACATAAGTGTAGTTCTGATCCTTCCGGGGCTGCGGCCCGTTGGTGCTGAAGCCGAGAGCGAAATAGCCGTTTACGTTGATAAACGGCAACGCGCCTGCGGCGGCATCCTGGGGAATGATGTTGAAGCCGAACGACGAAGGCGCGGCGAGCGTAGAAGCGGCGGGCTCAAGTTCAGCGTAGTTGAATCGAAAATATCCGGCGCGTAGTTCGTTCAAGGTTGTGCTGTTGAACACATGCGTCCACGACGCGTTGAAAATCTTCGTGTGGGACGAGTTGTCAGCAGCAAATCCCGGCAGCGTCGCCCCGGTTCCGGTCGACTCGGTGGAAGGGAGCGGTAAGGTATTCACAGCCGGATTAGAGTCGAAGATCGTCGATGCCCACAGCGTGTCTTTCGACGTCAACTTATCATCGACGCGGATAATGCCCTGATCGTCGTTTGAAGTGTTCGCGGCGTTGAAGCTGTCGTAATAGATCCCAGAACTCGAATCGTAAAGGGTGTACAGGGGAACATATTTGTTAAGCAGGTTGTTGGCTATCTGATCAAAGTCCGACACCGGAACTTGCGCATCGGGGAAGCAGCTATTCCAGGGAGTACCCTGGGGGCACAGGCCATCCGGCCCCTGGATTCCATTGGGAAACGGGATTGGATTGCTGGAAAATTGCTCCACGTCCGCCGAAAAGTCCCCCCCCCTCTGGCCGGGAGAGAAGACAGGGGTTCTGGTCGGCTGCCCAGAGCGGTTTCGCAACCCCTGGTAGGCCACAAAGAAGAATGCGTGATTCTGCCGGATCGGACCGCCCAAGGTGCCGCCGAAAACATTCTGGTGAAACTCGGGCTTGATGGTTGCCAAGTACGGGTTGGCGTTGAGGAATGTGTCGCGATAAAACTCAAATCCGTCGCCGTGGAGCTGGTTGGTGCCGCTCTTCAGCGCCTCGTCGACGATCGCCCCCGAATTCCGGCTGAATTCCGGATCGATCGTGCTGGTGATCACGTTTACTTCGGCCAGAGCGTCGGGGTTCACAATTATCCCGGGCTGATTCAACAGAAAATCGTTAATGTCGGTTCCATCGACTAGGTAGGAGTTCTCCTGCGTCTGGCTCCCGTTAGTCGAGAAGGTAGCTTCGCGATCAGAGGCTTCAACCGTTCCCGGCGCGGTCTTTTGCAGTTGCACGGCATCTCGTCCGAGTGTGGGAAGCTCCTCGATCTGCTGCGATCCGATCACGTCTTTGAGCTGAACGTCAGACGATTCCACCTGCACGGCGGTCGAATTCACTTCAACGGTCTGCGAAGAGGTTCCGATCTGAAGCCTGGCATCGATCTCACGTGCGGAACTGAGATCGAGCATGATGCCGGTGGTGGTGAAGCGTTCGAAGCCCTGGTCCTCGACCGTGATCGAGTAGGGACCGCCGATGTGCAGGTCGGGGAAGACGAAGAAGCCTTTGTTGTCGGTCTTCTGCGTGTTCGAAATGCCCGTACTCGTGTTGAGTGCAGTGACGCCCACGTTGGGCAACACGGCTCCGTTTGGGTCAGTAACTGTGCCGTGAATGGATGCCGTGGTGGCTTGCCCAAAGGTGCAAACAGGAAGAAATGCCGCGGACGTGAGAATCACGCCGAGTCTCAGGGATATGCTTCTAAGTTTCACAAGGACCTCCAAAAATGGTGTTCAAACTCCGATTGCCGCAGGAGTCGGCTACGAACAGCCGGCGGAGCGAGGGGTTTGGGGAACGGCTCCGATGGTCTGTTCCTGCTGAGCTGAAAACTATCCGAGCGGCCAGATATGGATCTGGGGACATAAGAGATCCTCTGGCCCTGGGAGCTGTTCAACAACCTCAGTTAGTGAAGAACAAAATTGTGTTACGAGAACCAAGAGTGGGTTGCGGCGTTCATTATTAAGGAAGAGAGAAAACGTTGTCTTCGCCCATTCGGATGGCTGCACGGTCAATCGAGGGGCGGGGGTCAGAATCAGACTGGAAACGAATGAAGCGCCCTGATGTTTCGCTCGCTTCGACAGAATCAGATTGCGTCTGAGTCTCAAGTCACGGGGAAGGTCTCAAGAGTTGGAAACGTAGCCCGAACAGGCCATCGAGGCCCGGGGGATCCACATAGTGATTCCAAATGATTTATGCACTGAAGTTGCCCAAATACCCGGTTTTGTATCTCAACATTCTTGGGGATGATTAGGCGCTAACCGGAGGAGCTTCAACCCGTGATCTCCCCGGCGATTCCAATTGTCCTGGGCCGCAATCGGTGAAAGCAGCAGAGGGATGGTTTTCAGTAAGAATCGACGGGTGCGATACGGCGTCCGCGACAATGATTCTTTTGCCCGTCCGTGGAAACCGTCTCGAGAACCCCTGGCGGTGCTCCCGTGTCGAAAGTTATCAGCCAGCGTGTGCAATCTTGACCACTCAGGAGCTGATTCCACGCCCACTATAGGGTAAGTTCTTGTCTGCGCGACAAGGCACCCGTTTTGTCGGAAACGTGCTACTTAGTTGGCCTGCATGGCCAACTTCGGTGCGTTCACGAGCAGCCCTTCTGGAGGCGGAAATGACAGAACCAAGACAGAAGGCGGCGCCGCACCCAAGGGCCAGGATCACCGGTATCGTTTATCTGCTTTACTTTCTGACGGCGATTCTTGCCGAGATTCTGCTGGGCAGGAAGCTTGTTGGCTATGGCCGTGCCACCAATCTTGTCGCCACCGGCTGCTACGTCGTTGTGACATTACTCTTCTATGGAATGTTCAAGCCGGTCAGCAGGCTCCTCTCTCTCATCGCGGCATTTCTCAGCCTGGCGGGATGCGTCGTTATGACGCTGGGTGATTATCCTCGCGCCTCCCTTCCCATCAGCCCGCTTCTGTTTTTTGGACCCTATTGCATTCTGATCGGCTACCTGACTTTCAAGTCCAACTTCTTGCCTCGCGTGTTAGGCGTGTTGATGGCATTAGCTGGTTTGGGGTGGCTGGCCATTCTGTCCCCCACCGTCGCCCACTCTCTATCCCTCTACATCGACATTCTCGGCATCTTCGCTGAAGCCTCGCTGATGTTATGGCTCGTAACGATGGGCGTGAACGTTCAGCGATGGAACGAGCAGGCCGCCGCGGCATGAAAGCCTCTTCCGTGGGCGTGCGCCGTCGCCGCTATCGTGAACCAATTTGATTCGCACTTACCGCGACAACCCGCGCAAAGAGAGGACGATAATGAGCACAGCAGTAGTGGAAAGGATCCGAGGCGTGTCGCCGAATTTCATGGCCAGGATGGCCGGTGGGCTTTACGTGTTCAGCTTACTGACAGCCCTATTCTTCGAGTTGTTCCTTAATGGCAGGTTGGGTCGCGCAGCGAACTTCATCCAGATGACGGGCATGGCCGTTGTGACGCTGATCCTGTATGCGATCTTCAGGCCGGTGAATAGGAACCTCTCGCTATTGGCCGGGACCTCCAACCTCGCGGGGATTACTCTCGAGGCGATTCACTTGGCATCCCATGGCAACGACATTGCCATGGTCTTTCACGGAATCTTTTGCATCCTCACCGGCTACCTTATTTACAGGTCTGAGTTTCTGCCCCGAGTGCTGGGTGCCCTCATCGCGTTTGGCGGATTTGGTTGGCTCACCTATCTTTCACCACCGCTCCAAGACTATCTTTCTCCCTACAATCTGGCCTGCGGCCTCATCGGCGAAGCGTCGGTGTTCCTGTGGCTCCTGGTGATGGGTGTGAACGCTCAGCGATGGAACGAACAGGCCACGGCATCACGCACACGGTTGCGATCAATCAAGCCTCCATCTAAACAGATACTGCACGCAGGCTAACTGCATTTCGAGGAAGAAACCATAGCCCTGCTGCAGGCACCGAGTGAATGGTGCGCCAAAGGCAATTTTTCAACCGGCGCACTCATCGAGCCGATCTTGCATTCAATTTCGAGTGCCGGTTGGGTGGTCGCCTACTCTTCAGCTGCCAGGTAGTCGTTTGCGAGGAGCCGGTCGCTCGAACACCCCGCGGCCAAACCACCCGCCAGCGAGTCGAACTTGCCTAAGATCACTCTATCGGAAGGCTCCCAACAGATAGCACACCAACAAGATCACAATCACCGTGCCCAGCCCGATGCCTGCGCCTCCGCCTGCGCCCCACCTGTTGTAGCCGTAGTAACCTCCGCCCCCACCGAAAAGCAAGACCAGAACGATAATGAGAATGATCAGCATCTCGCCCCCTTTACACCGGGTATCCCCGGGTTATTACTCTTGTTCCATCGCATCGAACGTGTCTCGCTCGACGATTGACTGATGAGCCTCCGCCACTAGGCCTCCATGGACTGTGGCTCGCTCTTCGCGATCTCTCCTGTGTGCCCCACGACTTCCAGGTATCCCAAAGCTTTCCTGGCCGGGTCCTGAGTGGATGCGTAATCGACCGGGCTATGTCCATGGGCAGCGGCTTCATCTGCGGGATTCATGTTCGCTGTCTTGACATGACTTGCAAGGCCGAGCTTCTGAAGGAGGAGAATGCCGTAGTAATTGACATCGATTTCATACCAGGCCAGTCCGTGACGGGCGGAGACTGGATGTGCGTGATGGTTGTTGTGCCATCCCTCTCCACCGGTCAGCAGCGCCACCCAAAAGTTGTTCCGCGAGTCGTCACTCGTTGAAAAGCGCCGTGTACCCCACAGATGTGTCACGGAATTGACCATCCAGGTGACGTGAAATCCGATCGTCGCAGGCAAAACTGCGCCCCACAAGAGCCACGACCATCCTCCGAAAGCAAAAAGCGTAATGCCGAGGACGGTCAACGGAATCCAGTGATACTTATTGAGCCAAACATAGTAGCGGTCCCGCGCTAGGTCCGGAGTGTAGCGCTTGAGAACTTTTGTTTCATTGCGAAGAGGGCCGTTCAAAATCCATCCCACATGGGACCACCACTTTCCGTCTCTTGGCGAGTGCGGATCTCCCATTTTATCGGTGTATCTGTGATGCATGCGATGAACAGCAACCCAGTAAATGGGCCCGCCTTGGAGGGCAAGCGTTCCGCAGGTAGTAATGAAATACTCCAACCACTTTGGAGTAGAGTACCCACGGTGAGTCAGCAGGCGGTGGTAGCCCATCCCTATTCCGACATTCTGCGCCAGAACCCATAACACTAAGAACACAACGAGCGCCGGCCATCGAAAATAAAAAAAGGCCGCCAGCGCGCCGAGATGAAAGGTCGCGAAGGTAATCGCAAAGATCCAGTTGGTCCCGCTTCTCATCGCCTGAGAGAGAGGAGGCGTCTCGTTGTTGAGAGCCATCGCAGGGGCTTGCGCGTTTTGCTGAAGAAGAGGAGGCTGAAGTTGCATCATGATGATCCTCTAGATTCCTTGACTGCGCCCCGTGGACAGGCGGCTTGTTTCGCCTTTACTAACGTGCACTGGATGGCGATGTCGCTCGCATTGAACGGGATGCCTCAGGGGACGAAGGGGCCTCAGAGGCCAGAATCGCCGATGCCGCCATTGACTGGCGCACCCGGAAATAGTCTCGTTGAGCAGCTAAATGAAAACTGTTCAGTTTTGCTCACAAATGACTGCGGAGACAATCGCACCTGCCGCCTCGAAGATTCGCATGTGCTGATCGGGATCCAGGCAGGCGATCATTGCTTCGACAACTCGCTTGGTCTCATTGGGGCCTCGAACGGGAATGGAAATAACGCCGGCCTGTTCCGCCGGGTAGTCGTTTCCTCCTGGAAACAACGCATCCCCGACATAAATCATCTCCTGCACTGCAATTCCGAGAATGTCGCGCAGTTTTCTGATTCCGTAGGCCTTATCAATGCCCGGTTTGGTGATGTCGATCGAGGTCGAACCACCGATTCGCACTGAGAAATCGGGAATCAGAGTATCAAGGATTGCTTTGATTTTCGTGCGCTTGGCGAAATCGGGATCCCATTTCGATTTCTCTTCCAGCGGCGCCTGCTGGCCGAGAGCTGAATAGGTTATTTGGCTTCCTCGATCCTCGATTGCTTCACCCCAGGTTTTTTCGACATCGAAACCGGCTGTTTCGATCGCTTTTTTCAAAGAACTGACAATCTTCTCTCTTTCATCGACCGTGAAGTCTTCTGAATAGAGCTTCTCCCAATCCCCTCTGTATTGGAAGAACTGTGTGCCGCAGGTGGGGAGAATCGATAGTCTTGCCAGCCGCTCGTCGTGCGGAAGCTGCGACAGCACCTGTTTCTCAAACTGTTGCCAGGCGCCTCCTGAGATGATTGCCACCCTGACCACCCCGAGCAGATCGTGCAGGAGGGACGCCATTTCGGCATCGAGAGACGATTTGCTGGCGGCTAGCGTCCCATCCAAATCAAAGATAATCAGACTTTTCACCGCTCCGTCCGTTTCAGAAAACTTGCAGTCTCAATGAAATCGATGAATCTGCGTGCCGTAATGTTGTTGATCCGTTCCGAATGATTGGGCGGCGCGATCTCTAACAAGGTCACTGCGGTGCCCGGGTGAAATGCACACGCACCGGCCTCTGCGGGCAAGAGCCATACTTCGTCTTTACCGACGGGATAAGGGACTCCAGCGTATTCGAGTACTCCCCGGCCCTCAATGCAGACCAGGACGGATGGCACGTTCTCTGCGCCGACAGTGAACAGCGACTGCCCGCACAAGCGCCAAAGCGAGAATTGATGACAATCAAAGAGGCTTTCTCGCACCACCGGCGAGGTGGTCTCTACGAAGGGCAGCACGAGGCCCTCAGTGCTTTGTTTAAAATCAATGCTGGCGAGTGCTTGATTGATCTGCAGCGACCGCGGCTTGCCGGTTTTCGCATCCACGTGGCCCCAGTCGTAGAGGCGGAAAGTCACGTCGCTGTTCTGCTGAACCTCAAAGACAACAGTATCGCCGCCCAAGGCATGAACGGTTCCGGCTGGGATGAATACCGCGTCGCCCGGTTTCGGGATTATGTTCACCAAGCGGTCTACGATTGTCCCGTTGACGAGCGAATGGCGCAGATCGTTGACCGTTGTGCCCGGTTTCAGGCCGGCGTAGATGCGGCTTCCGCTTGAGGCCTCAATCACAACCCACGCTTCGGTCTTTCCGCTCTCGCCCGCTGGAATCAGGTCCGGTTGTGCATCGCTGGGATGAACCTGGACGGAAAGCATTTCGCGCGCATCAAGAAATTTGAGGAGCAACGGAAAGCGGCGAAAGCACGGAGCGAGATTGCCCATGAGCGGTTCCCGGAATTGCTCCATCACTTCACTGAGCGCACGTCCTTTCAGCGGTCCGTTGGCAACCTGGCTTGGATGATCGTCGCGGTCACTGAGCACCCACGCTTCGCCAATTGGACCATCACCGGGAAGCGACGTGGCGAGCAGGTCGGCCAAGCGCCTTCCGCCCCACGGCCGATACTGATAGATCGGCTCGAAGCGCAAGGGATACAAAGATAACTGGCTCATGGTGTACCACACAGCTTTCGAGATTCACGGCGGGGCCTCGATCGAAGTCGATAGCCTCGGGAACTACCTCGGGCGAGCGTCGTTGAGATTCGCCCCCTCACCTAGGGAAGCCGGTGCCCATGTGGAACCCATGCCAGGTCGCCGCTGAGAACGTAAATCGAGATCGCCGCGAACATGAAGACCGCGCCTACCCAGAAGCGCCAGTCACGATGCATACGCTTCCAGTACGGGCCAGGGCTGGGTTCACCGCTGTCGCCACTATTTCCTTCGTGGTTGTGTCTGTTCCCCGTCATCACTTCTCAGCCAGTGCCGGCTCAGGATCAGAGGCGATCATGTTTTGCGCGGCCTTCTCTTTGCTCGCTCGTTCCTGGCCGATTCCGATGGTCAAAGCGGTCCCGCTGGCTAGCGCCAGTTCCGAGCGGAATGCATGAAATTCCGCAATGGAATTGCGTAGCGCTTTCCAGGTAAGTCTCCCACCTTCGAAGCTAAGATTCTGAGCAATTCGGGACTAAAGGTGAAGCTCGTCTGTTGCGTGGCTCCGAAACGAGTGCGGGTTGTGCGCCTACCCAGGAAAGCCTCCATCCCATCAGCTTTCGGGCAATCAACCGATCCAGATCGTCGAAGACCGCGGATAGGCGTTTACGGGGAGTTCCTTGGTAATCATCTTGAAAGTTCCTCTCTTCATCTCCGCAACTGGTGGCAGCGCGGCGGGAGCGTTGACACATCAGTTTTTCGGATCCGCAGGAGAATCGATTCCCGACATCATTTCGCCAACAGTTTTTTGATCGCGTGCAGTTCAAGACGGCGTTTTGCGGTGGTTTTGGGGTAGGCCATCTTGAGTTCCGCCATCGCATCCAGCACGATTTGAGAAACGATGAGATGCGCATTCTCCTTGTCGTCGGCGGGGACGACATACCAGGGCGCATGGCGGGTGCTTGTCGCGCGGAAGCAATCTTCGTACGCCTTCATGTATTGTCTCCAATATTTCCGCTCGCGAATGTCGGATGTGCTGAACTTCCAATTCTTGTCCGACTCTCCAATACGCGCCAGGAATCGCTTTCGCTGCTCCCCATAAGAAAGATGGAGGAAGATCTTAACGGTTTTCGTGCCATTTCGATAAAGGTGCTTCTCCAGGTCTGCAATGGAGCGGTACCTCTGGTCCCAAATGTTCTTCTCGTCGCGCAACTCCTCAGGAAGTCCCTGGTTCCGAAGAAGCTCCGGATGTACTCGGACGACCAGCACCTCCTCGTAGTAGGAGCGGTTGAAGATGCCGATCCGGCCGCGTTCGGGAAGGCGGCAGCTGGTCCGCCAGAGAAAATCATGATCGAGGTCCTCTGCGCTCGGCTGTTTGAAGCTGAATACCTCGCATCCTGCGGGATTAACGCCGGACATCACGTGACGGATGGCGCTGTCCTTGCCGGCGCCGTCCATACCCTGGAAGATCAGCAACATCGCATAGGTGTGGGAGGCGTAAAAAAGTTGTTGCAGCGAACTCAGCTTTTCCAGATGCTGGCAGAGAAGATCCTTATACTCCTTAGTCGACCTCGAATATGCATCGACAATTGTCGGCCACTTGCTCAGGTCGACCTTCTTGTCGGGCGGCACGCGGTAGTCTTTCAAATCGATGGTCACTGTCTCCCTCCTGTGGCGCGGAGCGAGTTTATCAGGTACGTCTTATTCGCGCAGGCAAGACGGATTTTCGGACACAACTCCTGGTCCGGGCCGCTGAAATCGGCCCGCGGCCATACAATCCCAGCGGATCAGCGTGGGAACGAGGCCCCTTGCGAATGGTTCCAATCTTATCTTTGCTTCATGAACCATCCAATGAACGCCCCCGCTGTGATGCCCGCGGCAAACGTCGTCACGACCGTGAGAGCAAGATGCCGGTGGAGACGGTGAGTTGTCTCATTCAGGAATTCTTCGCCCGCATCGCAACTTTGCTTCGCGGCATGCCGCACGACTCCCACTCCATCCTCGATAGCATCGGCAATGGCTCCCGTTGCGCGAGAAGCCTGGTGAGCTGATTCGGCAATGTTGTCAGCCGTTCTCTCCATTACAGTTTGTGACATCGAATCCTCCTATGCCCATTAGGGGCGGTTACTGGTAGGTCCCTCCGATTGGCGAGATTCACGTGCTCGTAGAGCCTTGACCAGGGTCAGTGTCCAATTTCCCGATTCAAAAAGCTGGCTAGATTTGACCGTGACGGAAATCGCTCACAATGTGAGCGATTCCTGACCAACGGAAACGACCTCTCGCTGCCATCCATGAACGACGTGATAATTCGTCCGGCGGGAACAAGCAACGGTGACCACCAGAGCTGTCCGCGATACGCCGCGACATTGCTCGGAATTGAGCAGTTTTGACCAGCCTTCTCGCGTCAGCCTGCTTCACAGTCGACCCTGGGCCTTCAGCCTGCGAGGCCAGCGTGCTCCTCATTCCATGCAAAGGAGAACGATATGTCCCACCTCACGGTCGTCCAGTTGATCGCTGGTGCGTTTGCCCTCATTCTCGGCACGGTCATGGCGATCAGATCGTTCCTTAAGAATAGCGGCGAAGAAATGGCGGCTTTCCGCGACTATTTTGGCGCCGAATACCATCGCGGCCTCCTTCAGCAAAGCGCCTGGTACGACGACGAGAACCTGTACGATCGCTGGCCTCGCTATGCCTTCAACATTCTTGAGCAGGGCGTCACCAAGCGACGTCAACGATGCGGCCACCTCAGCCGGCGGAATCGCGATTGATCCGGAGTCGTTCGAGCTGCAACGGCGGAAAGCCACTCTCTCCTTACACTCTTCAATTCCGCGGTGTGCACTTTTGGCCAGCATTCGCGCGGCTGGCCGCGCATGATCGTTTCTGCGAAGGTTCCTTCACGGCCCGAAGTACTCTCCTATCAGCCCTGCCGTCCCGGAAACACCGCACAGGAGAACACGATGCCTTATCACTTCACGAATACCGAGCTTATCGTCGCTGCGATCGCACTCGTCGTCATTGTTGTCATCGCCGTTGGCATGTATCTTCAACACCGCAAAGCCAAGACTGCTACCCTGCGCAACCGCTTCGGGTCGGAGTACGACCGCGCTATCCAGGAGCATGGTTCCTCGCAGAAGGCCGAGGCAAAACTGGCCGATCGTGAAACTCGTATAGACACGCTAAAAATCCGCGAACTCGGCGCCACCGAGCGCGAGCGATTCGTCGCCGACTGGCAAGGCGTGCAATCCCGCTTCGTTGACCACCCCAAGACTGCGGTCACTGAAGCTGACGAACTGATTTCTGCGCTGCTCGAGGCCCGCGGCTATCCCAAGGACACCTTTGAACAACGCGCCGCAGATGTCTCCGTTACCCATCCTCGCGTGATGAAGGACTTTCGCGTGGCACACGCCATCGCGGTGCGGCCCTATCAGTCTGAGGTAAGCACTGAAGAGCTCCGTACTGCAATGATTCAATTCCGCGCCATCTTCGAGGAGCTCGTCCAGGTCCAGAATCCTCAAGAGAAAAGACCGGCCGCATAACGCACAGTTCGCAGAGCGAATGGCTTCTCGATAAGTTGGATGGCCTTGAGGATCACAAGATGAGATATCAATTGGCGAGCCTAATTCGATGCGGCAGCAAGCTGGCATCCTCCAGCTTGCTGCTTGTGTGTTCATTCGCATTGGGAACTACATCTGGATTTTCCAGCAGTCCAAGTTTCGAGACGATTCGCGCAACCTACTCTCAAGCCGGTAACACGATGGGCGTAACGCTGATCGTTTACAACTACACCACTTCTGCGGATCTGCAGGTTCTTTCACTGGCATTCCAGGAGGGCAAGGATCAGGAATTGGCCACCGCGCTCTCCAAAACGAAAGCGGTCGGCCTTTGCTCAATCGCCGGAGATCCCAGCTTTGACGTGGCCTTCATCCAAATGGTTGCAACGCCAACCGGGCGCGAGATCACATTTATCGCCAACCGTCCGCTTCAATCCGATGAAGTCAATCCGAATTCGGATTCCAAGTCTTACGACCTTATGGTTGGTCAATTCGACATGAATGACACCGATAGTACCAAAAGCACAGGATTCCTATACACGGCAAGCAGGCTCGTGACGGATGAACAGGGAGTTCACTATGACCTGGCCGGCAGCCCCTGGTCGCTCGTCAACGTTCTCGATTCAAGTTGGGCTCCAGCGTTAGCTGGGCGTGAGGCTCCCGATGCAACTGGCCCAACTCCCCGGCCTTCGATGCCATAATCTGCGGTAACTGGTGCACCGGGCTGAAGTGGTCTCACGGGACAGAGCGAATAGCGGTTTTCTGCGCATTGCGACTTATGCCACCTCGACAGGTGAACAGTTCAGGCGCTATCCGTACTCTCAACGGTAGCGAAGAGTAACCACATAAGTTAACATTCCGGCCGCGAGCAGAGGACACTAACCCATGCTCGACGTCCTGGCCATCTGCTGTCGAATCAAGACGATAACTTCATAACATTCTCGGTTTGATCACAGATACCAGACGAGTTATCCCGGAGTGAGCAAAAGTGAACAGTGCTGTAACCCGGACTTTGAGATTCTTCAATCAAGTTCGTCTGGGAAGGTCCTGCGAAATCATGAGTCTTAGGCAAGTGGTATCAGGCAGCACGGGCCGAGGTGAAGCAGATGGGAAAAAACCCAGACAAGACCGTTCTTCTGATCGAGAATGACGCCGAGCAAACTTGCATCATTCGCGCGATGTTCGACGACCAGGGCTCACACTCCTTCAAGTTGACCCCCGTCAAATGTTTGGCAGACGCCCAGACCTATCTTGCAGGGCATCCCGTTGATGTTGTCTTGCTGGACCTGGGCCTGTCCGATCCAGTTGGACTGGAGGCGGTCAGACGAACGCGCGCAGCTGCGCCCCACGTCTCCATCGTGCTGTTGTCCAGCCTGGACGACGAGCCGAAAGCAATTCAAGCCATTCATGAGGGCGTGCAGGACTATCTCATCAAAGGCCAGATCGAGCCCCACAAACTCATGCGAGCTCTCGGCAATGCCGTTGAGCGCACGACGAACGAAGAGATCCTGACCACTGAAAAGGATCGCGCCGAGGCCACGCTCAATTGCATCGCCGATGCCGTGATTTGCACCGACTTGTCGGGAAACATCACTTTCTTCAATCCCATCGCGGGCAACATGATGGGCTGGCCGCTGAAGGACGCAGTCGGCCGGCATCTGACCGAAACCTTCCGGATCGTGGACGCCACTACGCGCAAAGCAATTCTGGATCCGATGGCCAAGGCGGCATCGGAAAATCTAACGGGAAAACTGCCGTTGAATTGTGTACTCATCCACCGTGACGGTCATGAAGTCTTCATTGAAGACTCAGTTGCCCCCATCCACGACCGTGAAGGGGCAGTTACTGGAGCGGTGATCGTTTTTCGCGACGTAAGCGTGGCGCGGGCGCAGTCGGAGCAGATCACTCATCTGGCCGAACATGATTCTCTGACGGGTCTGCCCAATCGATTGCTCTTTTGCGACCGGGTTGGCCAGACGATCTCTCTTGCGCGGAGACACGGGGTGCGGGCCGCGGTGCTGTTTCTGGATCTGGACGGCTTCAAACATATCAACGACACCATGGGACATGCGGCCGGCGACGAGTTTCTCAAATCTGTGGCAGAGCGCTTGCTGCATTGCGTGCGCACTCCAGACACGGTAAGCAGGCAGGGAGGCGACGAATTCGTTGTGCTCCTGCAAGACGTGCAAAAAACGGAAGATGCCGCCATTACGGCCAGAAGGGTATTACACGCGGTGTCGGAGGTTCACCTCGCAGATCGTCGCGACCTTCGCGTCACCGCAAGCATCGGCATAAGTGTCTTCCCCGACGACGGTTTGGATGCGGAGACGCTCATTAACAACGCGGACTCAGCGATGTATCTGGCCAAGAAGAATGGGCGTCAAAGCTATCAGTTTTTCAGTCGGGACATGGATATCCCCGCCGTTGAGCACGAATCCACCGAGGAGAGTCTGCGCCGTCAATCTGAAGACGGGAGCCATCACCGGGGCTGAAGCGCTGTCCCGCTGGAACCATCCCACGCGCGGAACGATTTTTCCGGGGAAATTCATTCCTATCGCGGAGGAATCCGGCCTGATTCTGCCCATCGGCGCATGGGTCTTTGATGAAGCGTGCTCGCAAGCTCGAGCTTGGGCTGATGCGGGTATGCCCGCAAAGAGGATGGCCGTCAACGTCTCACGGGTGCAGTTTCAGAGCGGGGATTTTCTCGATGGGCTCTTCGCGACCCTCAGCAAAACTGGCTTGGATCCGTCGTTTCTGGAGCTTGACGTAAACGAGACTGTTCTGACGCACCATCCTGAGCGCACAGCTTTTATCCTGAAGACCCTCCGGGATAAGGGCGTGCATGTGTCAGTCGATAATTTCGGCACTGGCAATTCCAGCTTGAGCAGTATGCAGAAACTACCCGTCAATGCCATCAAGATCGACCGGTCGTTCGTCCGCCAGATCACGACCGTTCCCGGTGGAACGGCCGCCGTGGAGACATTCATCGGCATGGCTCGGAGTCTCAACCTCAGGGTCATTGCTCAGGGGGTCGAAACAGCGGAAGATCTGGAGTTTCTGTGGGCACACGACTGTGACGAAGCCCAGGGGAACTTTTTTAGCCGGCCCGTTCCGCCGGAACAGTTGGCCAGGCTGCTGCGACCGAACTGAGCCAGAGCGATGGACCAGCCGAATGGGTCGCCCGTTTGCGCCTCTGTGAGCCACAACGCAGTCCCGAGTTGATTCTTACGGAAATCGGCGCAACGTGTGAACAGTCTGTTAAGGATCAACAGCCGGCGCACTCAACCTCTGTCCATCGTCGCCTGAATTCCGCAGCGCTCTGGTCGATATTGCTCACTTCGAGAAATGGGCCGGAAATCCGGCACAATTGAGCGCTGCGAGCAGGTCCCCGTGCGCATCCCTCGGGATCACTCGGAAGTCTACGAAATGAGTGTCTGATTGTCAGGCGAAAGAAATCTCCAAAGTGATCCGCAATTATCAAGATCTTCAGGAAATGCGAAGACGGGCGAAGACTGGAATCTTCACTACGTCGAGGATCGCACCGAATACGATTGCCGCGGCAAACTCACATGCGATTATGGCGAGAGGCAACGGGGACATCGCGATTCCCAAGACCGCAAGCGTTGAAATGATAAGGACGTCGGCCATCGAACAAAGCACGAGCCAAAGGCTGGGGCGCAATCCCCATAAGTGCTGGCGCCCGCGAATGACATACGTTGTGGCCTGGCTGCCAAACACAATGCCGACCAGGGACAAGGTTTGGAGTGCCCCAATGCTAAGATGCAACTGGAATTTCCCGATGGCCAGGATAGCTGTGCAGAAGGCGAGGAAACAGGTTCCGAGAATGATGCCTGCGCTGGTAATTCTGCCGATTTGCCATGAGTTCGGCATCTTTGACGGCCGCACCCTGTCCGTCGTCAGCGACATGGAGAGAAAGTCGCCGGTGATCATCAAAATGACCATCAGCATTGGAGTCAGGACCGCATGCCCGGTCATGATCAGGCCGACGGCCAACAGGAGCACCTGCAGAATCTTTTTCATCACCGAGTTCAGCGTGTAGGTGAGAATGCGCTGAAACGTGATTCTGCCTTCTTTTACAGAAGTCACAATGCCGCCCAAGCCGGCTTTGGTCAATACGACACCGGCCGCGGATTTCGCTACATCGGTTGCAGTAGAGACGGCAATGCCTATCTGCGCCTGGCGGAGCGCGGGTGCGTCATTGGCGCCATCCCCGCACATCCCAACTGCGTGTCCGCTCTTTTGATAAGCCTTGACGAGGTCATATTTACCTTCTGGAAGGACGCCCGCGAAGACTGCAAAATCTTCTGGCTTAAGAGCCTCAGGAAGTTTTCCAGGTGGGCAGACGGCCCCGTTCAACCCAACCGCATGTGCGACGATTGCCGCCGTAACCGGAGCATCTCCAGTCACCATGACAGTGCGCACCCCGAGAGTTTGCAGTTGTGAGATGAGGGAGATCGAATCCGTCCGCGGCGGGTCGCTGAGCGCGATAAGACCGGCAATCTGGATGGCTCCCGGAGGGCCTGTAGCTACAGCCAGAACTCTGAAGCCCTGTTTCTCGAGCTCGTCAGCAATTGCAGCGGCGGCAGGTGATGGCGCCGTGAGGGCCACGACCGCAGTGTACGCGCCCTTGATTATCCGCTCTGTGCCACCCTTCTCATCGGTTGCTGTTGCCTCCGAGGTTTTCTTGAGCGGGTCGAATGGCACAAACGTGACGAGCTTCGGCAGGTTCGATGCAGGCTTGTGCGAGGCGGCAGAACGAACCGCAGCATCGACGGGGTCCTGGCCTCCGTCAGAACTTGTCAGAGCCGCCAGCCCGAGAACGTGCGACTCATCAAAGCCGGGCAGGGGACGAACACTGGTGACTGAAAGCGCATTGAGGGTCAAGGTTCCGGTTTTGTCCGAGCACAGGACATCGATCGACGCAGCTTCGTCCACTGCGGAAAGCCGCGTGGGCAGCACGCCGAGTTTTGCCAGAGAACGAGCTCCGAGCGCCGCCGCGAGGGTAAATGTCGCCGGCAATGCCACGGGGATGGCCGCAAGGACCGACGTGAGCAAAAGAGGAATGATCTCGGTCCATGGCATTGCATGGGAATAGGCATATACACCCATAGCGAGAATTACGACGCTATTGCAAGTTGCCAGGTTGCGCACAATCTCGAGCACAGCCTTTTGTTGTGTACTGACCACGTGTGCAGTGCGAACAAGTTCCGCGGTGTGGCCGAATTTGGTGCGAGCGCCCGTAGCGGTTACCACGGCTTTTGCTTCACCCCGCCGCACCAGAGCGCCCGCAAAGGTGTCCGCGCCTGGGCCGGCGTCAATGGGCAGCGATTCGCCTGTGAGCATTGACTGATCGAGTTCGACCGATCCGCCGGTAAGATGCACATCTGCGGCGACGACACCGCCAAGCGACAGTTTCACCACGTCGCCACGCACCAATTCCGCAGCCGCCACGGTTTTCCATGCGCCATCGCGCTGGACTGAGGCGTTGAGTGCGAGACGCGATTTGAGAGCCGCCAGGGTAGCCTGAGCACGACCCTCCTGGAAGTAGGCAAGCGCGGCGTTGAACACCAGCAGCCCCGCGATGATTCCGGCCTCGTAGTACTTATGCAGCACAAGCTCAAGCACAATAGAGGCTTCAAGCAGCCATGGAACAGGCGCCCAGAACTTGGCCAATGCATTGCGCAGCGGATGAGCCGACGTATCCGGCATGGCATTTGGCCCGTCTTTTTCAAGACGGGCACGTGCCTCATCGCTCGTGAGCCCTTTGTTGGTGATGTTCTCGGACGGCGCTGGCGGCTGGCTGGTCGATATGGGATTGATAACGCTCGTTGCACTCAAAATAGATCACCAGGGTGGCAGTTTTCTCTACCACCATTCCCCGGAATGCTCCGACCGAGTCTTCGCGCTGTCGCCGGGCTTGGCTGAACGCAGAAGCAGGAGGGGGCACTGCACAAGCTTTACGACCTTTTCGGCAATCGACCCGAAGACGAACGGATGCCAGCCGGAGATGCCGTGCGTGGAAATCACCACCATATCGATATGCTCTCGCTCCACCACTTCCATGATGTTCCCAGCGATGTCATTTCCGACTTCGACGCTGGAAGTTGACTTCACTCCTCTGGCCGCAAGGGCCGCATGGCATTTGGCCAGATGCCGCTCCGCAAATGTTCTGGCCTCCTGAATAAATACGCCTTCGGGAACCAGATCAGGAACCGTCGTTGTCGGAAACATCGGGATCACGTTCACAAGATGGAGTTCCGCCTGAAAGTGTTTCGCGAGGTCAGCGGCCATCTCCAGAGCCGCCTTTGAAGATGAGCTGAAGTCGATGGGCAACAAGATCTTGGTCGGGATGGAAGGGAAAGCATGAACTTCAGGCATGACAGGCTCCTCAGCGAACCGTGGAAACCACGGTCTTCCTAAATTGTCCTCTGACACTTAGAGCAAAACTGTGCTCTTTTGGACACGCGCTCAGCGGGCCATTTGTCCAGGCGGAACGAACAGGCCGCGATTGGCCGGCGCGGTCATTGCAGAAGCACACGACTTGCGACTGCGAGCAAATATGACCATCCTTTGAGTCCTCCACTCTGCCAACATCTCAATAGGCGTAGCCAACGGCGCGGCAGTTCAATCGCGGTGCGACTTGCGCCTGAGGTGAGCGATGCCGATCGACGATGAGAGGATGAGGTCATCGGGGTGGACCGCGGAGTCGCATCTCCCGCTGGCCCGCGCGGCAGGCCCGGCCAAAAAGTTCTCAGATCAACCGGTTCAAGATCCTTTGGGTAGGACGGTTCACCGGGCGATGCTCCTGGTGTTAGTTACTGCGGCCCTGGCCGCCATGCCGGTGCTGGCAAGATCGCAATCACTGCTCCCTTCTGAAGATCCCTCGGCAACTTCAGCAATCACGACCGCAGGGAAACCTGACCTGACCTATGTCCGGCCAACTGAAGGAACCAAGCTGAAGAACTATTCCTTCGACGCATTCGGTCCGTATCCGATTGCGGTCGTTGGGGTTGCGGCTGGGATCAACCAGTGGACAAATTCTCCTCCCGAGTGGGGCCAGGGGGCCGAGGGTTTCGGCGAGAGATTCGGTTCCAACTTTGCTATCGCGGCGATTGACACGACTACGCGATATGGGCTGGCGCAAGCTTTCAAGGAAGATACGTTGTACTACCGCTGTGACTGCAGAGGCCCATTTCCGAGGTTGCGCCATGCAGTGATCTCCACGTTGACCGGGCGCCGCGGAGAAGACGGCCATCGCGTCTTCTCCCTCTCCTCTCTTGCCGCACCCTACGCGGGTTCGATGGTCGCGGTTTACGGTTGGTATCCGAACCGTTTCGGCGCAAAGGATGCGTTCCGGATGGGCAATTACGGCCTGCTGAGTTATATGGGCGGCAACATTGCCCTGGAGTTTTTCTACAGCGGACCGCACGCCCTGATCTCGCGCATGCATCTGAACAACGCGCACGGCTCCGCGATTCAAGGCCCAAACCAATGAGCAGCCGCGGACTTATAGCCGGTGCAAACATAAGCCCTCCGATTCCGGTGCGGCGGAGCGTACCCGCGTCCTCAGTTGTGAATTCCACCGTCGGACTTTTCAATGGATTTTTCGAGTGGTTCGGTGAGCTGGGGATCTTTTCCTGGCGAGTTTTCAGGGCCGCGATAACACCTCCATACGAAGGTCGCGAGCTGATTCGGCAGCTCGATGAAGTTGGGTCGAAGTCTCTGCCGCTGGTTGCCATGGCTGGGGCCGCAATTGGCGTGATCCTCTCGCTCGAAGCCCGCTATAGCCTCACTCGATTTGGCGCCAAGTCGATGTTTCCTGCCACTCTCGTGTACACCGTTCTCCAGGTCATGGGTCCTGTGATTACCGGTCTGGTGGTAAGCGGTCGCGTGGGAGCCGGCATGGGCGCGGAGCTGGCATCGATGAAGGTGACGGAGCAAATCGACGCCATCGAGGCATCCGCGATCAACCCTTACAGGCTTTTAGCCGCGACCCGCATACTGGCCTGCATCCTGATGCTTCCGCTGCTGACCATCGCGACTGACGGATGCGCATTGCTGACTGGCTGGTTTGCGCAGAGTCTGGTTGAGCCACTTTCATTCCATCAGTTCATCTCAAGTGGGTTTAATGGCGCCCACTTCAATGCTTTCCTGCCGCAGACATTCAAAACCGCCGTATATGGCCTGATTATTGGGCTCATCGCGTGCTTTCAGGGAATGCGCACGCGCGGAGGAGCCGCGGGTGTGGGTCGCGCAGCCACCAACTCGGTCGTGCTGGCGTCGCTCTTCCTTATCTTGGCCGATGTACTGCTGGTGAAGTTCATTCTCGTTTTCTTTCCTTAACCGTTGTTTGAGGCGTTGGTGAAACAACTATGGCCACAGCTTACGACATTGCGACGAAGCAAGCAGCGCCTGAGCAAGACGGTCTTGCGCCCGTCATTGCTGTCGAGAATGTGCACAAGTCCTTCGATGGCCATAAAGTTCTCAACGGGATCAGCTTGCATGTGAACCAAGGAGAGACCCTGGCCGTGCTCGGACGAAGCGGAACGGGGAAAAGCGTGCTCCTGAGACTCATCATTGGCCTCGATACGCCCGACTCCGGATCGATTTGCATTCATGGCCAGGATATCGCCGGCTTGGCTCTCGATCGCATGGGAGAGATCCGGAGGAAGATGGGTTTCCTGTTTCAGCAAGCGGCGCTCTACGATTCGCTCACCGTCGCTGGGAATGTGGCGTTTCCCCTTGAACACCATCGCAGAGACATGTCCAAGTCCGAGCGAGCCGACCACGTAAGGCAGTTGCTGGCCGAGGTGGGCATGGACGGCGATCTCGAAAAAATGCCGTCGGATATTTCAGGCGGAATGCAAAAGCGCGTAGGTCTGGCGCGCGCGCTAGCGCTTGAGCCGGAAATTCTGCTGCTCGACGAACCGACGGCCGGCCTCGATCCCATCAGTGCTGGCGAAATCGACGAGTTGATTCTCAAGCTCCAGAGGGAACGCCAGATGGCGTCCATCGTGGTGACGCACGATCTCCATAGCGCCAAGACCATAGCCGGACGACTCGCCCTCCTGAATGAGGGCGACGTAGTGATCGAAGGCACGTTTGAAGACCTTCAACAAAGCGAGACCGCGTTTGTGAAGGAATTTCTGAAGCAGTCGTAGGAGGACTTATGTCGAGATTGGCAAGGTTAGGAGCATTTATCGTTGCGACGCTAGCAATTCTGGCTGCCGGTGTGTTCGTTATCGGGAGCCAGGAGTATCTATTTCGTTCCACCTACCAACTCAAGACGCAATTCGACAATGTTGCGGGCCTGGCTGTAGGAGCCGACGTGCAGGTGGGCGGCGTTCACAGCGGAAATGTGCATAATATCCAGCTGCCTCACAAACCGGGCGATAAGGTCATCGTGGTGATGGATCTCGACAAAACGACGCAGGAGATCATCAAGCGCGACTCCGTCGCCTCTATCGAAACCGAGGGGATGCTGGGGAATCAATACGTGGCGATTTCGTTTGGATCCGCCGGACAGGCCGAAGTAACAAATGGCGACACCATCCAGAGCGAGCCACCACTGCTGATGGCGGACTTGCTCAAGAAGACGAGCGGCATTTTGGATAGCAGTCAAAAGGCTATCCAAAATGCAACGTTGGCCACGGCGCATCTTAACTCGGTAAGCGCAAAGATCGATTCGGGTCAGGGAACTGTGGGTGCCCTGGTAAACGACAAGCAGCTCTACAACAACATCGAACAGACGACGGCCACCCTCCAAGGCACGATGACGGAGGCGCAGGCCGGCGTAACCGACTTCCAGGAGAATATGGAAGCCTTGAAGCATAACTTCTTCTTAAGCGGATATTTCAAGAAGCGTGGATACGAAGATTCTGCCGACTTGGCGGCGAACAAGATCAGCGGGTTGCCGCAGGCCACGCCCGAGAAGACATTTACCTACGCAACCAAGCAGCTCTTCGACAGCCGCGATTCGGCCAAGATGAAGGACCAGAAGACCCTCAAAGCGGCGGGTGACTTCCTGGCGCAAACTCAATTTGGAGTTGCGGTCGTTGTGGTTTCCACCGGCATGGATGGCGATACCCAGAAGGATCTCGTGCTCACCGAAGCCAGGGCGATGGTCGTCCGCGAGTATCTGGTCGAGAACTTCGGCTTCGACGACAGCCAGCTTAAGACATTGGGAGAAGGCAAGCAGACGGGCGCTAACCTTGACGCGGACTGGGGTTCGATCCAGGTTCTCATTTATCCGGCAGGAACCGTAATTCCGGTCGATAAGTCGGCGCCGGCGGCCAGCTCGCCCCCAAGCGACGCCGATAAGCCAGTACAGGTCAGTACCGCGGCGACTCAAAAACCATAATGCACGGCGAGATCATGCGGCAAAGATCGCCTCTTATCCCGGTTCCATTTAGTCAGGCGTCCCACCCATGAGGTTTCAACGAAACCCACAACCGATCCAAGGAGATCATATGAACACAGCTTCAAAATGCGCCCATCCAGCTTGCAACTGCGTCCCTGCGGAAGGGAAGGAATTCTGTAGCGAAGTTTGCCGCGACGCAAAAGGCATGACGGAACTCGCATGTCAATGCGAGCACTCCAACTGCCAGGGAAAAGCCCTGAAACCGTAACCGCCCCAACTTATAATTTCCGCACGGGTCTCGGCGGCCCGTGCGGAAATGCCGCCTCAGCAATGCTGCGCCATCTTCGACACCGTCTGCGCACCTGGATCGGGTGACCGATGCACGGCTGTTCCAGGTACTTACAGGCGGTTGTTTCCGCGCTCGCATCAAATATTGTGTCGGATATTGTGTCGGAGGATTCTATGGGATTGGGCATGATCGCCTCGGGCAGGATGGGAACCAAGAAGGCGCGACGCCTAATGTGGGCCGGCCACCCATGCGTTGTGTGTGATGTTCATTCGGAAGCCGTGCAATCGCCTGCCAAGGAGTACGCCTGATGCCCGAATCGCAATCAGACGCTCTGGTGGTCTTCGGTGTGACGGGCGATCTGGCCCATAAGATGATCTTCCCGGCGCTTTATGCGATGGTGAAGCACGGCACGCTCAAGGTTCCGGTGATCGGCGTTGCTTTACCGAAATGGAGCCCGGAGCGGCTGCACCGGCGTGCAACGGACAGCATCAAGCGGGCAGGCGGAATCGATGACAAACGCGCGCTGCAGCGCCTTCTGTCCCTGCTGAAGTACGTAAGCGGAGACTATACAGACAGCAATACGTTCGCGTCGATCAAAGCCGCGCTCGGGAAAGCGCGGCGGCCTGCGCACTATTTGGCAATTCCACCTGCGCTCTTCGAGACGGTGATCGAAGGGCTGGGCGCAGCAGGCCTGGCCAAGAATGCGCGCGTGATTGTCGAAAAACCATTTGGGCGCGATTTGGCTTCAGCGCGCGAGCTGAATCAGGTTGCACACGCGGTCTTCCCTGAAGACTCGATTTTCCGCATCGATCACTTCCTTGGAAAGGAAGCGATCATGAATATCCTCTATTTCCGATTCGCCAATTCGTTTCTTGAGCCGATCTGGAACCGAAACTATGTGGCCAGCGTTCAGATCACGCTATCTGAGGATTTCGGCGTGGGCGGGCGTGGCGCCTTTTACGAGACGGCGGGCTGTCTGCGCGACGTGATTCAGAACCATCTTTTCCAGATCGTGGCGCTGCTTGCCATGGAGCCGCCTGCGGGCCGGAACTTTGGAGAGTTGCAAACCGAGAAGGCCAAGGTCTTCAAAGCCATTCGACCTCTGAAGCCCGACGACCTGGTGCGTGGCCAATATGCCGGCTATCGAGAGGAGCCGGACGTGGCCAAGCGCTCCGACGTCGAAACCTATTGCGCCCTGCGGCTCTTCATCGACTCATGGCGCTGGGACGGAGTGCCGTGGTATCTGCGCTCGGGTAAATATCTCCCGATCACCGCAACCGAAATCCTCGTGGAACTCAAGCGACCTCCGCAGAAGCTTTTTGGCGACGCGGCGCAACCGAACAGCAGGTCGAATTACCTGCGCTTCCGGGTGTCTCCCAACTCGGCCATCGCCCTGTCTGCCCGCGTGAAGCTTGCCGGTCAGGAATTCACCGGAGAAGAACGAGAGCTTTACCTGTCAGATGAACAGCTAGGAGAGGAAACGCCGTACGAACGGCTGTTGGGCGATGCCATGAAGGGCGACGGTGCGCTGTTCACTCGTGAGGATGCGGTCGAAGCCGCATGGGAGGTGGTGAATCGTGTCCTCAAGAACCATCATCGGGTTCGCCGCTACAAACGAGGTACTTGGGGGCCGAAAGAGGCGGACGCATTGATCGCTGCGGATGGCGGCTGGCATAATCCAAGCCCCGACGGCTGATGCCCAGGATCTCTCGAGGGGCCCCCGGACCGCCGGACGACCTGTATAAATTTGACCATCTTTAAGCCATCGTCTCCCTGCAGAATCCAAATCGCGAAGGAAAAGGGCGGGGGCTGTTGTCAAAAATCGACGATGAGGTCTCTGGATCGGGCGAACGAGTCCATGTCGATGCGAAATCGTCCCTTTTTCCGGCTGCAAATGTTGTGTAATGTTGCAATTCCCCACAGTAGCGGTGCATTTCCAAGCAATTTGCGCCGGTACTGAAGATTCCCAGCGAAACGCAATCCATGGAGGAAAAGGCATGTTTCACATACTCTGGTATGTTGTCATCGGGCTGTTGTCGGGGTTGATCGCAAAATCGGTGATGCACGAGCATATGACGATGCTCTGGACGATCGTGCTCGGCATCGTCGGATCGCTTCTCGGCGGCGGCATTACCCACATGATTTTTCGCTCGAAGAACGAGCGATACCACCCCGCTGGTCTCATTTTTTCCACACTGGGCGCGATCCTGATTCTCTTTATTTGCTTCAAGCTGAAGATTCATCTTCCTTAGGTCTCGGTTTGCCCCTTTGGCTCATCGACGGCCGGCAAGCTCCGATCATCAGGCTGCGGCAATCGCGCTGCGCCCTCCGTAGCGCCTGGGAAGTTGTCTGAACGCGGTCTCGCTAGAATGTGCAAAGGCCCACGGCTGACCGTGGGCCTCTGCCTCCGCAAACATTCCGCGCTAGATACCCTTCGGTTTGGACTCATCCTTCGGTTCGGCACGTTGCTGCGGCGCCGCGTGTTGTTGTGGCGCGGCGTGTGGTTGCGGCGCAGATCGTTGCTGTGGTGCAGCACGTTCTTGCGGTGCAGCTCGCTGCGGCGGTGCGGCGCGTTCCGGCGGCGCAGCAGCACGTTCCTGAGGAGCTGCGCGTTCCTGCGGCGCGGCACGCTGCACGGGTGCGGCGTGCTCCTGCGGCGCAGTACGTTGCGCAGGCATAGCCCGTTCCTGCGGCGCCGCGCGTTGCTGTGGCGCTGTGCGTTCTGGCAGTGCGGCACGTTGTTGCGGCGCAGCCCGTTCCTGCGGTGCGACACGCTGCGGCGGTGCTGCGCGTTTCTCAGAAGGGGCATGCGATTGAGGCGCAGCCCTCGGCGCACTTCTTGGCTCTGGCCTGGCTTCGGTCTTCGCCACAGTTCTTGGCTCTGGCCTGGCCTCGGTTTTCGGCGCTGTCCTCGCCTCTGGCCTGGCTTCGGTCCTCGCCGCAGTTCTGGCCTCTGGTTTGGCCTCGGTCTTCGGCGCGGTTCTTGTCTCAGGCCTGGTCTCAGCCTTCGGCGCAGTTCTTGCCTCTGGTTTGGCCTCGGTCTTCGGCACATTTGCCGCTACGCGCGTTTCCTCGCCCAAGGGCTTGGTAGCAACCGCGTTCTGCGGATGTCCGGCGTTCGCCTTGGCATACGAGGACTTGTCGGCCTTCGCAACCTCTTCATGATGTGCCTGGAGACTTGTCGGAGCCGTGTGCTGATCGCGGCCGGCTGCCTGCTCTGCCGGAGTGGCCGCGTGCTGAATCCCGCCCGGGCCTCCGTTATAGGAAACGCGGCTGCGGTTTACGATCGTGTTTCTCTGCACACTTGTCGGGTCGTTGTAGGTGGTGCGAATCACGCTCTCATTCACGCGCATGACCGCGGTGTTGTAAGCAAACTCGTTGCCGCGCCACTGTCCGCCCGTAAATCCGATTCCGCCGTACCCGTACCCGTAGTCCACGCCGCCGTAGTAGCCGACCTGGCGGCCCCAGTAACCCCGATGGAGCCTGTAACTGCCGCCGTACCAGTCCCAGTAATAAGGCGTCCACAGGGCGCCTTCATAGGGAGCCGGGACCCAGGCGCCGGGAACCCAGTAGTAGTCCGCGTCACCATATGCCCAGTAGCCAGGAGTCCACATTAAATTAGGCTCGGGGCAGATCGGCTGTTCGTATACCGGCAGTGCGAGCGGGGCGAATCTCACACTGATGACGATTTGTGCGTGTGAAAAAGCGGGAACGACAGAGATCAGAAGCGCCAGCAAAAGCCAACGTGCAGAGCGGAACAGTCGCATGGGAAGTACCTCGTGATTTCTTTTGTGCCTGCCCCGCCGAAAGAATCAATTTGCCTTGACTGAGCGAGACCTCAGGCACACCAAGCCCCAGGCTACCGGCCCTTCCATACGAAGGTCTGGTCAAATCAGCACAGAGGACTTTCTCAGACTTGGCCGGATCGGATCTCGCTCAATATCTCCCAATTCTCCCGGATGAGCATTATGGCTCAGCTATTTCTTCAGCGACTGGGAAGAATAAGAACGAGGCGGAGTAATCATTCCTCCTCTTTGTGATGGCCCCCGTGCTAAGCGAGTAACGCTCGTAACTTTTCGACCATGCCATGGGGGTGTCGAATCTGAGAAATGATTGGAGTAGATGAAATGCCACTTACCACTGTCCTCATTACGATTGTTGCAGCAGGCGTCCTGTTGTGGCTTGTAAACAGATTCATCCCAATGCAGGGACAAATCAAATCGATCCTGAATGGCCTAGTCGTCATTGTTTTGGTTATTTGGATCGCAAATCTCTACGGGCTGTTTCAGCACCTCAATCAATTCCACGTCGGGCGTTGACAAACCACACCAATCGAAGCTTGCACCGCTTCGTCCGTCAACCGAAGACAACCACGCAATACGGCAGTCTTCTGACTGCGGGAGATATCGTGAAGCACACACTGTTGTTTGTGATCGGCAGCGCGCTCAGCCTGAGCGCTCTCGCTCAAGCCAGCCCGCAGGAGTCGACTGCACTCGTGCCATCGGGCTCAATGCCCACTTATGTTGTGGACGAGACCAGCCGCACGGTTGAAGCGGTCGACTATCAACATCGCAGCGGAGCCACAGACGTGGACCTGGCCGGAACCGCTTTGCTCCCCTTTGCCAATGGAAAAGTCAAAGTGCGCAGCAAGCGCGGCACCATGGAAGTGGAAGCGGACTTTGGTAATCTGCAAAGTCCCACGATTCTTGGCGCCGAATATCTGACCTACGTAATGTGGGCAATCTCGCCTGACGGGCACGCGGTGAACCTGGGAGAAGTGTTGATCGGCGGTAACGATCGCAGCAAACTGACTGCCACCACCGACCTCCAGGCATTCGCACTGATCGTGACGGCGGAGCCCTATTTTGCCGTTCGCCAGCCCAGCAACGTTGTCGTGCTTGAAAATATAATTCGCGCCGACACCAAGGGGACCTCCGAAGCAGTGAATGCAAAATATGAGCTTATGGAGCGCGGCGGTTATATCCCGACCGGATACAAGTTCGACCCCGTGGTTCTGGATGCCAAGCTGCCATTGGAATTTCTTGAGGCGCGGAATGCAGTGCGCATCGCCAAGTCTGAGGGAGCCGAGAATTACGCCGGCGAAAGCTACCAACACGCTGTCCAGTTGATGGACGGTGCCGACGCATACGCCACGGATCATCATTCCGATAGGAAGCAACTGATCGCGAAGTCCCGAGAGACGGTACAGACTGCGGAAGATGCGCGAGAAATTGCTGTCAAAAGGATTGACGACGATCGCCGGGCGAACGAACGCCAGGCATCTGCCGATGCACAGGCACAGTCGCAGGCGCAAGCCGACAAGGCGACGCGCCAAAAGGAACTAGCTCAATCCGATGCGGCAAGAGCCCAGGCCGATGCGGCGAACGCTCAGGACGTCGCGACAAGGGCCCAAATTGATGA
Source organism: Occallatibacter sp. (assembly GCA_049520675.1). Taxonomy (GTDB): domain Bacteria; phylum Acidobacteriota; class Terriglobia; order Terriglobales; family Acidobacteriaceae; genus Telmatobacter. The sequence goes on along the minus strand of JBEKPO010000042.1, from coordinate 21,015 downwards.
GGCGAACGCCCAAGCCGCTACGACGAGGGCTCAGACGGACATGGTCAACAACCAGGCAGCATCAGCCGCGGCAATCAATGCCGCTCAAGCCGATGCCGACCAGTCCCGGTTGATTGCCCAGCATGCGCAGGAGGGAGAACACCAGGCCGACAGCGAAAAAGCGGCAATGCGTGCGCAATTGGAGATCCGGCTCAATGAGATCCTCGCGACACGCGACAGTGCACGCGGACTGATCGTCAGCATGTCCGATGTGCTTTTTGACACTGGGCAATACTCGTTGAAACCCGGCGCGCGGGAGAAGCTGGCAAAGGTTGCAGGAATATTGATCGCATACCCGTCGCTCGACATTGCGGTCGGCGGATATACCGACAACGTCGGTGGCGATGAGATGAACCAGCAACTCTCAGAGAACCGCGCGGGAGCTGTCCGCGATTACCTCGTACAAGAGGGTGTAGTCGCAGCCTCGGTCAGCGCAACGGGCTTCGGCAATAGTTCGCCGGTCGCTTCGAACGATAACTCCGCTGGACGACAAGAGAATCGGAGAGTGGAATTGGTTGTATCGGGCGAGGCAATTGGCAGCCCGGTCAATGCAACGACCGGAAGCCTGAACTAACCAGAACCAGGTAGCCGCTGCGGTCTCAAAGGGCCGCAGCGGATCCTAACTGGGCGGCTGGAGAGCGGCAATGAGCCTTATCAAGAAAGTCGATGTTGAAGAGCATTTCGCAGCACGGCGAGCCATGAGGCTCGGTCGGATAGGGCCGGTGAGTCAACCGGCTGCGGCCCGGGTCGAGCCTGCCGCCAAAAGGAAGAGCGTGCCGGCCTCTGCCAAGGCTCTCACCCTGGAACATTCTTCTCCGAGCGTTTCCCCCGCCGCGATTCCGATCGCTCCCTATTCTGGCCGGAACCGGTTGCTCAGACCGCCGGGAAGCCGGCAAGAGTGAAGATCAACACGATATTCCTGCGGGATGGATGCATTCTGCCGAGCGAGTTAGCCCTGCGTCAGGAGCCGTTTTCCAAGGGATGGACAGAGGCGAAGGGCACCGCAGCGACAGAGTTGGACACGAGAATCCGCGACATTGGCTGGCATTTTATGTGGCTGTCGGATTCGTACTCGTCGCAAGGACTTGGCAAAACGGCTGAGACCGCGATCCATCGGGCGTTAACTCGGACCCTTCCTGCGGTGAGGGCGCGGTTCAATGCTGCTGAGCTGGATTCCGTGCACGTTACACGTTTTGCCGGCTTCCACATCGCCAGAGTCACCGTCAACGCCCGCCAGATTCAAAGGCATGCCTCGCTGAATTGATTCGGTAAAGGCGCAATCTAACCACGAAATGATGCTCAAGACCTTTGTCTGACTGCAGGCAAAGCAAAGTCTTCGGGCAGATCTCAGGGCTGCGCGCATCTAACCGCACAGAGACGGACCACGTGGTCCACATTTTTATGAGCACTCTTCTTCGACAACCGGGCCTGTTTCTTTCGCCCGCCAGGCATCACTCGCTGATGCCGCATTGGCTCACGCACCTGGGAGCGCTTGGGCTTTTCTCCGTCGCCGTTGTCGACTCCTCTCCCATTCCTTTGCCCCTCCCCGGCAGCACTGACCTGCTGCTTCTCTGGCTGGTGGCATATGACGGCGATCCATGGCTGCTTGCTGCGTTCGCAATCGCCGGCAGCCTGGTGGGCGGATACTCCACCTGGCACCTCGGGCGCAGAGGGGGCGAGGCGGCTCTGCGCCATTACGTGCCGGCGCGCCTTCTCGGGCGCGTCGTCGGATGGGTGGAGCGCCACCGCATCCTCGCCGTGTTTCTTCCGGCCGTGCTTCCTCCGCCAATTCCGCTATTGCCATTTGCGCTTGCCGCTGGTGCGCTGGGCGTCTCACGCCGCCGGTTCCTGGTCGTATACGCCGCCGCACGCACTTTGCGTTACTCTCTCATTGCGTGGGTCGGCATGGTCTACGGGCGCCACGCCATCCGCATCTGGTCAGGGACCTTCCAGAAATGGTCAACTCCGCTGATCTGTATGTTTGTGGGCCTGCTGGTTGCCGGCACCTGTTACGGGATATGGAAGGTGCGCGGTCTGCGCAAGGTCGAGGCTGCGGAGAAACCAACATTGCGCGCCTCCGCGGCTCGAGCGGGCTAAATCGCCGGAGCCACTTCCTTCTACACCGCTCGCATGATTCGCGCGCTTCCCTCACGTCGTGCTGGCTTACCAACTCAAGCGCAAAAGTCGCGGCCGGGTGGCGTACACCCGGCCGGAGACAGAACCTGAAGGATCAGGATCCTTCGAGTGAGTGGTCCTTGCTACCTCCCATGTGCTGAGCCCGATGAACGAGCCTGAGGCTGGCGAGCCTGCAGCGACTGCTGCTGCTCAGTGTGTTTCTGCACTAGCTTCTGCGTCTGTTGCTGGTGCTTTTGTTCCAGTTTTTGGTTGTTGGCGTTCGCCTTCTGCTGATGTTCCGCGTCCTGCTTCTGCTGAAGCTGCTGCCGTTCCTGAGTTTGCTGGGCGATCAACTTGTCCTGCTGCTGTTCGTACTTCTTGTCTGCCTTCGCATTCCCCGAATTGGCCGGAGCGGGACGAGCAATGGGAGGAAGTTCGCTCGGATGGACTGCGGGGCGGGGCTCGGTTGCCGTGGCGCCAGTCCCCGCTCTAGAGGGCTCTGTTGCCTCCTTGGAGCGTACCGCACCGTGTTCTGCGTTGAAATCTCCCGGCTTGGCAGTTGCGGCAATTGCCGGACTCCCGTGGTTCACCCCTGCGCGCTGTTCCGGATTGGCGCGGGCGGCCTGGGCATGCTCGGTTTGAGCAGCCACTGCTGGAATATGCCGCTGACTTCCCGCTGCAGTCTGTTCCGGTGTTGGGCGCGCCTCGATCCCTCCCGTCCCGCCGTTGTAGCTGACGCGGTTGACGTTGCTGACCTCAACTCTTTCGTTATAGACATTGTGAATATTCGCGACATTGATGTTGTTGACGGATTGGTTGTAGAAGAAGTGTCCGTTGTTCCAACGGCCGCCTCCGTAGCCTCCGCCCCAATAGCCGAAGCCGTAGTTAATCCCGCCATAGAAGCCGACGGTCTCTCCCCAATACCCGTCATTGAAGAAATACCCTCCATCGCCCCAGCCCCAATAGCCGGGTGTCCAGAGGAAGCCCTCTTCCGGCGGCATGACCCACGTACCGGGAACCCAATAGTAATCGGCGATGCTGTCGTCGTATCCCCAGTAGCCGGGGGTCCACAGGAACCCATCCCCGGGACAGATTGGTTGCTCATAGACGGGCAGCATCGGCGGACCGATCGCGACCCTTATGCCGATCTGTCCGAATGAGACGGCCGGAATGGCCAATATCAGAAGCGCCAGCAGAAACCGGATAGTACGCATACGAATCTCCTTGCCAGATCATCCTTCGATTGCCCGCCTCTACTGCGCGAATCCGGGCTGCGAGAGCTGAAAGGCGGCGCATGACGCGCCAGGTCGAGGGTTTCATTGATGCTCTGGCAAAGTCTGTGCACAACTGCTCATCTTTGGAGGGTGTTGCGATGGACTCTATGGACCGCCAAATGCGTGGATCGGCGCACCTGGAGCCGCCGCTCAGACAACAAACATCGCAACGCCCGCTACGAACATGGCTATTGTCGTGATTGCCACAACAATCCATCCCAGGCGTGAGCTTGGTTGGCCCTGCATCAGCTTCTTATCTGCTGCCACAATCAGGATCGCAACCAGGAGAAAAGGCGCCAGCAATCCGTTGATGACCGCAGTCCAGTAAAGCGCCTTCACTGGGTTGATGCCAATGAAATCCAGCGCGACTCCTACCGCGGTAGAAACCAGGATCAGAGTGTAGAACCAGCGGGCGCCCGTCAGTTTCTTGTTCAAGCCTTGCCGCCATCCTAGAGTCTCAGCAAAAGCGTATGCGGCAGACCCGGCCAGCGTGGGGATGGCAAGAAACCCGACTCCTACGATGCCCAGTGTGAACACCGTTGTGGCGAAGTTGCCGGCAAACGGACGGAGGGCCTCGGCCGCTTGCCGTGAGGTTTCAATATTCGTAATACCGTGGCGGTTGAGAGTGATGGCAGTCGTCAGGATGATGAAGAACATGACGATGTTCGAGAAGAAGGCGCCGACGACCACATCGATGTTTCTCAGGTCAAGCTCTTCCGATGTGGCTCCTCTGCGCTTGGCGAGCGTACTCTGGCCTGCCGACTTCTCCTCTTCAACCTCTTCACTCGCCTGCCAGAAAAAAAGATACGGACTGATTGTGGTGCCGAGAATAGCCACCAGCGTCTCCCACGCAATTTTGGTATGCGGAATGGACGGAATCAGGGTGTCGCGCAGCACCTGGCCCCAATTGGTTCCCACCACAAAGGCGGTAATGGGATACGCAAGGAGCACAAGCACAAGCCACTTGAGCGTGTTCGCGATCTGCTGATACTGGAGCCGGATGGTTGCCCAGGAGATAAGGATCGCGAAGGCCACCACAAACCAGTGGGAATTGATCCCCGACAGCATGGAAGCCGCATCTGCCATCCCCGCGAGGTCCGCGCCTATGTTTATGGTATTTGCGGCCAGGAGAGCAAAGACGAAAACCAGCAACAGCCATTTTGGGAATCGTTGCTTGAAATTCGCGGCCAGACCCTGTCCCGTCACCTTGCCGATGCGGGCGCACATCATCTGCACCGCGGCCATCAGCGGCCACGTCAGCAGTGCCGTCCAGAGGAGTTTCGTTCCGAGCTGTGCGCCGGCAACGGAGTAAGTGGCGATACCCGATGGGTCGTCGTCAGCAGCGCCAGTAATGATCCCCGGCCCGAGCGACTCCAGCAATGCTCGAATCCAACGAGATGGGGCGGATGGCGGCAAAAGAAAGTTGGGGTATCGCGGCTTCTTTCAGATCAAAGCACAACTCAGCTCAACCTTCTGACCTCATTGGCTCCAGGATGGTGAAAGAGGCAGAGACGATGAATGCTGCGCGAGCGTTCGACTCCACCTCTTGTCGGCTTCATTTTGTCACCACGATAGCCATTAAGCGGGCTTGCTTGGTTCGGCCTTCGTCAATGATTAACTTATGTGCGTGCGCCGTCTTGCCCCTTAGGTTACTGGCTAGTTCCACGGACGGCATCTTTGGCCTTGCCCAGGGTATTCTCGAGCTTTCCCTTCACCTGCTGTGCGACACCCTTGACCCGGAGCTGTGTATTGCCGGTCAACTTACCCGCCTTTTGCTTGGCGCTTCCCACCATTTCGTCCGCAGTACCCTTCAGTCGATCGTTATTCATTGGTCCACCTCCGTGGGTTCAACTTGTGAGGCTTCGACGAAGGCGCCGAAGTACATCATTGGCGCCCCGATCGAAGATCATGTGGCTCCTTGTCTTGTCAAAGGACGCGTCCGGGGGTTGGACCTCAGAGAGAGGATCCGCGCCCCGGAGTTCGCTTGAACAGCTTGGCCGTCAGACCGTTCGCTGAGGCCAGTGATGCTAGGCTTTGCCACCGTGGTTGTCTTCGGCTATCTTGCCGTGCCCGTCATGCACTTCATTTCCCTTGAACTGGTCAGGGGATCTCCGCTGCGCCGCGGGCTTGTCGCCAACCTTGGGTGTTGGGCCGCTATAACCGTGCTGTGGATCAAAGCTGCTATCGACCTTGCCATGAAAGTCGTTGGAGCCATGAAACCACGGACCCGTGCCAATGAAGACGCCCGCGTTAAACCACTCCGGACCGAAGTAGCCATCCGGCGCGCAGTTATACGGAACGTAGTCATAGTAACCGTAGGGGCAATCGGGAGCGACTCCGATATCGATGGAGACTTGAGCCGCTGCCTTGGGAGCGCCGGGCGCCATCGCGAGTGCGGCAACAGCGGCTAACGCAAGTAACTTGATTCTGTTCATGAATTCTCCTCACAATGGTCGGGGCAGTCATTTGCTTGCTCCAACACATTTTGAGGCTACCGGCTCAAATCATGTGCGTCTGAGCAGTTTGGATCAGGCGCGGCGTTTACGCTGAAGCTGGCCGGTGCTCAAAAGAAGAATCTATCCTCAGTCAGTCGGCAAAGAGGTCATAGACTTCAATTCGCTAAGATCCGTCAAGACCCCTTGCCAGCGAGCCGGGTCTTTCCTGGTCTCGATGGGCAGCGAGAGATCGGAATAGAAATCGAGAATGTTAGCGCGCAGTTGGGGCGAGGTGCCGTCGAATTTCTGCGCCGCCAATTTGGCCAGCAAGTTAGCGTAGGTCTCGTCTGCGAGCGTGTATTCCGCTGCTTTGGTTCTTTCGCCGTCATCGAGATCGCAGTTGGGCAGCACCAGCTTGCCTGCACGTACCTCCTCGAGATAGGCGCGGTATTGGTCGACGGTAGCATTGATGCTCTTGATATATAAGTCTTCCGTTTGGGGCGTAGGGTTATTGAATCCCAAACCCTTGAAGGGCCCAACCTTCGGTATGTATCGCAAAAGCACGGATAGTACTCGCGTTCCGAAGCCCGGCTTCGTATAGGTCTTTCCCCACTCCCGCTCGTAATCGGAGCGCGATAGGCGATACAGAAACTTGCTCTTCGCAAAGTCAGGTGTCTCTCGCATCAGATCCTTCTTGTGCGTCTGAAGCGCGACCTTGGTCATTTGCGGAATCAGCCGGCTGACCGAGAAGCGATACGAGCCAACCGCCAGGTCTTCGTGCGCGAGCACGTCCTTCAGTTGTAGCCCGTATACGACTGGAAATGTCCGCTCCAGCAAAGGCTGCGCGACCTTGAACCCGATGAAATCATGGTACTGATCCGACGCATATCGATTTTTCGCTACCTGCAGTGTGTCGAATCCAAATTCGGTCTTCAAATGAGCCGTCGTGTCCTGTGCATAGCGGACCGAGTTGCCATATTTCGCTCGCAGCTTTGGATAATGGAGGGCGACCGCCTGATTGACCGCGGGGTGACCGTCAATGTCCGCCGTATAGTGCGATAGAGCGCCCAATGCAAAGCCATACTCGTTGGCATCCTGGCTTTGACGAAGCAACTCCAGAACAAAATCTCCGCTTCGAACGTAGTGAACCAGGTCGCTGAAGTCCTTGCTGCCAAGAGGATAGTAGCCAAGGTCTTGAATCACCGAGCCCCCGTAGGCGTAGGCATGGGCCTCTTTGATCTGGTCCTCGGTCAGACCGGGAAAGCGTTGCAACAGGAGGGGGCGAATCTCGGATGTCCATACCAGGTCTACGATTTCCTCATGCGTGAGAACAGAGTAAGCAAATAAAGCTCCGCTGCATGCCAGCCCGACGGCAAGAACTGCCGCCGCGCGCCAAAAAAGCGGACTCCGTTCGCCCGTCATATGCTAGAAGCACGCCGCCGTTCCACGCCGCGACAGAAAGCACTCCGGCCTTGGCAACTTGCTTATCATGCGGCGTATTCACCGTGGCCGGTCATGCACAAGAGCAAACTCTATCGCCCCGACCGTCGCGCGTCTTCGTGAACTGGCTTTCGCGGAACGTGCATAAGATCAATACCATTTGCAGGATCGCCAATGCGCACTCCCAAGTGTGCTTCGGCACAGAATCAGCGTTTCCCTAAGCATTGACATTGCGCAGCGTGTCACAGAACCTGGGATCCAGCCCGGCCCAGTCGCGGCAGCAGGCTGCTGCGCCAATCGATCCGGTGGAGGGAGGGATTCCAGAATCATTAACAAATCACCAAAACCGCGGCCTTTTTGAAAGAAGGCATCGGCAGCAACATCGGAAGGGATCTCGTCTGCGGAAAACGCGCTCATGGCAATAGCTCGGATCGAAGGAAACTGGCGACGGACCATGCTAAGCAGTTCGAAGCCGGACATGCCCGGCATATGCAGATCGGAAACGAGAATATCCGGAACTTCGCGCTGGATCTGGGCCAATGCCGACAAACCGTCCGCGGCAGTCCGCACGGTGTACCCGTTCCTCGCGAGGATTTGCGATAGCACCATTCGAGTCGATGATGCGTCATTAACGAGGAGTAGGCTCGCTGCCGTTTCTGGCGTACTTCACCTCGGGCCTGGATCATGGCCACTGTGTAAGAACCGCAGTCAGTATGATGCCGTTCTACTCGCTTGCGAAGATGAGCAGTTTTGCACACAAACGAGAAATCCGGGAGTCGAGGTCCGTTCGCCGTCTATTCGCCTAAATTCCGCAGGCGCGGTGCTGAAATGCCTGATTACAAACCTGATAATGGGTTCCAGGGGGAGCATGTCAGGGAGGGCTCAATTGCGAGAAAGACGTCAAACACCCGATTTATGAACGCGGATACGGCCGCTGCGGAAGCACGTTAAGGCCAATTGCGACACTTATCGCGATCAGCAGCGCGATCGTCAGCGATCGCCAAACGGCCTTCCCGGAACACGCAAAGCCCAATGAAAAACGAAGAAGATCAATATCATTTGCAGGATCGTCATTGCGCCCTCCCATATTTGCTTCTCGACTGAGTCAGCATTTCGTCAGCCGTCGGTATCTGACGGCGGAACTGCGGAAATAGCCACGATGCATTGACCGGCAATTGCTCCCTCCGTGTAGGGGCCGGAAGAGGCAGGTCATCGTAGGGCACAAACTGGACCGGGCTCTGCTGGATTCTGCAAGGAAAAACTCCGAGCCTGGCTAGAACAAACCATGGGTATCTTGTCAGGTGGATGTGTCGAACTTCAACAGCATTGAAGTATTCGCTGATGCTCCGGACAGCCAGCTGAAGTGCGGAAGTGACAGCCTGCCGCGACGATCCGCCGACGCCGCTTCGCCGTGTTTCATCGGCTATGCGGATGAAATGCCATCCGCATCCTCGAATCCTCCGTGCCATTTGGCTCACGCCTCCCGGCAAAGTGATGTTCCAGCCTTCCATGAATTCGCGGGTTGTGATGAGGCTTGGGGGTAATTCAGTCTGTGCGCGTACGAACACGCTATGTTCGGTTATCTTCCACATTGCGTGCCTCTTTCTCTTGCTGTTTGAGGATGAACTTCACTGGTCGAGTTCTCGCGCGGATTGAAGCCCTGGCGTTCGAGAGGAGTGCGCGCGCCGGAACGGCAATAGCGATGCCGTGTCGTCGCCCTGAAAGATCGTGTAGCGCACCTGGTGACCGCAAAAAAGGCAATTCGTTTCATTGATCGGATCGATCGTGCCGTTGAGAGCTTTGGGAAAGGTTCCCAAGCACTCCGAACATTCAATGGTCGCGTAGCCCTCTCCGGCGGCGTTGCGCTCGTATCTCGAGATCCAGACCGGCGATGGTGCAGCACCAGCCTGCTGCTGCGCCATCCGATCTGGCTGAGGGAGGGATTTCATCATCTTCAAGAACTCGCCAAAACCTCGGCCCTTTTGAAAGAAAGCATCGGCAACAACGCCGGAAGGGATCTGATCCCCGGGGTATGCGCCGCTCATGGCGACGACCCGGATGGCTGGATACTGGGCTCGGACCACCCTAAGCAATTCGTAGCCCGACATGCGGGGCATGTTGAGGTCGGAGACGAGAATCTCGGGAATTTGTTTCTGAATTTCGATCAATGCGGAAAGCCCGTCTTCGGCGGCCCGAACGGAGTATCCAATCTCGCTAAGCAGCCATGACAACGAAGTTCGAATCGAAGGCTCATCGTCAACGATCAGCAGTCTCTCTTTTGTGCAGGGCATCTGCGACCTCACCAGGGGGATGAAGATGGATATCAAGGTGAGTGTCCCATGCAAGGAGCCGCAAAGCTGGTCAATTCTGCACAGGGCTCGCGAGAGACGAAATTGTGGCCGGCTTGAGAGTTATTCCGCGGGGATGGTGGAGATCTTAAACCTACGGGTCTTGATCGTCGGGCGGTTGATCGTGCAGAACCACATTGAGCAGCGACTTATGGACTCGGATGCGGCCGTCGTATTCGACAAAGCCAAGCTTGCGAAACCGGTTCATGAAAAAACTGACTCGGGAACGAGTGGTGCCGATCATCTCCGCCAGCGTCTCCTGCGAGATTTTAGGAAGCGTCGATTCCGGGCTACCCGGCTGGCCAAATTCCGCCATCAGCAGGAGAATCCGCGCTAGCCGCTTTTCGCTGGAGTTGAACAACTGATCGACCAGGTCGGCCTGGATGCGCATACTACGGGCCAGGAGAAACTTCAAAAATAAGTCCGAGAACTGGTGCTCCTCGTGCATCACGCGGATCATCTCATTGCGGGCTATTTTCAGTGCAGTACAGGCGGTAAGTGCGGTGGCCGTCGCCAGGCGAAGCCCAGCCGGGGCCGCAAGCGACTCTTCTCCAATAAAATCCCCAGCCGCGAGAAGCGTGATCGTAGCTTCCTTGCCGACTGTCGAAACAACCGTCACTCTTGCCCGGCCTTCTTGCAAATAGTAGACAGCGTCCGCAGAATCACCTTGAGTAAAGAAGGTCTGTTTGGGCGCCAATTGGACGATTCTTCTCCCCAAGCCCGCGCTCGCTAGAAACGAGGCTGCATCGAATGTCGGTTTTTCAAGCGCGAACACCGATGAGTCCCCCTTCCGGCTGAAGCGATGGCTCGTGATGTTGCGTGAGGAACGCGGACCCATCCTGCCCCGAGCTGCAGTCATTGCAATGACCACCCCAAAATGACCACCTCAAAGATAAGCAACAGCAGGAGGAGATCCTTGATCCCACAAATTGCTCATTCAAATCAACATCCCCAAGCGTTCGCTTACTGTACAGCACCGGCGGAACTTTAGCAGAAGGTTATACCCCGATTGCACGGGCAGTCTGTTCAATTTTGCTCACTTTTCTCGATTATTTTCAAGTCAGGCCGCTTCCGGCGCGTCAAGGGCTCGCGATAGCCGTCGCGGAAGGCCTCCGCGGAGGGTTTGCCGGACGCTCGGCGGCCAGGGCGTCTCCAGCCTGAACACTCCCGCAAAGTGGTCCCTTTTGCACAGTTTTCCGGCTTCCCACGGAGCAATCTGTTCGGGAGGAAGTGCGCCGGAGCGCAGCCGCGCTCACTTGCGTTGCGCTGGAACCAACTGCAGCCCCTTCTGCGGATTCGTGTGCACGGCGCACTTCCTCCTGGAGAAACGGCCCGTGAACGCCCTATTGATCTACCCCGAATTCCCAGAGACGTATTGGAGCTTCAAACATGCGCTCAAATTTGTCGGCAAGCGCGCCGCGCAGCCTCCGCTCGGCCTGATGACCGTGGCAGCCCTGTTGCCGCGCGCCTGGAACAAGCGCCTGGTCGACACGAACGTGGAGCCCCTGCGCGACCGCGACCTGGCATGGGCTGACGTGGTTCTGTTGAGCGGGATGCACATTCAGCGCGAAGCGCTGATGACCATTGTCGAACGCTGCCGTGCGCGCGGTCTTCGCACCGTCGTTGGCGGCCCTATCGCCAGCAGCATACCGGCGGCCGAGCTCAAGGCGGACCACGTGGTCATTGGCGAGGCCGAGAGCCTGATCGCCGGCTTGGCGCGGGATCTGGAAGAAGGAACGGCACGGCCCGTCTATCAAGCCAATCAGCGGCCGGAGATGGCCACCAGCCCTTTACCCGACCTGAGCCTCATTAAGATGCACCGATACTCGACCATGGCTGTCCAATACTCGCGAGGTTGCCCCTTCAATTGTGAGTTCTGCGACATCATCGAGATCTACGGACGCCGGCCGCGCACCAAGGCCGTGGCTCAGGTGCTGGCCGAGCTGGATCAACTGCGCGCGGCTGGTTGGCGCGAAGCGGTGTTTATTGTCGATGACAACTTCATCGGCAACAAGGCACGCGCCAAGGAACTATGCGTGGCGCTGGCTGAATGGCGGAGCCAATACAAGACCAGTTTCGACTTCAATACTGAAGCTTCGCTTAACCTGGCCGACGATCCGGAGTTGATGCAGCTGATGAAAGACGCCGGATTCGTCTCGGTCTTCCTGGGCATCGAGACCCCCGATGAATCGGGGCTGATCGCGAGCAATAAGCTGCAAAACACGCGGCGCAGCCTGCTCGAAAGCGTGGCTACCATCCAAAGCTATGGAATGCAGGTGATGGGCGGTTTCATTCTGGGCTTCGATACCGACAAGGAAGACATCTTCGACCGCATGGCAGAGTTCATCCAGAAAAGCGGTATTCCCATTGCCATGGTCGGATTACTGCAGGCCATGCCTGGTACCCAGCTGTTCCGGCGCCTGCGGCGAGAAGGCCGGATTCTGGACGTGGGTGACGGCGACAATACCGACGTCAAGCTCAACTTCCTTCCCCACATGGACGCGACACGGCTGGTGGAGGGCTATCGGTCGGTGTTGAAGAGAATCTATTCCTGCGACGCCTATTATGAACGCGTCAAGCTTTACCTGAGCCGAACCCACCCGCGGCATGAGAAGCGAACCACCAGGCAGCGATGGTTGACCAGGGGCAATGCCCGCGCCCTCGTCACCTCCATCGTCCGTCAGGGAGTCTTCGGACGGCACCAATGGAGCTATTGGAAGTTCCTGGCGGAGGCGGCGACGCGGTATCGCCGCTGCTTTGGCGCGGCCATGACCCTGGCAGTCATGGGCTATCACTTTCAAGTGATGACGCGAAAGTTGTCGAAGGCGATCGATTCCGCGACGCAGCCCGCCGAATCCGGCGGAATCCTGCTCCAGGAAACAGGCAGACAGACCCGCTAGCAATCGCACGATCTGTGCGGGCGCGGGAAGCCGTCCGATCCACTTATGCCGCACGCCCGGCAACTATGGGGGCCCTAATCGGGGACTCGCCTCAGCGTTTATCTAATTCACCGCCGCAGCATTGTGTTGATCAAGAGTTAAAGAGTTGGCGCCGGCTTTCAATTGGATCGGAAAGTCCCACTTGAACAGTTGGTTGTTGTAGTTGCCAAGGCAGAAAAAGTAGTAAGTACCCGGAGGGACGCCGGGAAGTTGTGCCTTGCCGCCGGCATCTGTTTTGGTACCGTAAACGGTGGAGGAATTGGTGGCGGCGACTCCCGCCTGGCATGCAGGTTGGTTGCTGGCGCAAGCTGCGAGGTAACCCTTGACCAGGGACACTCCCGGCGGGGCCTGAAGACCTGCACCCGTCAAAACGGCTTCAAAGCTCTGATTGAGCAGGACAACGGTGTGTCCGGAGAGCGGGTTTGGAGCGCCCGGCTGAGCGGTCAATCCACTGGTAACCGAGAACCGCGTTGCCTGTAGGCGCGGCGGGTGTTGAAAGGACGGCAGGGGCCGGTTTAGGAACTGCGGCAGGCGCTGGTGTCGACTTGGGTACGGCTGCCGGTGGGGCTTTGCCTGGTGCGTGCGCGGCCGGAGGCGGATTGGGTGGCTGGGGCGCCTCGCCTTCCTCGGGATCTTTGAAGTACTTCGTGTAACTCTGCCTGAATCCGATTTCAAGGTCCATGAAGTTCAGTTTTACCTGCCCCGGGCCGCATGGCGGATTGTCTCCCTGGTGGTCTTGGTACGAGAAGTGTGGCGCCTTCCCATCTTTCCCGGCGGTGGGCACACAACGCTGGTAGGGGTCCCGCGGGTCGCCGGACCAGATATGCGTGGGATTACTCGGCTCCCACGCGAAGATGTAAATGTCGGCGATGTTGAAGAGGGAGCCCGGGATGAGCGCCTGGCATTCGCCAGCGGCCACTGCGGTAGAGCCACTGGTCGTTGTCAGCGCGTGCGACATGGACGAACCGGGCTCGCCGGCCACGACGCTGATGGCGACCATGATTCCCGCTTTCGCGTTGATGTTGCAGACTGCGAACTGAGCCGCCGCTGGAGCGGGGGAGGCAAGCGTCGCCAAAACGGCGCACGCGATCTGAAGTCCGAGGCTAAGTCCGAAAGATGATCTCAGTTTCTGGATGCTTGCGGAAAAGCACATTGATTTCTCCAAGCGGTGCTGGCTATCGATGATGCGCGTGCATCCCCGTATGCGAACGGTGTCGTTCGCCCATAAGCGACAGTTTAATTCGCGTTCCGAGTGGGTGGTCGCCCATCCGGAAATTACTCCTGAGCAGGCAGTGCTGGCAGTGTGAAAGGTCCTAAAGCCTACTGCTGAAATCAGCAGTGACAGTGGCAGCTTAACTTCTCTATCTTAAATATCGATGTAAGTTGTTTGTTTTGTGGCTGCCCCCCAGGGATTCGAACCCCGATATGCTGATCCAGAGTCAGCTGTCCTGCCGTTGAACGAGGGGGCAACAAGCATGGCGGCGACCGATCACTACCGGCGTGCGTCCCGGATTGCCCAGAACGCATGACCTGGAGGCTAGAACCGCATCACGGTTGAAAGCTCTTGCCAAGCCTATATCGACAAGAAGCGCTCCGAATTGCGGGCCCGGCGCAGCCGATTACACGCTTACGCTGCCGTTTCCTTCATCTTACGGGGTGTTCCAGGCACCGTCAAACAGGCAGCGGAGAGACTTGTATCGCGCAATATTCGAAGGAAAACGGGCAATCGAGAGGCGATTCCCCGCGACATCTTCGACAATTAAGCATCAGGTTTATCAATCCTTTGGGCAATGTCAATTCGCCGTTTGTGGGTCCACGATCAATCTAAAGAACACGGGACCTATCTTGCGATATCCGCTATTATGTAAAATTGGCACTGGGAATGGAGCTCACTCTCAATCTCGGTTGGGTGTTGGTTGCGCTGGCTATGATGGGTGCCTGGCTGCGCATAGAGCGCACGACCAAGGAGCGGCGCGCACAGTTCATCGCCCTTGCGGTCGTTATTCTTATCCTGTTACCGGCCATCTCGATGACCGACGACCTGTTGGCGGCGCAGAACCCGGCGGAAATCGATTGCTGTGTCCGCCGCGACGATTGCAGTCTTCATGCCCATTCGAGTACTCCGCTCCTGGCGGCACTTCCGCTGCCGGTGTTTAAGGGATTGAGTTTTGGCATTGTGCAGTTGCCCCCCCTGAGCCGTCGATCGGTTCCACACGTAGAGAATCCCTCCCTCGCGTCGATCGAGAATCGGCCTCCTCCTGTCGCCTGATCCGGCTGAATCGCACGTTTCTCATCGACTAACTCCCACTTTCCTGAGTCTGCTGTGTAAACCACGGCGCAAAGGTTTGGTATGAAGCGGATCTCGCCATGCCGGTCCGCCTGGATAATGGCTGCAATCTTTGTCCTGGCAGATGGAACACTATCGGCCCAGCAAAGCCTCACCTGGGATCAGGTGAAGGCCCAGTTCGAGTCCACCAACCCCGCGTTGAAGGCCGATGCCGACAACGTGGACGAGATGCGGGCAGAGGAGATAACCGCATATCTGCGGCCGAACCCTCAATTCGCGCTGTCGGAAGACGGTACGCAGCTGGTTCCACACGATGGGGTGTGGCAGCCGTTCCGCGGCACCGACGTTGTGCCCAACTTCAGCTACCTGCACGAGCGGGATCACAAGCGCGAACTGCGGCTGGAGAGCGCGCAGGAAGGGACGCGTATTTCCGCAGCGCAGCACGAGGACCTGAAACGGAACCTGGAATTCACCTTGCGCAGTGCGTTCGTGCAGACGCTTGAAGCCAAAACAATCGTCAAACTGGCGCAGGACGACCTCGACTACTACGACAAGATCATCGATATCAGCCGCGAGCGATTGAAGGCGGGCGACATCGCAGAGATCGATTTCGACCGCATCGAGCTGCTACGCGTGCAATACGAATCGGAACTGGAAACAGCAATTGTGAACCTGCGCACGGCCAAGATCGAGTTGCTGCAATTGCTGAACGAGCGCACGCCGGTAGAGCAGTTCAATGTGACAGGGGATTTCGATTTCTCGGATACGCTGGCGCCGCTGGACGACTTTCACCAGACGGCGTTGAGCGTACGCCCCGATCTGCAGGCGGCGCTAGAGACCATCCAGCAATCTGAAACCAACCACAAACTGGCAATTTCCAATGGTTCCACTGACCCGACCTTGAGCGCCTGGTACACCTGGAACTCTTCAAACAACAATCCCGAAGGATTGCAGACGCTGGGCTTGAGCGTGAGCGTCCCGCTGCGCGTGTTTGACCGGAACCAGGGCGAAAAGAAGCGCACGGGAATCGACATCGACCGCAGCCGGCAAGCCAGCGAAGCCACGCGGGCACAAGTCTTCAGCGACGTGGACACAGCGTACGAGACGGTGCGCAGCAACATCGCGCTGCTGAAACCCTACAAGGCCAAATACAACGATGAGGCGCTGCGGGTGCGCGACACGGTGAGCTACGCCTACATGCATGGAGGGGCGTCCCTGATGGATTTCCTGAACGCGCAAAGCGATTACCGGCAGGTGCAGCTGGCCTATGTCCAACTGATCGGCGCCTACCTTACAGCAGTCGGACAACTGAATCTTGCCGTCGGACGCGAGGTGATCCCATGACGAACACTTCCCTTTTGAAAGCCGCGTGCTGCCTTGCTGCACTCGTTGCGCTGGCGGGTTGCAAAGAGAAATTCGACCCGGCAAGCGGAGCGGCATCGCAGCCTCAAGTTGTGGAAACCGGCGACGCTTCGGTTGTGAATGTTGAAGATGCCAACCAGTTTCCCTTGGTTTCCGTCGTCAAGATCGATGAGCCCGAAAAGCTGAATGTGACAGGATCCGTGTTCCCCGATATCTCGCGCGAAGTGCCCGTCATATCGCTCGCCAACGGGCGCGTGATCGACATCAAGACGCGGTTGGACGACAACGTAAAGAAGGGGCAGTTGCTATTCAGCGTGGAAAGCCCCGATATCAGCAATGCCTTCAACACCTACCTGAAGGCAGTGAATGACGAGCAGCTTGCCAACAAGGCTTACATCCGCGCTGAAGATTTATTCAGCCATGGCGCGATTTCGCAAGCGACGGTCGAGCAGGCCGAGGACGCCGAAAAGGATGCCAAGGCCGACCTGGCGGCAGCCGATGCGCAGTTGAAGCTTTTCGACGTGGACAAAGACCATCCCAGCCCGGTGGTGAACGTTTATGCGCCGATATCGGGCGTGGTGGTGGCACAGAACATCACCAATGCGGCGGCGGCGGGCGTCACGCTTTCGGGGACAGCGACAGCGTTCACCATCGCTGACATCAGCACAGTCTGGATTCTGTGCGATGTGTACGAGAACGATCTGCCGAAGGTACATCTCGGCCAGGAAGCGCAGATCAAATTGACCGCTTACCCCGACCGGGTACTTACCGGTCATGTAAGCGATATCGGTCCAGTGCTCGATCCATCGATCCGCACCGCCAAAGTTCGCATCGAGCTGGCCAACCCCGGAATCCTGAAGCTGGGAATGTTCGTGACAGCGACGCTGGAAAGCCGGAACCGCGTGACGCATGCCGTGGTGCCCGCGACCGCCGTTCTGCATTTGCACGATCGCGAGTGGGTGTTTGTTCCCGCGGGCGGCAAGCAGTTCAAGCGCGTTGCGGTGACGGGTGGCGAAATGCTTCCTGGCGGACAGCAGGAAATTCTGCCCAATACGACGCCCGGACAGCAGTCGATCGAACCCGGTCAGCAAGTGGTGAAGGACGTTTTGAATCTCGAGGCCACGGTGGAGGCGCAATGATTCGCAGGCTGGTCGACTTTGCGCTGCAGAGTCGGTTCCTGGTTTTGGCGATCGCCGTTCTGCTGTTCGCATGGGGAATGGTTTCGTTTCATCGCCTGCCCGTCGAGGCCTATCCCGATGTGGCGAACAATTACGTCGATGTGATTGCGCAGTGGCCGGGGATCTCCGCAGAACAAATTGAGCAGCAAGTGACGGTACCCATCGAGACGATCATGAATGGGATCCCCGGCATCGCCCACGTGCGTTCATGGTCGATCTTCGGGTTGTCAACTGTGGAGATGGTTTTTGGCGAGGAAACAACCGACTTCGAAAATCGCGAACGCGTGATGGAGCGGCTTACCCAGGTCACGCTTCCGCCCGGCGTGGTTCCGCAGATGGGAACCGACTGGAGCCCGGTGGGCCAGATTTATTTCTACACGCTGCGAAGTGCGAACCCCGCGTTCGACGTGATGAACCTGAAGACGGTGGAGACGTGGGTAGTCGAGAAGAATCTCAAGTCGGTTCCGGGGGTGGTGGATATTAATCCCTTCGGGGGGCCGACTCGCGAGTATCAGGTTCGCCTCGATCCTGAAAAGCTCATCGACTACGGCCTGAGCATCGCGCAGGTCGAACAGCAACTGACCAACAACAACGCCAACGGCGGCGGCAGCTTCATCCAGGAGGGCCAGCAGCAGGTTAACGTGCGCGAAGTGGGACTGGTGCGGAATGTGCAGGACATTGGCGACACAGTCATCACGACCAAGTCCGGCACGCCAGTGAGAGTGAAGGATATCGGGGTGGTCGAGCAGGGCCCGATGGTTCGCCTGGGGCAGTTCGGCGACGCTTATCACCGCAAGGACGGCACCCTGGTTGATAACGACGACGTGGTCAGCGGCATTGCTGCGCTGCAGAAGGGAGCCAACGCGCAGCCTACGCTGGACGGGGTGAACGCGAGGGTCACGCAACTGAATGATCTCATCTTGCCGAAAGGCGTGACATTAGTTCCATTCATCGATCGCAGCGAGTTGCTTCACTTCACAATGCACACCGTGCTGCACAACCTGACCGAGGGCATGATCCTGGTCACCATCATTCTCTTTCTCTTTCTAGGCAACGTGCGCGGCGCGATAATCGTATGCCTGACGATTCCATTTTCACTGCTATTCGCTGCTACTTGTCTCGATCTGCGGCAAATTCCTGCCAATCTGCTTTCACTCGGTGCGCTGGATTTTGGAATGGTGGTGGACGGCGCAGTAGTCATGGTGGAAAACATCATCCGCCATCTTTCTCATGGTAATGGAAGCCGCACCCCGGCTGAGAAAATCCGCGAAGCTGCCCATGAAGTGCAACGTCCCGTGTTTTTCGCGATCGCGATCATCATCACCGCCTACCTGCCCATCTTTACCTTGCAGGCCGTGGAGGGCCGTCTATTCCGGCCCATGGCGTGGACGGTTGCGTTCGCTCTGTTGGGCGCTTTGACGTATTCGATCGTCATCGCCCCTGTCTTGGCGAGCATGCTGTTTACCAAGGGCGCAAGGGAATGGAAGAACCCGGTGATGGAGTTTCTCCGCGAGCGCTACCGGCATGGCGTGACCTGGGCGATCCATCATCACCGCATTATGCTCACCGGTGGCGTTTGCGCGCTGATCCTGGCCATCTTTCTTGCTTTCAGCGGCGTGATCGGTTCTGAGTTCCTGCCCCACCTGGACGAGGGTTCGATGTGGGTGCGCGGCACGCTTGAACAGAGCGTCGGGCCGGACGTGAGCATAGCCGTCGCCAACCAGGCGCGGCTGTTGCTCTGCTCGTTTCCTGAAACAACCGAATGCACCAGCCAAACGGGCCGGCCCGATGACGGGACCGACCACACTGGATTCTTCAATACCGAGTACTTTGTGGGCCTGAAGCCAAAGGAGCAGTGGCGCCCAGTATTCCACCAGAACAAAGACGACCTGATCGCGTCGATGAACAAGGCGCTCGAAGAAAAATTCCCAGGCGTGGTCTGGGGTTTCTCGCAGCCCATCGAAGACAACATGGAAGAGGCGGTGAGCGGCGTCAAAGGCGAGCTGGCCACGAAGGTTTACGGCGCAGACTTGGGCACGCTCGAGGATCTGGCGACCCAGATTGAGACCGTCATGAGCCGCGTGAGAGGGATTGCCGACATCGGCGTCTTTCAGGTGACCGGCCAGCCCGATTTGGACGTGACAGTGGACCGCGCAAAAGCGGCGCGCTGGCAGATCAACGTCGCCGACGTGCAGGACGCCATTCAGACTGCTGTCGGCGGCAATGCACTCACTCAGGTGTACCGGGGCGAGGAGGTCTACAACCTCACCCTGCGGTATTTGCCGCAATTTCGCGGTAACCGAGAGGCGATCGAAAACATTCGTTTGCTTTCGCCGTCGGGAGAACGCGTTGCTCTGGCCCAGCTTTGCGATATCCACGAGGCGGACGAAGGCTCGGAGATTTACCGCGAAAACAACGAGCGTTATGTGGCCATCAAATACAGCGTGCGCGATCGTGCCCTGGGCGACGCGGTGCGCGATGCCATTCAAAAAGTGAATGATCAGGTCAAACTGCCTCGCGGCTATCACATTGGGTGGGAGGGTGAATACCAGAGCGAGGTGCGCGCCGAAGCGCGAATGGCTATTATCGTGCCAGTGACCGTGCTCCTGATCTTCATCATTCTTTACACCATGTACAAATCGCTCAAGTGGGCCCTGCTGGTTCTGGCGACTGTGGCCATGGCCAGCCTGGGCGGATTGCTAGTTCTGCTGATTACCGGCACAAACTTCAGCGTCTCGTCGGAGGTCGGCTTCCTGGCGCTCTTTGGCGTATCGGTGCAGACGGGCGTCATCATGCTCGAGTACATCAACCAACTGCGCGCTCGCGGCAACGCCATTGAGACCGCGGCCGTGGAAGGAGCGATTCTGCGCTTGCGGCCGATCATGATGACCATGCTGGTGGCAACGCTGGGATTACTGCCGGCCGCAGTTTCGCACGGCATCGGGTCGGACTCGCAGCGGCCGTTTGCCATTGTGATTGTGGGCGGCCTGATGGCCAACCTGATCATGAGCATCTTCCTGCTGCCGACGCTGTACGTATGGGTTGCGCGCAGGGACGATGTTCTGCCGCAAATGGACTTGACCGAGGAGGTCTAAGAGGCGGGGAACAAGGGACCGAGGGAACAAGGGAGCAGTCAGGTACGTGGCAAGTCTGCTAGTTCGAGCGTCTGTACAATTTGTTTCGCGGCTTCGGCTGGCGAGTGAAGGCTCGTATCGATGGATAGCTTCGCTTCAGGCATTGCAGGAGAGTTGAAGTTTCCAGCGGCATAAAGCTGATCGAAGAGCGCGACCGAAGTTAGCTTGCCGTGCTCGCGTCTTGAAGCGCTTTCGATGCGGCGCTTGAGCTCCGGCAGAGGGCACGTCAATTCGACAAAATCGACGGCACCACCGGAGCTGGAGACCGCGGCGACCACATTGTGCACGAACTTGGGCCGAACGGTGTTTTCCGGCGCAAACGTGAAGATCATTCCCGGAACTCCGCCGCGCGCCGCCCGGTTGAAGACGGCTAGCCATATCTCCTCGCGCAGCTCGACGAACGGCTCGCTGCCGAACTCGAAGACCGGCAGCAGGAGATCGACGGCAAGATGGTTATGAAAAAG